>JAGGDU010000052.1 GCA_018457135.1 Trichodesmium erythraeum GBRTRLIN201 | reverse complement strand
ATTGGAATGGGTAAAGGAGATATTAACAGAATTATAATTAATTGTAGATAGTACAGAACTAGGTATAAAAAACCAGGTAAATATAAAAACTAAGAAAAATATCAAATATTAAAAAAGAAAAGTTATACTTTGAAAAATCAAATAATAACGACGCCAAAAGGAACAGAAATAGTGGATGTAATAATAGGAGAAAAAGGTCCAATAAGTGATTTAAGAATATTAATAAAAAACCGGATAAATTTGATAAAAAACAAAAATTTTAAGGAGATAAAGCTGATGAAGGAGTAGAAAGAACTACTACACCAAAAAAGAAACCAAGAAAAAAAGAAATGCTACCAGAAATTAAAGAATAAAATCAAGAATAAAGCCAAAAAAAGAATATTTGTAGAACATGTAATAAGATTAATTAAAATATTTATAATTTCTCAAGAAAGATTCAGATTAAAATATAATAATTATCAAAAAGTAATTTTAAAAATATATGGTTTAGTGCGACTAATAATTGCCTAATTTTTATTAGTATAAATCATCAAAAACTGAGATAACAAATTCATAATTATAGCAATTTCATCCCTCTCTCCTTTATATGTTCTTGGAATGAGTTCAACTTTACTAATATCTTGAATAGAGCAAAACAATTTTGGTACTTCATCCTCCTGAGTTTGCCTTCCCGACAAAAATCGAAATCCTACTTTACGTTTAGGTAAAATTTCTCTTATTAAATACCTTTTTTTTACTTCACCTTGCTTAATATCCTCTATCTCAATTTCCTCTATACCCATTGCATTATCATTCAAAGGTGGTTCAAAAAATTGTTCTAAAACTCCAACATTTGTAGAAATAAACTCAAAAGTAATTTCTTGATTTTTAATTACTTTTTTACCAGTATTTTCAATGTCGCAAGAGATGACATACAAATCTACAACTTCATAATCTTCACCATAAAGGATACTAATATTTTTCTGGTCTATATCTTTTTTGAATTCTAAAATACTCAATATATTTGTTGTATAGGAAAGCTCCATAGCTTGGTCTTGACGTTGCTTGTTTGATGAGAAATAATTAAATAGAGCTACTGAAAAAGCAGAGATAATAGCAATAGCAACCTTTTGCCAAAAATCACTATTCTTTAATAGTGTTTGAATTGCTGTTAGATATTCGTTTAAGTTGTTCATATTCTGGCTTTAAATAACAATAATTAACTTGAGTTGCTGAATTTGTGATATTAAGCTCTACCATTTAAATTTATATTATATCCAGTTCAATAGTGAAGGCTTGGTAATTAATTCTCAAAGCATTAACATAAATTATGCTCATAGCCAAATTTCGGGCTTTTTAAAAGTATCAGAATAGAGGATTTTGGGTATATCTAGACCAAAAAATCAGAAGACAATTCTTACTACTACCTCCATGGTGACCAAGGCATTTATCCGTGCTGACCTGCTGACCTGCAACAACCCTCACCCCATTAGAAAATAGACGTGCTCAACCTATTATAATTAAAGTTCATAGTAAAGCTTTAATCCTGAGATAAATCCGGATTTTCCCCTACCAAAAATAAATTCCTAGTACCGAAATATTGACAAGAATGAGCAGCAATATTAGCAGCATTTCTCAAAGCTTCTGTAAATTCTCCATCAAAAATATAGTGACAAAATGCTCCATGAAAAATATCACCTGCACCTAAAGTATCAACAACATTAACTTTGGGAATTGCTATATTACCAAACTTACCCTTATTCAAATATTTGATAGATTTTTCCCCTTGGGTTATGGCAATATGCCGGATATTTTGACTTGCTAAATATTCAAAAACTTCCTCTTGACTTTCACAATTAGGAGGATAAAAATTAGCCGAACAAATAGCATAATCAACAAAAGGTAAAATTTCCTCAAACCCTAGTTTCCAACTACCTCCATCTATAACAATAGGAATATTTTTTGACTTAGCAAGTTGAGCAATTTCTAGACTTGCTGCCATTTGATGACCGTCAATTAAGACAATATCAATGTTGTGAAGAATTTCTGAGCTAATTAATTCTTTTGAGATTTGAGACTTAGTAGCATTGATAGAAATAACAGCACGATCGCCTGTATCTTGAGTAGTAATTATTGATGAAACTGGTGGTGGTTCAGAACGATTTTTATCTAAGTCTTGTATTCTCACATTATGCTTTTCTAAATCTGCTTTAATTAGATGAGTTATCGGATGATTTCCTAACACACCGATAAGAGTTGTTTGATTATTAAAGTAGCTAAATGTTACTGCTGCATTTGTGGCAGGACCTCCGGCAGTAACAGCATAATTAGCAGCAACAACTTTTTGATTATTATCGGGATAAGTTGCTGTGAGATAAACTAAATCTAAGGTAATTAATCCAACAAATAGTCCTGTTTTAGTCATGTTTTTTTCTACTTTATAAATTTTCAACAAATAACTTTATAAATAAAGATAAGCATTAAATACTTAACCAATTTTATAGTATTTTCAGTCTTTATAGTTCTTTGATTGAAAAATATTTTTTTTGTTTTAATAGTCTAATACACCATAATAAGTAGGCCTTTAATTTGAAGTTTTGAGTAGAATTTTTATTATTTTATCTATTCTTCCCCAACCACAACCGCTCAAAGTCTCCCCATAGCAGATGATATTAGTAAAACCACGTTATATTGGTTCTGTAAATAGTTTAGTAAATCTGATAATTGCAGATAATCTTTTTCTTTCAAGCAATCAATTATTTGATTTTTTTATTCAGCCTTTAAGCAAACTTTTATTCCTTAATATTGAAGCCTTAAACTTTCTAAATCATGAAACAGTACTGATTTTTTTAATTTCACACCATAAACTGTGAGAAACATTTAAGAATTTTTTGTAATATTTTTTTACTTTATGTAAATATTTCCATAAAAAATCACTTTTATAGCTAAGACTCTTTTTATTTATTTAGACTATGTATGTCTAAAGTATAAAATTATTTAGCTTAATCTCAAAAATCAATTTTTTATCTTTTGACTGGAGATATTTATTATTACTATTATATCTGTTAAGATATACTCAGGACTGCTATATATCTGTCACAAACTATCTGGAATTGCTGCTATAGATGGTTAATCATTCTACTTACGTTCAGTTCCAAATAATTAATCAATATAGCAATTCTTAAATCTGATTTGTAAACTTAGCTTAAAGTCTGATATTACCTATATTTTAGTAATTTTGGAAAAAAATATAACTCACGAAATCTAAATATAGCATAGAATCTAGACTCTTAAAATGTACGTTATAAATCAGCTATTATACTAGTGAAGTACAGAGTTATATCTAATAAAATAGATTGGTAATCCGTGTATATCTAAAAAACTATTTTTCAATTCATAAAAAATATCTATCCAAAGCTCTTTATTACGAATATAAAGTCTTATTAACTCCCACGCACCTTATTAGGAAAAGTTGGGAAAGTGGTCTTTTTTGAAAAGATTAATAAATCACTAGTATACTAACCCTAAATAATTTTTAAGATAAACGATGTATCATGGAAAAGTACAATTACTTAGCTTACCATATTTTACTATATATGATACTTTTTTTTGATATAACTTATAATTAGTATACTAATTCTGAAGAAGCTTATAAAATATTATTTAGTAAATTTATTTAATTATCATAAAGTAAGAGTAAAAACTATTACTAATTGACGGCTAGCAATAGATTTAATTTATCAAAAAGTAGTGTATATAAAAGTAGCAAAAGTGAATATTTTAGTAGAAAATTTAGGAATTCCTAGAATGCCATCTCATTTAACATTACGACCCTATCAGGAACAAGCTATTAATAATTGGTTTGCTAATCGAGGTAGGGGCATTTTAAAGATGGCAACTGGTACTGGTAAAACAATAACTGCTTTAGCGATCGCTACTCAACTTTATCAAAAAATTAGCTTACAAGTATTAATAGTAGTCTGTCCTTATCGTCACTTAGTAACTCAATGGGGAAGAGAATGTGAAAAATTTGCCTTCCAACCAATTCTAGCTTTTGAGAATGTAAATGCTTGGCAAAATCAACTTTCTACCATACTTTATAACATTCACTCTGGTAATAAAAAATTTATTTCTATTATTACTACTAACTCTACTTTTATCTCAGATAGTTTTCAATCTCAGCTTAAATATTTTCCTGAAAAAACTTTAATTATTGGCGATGAAGCTCATCATTTAGGTTCCCCAAAATTAGAGAAAAGCTTACCAAAAAATTTTGGCTTAAGACTCGCCCTATCAGCTACCCCAGAAAGATATTTTGACAGCCAAGGAACTACAGCAATTTTAGATTATTTTGGTCAAGTATTGCAACCAGAACTAACTTTAGCTAATGCCATTCAACAAGGTGCTTTAGCTCGTTATCTTTATTATCCAATTTTAGTAGAGTTGACTGAATCAGAAAGTCGAGATTATGTCAAACTAACCTCTAAAATTGGTTGGGCATTATTATTGTCAGAAAAAAGAAACGTAAAAATAGAGAAAGAAGATTTAACAGCTTTATTAATGCAGCGTTCTCGATTAATTGCTTCTGCAAAAAACAAATTGACGGCATTAAAAAAATTAATGCTAAATCGTTTACAAACAACTCATACCTTATTTTATTGTGGAGATGGATGGGTAGAAAAAAACAATATTTCAAATTTACGACAAATGGAAGCAGTAGTAAAAGTATTAGGATCAGAATTAGGTTATCGTGTTAATACTTATACCTCTGAAACTTCGATTAAAACAAGAGAAAAGTTAAGAAAACAATTTGAAAATGGAGAATTACAAGGTTTAGTAGCAATTCGTTGTTTAGATGAAGGAATAGATATACCAGCAATTAAAAATGCAGTTATTTTAGCAAGCAGTCAAAACCCCCGACAATTTATTCAGAGAAGAGGTAGAATTTTACGACCTCATTCTAGTAAAGAAAGGGCAACTTTATTTGATATGATTGTTTTGCCTCCAGATATGGGTAGAAGTACCTTAGCAATAGAACGAAATTTACTCAAAAAGGAGTTAAAACGTTTCTTAGAATTTGCTGATTTAGCAGATAATGCTGGAGAAGCTAGGGTAAAACTATTAAGCATCCAAAAAAAATACGGATTATTAGATATTTAACTCCGATAAATCTGTAACTAAATTATATCTATATTATATATCGTGTTTCAATACCTAAATTTTCTCTAACTGTATTACTTCCTATCTGTACCAGAATAATTAATTCTTCTGTAGCCATTATTTTTTAATATAAATATTGGTTAAACCCTACTGAAAAAACAAATCATTCGTGACTAATGTTCATGTTAATTTAAGTTTGAATATTAACAGCCATTATCTGAAGTAAGTTAGTTTTTATCATATTTTTTTCTCCTAGCTGAAGATAATTATTAAAACTTTCCTGCAATTTAACAACAATTAAATTTTTTAGTTTCTAGATTTCTTTAGACGCTGAGAAAAAACTAATTAAGCCTAGGTAGAGAGATTGTATGTAACCTCCCTATTCATGAAGAGAGAGATCAACATAAAAATAATTGATAAACTTCTAGCTAATAATTATCAAAAAAGTAACTCAATTTTTGTGACATCAACTTGATAAATGTTTGCTACAAATTTGGAGAAAATTTTTTATAAATTATATCTCAGAAATCAGGAATCATAATTAATAGCTTTAATACCATTTTTTATCTGAAATCATCTTTTTTTTCAAACAAAAATCCCCTCTAAAATCTTTTTATCCTCCTTACAATTGGTAACATTATTTTTTCACCCTTGGTATTAATTACTTAACAATTGAAATCCAACCTAAGTAGAGAATTATTTTTGGGAATTGGTATTATTCGGCTTTAGTAGTTAGCCTCATATCTCCATCTTTCCCAAAAACACATCTCCCGGCCTCTCTACCTGCCCAAAATCCCATAATTAGGAATCTACAGAGACTTAAGATCAACCAGCAAGACAACTAAATCTCACAACTATACTCACTCCGCTGCTGAATCAATTTCGCCACCAAACCAGTCCAACCAGTCTGATGATTTGCACCTAAACCCGCACCCTTATCACCATGAAAATATTCATAAAACAGAATTAAATCTTGCCAGTGATCGTCATTTTGGAACATTTCCGTATCTCCATAAACCGGACGTTTTCCATTTTTATCTTTAAGGAAAATGTTAATTAGTCTCGCTTCAATTTCTAATGATACTTCCCACAAATTCATCATCTGACCAGAACCAGTCGGACATTCTACCCGAAAATCATCACCTAAATAATTATGAAACCTTTGCAGAGACTCTATCATTAAATGATTGATTGGAAACCATATAGGACCTCGCCAATTAGAGTTTCCTCCAAACATTGCACTAACAGATTCAGCAGGTTCATAATCTACTCTGTATTCATCTTCATCAGCATAAAAAATATAAGGATTTTCCGCATGGTAACGAGACAAAGAACGAACGCCATAATCACTAAAAAACTCATTTTCATCTAACATTTTTTCCAGGATAATTTTCAGCCTTTCCGGACTAACAATAGCGAGTAAGCGTTCTGATTCAATTCCACAAGCTTCCAGACAAGCAATATTAGCACTAAGATCAACTCTATTTTGCATAAACCAGTTGACTCTTTTTTTGAATTTCGGTAATTTTTGCAAAGTTTCTGAGTCAATAATTGCTACAGCAAATAATGGTATTAATCCTACTATAGAACGAACTTTTAAGTGTATATCTTCCTTTCCTGGTTCATGCAAAACATCATAATAAAAATTATCAGTTTCGTCCCAAAGTTGAGTACCACCAGGACCTAAATGATTCATGGCATCTACAATGTAGAGAAAATGCTCAAAAAACTTAGACGCAATATCTTCATAAACATCATTTTCGAGGGCAAGTTCCAGAGCAATTTTTAACATATCCAAACAAAACATTGCCATCCAACTTGTACCATCTGATTGTTCAATATGCCCTCCAGTTGGTAGTTCAGAACTCCGGTTAAATACCCCAATATTATCTAATCCTAAAAAGCCTCCTTCAAAAACATTATTTCCCTCAATATCTTTCTGGTTAACCCACCAAGTAAAATTGAGTAAAAGCTTTTGAAATACTCTTTCGAGAAACTTTCTATCCTGGCGACCATAAACTTCTTTTTCTATCTGATAAACTCTCCAAGTTCCCCAAGCATGAACCGGAGGATTGACATCATTAAAATTCCATTCATAAGCTGGTAATTGACCGTTGGGGTGCATATACCATTCCCTAGTAATTAAGTCTAATTGATGTTTAGCAAAATTAGGATCAATTATTGCTAAAGGTATAGTATGAAAGGCTAAATCCCAAACAGCATACCAAGGATATTCCCATTTGTCAGGCATAGAAATTATATCATCATTAAATAGATGAATCCACTCAGAATTTCTAATATTTTTCCTATTTTCTAATATTGACGGCTCTTGAAAATCCCCTTTTAACCAATCTTCTACAACATAATGATAATATTGTTTTGTCCATAATAATCCAGCAAAAGCTTGACGCTGAATATTTCGCAATTCATCCTTCATTTTACAGGGAGAAATCCTCTGATAAAATTCATCTGCTTCCTGAATTCTTCTTTGAAAAGTATCGTCAAACTTGGCATCAAATGGTTGTCTAATTTCTGAAGAATTAGCAAGTCTTAATTTAATAGTTTTAGTTTCACCTGGTTTTAGTTCTAAAAGATAATGTGGAGCAAACTTTGTGCCAGACATATTAGGATTAATAGCATCTTTTTGACCATTTACTAAATAATTATTGATGCCATCTTTCACATAAGGAGAAGTATTTTTTTCTCCAGATAAACGTTGTGCATTTGTTTCATTCTCAGTAAAAAATAGTTCCATAGTTTCCGAAAAATAAAGCCACCTTTTACCTAAAGTAGGGTGGTTAGCTTCAACGAGACCATGATTAATTTTTTTGAGGATAGGCTTCTCTGAATCTTGAGTCCAAGACCAAGTATTTCTAAACCAGAGAGTGGGTAATAAGTGTAACGTTTTAGTTTCTGAAGCTAAGTTATTTACTGTAATTTTAATCAGAATATCTTCCGCTGTAGCTTTAGCATATTCAACAAAGACATCAAAATAACGATTTTCAGCAAAGACTCCAGTATCAAGCAATTCATATTCTAAAGACTTACCATCGCGCTGTTGATTTTCTGTTAATAACTCAGTATAGGGAAAAGCAGCTTGGGGATACTTATAAAGTGCCTTCATATAACTATGGCTGGGGGTATTATCTAAATAAAAATAATACTCTTTGACATCTTCACCATGATTTCCTTGAGTGCCAGTTAAACCAAAAAGTCGTTCTTTGAGCATTAGATCTTCGCCATTCCAAAGAGCGATCGCAAAACACAGTCGTTGATGATTATCAGAAATACCACAAATACCATCCTCTCCCCATCTATAAGCACGATAATGAGATTGTTCGTGGGAAAAATAATCCCAAGCAGAACCATCTTCGCTATAGTCTTCCCGTACTGTTCCCCATTGTCTCTCACTCAAATAAGGTCCCCAACGTTGCCAGTATGCTTTATGGTTAAGATCTGCTTCCAGTCTTTGTTCTTCTTGAGTCAAAATGTTATGGTTTTGAGTATTCATAATCATTGATACTTTAGAATGGCTTAGAATCTTAATTTACTATAACTGTCCTCAAGTATTTGTAACAAAATGATCTTTTTTATCTTTATTAGGATCGTTTTATAACAACAACTTTCCCAAGAGTCGTGAAAAATCATACTTATAGCAATAAACTCAGTTTTTGGTTTGAATTTGTAAGCTCACGGGGTAAGAAGCAACTGAAAACTATTATGAGATGGAGAGGTAAAGATATTCACTCAGTGAAAACTTGACCGTTTGTAAAAAAAAATAATCTTTATTAGTAAAGGTGTAGATAAGCAATATCACCAAATTATTATTTTAACTTTAGCGATCGTCTATGAAACATAATTATTTTATGAATTTACTCATTACTGTTACTATACCTCATAAGGGAACAAAAGCACTGTAAATTTGAGAATAGTTGTAAATGTCAAAGCTCAACAAATCATCATTTTTCAACAACCATCCACATATTATTATCAAATTCAAAAAAAAGCATTGGTAAATGAAGATATGACTAGGAAAAAATGCGACCGCTGTTTCGTGCTTAAATTGCTGAGTCTTCTCAGTATAAGGTATAGGAACACTTCTAAATTTGAGATAGTGAGATTATTGACTCACTGAATTTCTCAGCATCATTTCAGACTTAGAGCAACAAAGGGTTTTTCTTTGAGCAAGCAAGATTATCTCATACTTTGGTGTTTTCTCCCTCAACTCAACTGATGTAAATTTTGCTAACAACTCCATCCGGAAGAAAACTTGGAGTAACTTTCCAGCCATCAGTGACGTCAAAGTAGCATCTCCTTGAGATCCACTATTTCCCATAATAGTTGGAAGGTTTCGACGCAATGATCTTCAAGTAACCTTCCTTTTATGACTTTTTCATATAGGAGCTACAACTTTTGAGAGCAAAATTTTGTTTTTTTTTGATCTCACAGAGACTTCTAGTTCCTCTAATTCTCCCACTTGAACAATTGTTTCCAGCTCATAAGCTTTTTTGTAATAATTTTCCTACTTATTTATACAATTGATAATTGCCAGAGGACTTATGCCTTTTAACTGACCAAAAAAAACCATGCCATCGACGTAATTCATGTTTTAGATCATCTCAATAGCTTCTTTGTGTTTGATAGTAGTCTAAAAAAGGTCTTCTACTCACAACCAACATAGATTTAGACTTAATCATTGTTTTCCTTTCTTTTTTTTCATTTTTATGAATATGAATTGATTAACATCGAGAAAATTGTATTGAAGTTCAACTGGGCTTATTGAAAAAACCATACCCTAATTTACCAACACCCAAAAAAGTGATGCTTCAAGAAATATTTTGACCTGAGCCTTTCAAGAAGTAATATCTTTTAAAAATTTATTAGTGTGATCATAGGTTGGGTAATAGTCATTTTATAGCAATTTCCTAAAGTTAGACTAAATATAACTTGAGCTCTTAGCTTTCAAGCTTAATAGATTTATTTACCAGTAAAATTTCAAGTTTATGAAACAGGTATTAATTATTACTTATTAGTTAGCTGTTGATCTGTATAGTTATTCCATAATCTATTAATTACAAATAAAAAATCAATACGATAAACTCAAAAAATGATTGACAAAAATTTATTTATATACTAGGATTTTAGTTTTGGCGTATAAATTATCTACTCTGAATCCCATCCTAAATATAAAATAGTAGATGGACCTCTTGTCTGAGGAGTGTTGAAAATTGTAGCAACAGTATCATATATGATACAGTTTCTTGACTCACTAGAGATTTATACCAAAACCCTATCGGTTTATCGGTAGGGATAAACAACATCAATAGTCATTCTAGAAGAACAAAAAAATAGAGGAAATAACAAACCAGGTGAGAAGGAAATTTTTCAGTCTTATAGACAAGACATGCAAAGGATAACTCAGCTCTTTAAGAAGGAAGTAAAATCATCCTTTTCTGCTTCCTATACAAGCAGAAAACTGCGAAATATTTATAGTTAATCTTGAAGGATAAGTGGTGTTAAAAAATTAATTACACATCTATACAAGCTGAATTCTTTGCTTTAATTACGAGGGCAAAGATTAAAATAGGTAAATAATTTTGTAATACTACTTATCTACCTGAGAAAAGCCAATTAATTAAACTAAGTCAAAGTCGATTAAACAAACAAAAAAAGGGGGTAATACTATGAAATTAAAAACAAAACTATACACTGATGCTGTCAAAGAGGCATTACTTTCCTTATCAGACATAGAATTTTATAATACTATACACTATTGGCTTGAACGAATATCTAAAAATTATTGGGAAACAGAATTATTAGATGAAATGCAGCTGGCTTTAGGTTATACATTAGAGTCAGGAGAAACCCTACAATCTTACAAAAATTGGGATGAATTAATGTGTGCTGAACCTGACTGTAAAAATGTCTATTTAATCGCACCATCACCTTTAAAATTACGCAGGTACTTATATCAAATGGATTCACATTCTTTTTATGAAAATATAATTTATCTAGCAGGAGTTGCTTATACAGATGGACAAATAGGTGAACCTCCAAATGCTTTTTGTGACGGATATGAATTTATGGAAAACTTAGTTGCAAATCTCAGGAAAAATCAACCTAACCAAGAAATAAATTATCCCCCACAAACTATCCCAATTATGAATCAAATTCAGTCAAACGAAAAGCTTTTTCAAGTATCAGAATATTGGCGGAGTTATAGTGGAGGTAAAGTAACTGATTTTGTACTTTTAACATCTAATTAGAAGGAAAGAAAAAGGAAGAAATAGGAAGCACATCAATATATTGATAGAACTTCTTGTAAATAACTATTTGATCTAATTACCTATTCTCTCATCTGATCAAAACTATTTCTTACTTTTCTAGTTACCAATTTTGTTGTCCAAAACATAACAAAATTAATAGTAGGGGGAATTTATGAATTCCTCTTACAGACAGAAGTAAGATAGAATTGGGTTCAATTTACTTGCTGCTATTATTTTACTTTCAATTAAGTCACAATGAAACGATACTTACAAGTACTAAAATTATTTTGGAGTGCAGCTATTGCGGCTGAATTAGAATACCGTTTCAACTTTATGATCGCAGCCATTAGCAGCATAGGAGGTTTACTAGGTAGCTTATTTAGTTTACTTCTATTCTATAGAACAGGCTACAAATTTCAAGGTTGGAATTGGGAAGAATCTTTAATTATCCTAGCAATTTTTACCATTTTACAGGGTCTTTCAGCAACTTTTTTGATTCCTAGTTTAAACCGAATTGTGAAGCAGGTACAAGAAGGTACCCTAGATTTTGTCCTTCTCAAACCCATTAGTAGTCAATTTTTGCTTTCTACTCGCACAATTTCTCCCTGGGGAATACTAGACATAATTTTTGGCGGGTTCCTCTTAGAATATGCCGGTAGTAAACTTGGTTTAGGAATAAGCAATTATTTGCTTACCATACTTCCAATGGTCTGTGGGATAATTATTCTTTATAGTATCTGGTTTATCCTGGGCTCTACCAGTATTTGGTTTGTCAAAATTTATAACTTAACAGAAGTCCTCAGAGGTTTATTAGGAGCAGGAAGATATCCAATAGTAGCTTACCCTACTGCTTATCGTTTCTTCTTCACTTTTCTAGTACCAGTGGCATTTTTAACTACTGTACCAGCTCAAACCATATTAGGTAAGGCTGGAAGTACTTGGATATTGGGTTCTTTTGTTTTAGCAGGCGGATTATTTTTTGCCTCTATTCAATTTTGGCGACTCGCTCTGCGCTATTATACAAGTGCTTCTAGTTAAAGGAAGAAATAAAAAGGAAGAAAGAAGTTTAATTTCAAAGTTGATAAGATAGGAAGACTTTTCCTCCTAATGACGAATAGTTAGGGGAAATTAAGACCAAGATCAGGGAGACCTTTTTGTAGTATTCTTTACTTCACCTTTGATACAACACCAAAGTCTACGGAAAAGTTATCATGGCGACAATAGGAAAAACTATTGGCCCACCGAAGATAATTGCTCCCTTCCACTACGTTCCAGTAGCTGCAGACCGGCTTTTTTGCGAAAAGAAAGTAAATAGGGTCAAAAAAATTGTTTAGCAGAAAAAAAACTACTCCAAGGTTAGATATTAGTTAAGTCGAAGTCCAAATACAAGTAGTTCCTCAGCAACTAGTCTCAGTATGGTGCTTCTCTAAAGCAGAGAGGAAGTCTTATATTTTGGTGCTTATGATGAAGTAATAGAACATTGGGTAAAGCAACAGAAAACTAGACGTAGGAGAGCATCAAATATCTATAGTGATACCCCCATTAAATTACTATTGACTATACAATTATTGTTTGGTACTGCTCAATAATAGACGGAAGCTTTTAACCGAATCTATATTTAAATTGATGGACTTGTATAGATAAGGTACACTCTACAGACCTATAATAAATGATCTGGATTTGATCTAATTTAAGGATTATCTACCGCCTCAAATACTACTCAAAATTAAATTAAACAGTTAATTCTAATCGTTTTTTTCTTTCAATTGCTTCGTGATAGTCAGGTTTAATTTCTAATACAATTTTGTAAGAACTAACAGCTTCTTGAACATATCCTAATCTTTCCAGAATTAATCCTCTTTTCAACCAAGTTTCATGATTACCAGGCCTTAAAGAAATGATTTTGTTATAGGCAACGATCGCTTCATCTAACCTCTCTAATTTTTCCAGCATTAAAGCTAATTGTAACCAAGCTTGATAATTACTAGGCCATATACTAATAGCTCGACTATAACTCAAAACAGCTTCTTCATAATTTGCCATTTTTTCTAAGTTTAATCCCCGGTTTAACCAACCATCAAAATTATTTGGTTGTTTTTCAATTACCAAATTATAAGCTTCTATTGCTTCAGGATATCGCTCTAACTTTTCTAAAGCTGCTCCTCTCTGTAAACCTACTTTAGCAACAGAAACTCCTTGCTCAAAACTCATTTTTATCACTTTGTCATAAGCTGCCAATGCTTGATCATAATTTTGGACTCTTTCTAATGCTTCACCTCGACAATTCCAAGCCTCTAAAAAATATGGCTCAATACTAACAGCATTACCATAAGCAATAAGAGCTTCATTATATTTACCTAGAGCCATCCATGCTTTACCTCTACCTAACCAAGATTCGGGATAATTAGAGTTAATTGTAATTGCCTTATTAAAAGACTCTAATGCCTCACGATATTTAAATAAATCTAATAAAATATAACCACGACTAATCCAAATTTCTGGTAAATTAGGGTTAAAATTAATTGCCTTATCTAAACAAGCAACTCCTCCTTCTTTCCAATGATTTTTTAAAGCTAATCCTTTATAATACCAAGCTTCATAATCATCAGGATTTAATTTAATTGCCTTATTAAAAGAAGAGACTGCATCGTGATATTTATGTAGTTTACTTTGAGCAATACCTAAGTTAAACCAACCTAGATAATTCTCTGGTTGTAATTCTATAGCGTGGCCATAACTGATAACTGCTTCTGCATAACGTTGAGTTTGAAATAAAGCTAATCCTCTCTTAAACCAAATATCATAATTATCAGGTTGCAGCTTCGCAGCACAATCATAAGCTGCTAATGCTTCAGCATATTTTTGCACATTTAATAATGCTTGACCTTGACCATACCAAATTTCTCCCTTCATAGGTTGTATTTTTAGTGCTTCTTTGTAGCAGTATATCGCAGGTAAATCTTGTTTTAATTCGCTTAAAATAATTGCTTTATTAAACCATGATTGATAATCATTTGGATTAATTTTAATTGCTTTGTCAAAGCAAGCGATCGCTTGCTCATACTGCTTTAAATTAGATAATACAACTCCATAACTATGCCAAGCTTGATGAGCGTTTTGTTTGAGAGATAGGGATCTTTTATAAGCCTCTACTGCTTGTTCATACTTTTGCAATTTAGATAAGGCCTCAGCTAGTTTTAACCAACCTATAGCCCAGTCTGGCTTTATTTTCACTGCATTTTCGTAGTAGGGAATAGCTGACTCGTATCTACCCATTTCATACAGTCTGTTACCACGGTCATATTCTGGGAACGCAGAAAAGATGCTAAAAATTCCCTTAGAAGAGGAAATAGTTTGATTATTTTTAGTATTTAATGTAGTTAAAAATGTCAATTTTTCCGATGATTTAGCATGAGTTTTGCTCATAATTTTTTCCTAGAAGCTGATAGGACAAATTCTGGAATAATATTATATTTTTTGTGATTATTTAATATCTAATTTTTAAGTAGAAACTTATCTCTTAAACTTATCCAGAATATATTTCATTAAGGATTACTTTTTTTTGTTTTTTTTAAAGAGTAAGGATAAATAGGAATTATAAAGCAATACGCTTTATTTAAGGATTTTTTGCCCGATTTATGCTAGCTCAAAAGCCCATAATTTTGGTTCCATGCCTTATAAGTTTTTTTTCTTATTTGAACTGTATTGAATTAACTCAGAGGTATCTAGATATATTTATCCCATGATTTTTCTGCTATTGTCTGATCAAAAGGTTAACTTCTTGAGTTTAAACAATCGAAAAGCTGGCACTTTTTTTTAATCCTAAGAAGCTAAAACCTTTATATGCTAATAATTTGATAGCTAATTAGCCAAGACTCATTATCATAAATCTTCTACTCTTTGGGTCCATCTATCTACCTACTTTTTTCCTCTTTTTGTTTAATACAAAATATTATACTGAATTTACATATTTTTTTGGGCAACTATTCTGATGATAAGTGTTCTTAAGAGAATGTAGTTGTAATTAATATTAATTATATCCATAAAACAAGTTACCGAAAAATTAGGTTGAAACCCTCCCTCGTCCATCGGGGGACTTGAACGCATTTTTATCAACTATCCTTGACTATTCTTAATTTCTGATTTTCCAATTTTTGTTTTTCCCTTAATTGTCTTCCCTTCACTTTTTTATGGGGAATACAGATATTTTTATATTGATTTTGGAGACTTTGGAAAGCACTCATAACTTCTATTGGTGTCTTCATAGGTATATCTCCTATTAATTTTGTCTGATCATGGAACTTTTGATTTTGTCACGGCTGTCACCCTTGTCACTCCTGTGACTTTTTGTGGTATAGTATTAATATTACTTATCATCAAAACTAAAAAATTTATCTATTTCAGAATGATAGTAATAGGTTTATACAAACTAGAAATATGCACAGGCAACTAAAAAAATAGAGGTTCAGCAAAAAACGGGGTAAATGCACAATTCAATTCAATGTATCTCCTACTTCTCTAAGTAAAAAGTTAGCCCAAATTCTATTACCATTTTCCACAAAAAATATATTGTTTATGGATTGACAATTCGTATTCTTATAGGTCAGATAAAAAGTAAGTTTTATAGTATAAATAAATTTAAAAAATAAATGGCAATATCTTTTTAGTAATTTATAGCTTATTAGAAGTAATTTAGAGTAGTTTTTTTATCTTCATGAAAACCTGACATACTCACATCCCAGAATTGCTGAAACTCTGATTATCTCGTTGACTTGCGTTTTTCCCATACTGGGATTGGATTTGAGGGCTATTATTTTAGTAAAAACTGCTATATTGACTTTTTTATCAAAGGAGTGAGTATATTTGGGGGTCTGAAAGTATTGCTGTGTTGTGTTTTAAAATCGTAGATCCCCCCAGCTTCACCTAAAGCGGAATTAATTGGAAATATTCTATCAACTCCCTGAATAGGCTAATTATACTCCGCCCCAGCTTTGCCTGAAGCGGAATTAATAGAAACGTTAAGCACCTGCCTCCTTTTTGGTTCCCCCCCAGCTTTGCCTGAAGCGGAATTAATGGAAACCTGTCCTCTAAATACGGATCAAAATAATCACCTTTAACGTTTATCCCCAGTTTCGCCTGAAGCGGAATTAATGGAAACTTACATTCTGTTTCTGCAACGATAACTCCTTCAGACTACCCAGCTTCCTCTGAAAGAGATATGCCTGTGAAGATTTGGATAGAACTTATAAGTGGTTTCCAAGGTCTCCAAAACTAATATGAAAACATCTGTATTACCCATAAAAAACCTAAAGTAAAACAATAATTGGAGAATCAGAAATTAAGAAGAGCCAAGGTGAGTATATGAAAATGCGTTTGCAGGCATCAAGCGTTATAGAGCTATTAGTTAAATTTAACATAGTCATCAAGATAATTTTGAGCACAAATTAATCTTAATCCTAACAGCAACTGGGTTATGGAATTTCTACTTGATAGCAGCATGAGGACAAACACAAAGGATAATTTTTATCTGACTTGAGGAAACTAGATTTACCTGTGCCAAACCATAGTAACGTATCCCGTAATTTGAGAAAGTTAAATATTGTGATACCAGTTAGACTAATGATACCAAGTTTTTCCCACCGCAGTATATTCTACAGACAGGCGTTAAAACTTACTCCTGTTCGTAAATAGAAAACCAAAACTCATAGATTTTGGTAAACATAGAACATCGCGTAAATTACATCTAGGTGTAAAATGTTGCTAATCATCTATTTAAAATAACTATATTAGAATATTTAGAGCTCGCTAATGACTTAACCCCTTGGACCCTGCTTAACTGGGTACAGCTTGCACCAAGCATATATTCAAACTAGAGAACTTTGAGCTCCTGAAACTGCTTACCCTTGATCAATAAAAAAGTTTGTGTAACCTCAAAAAAAAACAAATTTGGGTCTGGACAGTTGTAAATAGCTAAATGCCAGAAAATCTGAAATTGGTGATAGGCGATCGCTCCCCTCTTCCAAGAGTGAATTTTTCCATCAAATTTTAGCCTCCAGGGACTTTTATTAGCCATTTGCCAACTATTTTTTTTATGTATTTTACTTGCGCCAACTTATCCTGACTTTCAGTATTAATACTTAATTAATCGTGCTCCTTTTCTTACGGTATTTTTGCACTACACTTTAAATTAAAGAATCTGAGTTTAAACCAAAAAGAAGTCAGACAAAAATAATATTACTAAAATTTGCAACTAAACAATAGAACCAGAATTATGAGCCTTTAAATTTTGCAGAACTTCAAAAAAAATCCTTAACTGAATCATATTGTGCTATGAATAAGCACTAGAAGCAGCCTAAGTAGGGCTTGCTGATGAAAGATAAAAGCATTGAAATATAGAGATTTTAGCATTGCTGGATTCCCAACAAACATCTATTTTTGGCGCTCTAGAGCTTTAAAAAATAATATTTTGGGGAGATCACTGAAAAAGGCCACAAGGAAAAAATACATTCAACTACCTCTTCTATAAATTCCCTGTTTTTCTATAGGACGTTGCATGCAACGTCCCTACCCACCTCCCTATTCTCCTACTCCTGAAAAAGATAAAGAAGATCAAACCCTAAATATTTGTAGCAAGAATTTATCAAGTTGCTACAACTCAAATATAACCTCTATAATCTATTCAATAAATAAATAAATAAACAAATAAATCAATAAATGGGGACAGCCCTACATAAACCCCATTAGTATTCACCTCAACTTATGAGATTATTTCTAACTCCTCCTCCTTAAGATGAACTTTAAATTTTGTAAATTTGACAAGAATTGGTAAATTCGCACTAACTGGTCTACCTTTCCATTCATTGATAATATTAATCACTTCTCCTTCGTGATCTTTAATATCAAATGGTTGTCCTTTATGTTCAGGATGAATGTAAACAACAACAGAACTATTAACGCGAACACGATCGCCTAATTTCATATAAAACCTTCTACTATTCTCTCTGATAAATTTTTATGCAACTCCAAGAAGAAATTACAAGCTTATTTAACAATTTTCTTATTTTTGCATAAAACTTACTGTTAAAAACCCTCAAATAAGGATTAAGAACTAGGAGAAATTCTAGTTTCTGAAGGCTCAGGTCTCATAGGACTCTCCCAAGGTGCAGGACTATCCCTAGGAGTTGACTGAAAATTTTCCCAATTGCGCCATACCGATATAATTGCCCCCACCAACAAGATAAATAAGACACCCATCATACACATCCAGGGTTTTAACCAGAAAAAATTTTGGACAGGTTCCAACTGAAATTCAGACTCAGCTTCTGATACTTCTTCATCATTATTGTAAAGAAGCTCTTTAGAAGCCTCAGACAATTCTGTCATTAAAATTTCCTTTTCTGGAGTTGTTACTGTAGGAATATTAGATAAGATTAACTTCTCTGGAGAAAGACGATAGTGGACAAGCACCACCGAAGTATTATCATGACCATTTTTATGATTCGCCAGCTCAATTAAAGACTCTACCCCCTGTTTTAGAGAAATTTCACCCTGGAAAACTTTAGAAGCATATTCAGCCCAAGAATTCTCAACCCAATTATTATCACTCAGGCCATCGGAACATAAAAGTAATATCCCCTCTTGTTCGATCAAAAATCTTTGAATAGTAGGATAAATAAACTCCCCATCTCTTGTACCCAAAGCCTGAGTCAAGGCACCACCATCACGACGTTTTAAACCCTGCCAATACAAACAATGACCCAAACCAACTTCTCTAGAAGCAACATTATCATCCACAGTCAACAACTGACAAGTATTTCTACTTAACCAATAAGCACGACTATCTCCCACATGAACTATATATAACTCATGGGCATTATTTGGACTAGATTCTGGGGAAGGTTTCACCTGTTGGGGTAACTGTAATGCCATGGCTAGTGTTGTACCCATGCGCTGTCGAGACTCTCTTCCTTGTTCATCATTCTCCGTAGCAATCATATTATTGACTACCCGAATAATTTCCTCTAGTTGTTTATTGACTAAGTTTGGGGATGTTAACTCCTCTTGTTGCTCTACCTCTATTAATAAATTTTGAACTAATTTTTTTATTGATTGTACTGCAAGTTGACTAGCTACCTCTCCGCCATCATGGCCACCCACTCCATCACAAATTATTGCTAAATTGGGCACTAGTTGATTACTATTTAAGTCCTCTTCTGTAGGATAACAACAGTCTTCATTATGCATACGCACGGGACCTGTATCCGTCGCCCCCATGATATCGGATTTTAATGGTAATTTGGCTGCCTGTTCTAATAGTAGTTGGTTTAATTTCGGAGCGATCGCCTCTAAAGATTCCCCAATATCACTAATCATATGACAAATCTCTGTCAATGGTTGTTGAACGTTAGGATGAGCTGTCGGAAGCAAATTTGACCAAAAAATCTTAAAATCTCTAAGTTTAGTTTTACGGGTTTCTAGGTTTAACTCTAACAATCGTAATCGCCAATCTTCCACCCGTAAATTATTGGTCAATAAACTAAAAGCTACACGCTCTTCTGATAGAGGTTTCCATAATTGCATCATTTGCCACAACCAGTAGACCTGACGTACAGGACTTGCTGTGGGCCAAGCTTCTACAAGACTAGGAAGCAAATTACCTTTAGAGTCCAGAGGAACATTATCTAATAATAGAATATCTGTAGGATATGTTTCTTCTCCATACTGATAAAAACCATATACATCTGGTGTATGAAGCCTCTCAGGATATAAGCGTAGATAAGGCATAATATAATCTGGAAATTCCTCGTGCATAAATGGAGGTTCACCAGGCTTCGTATCTAGCCAAACTTGTGGAGCTACAACATAGTAGCGATCGCCCAATAACTCCCCTACAGAAATCTCGACTTTTGGAGCAACTGCCCATAAATAGCGATAGATTAATTTAGTTTGGCAAGCTTCACACTCTTCCTGATCCCAAGAGTGAGAAACACTAGAACAATTAATATTTGGACAATGAATTATTGGCGCAGAATTAATCATAGTTGGGAATTAAGTCAAAAATCAAAAGTAATACAATTTACTCTTTATGAAGTCAAAAGTTTTACTATTTAAAAATTAATTTGATAATTTTCGTGTTGGTATTGTTTTTTTGCTTTTAATAAATAAATTACTTAGGAGGTTTTCAGAGGACTTTTTTAAGGTCAAAGCGCAAAGATATATTAAAATAGAACTTGCCTTGATCAATCTTACCGAAAAATTATTGGGTTTGAAGCCTTACCCCTATAGGCTAACTTTTATTTGTTTTGGTTTTATAAATATACTATTATACTATTTATTAGTAGCATTTAAGGTTTTTGAGGCACAAAATAAATGGGTTTAAAGCCAGTATTCAGACTAAAAAAAAATACTAGGGTTCCCTATATGCTGAAAAAGTTGATGCTCCTAAGCCACTTAAGAAACAAATGAATCTGCACAAGTTGTCCACAAAAATAATTAGTGAAAACCAAACAGTTATTAATGCCTCCATACCGGAATGTTCGACTTTGAGCAGCTATGGGTGAAAATCCCTGTTAACTTTTGTACTAGATGTTTTAGACAGGGTTGAAATCTCCTGTTTAGCCTAAAAAAAAATGCTTTTGCTAATTTTGTTAAATACTAACCGCTGATAACTTCTTTAATCTCACTGATCCTATTTATCCGTGCTATTAAATCCAACTATATTTTGGTTACTAGCTGGGGCAACACTTTGTTTTTTAGAATTCTTTGTGCCCACGGCTTTTGTTGAATTTATGATGGGACTGAGTGCCTTTGTTGTGGCACTTGTGTCCCTCTTAATTCCTAGTGTGAGTTTACAGGTAGCCTTGTGGATGATTTTTTCTGTAGCTTCTATTTTTGCTTTCCGTTATCTGTTGCCCCACCGTAAAATAGCTATTATTGCTGATTCCAAGGAAGGAGAAACTTTAACAGAAATATTACCAGGTCAGCCTGGTAGAGTACTCTATGAAGGTAATTCTTGGCGAGCTAAATGTGACGATCAAGATATTATGATTCCTGCTCAAGAAAAAGTTATTGTCCTTAGACGAGAAGGTAATACTTTATTTATATTGCCAGAAAATTTATTAAATTCTTCAGTTTATCTTCCCAACCAAAATCAATTGAAATAACAGCTAATACAAATCCTTAAAAATTTTGCTATACTTAATATTTTCGATCTCTAAATACTATTTATTGAGGTAATTTTATTCTTAACTCACCTCTATGATATTTGTAGTAGTTTTTAGGAAAATCCAAGTGTAGCATTAATTTAGATAAATCTTATAATTTAGATAATTAGGAGATGAAAAATGCAACAGTTTTTTTTACTTGTATTTTTAGTTTTAGGTGGTTCAAGTTTAGCAGGAAGTGTCAAAGTTATTAATCAAGGCAATGAAGCTTTGGTTGAAACTTTAGGTAGATATAACGGCAGAAAATTAGATGCTGGTTTGAAACTTATTATACCATTTTTAGATAAAATTTCTTATCAAGAAACTATTCGTGAAAAAGTATTAGATATTAAACCTCAACCATGTATTACTAGAGATAATGTAGCAATTAGTGTAGATGCTGTAGTTTATTGGCGAATTATGGATATGGAGAAAGCTTACTATAAAGTAGAAAATCTCCAATCTGCAATGACTAATTTAGTTTTAACTCAAATTCGGGCAGAAATGGGTAAATTAGAATTAGACCAAACTTTTACAGCTCGCACGGAAATTAATGAGGTATTACTCAGAGAATTAGACATTGCTACTGACCCTTGGGGAGTAAAAGTAACTAGGGTAGAGTTACGAGATATTAGCCCATCAAAAGCAGTACAAGATTCTATGGAATTACAAATGACTGCAGAACGAAAAAAACGGGCAGCAATTTTAACTTCAGAAGGGGAAAGAGATTCTGCTATTAACTCTGCCAGAGGTAGAGCAGAATCACAAGTTCTTGATGCTCAAGCACGTCAAAAGGCAACTGTTTTAGAAGCAGAAGCACAACAAAAAGCAATTGTCTTGAAGGCTCAAGCTGAACGTCAATCTCAGGTATTGAAAGCTCAAGCAACTGCTGAAGCATTAGAAATTATTACTAAGACTCTCCGTAAAGACCCCAATGCAAAGGAGGCACTCGAATTTTTATTGGCTCAAAATTATCTGGATATGGGTCAAAAAATTGGTACTAGTGAAAGTAGTAAAGTTATGTTTATGGACCCTCGAAATATTCCAGCAACTTTAGAAGGTATGCGTTCTATTGTGACAGACAACAAAAATTCAGTGAGCATTTAGAAGAATGGTAGTTTAGCAAAAAATTTGGTTTAAAGTCTTTCTCATAAGCAGACAATTTATTAGTTGTTTTTTTTGAATAAATATGTTAATATAAACTCTAGTTTCAGTTAGTTGTTTGTGAGTATTCTAGGATAAAAACAGAAATGCACTTCAAGGGGTTTGACTAGGGCCAACCTTTGGAGTAGACTAAGATAAAGGTCAATCCGTATTTTATTAGCTTTAGATTGTAAGACTACCCCAAACTAATAGCTGGGGAGAATGTTAAGAAATATCTTCAGTTAAGGTACAGCGTTCACAAAGCCCAAAAAATTCCAAAGTATGGTAAAAAATCTTAAATTTGTAGGACTGCTGTAATTTATCCTCCAAATTGTAGACAGGACATTTATTAATAGGTATAGAAGTCCCACATTTAACACAATTCAAATAATATTGGTCTTGCTGTAGACAACTATAAACAGATTCACCATTGACCAAAGTCCGAACAATTACTACACCCTCTTTTTTGAGAGCATCCAAAGAACGATATATTGTTGCTAGCCCCAGAGGTCTGTCATATCTGCGTAGTTTTAAATAAATATCTTGAGCAGATAGCGATCGCTTCTGGTTTTTTAGTAATTTTAAAATACGTTCTTGAGAATGGGTGCGCTTGGTTTTCATGGCCAATATAGTTAATTTAGGTTAAACTTAACAGATAATATCTGAGTGAGTAGTTCAATTAAAATCTAAAACTTTGTACTAAAGTGATCAAAAAATATCAGGTATATATTTATGTTACCCTAAGACCATCTGTTTTAGACCCTGCTGGTACCGCAGTTAAATCTGGTTTAGCACAGATGGGACATAAAAATTTAGAACAAATTAGAATTGGTAAATATATTGAGTTGAAACTTAATGCAACAGATGAAGAAACTGCTAGAGAACAAGTAGAATTAATTTGTGATCAATTATTAGCAAATCCTGTCATTGAAAATTATCGCTTTGAATTAAATGAAGTAAAAATATAAGAAGGAAGAAGGAAGAAGTGAGAAAATATTTAATTTAGGATTTTGTTTCTCAGACTAATCTTCCTCTTAATATTGCTAGAAGATATGGGAAAACCTATAAGGAAGACTCTTATGGTAATTGCCATCAATATTGCCTTTAATACCGGCTTGTGTGAAACTTTTACCATAAAATAATTAAACAGTAGATGGTTTAAAAAAACAGACAAAGCCTTCTACATTAGGGTCGGAAGAATGACTTAATTGAAAATTAATATGAAATTTGGCATTATTATTTTTCCTGGTTCAAATTGCGATCGGGATGTAGCTTGGGTAACTCAGGGGTTATTGGGTCAACCAACTCGCATGGTTTGGCACCAAGAAGAAGATATTTCTGATCTGGATGTAATAGTTATCCCTGGAGGCTTCAGTTATGGAGATTATTTAAGATGTGGAGCAATTGCCCGTTTTTCTCCAGTAATGAAAGCAACTATTACCCACGCTCAAAAGGGGAAATTAGTTTTAGGAATATGTAATGGTTTCCAGATATTGACAGAAATAGGGTTATTGCCTGGAGTCTTGGTGCGAAATCATAAATTAAATTTTATTTGCAATCAAACTTATATCAGAGTAGAAAATTCTAATACTCCTTGGACATCTGCTTATAGAACAAAAGAAATAATTAGTTTGCCAATAGCTCATGGGGAAGGTTGTTATTATGTTGATGTAGATACTTTGCAAGAATTAGAAAATAATCGTCAAATCTTGTTTCGTTACTGCACAAAAAATGGTGGAATTAGCCCAGAAGCTAATCCTAATGGTTCTTTAAACAATATTGCTGGTATCTGCAACCGTCAAGGTAATGTGTTGGCAATGATGCCTCATCCGGAAAGAGCATCAGACCCAATTTTAGGTAATACAGATGGCATGAAATTGTTTAAAGGGTTATTAATGGATGTAGTTAGAATATAAACTACAGTCATCTATACCAGTTGCTTTCGTTCTGAAAATAGTTAAACCTCAACGAGTCTATTTCCGATTAACCTTATATAAGGCTCGTTGGCCTTCAAAATCTTGTATAAGACTTTCACCTCACACAACTTCTTTCTTAAAAGTCCCTTAACATAGGTACATCCTTCAAAGTTAGTATATTCCTGATGAGTTCTAATAGTTACTGTTTTTTTATCTAAGCCACCATACTCAAGTTATACAGCATCTTTACTGCATTGACTTAGGTAAAGTTTTAGCACAATATTTAGCTGTTGTTAGTAGAAACAATTACTCATAAGTAGCTAAACTTTTTTATGCTTTGGAAGACCTTTGATTTTTACTATTTTACCTGATATTTTTTCTGATTTATTCTATATTAGTTCAGCAATATTTTTATATACCGCCGGTTTTATCTAGGGACACAATTTATTTTTAATGGGCAATAGTAAATTTTTCACAGTTTAAGTAACTGAACAAAATTAATTACACAAATAACTAATAATATATTATTCTATAAACTGAGGGGATTAAGTATACTATAATATGATATTTTTCAGATTCATAAGAAAGATGATTGACGATTTAAAATGTTATTGAATCTATTCATTTTCAGCTCTGGATCCTGATGATGATTTCTGAGTCCTAAAAAATTCCCCTTAAAAATGTTATTGAATCTATTCATTTTCAGCCTAGGTTTTAGTGACTTTAATTAATATCTGGTTCCAACCGGAAATTATTAGAGTCAGTTAATGACTTTTTTGAGTAGTAAAAATTGATTTACTAACCCAATGTGGTTGATGCCAAGTATTCTTTTCTTATGAGGTCAAATTTATCTCCATACCAACCAAGATTTCCTCAATTTTTCCCTGATTTATTTCTCTGATCAATTGATAAAAAAATATCCGATTAATCCTAATTATTGTGAAGTGTAATTAAGTCTTTTTGTTTAACCTTTTTACCAATAAAATATCATCGACTATAAAAACTATTAGCTACTAATATTATAAATTACAATCTTGGGATCCGATTCTTTATAAGGTTACTGATAGTCATAAAAAAACTCAATACAAATATTTAGGAAAAGCTGATAGTAAAGCTCATATTGATACATTCAAAAAAATGACTCAAAGAAATCTTATTAATGAATTAGAAAGGGTTGTTCATTCCCTTCAAAAAACCTTATTTGGAGATTTGTTTCCGTATAGAAATTAAACTATGCCCATTGTGAAGCTCTTCAATATTCTCAAAAAGATAAAAAATCAAATCATTTTTGGTTTGATTTTGCCTCTAAACTCTTTGAAAAAAAACTCGCAAAAAGAATCCCACTAAAAATGATGAATTAGTAAAAGCAAAAAAAGTTAAAGAGGATAAATCAGCAAAATTGCAAACATAAATAGAACCCATAAGGCAAGTAGTATTTATAATTTACAAAGATCATTATGCTATGGCGATATCTTGATCGGTTATGCTTGGGGAAGAACAGATAAAATAACAGAAATTTCGCTTCACTAATAAAAAATTAAGGCTTACTTATTCTGGCATCTTAGACTATCAAAGCAAAGAATTTATTATTCAATAAAAAAGGTGGAAATACTGAAAATATCATGAAAAATATTTAAGTATTTACAGCAGCAAAGGTAGGGAAAAAGATCAGTAATATTTAGGGATAGAGCCACTGATAATAATTTGAGATAATTTCAAAAATATTTAATAACAAAAAATAGCTAAAAAAATCGAAGAATAATGGTTAATAAATTGTACAAAATTTGCTCTTAATGTCGCGGAGCAAAATAGAGCCACTGATCATAACTTGAGATAATTTCAAAAATATTTAATAACAAAAAATAGCTGAAAAATCTATTGAATATATTTGCTGACAAGCCCAAAATTTTATAAGAGAATTTGATGATCTTTGCAATTATTTGAAAATGGTTAAGTGACTATTTAAGTTTTTTCCCTATAGTCAAATATTCGACTTTCCCAAACTTTTTCAGTATATAATTTTGCCGCAACCAATGCGCAGAATACTATATCATGGCTAACTTTTTCTAGGTGGTTAGCTAAATTAGTTAAAGTATAGTCTTTGTGAGAATTGATTAAGTACTGGTATAAAATAAATATAATTAAAATTAATATTTTTTTTAAAATTAGTAACAATTTAATTGCCTAATAATTAATTATAGCAATCGAAAAAAAGCTTAGGACTCTGAACTATTCCTGATCTGCTCATGTAACCGAAATTAATATCTTAACCTATGCTTCGACTGCTATATCTTATAATTGAGATTTTTTAGGAATTAATTTTATACTTTTTTATAAATATCTCTAATAATGAGTAAACAACATATAGGGTACTTGAATAACTCCTAATTATATTATTTGAGTGATCTCAATTTTTTTTAATTCAAAGATTCTAAATAATCCTGTATTTGATTACGAAACTTTGGTTGACGCAACTTATGTAGAGCCTTGACTTCAATTTGACGTACTCGTTCCCGAGAGAGTTTCAATGCAGACGCAATTTCTGATAAGGAGCAGGCACGACCATCTTCTAAGCCATAACGCATAGTAATTACATACCTTTCTCGTTGAGTTAAATCTAATAGTAACTCTTTTAAAGCTTGTACCAGAGACTCTCGTATTAACATTTCTTCTGGAGAAGCATCTTTAGTTTCCAGAAGTTCCCCTAATTCAGTATCTCTATCCCTACCGACCTTAGTTTCTAAGGAAACCGAGTGTGGAATTTTTACTAACACTTCTCGAACTTGGGCAGCTGTAATTTTTAATTCTCGGGCAATTTCTTCAACTTTAGCCGTATATCCTTTTTCTTGAAAAATTTTTTGTTGTACTTTTTTGATTTTATTTAATTTTTCGCTAACATGGATAGGTAAACGAATTGTTCGACTTTGAGTAGCAATTGCTCTTGTAATTCCTTGACGAATCCACCAGTAAGCATAAGTGCTAAATCTATATCCCCGTTGTGGATCAAATTTTTCAACAGCTCTTTCTAAACCCAAAGTACCTTCTTGGATTAAATCTAAAAGTTCTACACCACGATTTTGATACTTTTTTGCTATTGAGACTACTAAGCGCAAGTTAGTACTTATCATCTGATGTCTCGCTTCAATGCCTTCGGTTTGAATTTGCTCAAGTTCCTTTACATTTAAACCTGTTAACTTTGCCC
This sequence comes from Trichodesmium erythraeum GBRTRLIN201, assembly GCA_018457135.1. GTDB lineage: Bacteria > Cyanobacteriota > Cyanobacteriia > Cyanobacteriales > Microcoleaceae > Trichodesmium > Trichodesmium erythraeum. The sequence goes on along the minus strand of JAGGDU010000052.1, from coordinate 20,852 downwards.
AGCGAAGTTTTCCTACAGCAATGATCTCTTTCAGTTCTGCCATAGATAAATTTCCTGCCTTTAGCCACCGCTCAAATGATGGTTTATGTCCTAAACGAGCTGCCAGACGATCACGAATCTTGATCATCTCAACATAACGCTGAATTTCTTGTTCTTGTTCAGCGGCTTTGTTGCGTAACTCCAATAAATGTACATAACGTTGAACTTTTTGAGCTGTAGAAACTTCTTGATCTCTTTGAAGCAAATCAACTCGCCCAATTTCTTGGAGGTATGAACGGACTGAATCTCTGCCACTATAGTTAGTGTTTATTTGAGAACTATCTACTTTTTTATCCTCTATTGTTAATTCATTGATAGTTTGACCTAGATGTTCAGAACACTCATTCTGCAAGTTATTAGATTGCAGTGTGTCTTCAGTGTAAGGATAAATTTCTGAGGTAGTGATCATCTCGTTTACTCCTGAAAAGAGGCTACACTTAGTTATGGTCTATTAATAAAATGCCTAATTTATAAAAAGTTGGCGTTTTTTATACTTATGTTTTCTGATTAATAACAACAACCTAGACTAAATGGACTTAGGGGATCGCTTATACTAAGTTTATTAACTCTATAGCAATAGCAGTTCCCAATTAAATGAGGAACACTAAAAGCTTTAATTAATAAAATTTTTAGCTTTAAATAGTTACCTCACTCTTTAGGGAAAGACTGTCGACTATTAAAGTACATTTGTCTATTATTTGTTCTCTCCAGTTAACTTCTTTAGACCTAATCGTTAGTATATTAATATTTATGCAATAAAAAAGTGACCTTCATCAGAAGCTATATTAATACTCATCACTATTAGAGTTGTTCCCGATCACTTCATAAATTTTTTTATTATGGCAGTTAAATTTTTTCTTTTCAGTATTTTTATATTTTTGTAGTTTTAATTTTTCAGAAATATTTCTCTTATATTTTATTTAGTGATTTATATGTAGTATATTTAATATATTTACCTATCTATTTTCAGGTATCAAGTTACTCAGAATACAATAATCATCTCTCAACATCACACTTTACCAGTAACTAGATATACCACCATGAGTGATGGATTATATACCTACTAAGCTACTATCCTTTTCGCAGATTTCATAAAAAGGTAAAAATTAGAAGTAAATTGCTAACTTTTGGTCTTTGGATAATTTACCATCAATTCTTTTACCTCTTCAGCATGATATGAGCTACGAGTCAAGGGCGAAGCCACAACTTGTAAAAATCCCATTGAAAGCCCTATTTTTTTCCATTGATCAAATTGTTCAGGTTTGATGAAAGTATCTACTGGTAGATGTTTAAGACTTGGTTGTAGGTATTGTCCAATAGTTAAAATATCACAGTCAACAACTCGTAAGTCCTTCATTACCTCTTGGACTTCTGCGTCAGTTTCTCCGACACCTACCATAATTCCAGATTTTGTATATATTTCTGGGGCTAATTCTCGAGCTCGCTTCAACAGTTCTAATGTTCGATGATAATTACCTTGAGGCCTAACTCGGCGATATAACCGTTGAACAGTCTCAGTATTATGATTAATAACTTCTGGTTTAGCATTAAGAATAATTTCTAAAGCTTGCCAATTACCACATAAATCTGGTATCAGGACTTCTATAGTAGTCTGAGGTGAAATTGCCCGGACTTGAGAAATACATTTAGCAAACTGAGTAGCACCTCCATCAGTTAAATCATCCCTATTGACAGAAGTAATAACTACATGATTAAGTCTTAATCTTTTTACTGCTTCTGCTAGCTGTTTTGGTTCATTAACATCTAAAGGCTGAGGTTTTTTCTCAAAATTAATATCACAGTAAGGACAAGCACGAGTACAAGCTGGTCCCATAATTAAAAAAGTTGCTGTCCCAGCATTAAAACATTCACCAATGTTTGGACAGGAAGCTTCTTCACAGACCGTTTTGAGACTTAAGTCTCGCAAAATTTCTTTAACCGTACCGACTCTCTGCCATTGGGGAGCTTTGACTCTTAACCAATCTGGTTTTACTACCACTTTTTCCTCTGCTGTAGTTTTATCTACACATTAACCTTAACAAATATATCACCCTACTAACAAGGGTTTTGAGTAAATTTATTTAGATAGTAGAGCTATATAGAAATAATTTGAGACTTTACCTTGATGATAATGAGCGAGGAGTAGATTTAGGAGTAGAAACTAAGCAGTAGTAGAAACATACCTACCCAATATGAATACTCATATCTTGTCACTCTCTTTGAAGTTATCAATTTACTGTTTTGCATTACGCCAGAAACATTTAGTTGCTCCAAGCAAAACCCTTTAGTAAGGAATTACTTAAAGACACTAACTATATAGTGCAGACTTCAGTTTACTTTTGTTTTATTGCTCTTCCGTTGCGAAGAGCGATCGCTTGACTATTCATTAAAAAAGCTTCAGTTATTAGAGTCGGATAAATTTGACTTTAACTGCAGTATCTTTCAATTCTAATGTCAGATAATCTGATCACAATTCCTGATTTACTTGAGCATTGAAATCCTTCTAACATGAAATCAAAAATTATGAAAGACAGATTTCCATCTCTTCAAACAACCTAAATTTTCAGACTCAAAGCTGGTTGATACATGATTTGAATTAGCGCTATGGGCAAAGCGCGACTTACGTTTTCCAAGCTATTCGTTTTGAAGTATCGGTTTGGCCATCCGCGACTAAGTCAGAAAGTGTTAGTTGAATTAGAATTTCTAGTATTTTTTCTTTGACTTTTTCAACTACTAGGAAACCCCTGATCATTAAAATTTAACTTTTCTTCCTAAATTCGGACATTTTATCACTCCTTATAGCAAGTAATTATCAATAAATTACTTTTTTTGACAATCATTTAGTAATTGTGTATCATTGTCAATAACTATAGATTTTTGATAAAATACCGTGGCTCTTTACACACCATCTTCATTTAAAGCAGAACTAAATGAAAAAGGTTGGCGAATGACTCCTCAAAGGGAGACAATTTTGCACATTTTTCAAAACCTGCCAAAAGGCAATCATCTGAGTGCCGAAGATCTTTATAACATGTTAAAAAATAGGGGTGAAAGAATTAGTCTATCCACCATTTACAGAACCTTAAAATTAATGGCAAGGATGGGAATTCTACGAGAACTAGAATTAGCAGAAGGGCATAAACATTATGAAATAAATCAACCTTACCCTCATCATCACCATCATCTTGTTTGTGTACAATGTAATAAAACTATTGAATTTAAGAATGATTCTATTTTAAAAATAGGTCTCAAACAAGCCGAAAAATCAGGATTACATCTTTTAGATTGTCAGTTAACTATTCATACAATTTGCTATGAAGCCCTAAGAAAGGGATGGCCTTCCCTAGTTTCTTCTGATTGCTATTGCCCACGAGCACTTGCAGATAAAGAAAACTGTGAATAGATAAAATTTTATGAATAAAAAATAATCCCACTTTATCTAAAAGTGGGGTCACTTCAATTATCAATTATCAGCATATCCCACTGAATCCAAAATTTTTTATCCCCTAAAAAAGACAGGTTATTGACCTAATTTTTGTATCTATCTAAATTAGAGAAATTAGTCTACAATATCTTTCCCACTAACTCCATAAATTAGTTGAGCTTCTGCTACTGCTGATCTAGTTTGTGAATTATAAACTCCATTCAATGGACCAGTATAAAGGCCTTGTAAACGAAGTCGATTTTGAAGTTCTAATACTTGTGTTTGGTTACCAATATCACTAAATTGCTCCTCAGAAATATTTTGGTTGATAATCAAAGGATGTCTTAAGGCCTGTAATGTATCTATTGTTGCTACTCCAGTATCAACTAGTCCCAAATCCTGCTGAAAGCTTCTGACAGCAAATTCTGTTCTAAGTCCAAAAAAACCATCAATCACTCCAGAATAATAACCCAATCTTGTTAATAAAATTTGGAGTTGTTCAACAGCCCAACCTTCATTGCCCGGTTTCAGTAAACCTTGGTATGAGTAATGTTTCCTAGCATAATTCCCTCTAGAGTAAGATACTGGACCTGGAGGTAGAACTTGATCAGCATCAAAAAGAAATGCTTTAGTTGTTTGTCCAACTATACCTGTAGGAGTAATTCTGTTTCTTTTTTGAAAATCAATGACTGCCGTTTCTGTACTTAGATCAAAATAGTTAGTTATCTGCCTCTGATAATAACCTAAACTTCGTAAACGTTGCTGTAATCTCCTCACATCTAGACCTGTGTTTCCCAGCCTCAAAACTCTCTCCACAGGAATAGTTCTGGTCTCAAACAAAAATTCCCTAGTGGTGTATCCTACCTGACCAGTAGGTGTAATTCCATAAACATTTTGAAATTGGATCACCGCAGTTCTAGTTTTTTGGTCATAAATACTATTGATTTGACCTTTGTAAAAGCCTAGTTCTGCTAATTGTCTTTGAATAATTGCTACTTGAGGATTAACTTCTCCAAAAGATAATACTTTTGTGGAAGAATTGAAGAACCGACTATTAGTTTGGCTATTTTTTCTATCTGGAAATAGTAATAACCAGGTAGTAGGTTCAATTTCACCAGTAGGTTTAAGACCCTTTTCTTGCTGGAACTGTTTGACAGCTATTTCTGTTTCTTGACCATAATACCCAGTTAGATTAGCAGTAAAATAGCCTAGTTCTCTAAGTTCTCTTTGAACTTCTGCTACTATCTCTGAAAAGTCTCCACATCTTAAATACACTTGGCTATTGGGAGTAGGAATTACAGCATTATTATCTAGTCTGGAACTAGACACAAAAGAGTTAGGTGCTACTTGTTCTTGAGCTGTTTTATTATTTTGAGTTCTACTAATATTAAAATCACTATAACTATTTGTTTTAGGAATAGAAATGTCTGACACCTGAGCCAAACTATCATTAATTAGAATAGAGTTAACAATTACTGCTGATAAAAAGTTGATGTAAGTTAAATTGAGAAGTTTTTTCCAGTTAAGTTTTTCAATAAATTTTAAATCCTTGATTTCTTTATTAACTAGAAAAAGTTCTATGTATGCAAGGGATTCCATAAATTCTTCTGGGAGATTTTTGTTTTGAGATTAACAAGGGATATGTAATCATTCAGGGAACAGCTATCAGTTATTAACTCATCATCATCAAATAAAGTATAAATTAGTGACCAAAGGAGTATTTTGGAGCTATGAGAGCTGATTTATAAAGTAAATATTAAACGGTTAAATTATTTACTATACTTAGACTTGGTGATAAGTTTAATTCTATAATACCCCAAATTATTAAAAGCTAGGTAATATAATATTTTAAGCTAAGTTAATAAATCAGCTCTGGATGAAATTGGTCATCACCTCATCTTAGAGCTGATTTATACGGTAAACCTCAAGAAGGTGAATTCCTTAAAAAAAATGCTTAAGTTTTAGCAGTTATTGACCAGTAATTCCAACTTACGAAAAGCTAGGTAATATAAAACTCTCAACTAAGTTTAAAAAACAGCTTTCAGTCCTTGCTTGAATATAAGTAGGTAGGCATAAAAAAACTGAGCTGTATTAAGATTTATATACTGACTTCAATCTCATCTACAGAGTTGATTTAAGGTGAATGTAAATTTTGTTACATAGCAACTAATTTAAACACCGACTTATTTATTCAAAACCTAAAAGCTGAATGGGAATCAGATGAATGCTTATAAGCTAAATTGGATTAAAGTAATTAAATTTTTCTTATAATTAATTTTGTATAACTACAGTAAGTATACCTATAATTGTTTTAGGATTGAAAAATCACCAAAAGTTAAGAAATATTATTATCCTTAAATTACACTTCCTTTACTCAAACTAAACCAGCGCGATCACAAATTAAAACTACGATAGCAGCAAAAATAGTAATTCCCAGAGCAGTTAAGGGATTTTGGCCTTGACTAATAGCAAAAGAAGTAACGACACCAGCTCCTAAACCAGCAGTAATAGCTACAACTAATGGGTCACGGTTTGAATGATTATTATACATTTTTAACCCAGGATATTTTTGTTAAACAATTTATATCAAAGTTGTTTGAAGGTTTGAAATTTCCCTGATCAGAAACTGACCATCCCTTGGGGATCTGAATATTGCTTTGTCATGCTATATAAAACATTGGGAAAATTCAAGACTAACAACTTTTTATAAACCTATCACTGAAATATTATGGAAGTGGCAATTATTATAGTTTTGTAACTAAGATTTAGATAAATCTAAATTTCTTAACAAATACTATCTAGGCTTTACCCTGGATGAAACTGTTGATATAACCCTTATCGTACCTTTGAAGTCTAAGTGTGATAAAAACTTAAAAAAAGTGGCATCAAATAACTAGCAAACCCTAGTTATTAAACCTAAAAAACTTTAATAAAAATCCATAAAACTTTATATAGTAAGCTTTGGAGCATTTTAAGTTTTCCCAGAAAAAACAACTCTAATAATGCTTAAACCTTTGTGTTTGCTCTAAAAGTGCAAAGTTCTTGCTCCCCTAAGTTGAAAATATGAGGATTTTCAGCATCTAAAAGGGGAATTTTTATGGACCATTGACCTGACCCATATCTTCTGTAATTTCCCTAAGCCCTAGTGTCACCCTAAAGACTTTTGAAGCCAGTATGCTTGCTATGACCAGGAATATCCACAAGTAATGCTGAAATACTTAGAGGTACACAAAACATACCGTATTAATTTGCTAGGGATACTTGGAAAATTAACCTAAGCTAGGGTAATGAGAGTTTTGATAGGATTTGCATACCTATCCATGATAGATAACTCTTGTAACTTCGGCTATAGTCCTTTAGACTTGGCTAATAGTTTAGGTCATGTACCCTCAAGTTTGACCCAATTAATCAATTAAGACTTATCTAGTTTCTAATTGTAAAAACTAGTAATAACATTTTTGAGTTGAGAATCTTTGACTTCACATTTTTTCCCAAATAAAAAGCTTGAGGTTCTCAAGTTATGAATCTGTGAAGTCCTCAATTTCTTGCTTAATGTTAAACGTTCGCTACGTAAGTTACCCTACCCGACTTGTCTTCAAACTGGACATGAGACTTGAACCTCACCCGACTTATCTTTTCAATGCCCCTTGTCATGGGTACATCCCTTTCCTCTATTATCAACATATCGTTAATCCATTTATATCTATTAGGTAAGTCTTTATAATGTTGGTTTTGGATATCTTTTGTAATCGAAAGGCGTTTTTGTATAGTGACAATATCGGTGCAAAAATTGTTTATTTTTTATTGTGTTGTCAACACCCTTAAACCTTGTTTTTATATGGTCAACTTTTATGAGGTCAGTTAGTCTAAAGGTCAATCCACTTACTTATTCATGGCCCCTCTGACTTTCGTCCTAAATTCCACAGGTACCTTTGGAATGTTTTTTTTGCGAAAGTTTGATTACCTTCGTGTTCATCAGCCTGTAAGTCTTTGCTAGAAGTCTCACTGATTTTGGTAGTTAGAGCTTCGACCTATTTGAACAAACTTCAATGATTGATTTTCAGTCTTTACTATGTAGCCCACGTTGTCAAACCAACAACAAGGCGGTTAGAATTTCACCAACAAGGAGATAAGTTTATCCTCAAGTCAAAGTGTTAACTTCATGTGTTGATTAGGGAAGGCCATTTATACCTAATTCCTTGGTTTAGTAGCCAACCAGTCCCACGTCCAGAAAAAAAATATCATCATTAGCAGTATTTTATAAATATATATATTAACTTTTGTAACTAGATACAAGAAGTTATTCCTTCTTTTTGAAGAGAGTCTGTGGCAGAAGGCAGAAAAATAAGGGAAGCAGAAGAAATGAGGAGAGCAATTTAACCATTAATATAGTTGTGAGTTATGAGCTCTGATAAATATTAATTCTAATTCAGATATTTGAAGCTTATGGCTTAATGGCTTTCTTGGATCAACAAATCCTACTCAGCAAACTCTAATGAAATTAAGGTTAAAAACCAGGAATTTTTTCCTGATTCATTTGACTGGGAAAAATGCAAAAAATTTTACATGAAAATTATGGGCTATTGCCTATTTCCTATTTCCTGCCTTTAAGCCTTAAAATATTTTCACAAAATTTTGATTCAATCAATTATCATCATTTTTGAGCAAATCTGGACGACGAGATTTTGTTCTCTGAAGTTGTTGTTGATAACGCCATCTTGCTATTTCGGCATGATGCCCTGAGAGTAAAACTTCAGGAACTTTCCAACCACGAAAGTTAGCAGGTCGAGTATATTGAGGATAGTCAAGTAATCCCGATTCAAAACTTTCACATTCTAAGGATTCAGCCTTTCCTACAGTTCCAGGAAGTAGTCGAACTACACCATTAATTAAAGCTAAAGCTGGTATTTCTCCGCCTGTAAGGACAAAATCTCCTAAAGATACTTCTCTACTAACTAAATATTGGACTCTTTCATCAATACCTTCATAATGGCCACAAATTAGAATTAGTTGTTCATAATCTGTAGCTAGTTCTCGAAATAGTCCTTGGTGCATTCTTTTTCCCTGAGGAGTTAATAGAATTACTTCTCGTTTGGAAAGAGTTGGCAATGATTCTACAGCAGCAAATATAGGCTCTGGTTTTAAAACCATTCCTACTCCTCCACCATAAGACTCATCATCAACTTTTTTATACTTATCTGTGGTATAATTACGAGGATTAACTAGATTAACCTTGGCAATATTTTTGTTAAAGGCTCTCCCTAGTAAACCTGAATTTAGAGGTGTTGTAAAAAAATCTGGGAACAGGGTAATAACATCAAATCGCACAGAAGTAAAATTAAGTTATAAGGTTTTATAAAAAATGTATGACATTCTTGAGAGTTACAATAATTGCGCAAAAGGTATGTAATTAATGTAATTGCCATAACTTAGGAAGGAATCTAAAAAACTAATGTATCATAAAAATGCGTAAACCCTGATTGATTTTATAAAGCAGACTATGGGGTTACAAGTCCTTAGACTAAGCAAGCACTTTTCTGGAAAAATTATTTATAGAAACTGTCAAAAGAATTGTTGGATATATTCGGCATCAAGTATATATTTCGGTTTTTTACTAATGTCTCTATGTATAGTCACTATGGCATCATATTTTGATGCTCCTGGTCTAATAAAACTATAATTATTAGATTCAAACGGTGCGTTTTATTCCAGCTCTAACATATTTTGTCTATTTAGAAGGTTTGCTAAGGGGCGATCCCTGTTTGGGAGAAAGCTTTTTAATTCCATCCATCCCAGCAGTTTTCTTACCTTGGTTATCCTGGAATGCCCGTCTAACAGATAGGACCAAGGCATAATAACTTTTGGGCATAAATCTCATTTACCCATCTTGCAGATTTTTCCACGTCTGGATGCTTTGTAAATTAAAAAGCATCAATTTTTGCAACTTAAATATATTCTTCAGAACGCTCTGCCAGTCTGTGTCTTTCAATAAAAGATTAGGATTAACATTTACCTGGAACGTTATAAGGATATAAGAGTTATCTCTAGCTTGGGGTTTTCCTCCTGTATTAAGCTATGATAGATATCTATTGTCCCAATACTGGGCATAAAGTGGGTATATAATTATACCACAATAAATAAATACAAATTTATAGAACCTATTCCATAGCTCCTTGGCTAATAATTAGCCCTAAATTTTATTGTTTTAATTATGATTGGCATAAATAAATAGTTTTCAGTTGTCCATTACAGAAGTTTTAAATGGATAAAATTGCTCAGTAAGCTAGCTACTTCAACAAAGGTATTTAGCTAAAATAAGGAGACTAAATGAGTTATAATTAAAATAATCAAATGTTGAAAAATTATAGAGCAAGTTGGGTACTTGCAAGGTTATAAGATAATCTACTATCATAACAGATTATTAAAATTATCAAAATTGAATGTGTACCTGCTTTCTAAGATTAACAATATGCAGTTAGAGTCTCAAAGCTTAGAACTAGATACATTACGTCCGACAAAAACAACTATTATGGTGATTGGAGGGGCAGAGGATAAAGTTCATGGAAAAGAGATTCTACAAACTTTTTTTAATCGTTCAGGAGGAGTAAATGCTAAACTAGCAGTTATTCCTTCCGCTTCGAGAGAACCGGGATCCCAAGGAGATAGATACCGCAAGGTGTTTAAAGACATGGGTACTCTGAATGATAATATTAGAATATTTGATATTCGGGAAAGGTATCAAGGAGAAGACCCAATCTGGTTAAAGTATTTGGAAGACTGCACTGGAGTATTTATGACTGGTGGAGACCAACTACGTCTTTGTTCCTTACTTGCTGAGACACCTTTAATGGACAATATTAGAAGTAAAGCCCTAGAAGGAAAAATCGCCCTAGCTGGAACAAGTGCAGGGGCAGCAGTGATGGGCTACCACATGATAGCAGGTGGTGGTAGTGGCTCATCTCCCAATAGGTCTTTAGTTGACATAACAAAAGGTCTAGCTATATTGCCAGACTTAATAGTAGACCAACATTTTCATAACAGAAATCGTATGGCCCGTTTATTAAGCGCGATCGCCACTCATTCAGACAAAGTTGGTATAGGCATAGATGAAGATACCTGCGCATTGTTTGAAAGAGACAGTATGATCCAAGTTATGGGTAAAGGTACAGTCACAATTATAGATCCAGTAGAAATGTCCTATACAAATTCAGCAAAAGTAGGGGTAGAAGATCCTTTGAGTTTATCGAATCTCAGAGTACATATACTATGTCATGGTGATGGTTACGATCTCCATTCCCACACTATGAAACCAGGACTTTCTGAAACAATTATGCCTCTAGACTAATAGAATTTCTGATAATTTATCAGTTCTTGAGCAGTTAGTCTCTGCAAATGAGTAGCTGATCTAATTGGTAGACAGGAAGCATAATTATACTGAATACTATGTATAGTAGCCAAAATTAATAGAAAGCCAAAATTCTTCTACCATCAAAGGATTATCAAAAAACTGATAAATTGATCGGATATTTTCAAGATGGAGAAAGGATTAGCGCATCCTCAAAAAAGTTTGTAGTAAACAGTCTAGTCAATGGTATGAGCTGAAATTAAAAATGCCATTGCTTCTCTGATTCTAAGCATTACCTTAAAATCCTCCTATGAAAATCCTCAAACTCCAGACATTACGTGGTCCAAATTATTGGAGCATACACCGCCATAAGCTGGTAGTTATGCGTCTAGATTTGGAAGATCTTTACGAAAAATATACATCTGACATCCCTGGTTTCTACAAAGGATTAACAGAAGTTCTACCAAGTTTGGTAGAACACCTTTGTTCGCCTGGAGTCAAGGGTGGTTTCCTAACTCGTGTGGAAAAAGGAACATTAATAGGCCATGTAATCGAACACGTTGCCATAGAATTACAAGAGCTAGCAGGAATGCCAGTTGGTTTTGGTAGGACAAGGGAAACATCTACTACAGGAGTATTCCAGGTAGTAATAGAATATGAAAATGAACAAGCAGGTCGTTATGCAGCACGAGCAGCAGTAAGGCTTTGCCAAAGTATTGTTGACACAGGTACATATCCAGCAACAGAATTACAGCAAGATTTAGAAGACCTTAAGGAATTAAAAAATCAGGCATCTTTAGGTCCAAGTACAGAAGCTATAGTTAAAGAAGCAGAAGCAAGAGGTATTCCTTGGACTCAACTAGGTGCTAGGTTTATGATTCAGTTTGGTTATGGGGTTAATCAAAAGAAAATTCAGGCAACCCTAAGTAACCAAACCGGAATTCTTGGTGTAGAACTTGCTTGTGACAAAGAAGGCACAAAAAGAATTCTCAAAGATGCAGGAGTACCAGTACCTCGTGGTACAGTTGCTCGTTATTTTGATGAGCTTCAAGATGCTATTGAATATGTCGGAGGCTATCCTATTGTCATTAAACCTCTAGACGGAAATCATGGTCGTGGCATTACCATAGATGTTAAAAATTGGCAAGAGGCAGAAGAAGCATACGATTTAGCTAGAAAAGCTTCGAAAACAAAAACTGTAATTGTTGAACGTTACTACACGGGCAAAGACCACCGAGTTTTAGTAGTAAATGGCAAAGTTGTAGCTGTAGCTGAACGAGTTCCAGCCCATGTGGTGGGAAATGGTAAGTCTACAATAGCGGAACTAATTGAAGAGACCAATAGAGATCCTCAAAGAGGGGATGGACATGATAACATCTTGACTCGAATAACGGTAGATAAGTCTGCCCTTGATATTCTAGGAAAACAGGGATACAGTATAGATTCAATACCTCTCAAAGGAAAAAAGTGCTTTTTAAGAGCAACGGCTAATCTAAGCACTGGTGGTATAGCAGTAGACCGCACTGATGAGATACACCCGGAAAATGTTTGGCTATTATCTAGAGTTGCTAAGATAATTGGTCTAGATATTGCAGGTATAGATGTAGTTACTGAAGATATTTCTCAACCACTACGAGAAGTGGAAGGAGTTATAGTAGAGGTTAATGCTGCCCCTGGTTTCCGGATGCATGTTGCTCCTAGTAGAGGTCTAGCAAGAAATGTGGCGGGGGCAGTGATGGATATGTTATTCCCCGGATCAAAAAATGGACGAATACCAATATTGTCTGTTACTGGCACTAATGGAAAGACAACTACTACACGACTACTGGCTCATATTATTAAACAGACAGGTAAAGTAGTTGGATATACTACTACTGATGGTACTTATATTGGTGAGTATTTGGCTGAAACTGGTGATAATACTGGACCTCAAAGTGCACATTTAATTCTTTCAGACCCTACAGTAGAGGTCGCTGTTTTAGAAACAGCACGGGGTGGTATTTTGCGTTCTGGTTTAGGTTTTTCAAGTTGTGAGGTGGGAATAGTATTAAATGTAACTGCCGATCACTTGGGTATTGGAGATATAGATACCATAGAACAATTGGCTAAACTAAAAAGTGTAGTAGCTGAGTCGGTAATGCCAAAAGGATATGCAGTTTTGAATGCTGAAGACCCATTAGTCGCAGCTATGGCAGATAGAGTTAAAGGTCAAGTTGCTTATTTCTCAATGGATCCAAATAATGAATTGTTATTAAGACATACAGAAGCAGGGGGTCTGGCAGCAATTTATGAGAATGGCTATATTTCAATTTTGAAAGGGGATTGGACTTTAAGAATTGAAAAAGCAGTTAATGTGCCAATTACAATGGCTGGTAAAGCTCCTTTTATGATTGCTAATGCTCTGGCAGCTTGTTTGGCAGTTTTTACTCAAGGAGTAAAGATAGAGCATATTCGGAAAGGTTTGTCAACTTTTGTGGCTTCAGTGGATCAAACTCCAGGCCGGATGAATATGTTTAATATGGGTAGTTATCATGCTTTGGTAGATTATGCTCATAATCCTGCTAGCTATGAAGCATTAGGTGGATTTGTCAGAAATTGGCCGGGAAAACGAATTGGTGTGGTTGGTGGACCAGGCGATCGCCGTGATGAAGACTTTGTTTCTCTTGGAGAACTAGCAGCAGATATCTTTGATGAAATTATTATTAAAGAAGATGATGATACTAGAGGACGACCTAGAGGGAATGCTGCTGAGCTTATTTGTCAGGGTGTAAAACAGTTTTTAAATGGAATAAAAAATTCTGAATCAAAAGCTACTTATGAGTCAATATTAGATGAGACAGCAGCTATTAATACAGCTTTAGACAGAGCTCCAATTGATGGATTAGTAGTGATTTTACCAGAAAGTGTTAACAGAGCTATTAGTTTAATAGAAGGTCGTCACGTTATTCAAGATATTGAATTGCTTCAAGATAGTCAAAGAGAGCCTAAGGATCAAGAAGTTTTAAAAAGTTCAATTTAACACTAAATTATATTAGATCTTCTTGGGAGTGAAGTATTATTGGAAACTGGGTTTATAGAAGATAGATATCAGTATGGTAGTTAATCTATCACTTTCCCCAGTTTCCAGATTTTAGAATACAACCAAGCTGAAGGTGAGACACAAATTTAGTGGGTTAGATGCCATAACAACAAGTTTTTTACTATTAATGACTTGTAAATCATTTTTCCGAAAATGGGTAGGGCTTCAGACCTATCTTATTCTATTGATAAAAAAAAAGGGATTGAAATTGAAAATTTCAATCCCTTTTCTATTTACTGGAGAGTACAAAGTTCTCCTAAAAACTATTGGCTTTGAAGGCTGAAAACATTATAGGAATTGGCTTACAGCATTTATATTTTTTTAAGAAACTTTCTAACCTTCAGATAGCTGTAAGCCTGAGCTAGAAATAGTTCTGAGAAGAACTTTCTACTATTTAGTCTATTTAGTTAAAGTAACAAAAAAATATTAGAAGAATTACATTAAACCAATTTGGGAAAGAATACCTTGACCTGTTAATAGTTCTGTAGCAATACCGATAATAAAACCTAACATAGCCAAGCGACCATTCCAAGTTTCTGCAAACTCTGTGAAACCTAACTTTTTCTCTTGGTTATCCATATTTACTATTTTTATTGTGTTTTAAGTTCTTGTAATATAGCTTAACTTAAAATTTCAAAGTTGGCAACATTATTTAATATTTTTATGTGGCCCAAGAGTGAGGGTATGGATAAAAGGACGAAATAGGTGTAAACTTAATAAATATAATTAAAGACTCTTAAATTTAAGGTAGCCCTTGTAAGTAGGCACACAAAATTAATTACATCTAATATATATGTGAAACTGAACCTCTTATACGATATGCCTTATGTCAAACTAGAATAGATAAACAATTTTGTTTAGCCACTTAACTTATTTATTAATTCTTTAGGCAGTTATGTAGATTTTAAAATTAACAGTAAGAATAGCCAAAGTTTAGAAAACTCAACAAAATCATGTCCACAGTTTAAAAGACTAACAAATTTTCTTAGAAAATAAAAATAAATATGGAAGGTTGTAAAGTTAAGGGTCTGAAGATTGACACAAAAAAACTATTATGTGTTTGATGTTGAAGCTAGAGGCAAAATTCAGAAAGAAACAGTAGTTTCTAAAAATTAGAATAAGGGATATATGTAACTAGAATCTGCAGTAGTTTGTTTAGCTAGCTAAACGATGCAAATCATATTGTTCAACCTATTTTTATGTTTAATATTTGTGGTGGCAAGTCAATTAATAAAAAACTAATTTGAAAGCTGAAGCTAGTTGTTAAACTTTAAATGGTGATGACGATACATTAACTTTAGAAGTGCTAAAAAAACAAATATTTATCAATTTTTATTTGATAGTTACCTTGAAGATAATGAAGGATAATTGATAAATTCAATGGTAAATATGTAAAAATTAACAACTATTAAGATAAAAAATTATCAAAAAAACTCGTCTTAACTAAATTTTTGCTAATACTAAAAATAGATTTAAATAGACTTAAACAAACTATATTTTGCAGTTAATAAAGGTAAACTGAGGATCTAATTACTAAAATCATTTATCAGGAATTTAACCTTCATAGAGTATTTATTTTATCCGTAAATTAATTAGTAAAAAGTACTAATTTTTAATAATAAGTTTATAGGTCAAATTAATGGGTTTTTATCAACTTCAATTTAATAATATTTGATAAATATAAAAGCTATATGAAAATGTATTTCTTTAGGAAAAAATCCGTTCAATTATTAGTAGTATTGCTAACTTTGATTGCTACTCCTAGGCAATTAACAGCTAATAATTTATCTTTTTTAAGTAATACTATCCTAAATCAATCCATCAACTCAGATACTACTTACTCAGCACCTAAATCATTACCAAGTGGCAGAAAAATCAAATTGTTTAGCTCTAGTAGTATGATAGTTATTAATCAAGTACTAAAACAAGTTTACGAAGAAAAATATCCAGATGCTCAAGTTGAAATAACAAGAGGTGATACAAGTGAACTATTAGAAGTACTTCTAAAAGGAGAAACAGATTTAGTAGCCTTGGGACGTCGATTAACTGCTGAAGAAAAAAACCAAGGATTAGTTGAAGTCCCCATTAATCGGGGTAAGATTGCTATTGTAGTTGCCTCAGATAATCCATTTCAAGAAAACCTCTCATTTGAGAAATTTGCTCAAATATTCCGGGGAGAAATCACCAATTGGTCAAAACTAGGTGGTCCACAACTGCCCATTCGCTTAATTGATCGCCCAGAATCTAGTGATACGAGGGAAGCTCTCAAAAGCTATGATGTGTTTAAAAAAAGTCCATTTATGACTGGACGTAACGCTATCCAGTTATCCGAGGACGATACAGCAGTAGTCATAAAAGAACTAGGTAAAAATGGGATTAGTTATGCAATCATGGACCAAGTTCTCAACAGGGAAAATGTTCGGATTATTCCGATGCACAAAACTCTGCCGACTAACCCCCTATATCCATACTCTCAACCTCGTAACTTTGTTTACAAAAATGACACTGCCTCTCCAGAAGTTTTAGCATTTCTGGGTTTAGTCACTTCTGAAGATGGTCAACAAGTTGTGGCAAAAGCAGATAAACAAGGGAGAAGTGATTTAGCAAATCTTAGCTCGACCAATAAAGCGAACTCTTCAGATATAGTAACATCACCTAGTCTTGATACTCAAATAAAGACAGAATTAAACAAACAAGAGAAAACTGATTCGGAAACTTTTGGAGGTCTGGTAACTGCACTTATAGGTGATATTGGTAAGGAAACGGGAACAAAAAGAATTCCCTGGTGGATTTTACTATTGTTGAATATTCCTATTCTTGGAGCATTACTATGGGTATTTCTTAGAAGACGTGGAAATCAGTCAGTAGGAACAGGTGGAACTAGAGTAGTTCCAGGAACAACTACAGATTCAGACTTCACCTCGGTAGGAGAAACTCTTTTTGCTGAGGCTGAAGTTACTGAGGCAAATGATTTAACAGAAACAAGTTCAGAAAATGGTAATGAAGTAGCTGTTGTTGATCCCAGTATAAGTGTAGCAGGGGTAGAGGGAGTAGGAGAATTATTAGCAACCTGGGCTAGCCTTGAAAAAAATAGTCAAATAAGTCTGAGTCCAGGGGAAAGTCAAACAGTATTAGCAAGTTGGTCAGTACCAGAAGCTGATCAACTTGCAGCTAAATTACATGGAGCTAAACAATATCAATTGCGGGTTTATGATGTGACAGATATAGACCTAGATTTAGAACTGGCTGAAAGTATCAAGTATTATAATTTTGAAGATTCGAATCAGCAGTGGCAAATAGGAAGCTTACTGTTTGATCGCGAATATCAAGCTGAAATAGGTTATGCTACCGATGATGATCGATGGTTACTATTGGCTCGTTCTAACCGGGTTAGAATAGATATATCCAAAAATGCTGATTTGGGAAGAGCTGGACAAGGGTTTGATAACCTTTTATTGAGAGATATAACGGTAGAAGATTATGTTAATAAAGATATTGAGGTAGTAAAAGAACCAGATTTAGAAAGGGGAGAAAGAGTAAGAGGGGTATTACTTCCCTGTAAAATTACTATTACTCCTGATGATGCAGAAAATATGATGGTGACTTGGAAAGTTTCTCAAACAGCACAAAATGCATTAAAAGAACAGGGTGGAAAAGAATATCAACTGCGTATTTATGATGTGACGGATATTGACTTAGATAAACAGCCAGCCTACAATGTACAAGGTTATAATTGTCAAGAATCAATTCAGGAAATGCAAGTACCTGTTTTGATGATTAACCGCGAATATCAAGCTGAGATAGGCTATGTTACTGATTATGGCAAATTGTTGAAATTAGCTCGTTCTAATCGTATCCGCATACCTGCTATTGAAATTGATGATGTAAAAACTACACAGCTCAATGTAACTCAGACTAAAGCGGTAATTCAAGAGGAAGCATTGAAATCAAGTTGGGTTATTATAGTTCCTGTTAGTAGTCAAAGCGCCTATGTTCATTGGGGAGTTTCTCAAACTGCTAAAAATTTAGCTAAACAACAAGGTGGACAGCAATACCAGTTACGAATTTTTGATATTACAGATATTGATATAGACTCACAGAACGCTCAAAATGTACAACAGTATGATTGTGATGGATCTAGCCAGAAACAAGAAATTCCTATCAATGTTAGTTCTGTTGGCTATGTTGATTATTTCGCAGAAATTGGTTATGTTACTGATGATTCGCAGTGGTTGATTATTGCTCGTTCTAATCCTCTGCGAATACCTGTTTTGATTTAGGAACAAAAATTCAATAAGATCCATTATTGAGATTTGTGGTTTAGCAATATAATTTTATTGGGGTAAATAATTATTAAAAATAATTTTCCTTCTTGGTTAGCAGCTCTATGATGTGAAATTTTTACTGAGATATTTTAGTTGTTTTTTCAGGGCTTTCTTGATTTGTTTACAAGTGTTTAGTCTTTTTTTTGCGACGTTTAAATGTTGTCAGCCTTACTATTGCCGAGCTTACCAACAAACTTTCACAGAAACTTTTGATGCTCTCTACTATTGTTGACAAATTGAAGCCGAAAAGATTCGTATAGTGTTATGGGTACACGGGGAAGGTAGTAGTTTAAGGAGAGTTAGTCGGACTACGAATCTAGCTTACAACACAGTAGTTATATCAAATCCGTTGGCTTTGGAGTCATATAATTTTTCTTGTCATTATAGGCCAAAGGCCTTTATACCTTAGAATATAGATTTAATTATGCTTCAATACTATATCATACCAATGATACCAAATTTGATATTACTCTAATACGAGTAGCATTAAACAGCACCAATAAATCTGTTTTTCCTGATAATGACCATTTTTGACTACTTTATGGTTTTAACAATAAGGACAATTCATCTCTCAATAAAGTCATAAAATATCATTCTTTATTGTTCAAGACCCAATGACTCAGAATAACATGGGGTTAAGGGGCATTTTTAGACAAAACTCTTTAAGAGCATTAAGAGCAACAGATAAGACACGGGTTTGAAGGCTCATTGACGGCCACACTCACGGCACAAATAACTCTGTTTTCCCTGATAATATAACATTTTTAACTACTTTATGGCTCTGACAATAAGGATAATCCATCTCTCAATAAAATTATTGAATATCATTTTCTATTGTGCAATACTCCATGTCTTATTAAATTTTTATGGTTTACCCTAGCCGTTGTTAACTTAAACCAGCTATATTAAGTCTTAGTATAAAAGTTTATAAATTGATGGATATTTAACCCCATAAATCTACTGCTGATTCATCTCACGGCAAATCACAAATTATGGCGTGAGGGTTCTCGACGGTCTAGCTAAAATACACTTCTAGTTTTAGCACTAAGCTAGGTAAGTCAATCGACCTAACTTTTCTAGCTGTTGTAGTTTTTGTAAGACCATTCCCAAGTGAGTTAAGTAAGGCTAAAAAGTTGTTTAGTCTATAAGGAAAAATTAACCATTACCTACAAACTGTAATAGTTAGAATAACTATACAGATGCTCCCAAGTATATATCCTTTCAGTTAGCTATAGAAAATGGGGTCTATTGTGAATCCAGCATTTTGGAGGTTAGTTGTCATGACAACCATTACTAATGGTAATTGTGGGGTATCCAAGCCGTAAATTTGATCAAGCTAGCATTAGCAGCATAGGAATAAGACTGTGGCTCATACATTTATATTAGAATCAGGCAAGTGGAATATAGCAGGAAATTGGTTAGAACGTAATGGAATGTTAATTACTGTCAAGGGTAAAACTATCGTGACATGGGATCGTACGGATTGGTTCTCTATGGTAACAAAACTAATATTTCCCACTCAAGACCGTGAGGAAATTATTTTACAATACAGAGGCCGTCTTGACAGTGATGAACGACGCTATACCTTTGTTCTTCAGCATAGTGAGCTAGGACAAGTGGAAGGAGAAGGATGGCTTGGTATTGATTCAATTACTCAACGCTATTGGGTACTTGGAAATGATGCACAACGTCGTAGTGGTTTTGAAACCTTACGTCGCTTAGATGAAGAGCGATATTACAGTAATAGTGCGGTTTTAACAGGTCTTTCTTTGCTTAGTGCTATGGAAGCAACTATGGAGCGTATAGAGCCTTATGCAGAGAGTTAATATGATCAGGGCTTACCCAAGCAAGCTATATATAGTGTACTGAAATATTTAATTTTTAATACTATAGTTTGTGGTTTTTCCGGATAGATATTACTTTAGAGATATATTATCTAATAACAATAAAATTACAATTTTTTTAATAGATTACAAACTGTTAAATTAGTTTGATAAAATTTTCCAATAATTAGATAATAATGACATAATTATATTACTTTTCAAAATCATGGATTTTAATTATATTTTCAATTGTTAATATTTACTTAAATCTTATAGGAATGATACAATCAAAAACTTAGTAAGCCTAAATCAAAAATATTAGTCATGATACAATAAACTGTTACCTTAGAACAGAGTCTTTAAATTCACAAGATTGATGGCGAAATGTAAAAGAATAAATTGTATCAAATATAGCAAATTAACAACTTAAGTATTTTTAAATAAGATGTAAAATCAGATTTGATTATTTACTAATAGTTAAATTGTACCCTACTGACTTCTGACTAGTTGGCTTTTGTGTGGATGCCTTGGGCTTGTAAGCATCCAATTTTTTAATGCAACTAAAATGAAGTTTATGATATTAAAAATGATATTTTTTGCTGGTTTTTAAGGTATTCTGAAGACTTGAAAAATTAGTTGATGCCTCATCATTTTTAATCTTTATTCATTTTGGCGATCGCCTCATTATTTCACGATTTCTAAGAATAAATTATGATTATCAAATTATGTTATTTAATATAATAAATACTTGAAAAAAATGCTATTCTTTTTATCAAATAAAATGAAGTTTATGATATTAAAAATGATATTTTTTGCT
>JAGGDU010000051.1 GCA_018457135.1 Trichodesmium erythraeum GBRTRLIN201 | reverse complement strand
GGTTGTAACGCCTGAAATAAAATTGCTAAACTTACTCCAGACTCTTCAGACAAAATATAAGGAGATTGCCGTTTATAAGAAAGAGTTTTTGGGTCATATTTATTAACTTTAAGAGTTTGATAAATTGCCTGTCTTGCTAATATTAAAGCATTACCTTTTATCTTCGCAATTCTCTTAGCAGAAGGTCGTTTTTTCTCCCCTGCTTTTTTATAAGAACATTGATATAATTCCAATGCCAAATTATTATTATCTAATGGCACAACTCTTAACTGAAACTCTTGCATTAATATGTCACCTTTGCATTTAAGCTAATGTGCTCAACCGGGTTACGGGTTAAGGCTTGTTTGATAGCATTGAGTTCGTGACCTCCTGGTGTAATAGGTGTAGTAAACTCAATAGTAATTTTGATACTAACATCTGCTTGAGCGTTTGGTACATTCAGTAAACCACTAATAGTAGTGAAAAAACTTTGAAACCCCCGTATTTTCCCTTGATATTCAAGCCGCACAAACTGGTCTGGTGCTTGAATAGTTACTGTTTGGTCTATGGAAATGTTAAACCTGCTAAGTAATGGTAAAGCTGTACCTATTTTACGATAGTCTACTGTTTTATCTACCGTTAATTCTAAAGACTCAATAGTTGCGACTTTGCGATCGCTACATTCATCAACAAATTTAGTGAACACAGCATTAACCGTTCCCTCTAGGTTAATATTGGGGGGTTGAAAGTCAAAGACATTTCCTTGAGTACCCTCACTATCACTCTTACCAGGAACTCGATAAGTACCCGTGGGAGACTTAACACTTCTCGCCGGAGCAAGAGTAACAGCATATTCTTTTGACTCAGTTTCATCATTACCATAGTCAGCTATAACCTTGAAAACAGTATTCTCAGTAATAGTAGTTTTATACTCATCACTTGGCTTAAAATTACCAGGAATGACATCATTATCTTGGTAGAGAGTAACAGTCAAAGCACCCTTAGCTTTCCATCTGACTCCTACAGGTTTAGCAGCTTCCCGACTCTGCATCACCTGAGCATTAAGTTCAATTATTTTTGGTGCAGGAGGTTCCAATATTCCCCGACGGTACAATACAATATTGTCAGAAAATTCGATTTTGATATTAGTTAAACTGGGTAAACCAAGCTCTGTTTTGATAAACAACTGCTCCCCTACTTTCATATCCCACTGCCCCTCTTGTACCCCCTTGAGAATAGTATCTCGTAACAATGAAATTTCTCCACCCATCAGAAATTTTAAGCTTAAGTCTTTAGCAAATGTGTCCTTAATACCTTTTGTAGATATTGAGTCTAACCCACTAGACCAAACTTTCTGTAAAATAAAAGCAGGTGCATAAGGTTTAGCTTCCTCTTCCGAACGAAATTTTTGACAGTCTTTGAGAGCCTTAACAATTATATCTTGTTGATTACTTTTACCTTTAATTGTACTAGAATCTTGAGTAGGTAAAGTATAGTGCATTAAACCATTAGGAGCTTTTTTCGGGTCATTACTCGGATAGAATAAATGACGGTAAGTATTAGTTAAAGAAACTCTCACATCTAAGTCTTTTGCTCCGCTTCTTTCCTTCAGTTGTTTCTTCTGAGTTTCTGATAAGTCTTGCAGACGATTTTGACTTTTTAAAATGTTTTGAATAGCCTTATATTCCCTAGCATTATCGACAGTTTTTTGTAATTCAATTTCATTAGCAAGTAAGAATAATAAACGGTTACGATAAACTCTGAATTTTCCTGATTCACCCGTATTATTAAACATTTTATCCACAATTTCCGGCGGATTATCTGTAGTAGATTTTACCGTTGCTTCATCAAAATCAATTAAACATAGAGCAATTTCATCCGGTTTATCATCAATATCAGAAGGACTAGCTGGAGCTAAAATTAAATTGTTAAATATATTTTTAGCAAAAATACTATCCCGTCGCTCTCGTAAATAGTCTTTAGCTTCAATTATCCCTACCATATCTTTTTCCTCAGTCACAATTTTATTAATTGAAGGCTCTTCTTTAAATCTACTTCTAGATGTTATAGGGTCATAGTCTAAATACCAAGCAACTGAAGTTAACTTTTCCAAAGCACGTTCCACAAATCCAATTTCAATTCCTGGTGTTAAGAGAGATAAATTTAATTCCGATTTATTTATACCAGAAGAAGTACCTCGAGTCAAAGAATGAAGAAAAATTGTTCTAGCAGTCCAAGTTGTAAAAGTTGGTTTACCTGCTGCTATCCAGTTTTCATCTTGAACCTGAGCATAAGCTTTTCTGCCATCGGTATTGTAAATATCTGCCCTAATAGGAGGCATCATCTGAGAACGTTGTAGTTTGGAGGTCAAGTCATTAGTTACCTTGTCATCCATTCCCACTGGTATGTGGTGAGTATGTATCATGAGAGTATGTTCTGGGGGGTTTTGCCATAGATATTTGACAACCTGAGCAAATAAACGTAACGCACCTCTAGTTTTTTGAAACTCTGGGATAGAGGCAATTTTTTTCGTCAATAGGTTAAATAACTCTGGATGGAATGGGTAACTTTGAGTAATTGCACTTGCATAGTCAGCATCTTTACATCCATCTGGTAAATTGAGTTTACAAGCGCGATATGATTCAAGATATTGTTTGGAGATTTTTTCAGCAACTTCAGCACTTACACTATCAAATAATCGTTGTTTGACAATATTATAAACTTCCACATCTGTAGAAGGACTAATAATTAATTCTTGTCGTGCCGAAGCAGATCTTACTTCTTTTAATTCTTTGGATATTTCTTCTTTGAATTCTGTAGTTTCCTGAGAAAAAGTGTCGGATGTAGAAGCTAAAGAGTAAACAAATACAATATTATCACTAGCACCTGCTAAGTTCATTAAAGTAAATACAAAAGCCACCACTTGTTCTGCTAAATTAGTATCACCAACAATCTTTGCTTTAGCAGTTCGTAAACAATGGGCAATTTCATCTAATATAATTACTGTGGGGTTGCCATTAATCAAATTTTCAAGAACAGAAGTACCCGGACTACCCCCTTTTTTATCACTACCAGACAAAAGTTCATAACCGGCAATTCCTCCTATTTGATAGGCAATTTCTCCCCATAAAGTATAAGTTGTAATTCCTGTATCTTGATGAAAAACACCATTCTCTGGGTCTAAGTCACGACCATCTACTGCTGCTACTTGAATAGGAGAATTAGGAATTAAATTTAAATCAGTAAAACGTTCTAAACCTTGTATTTTTCTACCTGCTTGACAAATATGCCAAATAGCTATTTCATCGTGAGTTTTACCACCACCAAAACTTGTTTCTAATCTAATCACAGGTGCCCCTGCTGCTGACTTATTGAGACGAGAAAATACTTCTTTAATCAGACTTTTTAGCCCGTCAGTGGGATAAGTATTGGCAAAAAAAGCATCAGCATTTTGATAAACATAAGGAGCTTTTCCTTCTACAACTGATATTAGTTTAGCTGCAAATATTTCTGCTGATAAATTACCTGATTGAATTTCGGCTTTAGGAATGCAAGCTTGAAATATTGAGGATAGCATGATTACAAATATTTTAATTTATAAGTAGTTAATTTGATTTTTTACAGAACAAAATGTCAGATTTTTTTCTAGACAAAAACCTCTTTAATAAATCTGTTTTATCTTTTCCTAATACCTTAATTTAGTGAGTAGATTGATTTTATCACTATTGGAGATGAGCGACTATGTCCATTTTCCCTATTATTTGCCGTCTGGAATGATATACCTAAGTGTTTAGCAAATTTTGTCTGAGATAGTCCTAAACGCTGTCTCAGGGTTTTGACTAGATGTGGAGTATTTACTGAGGTATTGTGTGTCATGGAAATTATTACAAAAGAGTAGTATTATCTTACCTATCAAAAGTTAGATAAGCAAGGGTAATTTTACTGTTATTAATTAATTTATAAATACTTGTGCCAAAAATTTTACTTTAAATAACGTTTGAAAGTTCGATAAATTTAGAGATTTAAAAATAGACAAATACTTTGTTGCACAAAGCAAGGAAAGATGGTAAAAATAACAGTGGGTAGCACAAAAT
>JAGGDU010000050.1:37554-48880 GCA_018457135.1 Trichodesmium erythraeum GBRTRLIN201 | reverse complement strand
GGGATGGCTATGATTTTTTTAGCGATCGCTCTATTTAATATACGCTATATATAGTTTCTCTGCGTAAGTCCTGTTGATGTGAAGAGAAAAAAACTATAGCGCTATAGTTTAAGATATATACTAATTAGGGTTTAGGGGAAAAGGTCTTTTTAAGGTCTAGGAGACTGCTTGTGCCCTACATTTTTTAATACAAAATGTAGCATAAATATAATTCAAAACTCATGCATTCAATCTCCTTGATGATATCCCTCAAAGTGGGAATTCAGGTATTAAGAAAAAAATCATAGTGGCCAATAAGAATTAACGATTTAGTAGCAAGCTACGGGTTTTATACTATTTTTAATGTTACAAGTTGAAGTGCGGAAAGTGGGTTAGATATATTTGTACTTTGATTTTTATTTCATGGTCAGAGCTAACCCATCAATTACAATCAACCATGGGAATTGTCAATAAGCTAGAATTTATTGCAAAAATTGTAATGGTTGACAATATATTTTCCACAGATAGTGTGTATTTAATTTGAAAAACACTATATATAGTAATCGGCAAATCAGCAAATTAGATATATTTGCTATATAGGAATCATAACATATAGCGCTGCTCTCTGAGGTATTTATAAATTATAGATCAAAGCCCAGTCTAGAAAAGGTGTCAAAGAAATAATGTGTAAATACACCAGAGGGCACTGCTATACATGAGCTTTAAAGATTAAAAAACAAGTATTTTTTAAAGGTAAAAAAAATGCTTGAACGTTTATATGTGTCAATACTTTTAGATTTCATCAGACAACCCTAATTAAGTCAATATTAACAATTACCCTACAAAAAAACCATAGCCCTAAATATTAAAAGATATTTATTTGGTGGGTGGAGTAGTCCATTTACAATCAAATGTCTCATTTAGTAATTTCTTTAAGCTAATTACTTTAATCGGGGAAGAATGACTCTCACCTTTTAGACGTTCAATATCAACAATTTCATAGCCAATGTTAGTTAATTCTTCATTCTCAAAAGAAACATATCCAAAATATTCATAAGCATCCTCAATTTTTGCTCCTTTTTCTGGCATAGACATATCCCAACAAACGATCCAATTAGTCTGAATAAAAGGATGGTTATATTGATCAGTAGCGGAAAAAGTATACTTATATTCTAGTCCTTCATGAACCGTTTCTTTTAAACTATTTTCTTCTAAAGGAACAGCTATGCTATCAAGACCATTACCACAAAAAGTTCTTGGGCGTACCCATAATTTTTGACAAGGCGAGTTAACAGTAACTAAATGAGAAAACATTGTATATAATGCTCCTACCCAATGCTCTTCTCCGTGTTCTGGTGCTATAATCCATTTATCTTTTAATTGTTCTATGTTATTAACTTTAAACCTTGGTCTATATTGAATACTTTCTTTAAGTTTTTTTAACCTCTCAGTATATTTTTCGAATTTTTTCTCTTGATTTTCTTTCTTTAATCTTTCAATCAATTCACGAAAAACAACAACGTTTCGTTCAGCTTCATCTAAAAAATTTTTGATTTTTTCTATAAATGGAGGGTCTTCTAAAATTTGTTTAGAAGTATCAGTTAAAGAATTTCTATTTGTGACTACGTTAAAACTACCGTTGATGATCAAAATATAATGGCGTTGAACTTTATTCTCTGCAAGAATGGAATATTTTTCTAATAATAAATGCTCAAAAATTTTATTGTAAGAACAAATTTTCACACCTTCAGATGAAATGAATGTTCCTCTTTGATCTACTAATCTAATTCCGGACTTGCTATTATCTTTCCCTTGTCTACCTAGCTCTTTATAATTATTTAATGCTCTTCTATTTCCATCTATTGCTAAAGTGATACAATAGATTGTTTCTTGATACTTAAAAGTAGAACAATAACGCCCTGAAAAATTACCATTCTCAAGGCTTGATACTTTAGCAGGAGTGCTTATTTTTATTTCTTCATTGTCATTTGGTTTTTGTAAATAAGGATATCCCGATTCAATTTCTTTTAATGTATATTCCTTTTTTGTATTAGACCATAGAAACAGTTTGCATTGATCATTGTATCCCATACTTCCTTTAAATAAAGCTTATTTTCTTTGGGGAAAACCTGTTTTATCAGGTCTAAGTATTCTCATATCACCGTGTCTTGTGTTGAAGCGGATATAATGTTTTAAATAAGACCAGTCGTCTCGTGCATACTCATCTGTAGAATAAAATTTATTAAAGTTTGCAATGTGTAGTCCTTCCAAAATAATCATTGTTCCTTGACTCTTAAAATTACGGTCAAAAAAATCTTTATCTAATTTTTCTAGTATGTTTTTTGTTGAACTTTTTAGTATAGGAAAAAGTTTGCTTAGAATACTCCAAGGTTGATCACTATGCTGAGAAGAAATATTAAATGACTCATTAATATTTTTTTGTGGATTATCTATTGATATATATCGCCACGAGGGTTCACCTGAACATTTCGTAATAATAGTAATTTTTTTAGATGCAAAGCAAAGCTTAGAACCTTGACATTTATAGCCAATATAATCTCCTTGAACTTTTGTAGATTTTCCAATTGAAAAAAATGCACGATAAGGAGTAATGCCATTAGTTTCTTCTGTTTCATTTAAACCAATGCCATCATCAAAAAATATAAATCCCTTTTCTCTTTCTGTTGTAATTGGGTATATTTGAATTTGAGAAGCCTCAGCATCATAAGAATTAGAGATTAACTCACGAATAACTTCACATGGATCTTGACTATTAACAGAAAGTTCTGAGAGTATATGATTATAAGAAATAATAGGATATTGTGCTTTTATTGATTCTGACATATTAATTCAATTAGTTCGATATTTTCAGATAGAAAAATTTGAAATACAAATAAAATAGAAGCAAAAAACTATAGCTATAGAGTGTAAGACTAATTTTATAAATTTAGGCTACATGGCTGTATTTTATAAGATTATGTGATTTAATTATATTTTACAATATATAGCTATGCTTGAGGCAATTGGTATATTTTTAATTATTATATTTAAGGGCGCATTCTGGGTTTATAAGTTACGGTGATAGTAGGTTGTTAGATAGTTTTTGAAGTATAAAACTAAGTTTTCATTCTTGTTGAGCAAATATACTAAAATTACTTGACCATACTTGACAAGAAATAGGCTGTATCAAACTCAACTTTGGGGTTTAGTAACCAAACCCCATATTATCAAAAAATCACTCTGAATTTATTTAGCTATTAAATAAAGTTTGGATAATTTAATCATAAGTATTCAGCCATCAGCTATTAACTAGTCTCTTGCAGAAGACCTGCCTTATCACTTATTGCTTAAAAAAGGAGGTAAAAAAAACTGAGAAATTGAAATAAAATTAAAATTTACTACCCAACTAATTTTCCTTAAGTTTATGGCAATATAACAAGACTTTAGGATACTTTATAACTTTTTCAATATCTCAAAAAGTTTGTTGAGTAATTTCAAAATCTTCTGAGGTTAGCAGGTAGTGCTATCTATAAAATACGTTAATATTTGCCACTAAAAATTGGTAGGGTTCTGGGGGAAATGGGTAGAAAGAAATATTAGGATATTAGTACAATTTTTTGTATTTCATATTAACAGTAATTGCTCATTGTTAATTGCTGATAGTTGACTGCTAAGAGCTGAATGCTTACTTTTCATCAATAAAATATTATGAATTCTAACTATACAACTTAGTTTCCAAGTCCTTCAAAATTTGCTTTCTATTTTTATTTCCCTTAAATATCTTAAAAATATCAATTTCCTGCTCTAATTTGCTTTCTTCTCCATCAGCAATAACCCAACTAACTTGATTAATAATATTCATCATTTCACTATAAGCAACTTCCCCAGAAAAATTACCTTCCTCAGTAATTCCTAATTTAATTTTCTCTTGTATACTCATTTCTAAAGTCGAGGCGATCGCCACTAAACCTACTGCACCAATTAAAGCTTCTCCACCTTTCAATACTTTTACTCCTGCTAATATTCCAACACCACCACTAACTACAGCATCATCAACTTCCTGAATTAACATACCTGTTTGAATAATAATATTACCAAAGCTATTTGTAGTTTTTTCTGAATTTGTTGCTTGTTTAACAAACTTTTCTGCCTTCTTAAATTTCATAAAAGCTGCATTAAAATTATTGATATTTCTTTCCAAATTTGATTCAAAATATCTATCTCTTAAAAGCTGATATACGATTTTACAAATTCGAGGAATTTCTGATTTAAAAATTACACCATCTAAATTTTGTATCATTTTATTATCTATTACTTTTCCTTCTTCCCTAAGTTGTTGATAAATAGATAAATATTTACGATATTTACTCTGATCTATTTCCGTATTACTATAAATCAGATTGATAATTAATATATCTATTTTCATCGCCATAGAAGTTGCACTTGCTAATAAATATTTATTTTTTAACTCCGAAGCGATCGCTGAATTTAAAATAATTGCATTTAATTGTCTAAAATTAGCAAAATCAGGTAGAGGTTCTCCAGATTTAATATATAGATAAATACCTTTTAAATTTTGCTTTTGAACTTCCATTAAATTACCATAAGATAAAACTTGTTCTAAACCTTTATCAATGGCAACCCACCGAGAATTTTCACTAGCAATTCTGTAGCGTAAACCAATAAGTGAATCTATATTTGATAATTCTACAATAAAATCCAATAGATTTAGTGCTGGCAAATCATAGGTATGTAAACCAGAATTAATTCTGCTGTAAGCTTCTAAACATCTAGTTTTACTTCTTTCATAAATTGATGCACGAATTACTAAACTATTCATCCGGCGGTCTAGGTTTAATTCGGGATTATAAAAAGTATGTAAAACCAGGAAAGCATCATTACCTTGTAAACCGCATTTTTGTAATCTTAAAGTAGAACCTTCCGTACTATTAGAACGAATTCTCACATTATAGCTTTTACCAGATTTAAGAGTAACTTTCTGAGTACCTCCCTGACTAGCAATATGATAAGCAACAAATATATGATATATTTCTTCTTGTTCTAAATTATTTTCTGTTTCTTCCGAGACTTCTGAATTAATTTGCTTTTTCCCTAAAGTAGATTCTTTAGCAGTTTCTCTAAAATATTTGCTAACATCTGATGCTTTATTGCTGATAAATTCTTCCATTTCTGAAGCTTTATTTTGAGAAGCTTCCCAATAATTATCCCTGATTGAATCCCTAACATTTATTGCTTTTTTTCCGAGATTTTTTCTGAATTTTGATGCTTGGCTATTTATTGATTTCCAGAAGAATGATTCCTGTTTTTTGTTCATTTTTTTTGATTGCCTAAAATTAATTTATATTGTATTTTTTTTATCATGGTAATTTGAAAAAAAATAATATAACTATTGAATAAATACTGTAATTTTTTTTCCCAAATAATAAATAATCTGATTATTAACACTCTACAGTAATCCTAAATTAGTTGTATTATTTTAAATAAAAATACTTAAATATATCCTTCATGATTTTTATATAAACTAATAACATAATAGCATAATTATTACTATTTTAATGCATAAAAATCCCCCCGCTTATGGGTGAGACTTCAGACTTACTTTTTTTAGTGATGCTAGTATAAATCATTAAGTAAAGACGCTATAATTATACTAAAAAATTAAATTTTGCAAAAAAGAACATTGACCAAAAAATTATATCCCCTGCTCCACTAGATAAGAGATAAAAAGAATAAACTTTAGTATTTCATTTATAGACTTTAGCCAGAGGCACTAATAACTGATAACTGATAACTGATAACTAATAACTAATAATTCAAATGAGTACTATTTCACCTAAGAACCAGACAATACAGCCGAGAGGATGGTATTCCTTAACTCCCTTATGGCAAGGAGGAGAAGAAGTTGTTCGCCAAGGTTTACCTCATTCGCTACTTTCACCCCCATGGCAAATATTACTTCTGGGAGATGGCTCCCCAACTCGTCACTTGCAGCTATTAACAACTGAACCAACAGAAGTTGATGTAATTGATATGTCCTCAATTGGGATGAACCTGGATAATGCTCCTGATTTAATTCATACTGTACCTGGCCCAAGATTACGGCGACAAGTATGGCTAAGAACAGCTTCTGGACAAAGATTGGCTTATGCTTCATCTTGGTGGGAAGCGAGTCATGTAGATGAGTATTTGCAAAATCGGTCTTTACCAATTTGGGCAAGTTTAGCTCGTTTGCGTACAGAATTGTATCGAGATGTCCAGGGAATTTATTATGGGCATTCTAGAGAATTAGAGTTTGCTTTTGGTGAGTCAGGGCCTTTTTGGGGACGACATTATCTATTTTGGCATCATGGCCAACCACTGACATTAATTTATGAGGTGTTTTCGCCTTATCTCAACAAATATTTGGGACAAACAAGCATTACGGACAGGGATTTTCCGGAGTAATAGTTGTTAGTTTTTTCATAAGTATAAATGTTAAGACTTTATTAAAAAATTAGAATTATCAAAGATTGTATGAAGTATTTTATTTTTAATGTAAGTAAATACTTTAAGTTTAAAGTTTCTAAGTTAGAGGAAAATGGAGATAAAATATGAGTAATAAAGAAGATAAAGAAAAACTTCAAGAGTTAACCAAAGAAGATAAAGAAGAGTTAATAAAAAAAGATAAATAAAAACTTCAAGAGTTGATAAAACAAGTCAAAAAAGCTACAGAAAACATATATTTATTATAGTCTTGACACGAAAGACTTAGGCTATTTCTATAAAACTTTTGGTATCGATTATGGTAAGTGGGATGATGATGAATACGAGTTATTGGATTGGTTAAAGGATGATTTGTTTAAAACAGAAGGTGAGGATAAATATAAAGAAAGAATTGATAATATGAAAAAGAAGGATTAAGTATTAGTATGACTTTTGATTTCCAAAACCACACTATAATATGAAAAATCAGTGTGGTTATTTTTGGAAAAAAAAATTGATTATTAGTATTTAATTATCAATATAAGCTGTTATGTATTTAAATGATGTTAACAGAATTGTTTTTGTTATTTGAGGATTCCATTTAAGAATAATTTTTTCTTCATTTATCCTCCGTTTAAAAGAAATATTTTCCCCCAATTTTTCTGCCCGAATAAGCTCACAATTCTAAAGCTTCAGCTCACTAGAGTAAAAAGATTGTAACTTTTTCACACAAAAAAATCCCAAGTCTTTATCTGTAAATTATTACAGTTTTTTTCAGTAAGCAATAATTATTTGAGCTCACAAGAAAGCCAAAAAATTAGCTTATATAAATGTGTAATTAATTTTGCACAACTACTTACAACTTTTAGCCAGTATATTTTAGTATTTTCTTGTCTTTCCTTTTTTTTGTTATAGAGCCCTTTCCGTTGTTTAATGCTACAGCTAGGCGGCGGGTAAGATGCCCGCACTACATAATTTTTACTCATAACTCTGTACATAATTTGCTCCTGATCTGCTGTAGGTAATATTAATGCTTAAAAGCTTATTCTTTATTATCATTAATCAACCAAAGATAAGAGCTTATTGATAGAGTATATATTGAAAAAAATAAATTGCTTTTTATAGCATTTTTTACTTGATTACTACAATAATTATCTATGAATCATCAATACATAAGTGCTTTCCAGCTAATTTTTTTGTATTCTTTTGTATTCTATATTTAATTATTTAATTAAAAATTCCATCAACTTAGGTTGAGCAACTTATGGCATCCGTTGTTTAATATTTATGAAAGCCAAGTTAAATAAAAACTTTATTTTAGCTAAATTAAATAATTAGCTCTGATACTATTTAAACTTTAACTTGATTTTCCAATATTAATTTAGAACGCTTCAGTTTTTCTGGTAAAGGAATAGGATAGTTGCCAGTAAAACAGGCAGAACAAAAACTGTTGGGGTCCTCTTGTGTTGATTTCAACATCCCTTCCCAACTCAAATATGCTAGAGAGTCAACACCTATTTGTTCAGCAATTTCTGCGACTGATTTTGTTGCCCCTATTAACTGTTCCTGGTTATCTGTGTCAATTCCATAAAAACAGGGGTGCGTGACTGGTGGGGAAGAAATTCTCATGTGGACTTCTGTGGCACCATTATCTCTTAAAGCCTTAACAATTTTCTTGCTAGTATTACCACGTACAATGGAATCATCAACTATAATTACTCGCTTGCCTTCTAAAACATCTTTGAGGGGGTTAAGTTTCATGCGGATACCTGATTCCCTCATGTGCGGAGTTGGTTGAATAAAGGTACGGCCAACGTAGCGATTTTTAATTAATCCTTCTGCATAGAGAATACCTGATTCTTGGGAAAAACCGATTGCTGCTGGAATACCAGAGTCAGGAACGCCTATTACCATATCTGCGCTTATAAAAGATTCTCTTGCTAACTGACGTCCAATTCTGAGTCTGTAGCTATATAAACTACCCCCTTCCATCATACTATCGGGGCGAGCAAAATAAATCATTTCAAAGATACATAGTTTCTTCTGAGTTTTTTGACTCCAGTGGAAAGAAGCTATGCCTTTTTCTGTTATCCAAACTAATTCTCCTGGTTCAACATCTCGAAGATATTCTGCTCCAATAATATCTAATGCACAAGTTTCTGAAGCAAGAACATATCTTTTTGAGTTAGTATTTTCTAAAGTACCAATCACCAGAGGTCTTATTCCATGGGGATCACGCACTCCCATTAGACCTTCTTGAGTGGCAATAGTTAAACTAAAGGCTCCTTGACATAGATGAAAAGCACTAATAGCAGCTTCTAGCCAACTCTTACCAACTTTCACATGTGTGGCGATCGCTAATGCAATCATTTCTGAATCTGTAGTGCTGTTAAAACTACACCCACATTCAATTAACATTTCCCTTAATTCTGCTGTATTAACAAGATTACCATTATGGGCCAAGGCTAATTGCCCTAAACGAGTTTCAACAACAGTAGGTTGAGCATTAATAATACGACTAGAGCCAGTAGTAGAATAACGAGTATGACCAATTCCTATATCACCAGGCAATTGTTCTAAGATTGACTCATTAAAGACCTGAGATACTAACCCCATTCCTTTATGTATATATATTTTATCACCTTGAAAAGTAGCAATACCTGCTGACTCTTGACCTCGATGTTGTAGAGCATACAAACCAAAGTAGGTAAGTTTAGTTACATCTTCTTCTGGGGCATAAATCCCAAAAACACCACAAGCTTCTTCTGGCTTATCTATTTTTTGGTAATGTACGAAAAATTCTTCTGTATTTGAAGAGCAGTTATCAGTCATTGTTAAAATTTAACTCCTAATCAGGATTGTTATTTTTCGGTGGTAGTAAATTATTAGCTCTAGGTGTAGCTTAAAAATACTTTAAGCTTTCCTTAACCATAGTAACCTATCTTGTGAAGTACTGTTAACTAAATATTTAAGATTAGCCTCGCTAAAGTGCATGTATGATTTTCGTGTTTAGGGAATAGGGGAGTGCTTACAAGGGCATAATTGGGATAATAGGGCAGAGCGAATGTATCAATCATTCTAGAAACTTGTGGCATTTTTAAGGAGTAATGAGTATAAATACTTGGAGCTCTTAGATCCAAAGGGAATGATAAGTTCTAAAAGAAGATGGGTTTGACCTGAAGAACTGGGGTAAGACAAAGTAGACTTGGGGAAAAAGTAGATTGTGTTGGAGAAACAAGGAAAATTAAACTCCTGATAAAGATTTAGTTATCTATCTACTAAGAGAACAAATATTAGTCAGAACTTACTTTCAAAATAGTAGGTTTGTCATCAAAGATAAATTTTCATGTTAATCGAGTTAGTATTTGTTACCATATAATTAAGGCGATCGCTAATATTCTAATATTGTTGATCAAGTCTAGACTTAATAATCAGGAAAAGTCTTTTATCATAGCTATTTTTTTTTGTGATCATCTCCTCAGTTCAAATTAGAGAGAGAACAAAAAGTTTTGTGCTGACCTAGCCCAATAGACAGAGTCGCAATCTTTTCAAGTAAATATTTTAGGTTCAAATTCTGGTGCTGGAGCTTAGACTAAATAGTTGAAGATGCAATCAAAGAGAGGATTTAAGAAAATTAAACAATCAATAAATTTGAGAAACAAGATTTGATATCAATTGAAGATCCCAGCATTTTTATGACTAATGATTATACTATTTAGTATGATTGGTCTTGCTTGTAAGTATCTAGTTCTTTGGTAAGTCAATAAAAGGTAAAAAATCAACCATGAAATAAAAATTATCTTGCCAAAATCCCTGGTTACAAGTTAAAATAATGATGATACCAAGTTAATCATTTATTCGCAAATGCAAAGAATGCTGTTTTTGAGCTTACTGATGCAGGCATCTTAACTTCAAATCCCATTTATCTAGCATAATTATCTTTGGCGTCTGTGTTTCAGTGACAATAACATAGTGTTTAGGAAGCTATAAAAGACTGTTATCCGTCAAAATACAAGTTGATGGAAATTTATATTAATTGTATCACCTCAAATCAAAGACTATTATTGTTAGGAGACCATAGTGCTTGCCTCAGACAAGATACAGTGGTACTGCAAGAAAGAACCGATGAATATCAACCTGGTAAAATCAAAGTCAATCAACCAATAGGGGTAGGTTTTGGGTATAGCACATTAGCCTAAATTTCAGAAGCAAAGGGCAGTTGGGCATTACCTTTAATACATGAAAGAATTAATGGTTGTGATACTGCTATGAGTAAGTTAAGTGAACAGTTAACCCAAGCTTTTTCCTGCTTATAACATAGAGCTATAGTAGTAGTTGATAGTCAATACGGATGTGTCTTACCTCAAACAAACTGTAGATATCCCTTATAATAAATTGATGCGTTTGAGTTATCTTGGTGACATAGCGAACTCCACAATTAGAGTGAACTAATGGTATAGTCAGACAAAAGAATGGTCTCAGGCATCAACGACAGAATAAACTTGAGAATAAACTTGAGAATAAACTTGTCAAGGTTTGGGAGCAAACTGAAATCACAGTTAGGTTGGTGGTTAACTATTTCAATTTGATTTAGATTTTAGCTGCAAGGGTAGCACAGCAGTATAAAGCTCTGGTTTAGTGCTCGCTTCCGGTCCTTGATATAACTTGATCACTTTCCTAATACTTTTTTGATGTATTACCAAAAATTTCAAGTAAGTTTGACTTTTTCCCTAATTTCATTAGCATTATCAAAACACAGGACAGGAACTGTCAATTTAAAATAACATGGAGTCAGGCTAAAGACTAAAATTGAGGATAATTTTGATTTTTAACAAGAACATAAAATTCAACAAAAACCAGATAT
>JAGGDU010000050.1:0-37454 GCA_018457135.1 Trichodesmium erythraeum GBRTRLIN201 | reverse complement strand
TAGTTTATAAACAATATATCTAACTTTGAAATCACTCAATATAAGTGTAAAAAAAGTATTTTTGCTTTGGAACAGGAGTTAGGCTAAAAACTAAATTTGAGGATAATTTTGATTTTTAACAAGAACATAAAATTCAACAAAAACCAGATATTTTGCTTTGTGAGTTCTGCCAGTTTTTTAAAAGTAAAACAGGAGTAAAAGTTAGTTTATAAACAATATATCTAACTTTGAAATCACTCAATATAAGTGTAAAAAAAAAGTATTTTTGCTTTGGAACAGGAGTGATAAAAATTTAATAAAAAAGACTACAAGTATCAAGAATAGTTAGATTTCATAGATATACATAATCTAGTAATTGTTGATGAGTCCGGGGTGAATTTAGCTATGACTAGTATTTATGGTAATCGCAATTCCTGCTCATAAGAAGCTGGCAGTGAGGACTAATATCTCTTGATTCTATGAGCAAAAAGCTAGAAAATTCAGGTTCTGAAATAAAAATTTAAATAATTTAGCAATTTGACACTCGACTCTTAGACATCACATAATTTATATTGGTATTAAATATTTGAAAATAACCAAATCCAAAATCAAAAATCGTAATGCCTCACCCAATTATCCAAGCTCAACCCCCTTTAGAGTTGATCCCACCTAACTTCAAACCTCTAGTACAAAAAGTTACTAAATTCATCTTACCTTGGTGGCTGAAGTTCCAAACATCTATTGTTGATATACAAGTAGACAACCTAAAAACTTTAGCTCAACTATATCAAAGCTTTCACCAAGGGAAAACTCGTTTCCTTATGGCATTTCGTCATCCTAGTACTGAGGACCAGTTGTGCATAGGATATATGATTTGGTATCTATTGCCCAAAGAAGCTAAACAAAGAGGAATTATCCTTCCATCTCTTCTCCACTATCACTTTATTTTTGACCGAGGTATTCCTTTATGGGCAGGTTATTTTGTAGGTAAATGGTATTCGTATTTGGGGGGAAGTTCAATTCACCGGGGGAAACTAGATCGTCAAGGACTAAAATCAGCCCGTGAATTATTTGCCAATGGTCGTTTACCAATTATGGCTGCTCCAGAAGGGGCTACCAATGGTCATAATGAAATAGTTAGTTCTTTAGAACCTGGTATTGCCCAAATGGGATTTTGGTGCGTTGAAGACATATCTAAGGGAGGTCGTTCTGAAGAGGTATTTATTCTCCCAGTGGGTATTCAATACAAATATTTGGATGAACCTTGGGAAAATTTGGAAAAACTTTTAACTACATTAGAAAA
The DNA here is from genome assembly GCA_018457135.1 of Trichodesmium erythraeum GBRTRLIN201. Classification (GTDB taxonomy): domain Bacteria; phylum Cyanobacteriota; class Cyanobacteriia; order Cyanobacteriales; family Microcoleaceae; genus Trichodesmium; species Trichodesmium erythraeum. The sequence goes on along the minus strand of JAGGDU010000050.1, from coordinate 36,172 downwards.
AGATAGTGGGTTGTCTCCAGGGATGGAAAATCTTTCTGACCAAGAAAAATTAGCTCCTTCTAAACTTTATCAAAGACTTTTGAGGTTAGCTGGTCATTTACTGGGAAAAATGGAAGATTTTTATAAACGATCATATCACCGAGAGTTACCTCAATTAACTCAAGAAAGTTTTTCCCAAGAACCTCTAGCAGATGATCAGATGAATGAAATGATAAAGACTCGCCTCAATACTCTTCTCAATGTTGCTCTAGAAGTTGCAGAAGAATATTTTAATATTCATTCTAAGGGTAATTTGATAGATCGTTGTCGTCGCCTTGAACAAGCAATATGGAATTGTATTTATAGAGAAGATATTGAAAGTCTGGGAACTCTTTGTGCTGTAGATAGAGGTTTGGCAGACAGATTAGCACAAGAAGCTAGTCTCCATATGTGGCACCTGAGATTGGTAGAAAGTTGTGTGGCTATTAGTGGTGAGTATATTAAGGAAAAGCCTACAGTAGATAGATTTGCTGATACAATTTTGTTAATATGGGATATGATTAATCGGATTAAAGGTCGTGATACTTTAAAACGTCCCAGATTAGGAAAACAAAGGGTGGAAATGACGGTGGGAAAGCCGATTTCTGTTTCTCAACGATGGCCAGCTTACCAAACTCAACGTCGTAGAGCAATATCAGATCTAACTCAAGATTTGCAAAATGCCCTTGAAGGAATGATTAAATCTTAAGGTTGGCTAATTTTTATTCATTAGATATTTATTTGAGGCTTGAAAGTTTTCCCTCCAACTCAAGCTAAAAAATACCAGGCTTCTGGGATAAATAGTTATTTTTAACTAATAATAGATATCTAGGAAAAAACTGAGTCTCTATATTAGCACACTTTCTTTATTATATCATTATTCTGTGATCAAGTCAATGCTTAATATTTTCAGGACTTATATCATACCCGGATAATCACTGATTAAAAACTTTCTCCCATAATTGTTAATTTTATCCTTCTGCTTTCTGCTTTCTGCTTTCTGCTTTCTGCTTTCTGCTTTCTGCTTTCTACCAAAATCCTCCAAAGTATAAGTATTTAACTGGACATAGTACTATACCAATTCCCATGCATTAATCCTATACTTAGGTAGCACCTTAGAAATTTAAGTGATGAACACGGTTATAATAACTTCTTGCTTAATTTGATCCAAGTTCATGTTAATTATTCTTATGTTGTAGAGAAGTCCTGATCAAATGTCCCTACCCACTTACTCTCTAAAGTCGGGGTTGAGGCTGGGTCTCCTACTATTAGGAAATGTAGATAAGTTTTGAGAAATGGGATAATTTCTATTATGTGGGTAACTCCTGTTATTATTTTTGTTGGTATCATAAAATAAACAATGAACTCAGTTTGGAAAAAGTTAACACTAACTAATCTCTCATTCTCTGACTCTGAATGGTTAAATGCAAGCTATCTCTATGGTTTACTTAATGGTTCCCTCTATAACTGGCGACGTGGTAGTTGGTTAATGCAATGGGGAGAACCTCTTGGTTTTGTGTTGCTAGCAATTGTATTTACTCTAGCTCCTTTTGTAAATACTACTCTCATTGGTTTCTTATTACTTGCTAGCGCTGGTTTTTGGGTATTGCTGAAGGTCTCGGATAACACCCAGGAATATTTAACTCCTATTCATCTATTAATATTCCTCTACTGGAGTATTGCGACATTGGCAGTGGTGATATCTCCGGCAAAGACTGCTGCTTTTAGTGGCTGGGTAAAGTTGACTCTTTATTTATTGTTGTTTGCTTCGGGGTCTTTGGTATTAAGATCCCCTAGACTCCGCTCTTGGTTAATCAATATTTATTTGTTGGTTTCTCTAGTTGTTAGTTTTTATGGTATTCGCCAATGGATAGATAAGGTTGAACCTCTGGCTACCTGGAATGATCCTACTTCTGCTCAAGCAGGTGCGACTCGTGTTTATAGTTATTTGGGAAATCCTAATTTATTGGGTGGATATTTGTTGCCTGCTATTGCTTTGAGTTTTGTGGCAATTTTTGCTTGGAGTAGTTGGGCTCGAAAATCTCTGGCAGTAACAATATTGCTGGTGAGTTGTGCTTGTTTGCGTTATACAGGTAGTCGAGGTAGTTGGATTGGGTTTTTAGCTTTGATGTTTGCTATGTTGATTTTAATGTGGTATTGGTGGAGGAGCTATATGCCCAGTTTTTGGCAAATTTGGTCTCTGCCTATAGCTGTGGGTAGTTTTGCCGGGTTGTTGATTTTAGCGGTGGTGTTGTTAGAACCTTTGCGCGATCGCGTCCTGAGTGTTTTTGCGGGTCGTCAAGATAGCAGTAATAATTTTCGGATGAATGTTTGGATGTCTGTTTTTGATATGATTCGCGATCGCCCTATTTTGGGTATTGGACCGGGTAATGATGTGTTTAATAAGATTTATCCTCTCTATCAGCGTCCCCGTTATAGTGCTTTGAGTTCTTATTCTGTGCCTTTGGAAATTGTTGTGGAAACTGGTTTTATTGGTTTGACTGCTTTTTTGTGGTTGCTTTTGGTGACTTTTAATCAGGGTGTATTGCAGTTGAAACGTTTGCGAGATGCTGATAACCCTCAAGGATATTGGTTAATTGGTGCGATAGCTGCTATGGTGGGCTTGATAGGTCATGGTTTGGTGGATACGGTCTGGTATCGTCCCCAAGTTAATACTATTTGGTGGTTGATGGTGGCTATTATTGCTAGTTATAGCAGTCAACAGGGGGTACGGAGTAGGGAATAGTTAGCCCTGTAGGTTTGGTTTCAGAACGAAACCCAACAAATAAGTACCGTACTAATTCAAAGGTCAAAGGTAGTCCCTGAATTATTTTAGTATTTATAAGTATCCTAACCATAATACTTACTGCTATAATAGTGGTTGACGAACGATTATCCGGAAATGATACAGCAGATTTCGGGATATAAGGTACAAAATGGATAGTAAAAATTATAAAATTATGTAGTGCAAGCATCTTGCTCCCTTAGAGATACCTCATAACAAGGTCAAGTGCTGTATTAGATTAGAAAACAGGGGTTACGGGATAGGGGATAGTCAGCCCTGTAGGTTGGGTCGCAGAACGAAACCCAACAAATAAGCACCGTAGTAGTGCGTCAATACGAATAATTTTGTATGGAACCCCTGAGTGTATCTCTCAAAACTTAGGCGATATAGCTACCGCCACCATCCTCTTCCAACGCCAATCTCTTAAGCATTAGTCGAATAAAACAAATATTAATCTTGGCAGTAGAATTTTCCAGGGTTCGCATCAATTTTTTTGGTCAAGCTTTTACACCTTTCCATCCAGGAATTAGTTCTTTCTATGACCCACCTTACTTTCACAGGAATAAATCCTGTTTTTCCAAGATTTTCTTTCTCCGTCTTTGATGGTTTTGGTGATAGTTTAAACCGAATCTTGGTCATAATTGCCGGATAAATTTTTTCTAACTCCTGTATGATTTTTTCGGGGTGATATCCATTATCAAGTAAGATAGTAATTTTAGGAATGTTAATTGGTTTAGATCTAAAATAGTTAATATTATCTGATAACATTTCTATTCATCCAACATCATCAGATACTGATGCTTTCGTACAATGAGTAAAAAAAGGAAAGCCGAGACTATCTACTGCTAGGTTTCTCTTAATTCCTTTATTAGCCTTGTAAAAACAGAATCCCTTGGACTTGACTCTAGCATTACAAGTATTTTTTACCGCTTGTGAATCAATGATTATTAAAGTTGTCCCGGAGCGCTTTTTTTACCTGTTGACGTACTTGATAATGCAATATATCTCTAATTTTCTCAATTATCCCTGATTCTCGCCATTGTTTATAATGCCAAAATACTGTTGAATAAGGAGGTAAATTTTTGGGTAGATCGCACCAGTTACAACCATTTTTTAATTGATACAAGATACCATCTAAAATTTCTCTCTTGCTCCATTTTGTTGGACAAGTTTTCTTCTTTTTTGGTATGGGATGGTTAAATCAGAACCCATTTTTGATCTGTTAAACTGCTTGAATATGGCATTTGCCTAACTTTTGTTTAGGATAATTGGCGATCGCTACTTAACTATATACCTTATTCCTCAAAAGATACCAAATGGTTTCTATAAAATAATGCCAAGGAGCCGGAGAATTATAACCATTTGTCTCTTTATGGACGATATTGTTAGTTCCTCGTGTCAACCTATCATACATAGTTATTGTTTAAGTTTAAAGATTACAGGACTTACCTGAGATGACTAGTAACTGGAAAAGACTGATTGAGTGCCTAATGTGTTAATATAATGATGACTAGTCAATGGAGAAGACTGATTGACTGCCTAGTGTGTTAATATAATGAGATTTATACTAATTCCCCAAAGAATATTACCAATAATTTTCTGAAATTACTGTAGTATCAAAGTTTTGAGTCTATAAAATCTTAATCTATGAATGCATGACTTAACACCTACAAATGATTGAGAATTTCATCCTCCTGCCATTTGCCTTTTGCCTTTAACTTCTCTAATAATAAAGAGACATTCCTAAGAATGTCTCTTCATCAGATTAACTTAAATCAAATCAGTTTTATACCTGATCCTACAAAATTAAAAATTAGACCAATTAATTATCTACTTTCAAACCAGCATCATTTTGATTATATTTTCCTTGATTAATCTTAACTGGTGTTGCTCCCCAAATTTCTTTCGCGTACTCAAGAATTGTACGGTCAGAAGAAAATTTACCCATGCGAACAGAATTATAAATAGACATTTTTGTCCATTTTTTGGGGTCTTGGAAAACTTGACTAACTTTTTCCTGACATTCAATATAAGCCTGATAGTCAGCTAATAGCATATATTGATCATTGTACAGTATAGAGTTAATCAGAGGCTTGAATAAATTAGGATGACCTTTGCTAAACTGACTACTAGTAATTCGATCAATCACAGCCTTTAACTCTGAATTTGTATTATAGTAATCTAAAGGTTGATAACCCTTAGCCTTCAAATCAAAAACTTCTTCAGCAGTTAGACCAAAAAGGAAGAAGTTTTCTGCTCCCACCTCTTCTCGAATCTCAATATTAGCTCCATCAAAAGTACCAATAGTCATCGCTCCATTCATGGCAAACTTCATATTACCAGTTCCCGATGCTTCTTTGCCAGCAGTAGAAATTTGCTCGGATAAATCAGCAGCAGGATAAATTAACTGACCTAATGAAGCATTAAAGTTAGCCAAGAAAACTACTTTCAAACGACCGTGCACATCTGGGTCGTTGTTAACTATATCAGCTACAACATTAGTCAACTTAATAATTAACTTAGCCATATAGTAACCAGGAGCTGCCTTGCCACCAAAAATGAATGTGCGAGGTTGAATATTAATCTTAGGATTTTGCTTAATGCGGTTGTAAAGAGTAATGATGTGGAATAAATCCAAATGTTGGCGTTTATACTCATGGATACGTTTGACTTGAATATCAAACAGAGAATTAGTATCCACTTCTATCCGATTATGTTTTAAAATGTATTCTGCTAGTTTAGCTTTATTTTCCTGCTTAATTTGTCGCCAACGTTTACAAAATTCTACATCATCAACATATTTTTCAAGTTCCTTGAGTTGATCTAAATTTCGTAACCAACTATCTCCTAGTTTCTCAGAGAATAAGGCCGAAAGTTTAGGATTACATAATAAAATCCAACGACGGGGGGTTACTCCATTAGTTTTATTCATGAACTTTTCTGGGAAAAGTTTGTAGAAATCTTGAAGTACGCCTTTTTTGAGCAATTCTGTGTGTAGAGCTGCTACCCCATTGACCGCATGACTGCCTATAGTCGCTAAATTAGCCATCCTCACTGCTTTTTCTGGGCTTTCCTCAATTATAGATATACGAGAGATTAACTCTTTATCTTTAGGATACCAAGTTTGTACTTGCTCTATGAAGCGCCGATTAATTTCATAGATGAGCTCTAAATGTCGAGGTAGCAAACTACCAAACAAGGTGATCCCCCACCGTTCTAACGCTTCTGGTAATAAGGTATGGTTAGTATAGGCAAAAGTATGTTGAGTAATATGCCAAGCACGATCCCAGTCAATATCATACTCATCTATGAACAACCGCATCATTTCCACAATAGCAACAGCAGGGTGAGTATCATTTAATTGAATTGCTGTTTTATCGCTTAAGTTATCTAAGTTTTGGTTGTGCAATAAATGCCGGCGGAGAATATCTTGTAAAGCACAGGAAACAAAGAAATATTGTTGTTTGAGCCGAAGTTCTTTACCTTGGGGAGTGTTGTCATTCGGGTAGAGTACTTTTGATATGGTCTCTGAACTCATTTTTTCTGCTACTGCACCATCGTAGTTTCCAGAATTGAATTCTTCAAACTTAAAATCTACACTGGCTTCTGCACGCCAAAGACGTAGGGGATTAACTGTATTGACTTTATAGCCAGGAACGGGAGTGTCATAGGGGATACCCACAACAGTTTGAGCTGGAACCCATGTTACCCGATAATTACCTTTCTCATCATGATATCCTTCTGTGGTGCCACCAAACTTGACTTCTACCTGTTCTCCTGGACGAGCTATTTCCCAGGGGTTTCCAAAGCGCAGCCATTTATCTGGTATTTCTGCTTGCCACCCATCCTGTATGTTTTGGGTGAAAATGCCGAATTCATAACGAATACCATGACCTATAGCGGGAATTTCTAGGGTAGCTAGAGAGTCCAAAAAACAAGCTGCTAACCTACCCAAACCCCCGTTTCCTAAACCTGGATCGTCTTCTTGTTCTAGTAGTTCATCTAAGTTCAATCCAGATTCGCTAACGGCTTGACGAATTTCTTCATATATGCCTAGGTTAATTAAACTATTACCTAGGTGACGACCCATGAGGAATTCGGCCGATAGGTAGTATACTACTTTAACATCTTTCTCATTGTAGGTACGAATTGTAGAGAGAAAGCGTTGGAGTAGGCGATCGCGTATAGTATAAGCTAAAGCACGATAAAAATCGTCCTTTTTTGCCATTGACTCATAAGTCCCTTGTAGATAAAATAAATTATCAGCTAAGGCCCTTCTCAGAGTCTTGACACTCATGCCTGTGCGATCGTCTTCTATTTGAATTTGAGTTTTAGTAGTAGAGTTTACAGATTTATTTACAGGTTTATTCATTAGCGCTCCTTAAATTTTACTGTCTTCAATTTAATTTCAGTAGATCAGGTTAGTATACTTACTAGCTTTACCATACAGGAGTTTTTCTATAGGAAACTTTTAAATGAGGTGAGAGTAGATGTTTATATTATATTCCTTATACTAAGTCTAGGCAACAAAATAATTCTATAAAGTATCAACTAAAAGTGATATACGATACATAAGTGTTTAATTTTAATCATTTTTACAGAATTGAGCCTAATATTTGGTTTTTTTGTGGCCATTAATATAGATAAAATAGATAAAATAGAACTTAATTAAGTATCACAAAAATTATAATATGACCCTACCTGATGGCCCAAGTCTGTCACCATTACAACGAAGACTCCGGACATGGAAATTTATTTTTAGTCCCTTATCTGCCATAGAAGAGCGATACTCTGAATATGGAGATATCTTTAGAACGAATACTAACTCCTTGTATCCTTTCATCTACTTCTGCAATCCTAAAGCCATTCAACAAATTTTTACCGCGGATCCTGATACTTTTACCTCAGGAAGTATAAATGGTATTTTAAAATATTTTGTGGGCCTAAATTCTCTATTGCTCCAAGATGGCGATCGCCACAAACGACAAAGAAAACTATTAATGCCACCTTTTCATGGTGATCGGATGCGTAAATATGGAGACCTAATCTATAACATCACTTCTAATGTTATTAGTCAGTGGAAAATAGAACAACCTTTTCCTATTCGCAAGTCAACTCAAGAAATATCTCTCAAAGTAATTCTTGCTGCTGTATTTGGTTTAGATCAAGAAGGAAAAAGTTATGAAAAACTTAGAGTTCTTATGTCTGATCTTCTAGACTCTATGAGTTCTCCCCTCAGCTCTACTTTTCTGTTCTTCAATTTTTTACGAAAAGACTGGGGTCCTTGGAGTCCATGGGGGAGATTTTTGCGCAAAAAGCAAGAACTCCATGAACTAATAATTGCAGAAATTCAAACTGCAAAGAAAGAAGGAAATCATCGTGATGATATTCTTAGTTTATTACTAGAAGCCCGTGATGAAGCAGGTAATGCTATGAGCGACGAAGAAATTAAGGATGAACTACTGACAATGCTTTTCGCTGGTCACGAAACTACGGCATCAGCTTTAGCATGGGCATTATATTGGATTGATATGATCCCATCAGTGGGTGAAAAACTCATGGCAGAATTAGCAACTATTCCTAGTAACTCGGATCAAGTTGCTATTACTAAACTTCCTTACCTCAGCGCTATTTGTCAAGAAACTCTTCGCATTTATCCTATTGCTATGAATGCTTTCCCTAGAGTTGTTCAGAAACCTATAGAAATTATGGGTTATCAACTTGAACCGGGAATGGTGGCGATAGTGCCTATTTATCTGACTCATCATCGGGAGGATATTTATCCAGAACCTAAAAAGTTTAAACCAGAACGTTTTCTGGAAAGACAATTTTCACCTTATGAATATTTACCATTTGGAGGGGGTAGTCGTCGTTGTATAGGTTCAGCTTTTGCTTTATTTGAAATGAAATTGGTATTGGCAACAATTTTATCACAGTGGGAACTTAAGTTATTGCCTAACCAAAGAATTAGCCCTGTCCGGAGAGGGTTAACTATGGCGCCACCAGCAAATATGCGGATGGTTGTGAAACCAAAAAAATCGTGGCAGAAAGTTAGCCAGCCTATTTTAACGTCTGGTTGAGTAGAGAAATACGGTTTTTCAATAGCTGTCACTTTCACATATGAGTTTGTATTTATTTGCTGATAGTTCTGTTGAAGCATTGCTATTAGTTGCTCTAGAGATTACTTGATTCAACAGTCTGGGTGATTTTAGAAGCCTAAGTAGGGATGTTCTATAGAAGGTCCTTACTTAGTTTTTAATCATGTTTGGTAGCATTGTTTGTGTATAAAGTTTGCGTATAAAATATAGCCGCAATTGGAATTAACCTTTGAGAATAAGTGCTTTCTGCTATCTGGTAATATCCGCCAAAGTATAAGCATTAAGGTGAAGATAATTTGAGTCTGTTTTCTAGTTATGTTTTGTTTAAGTGTCAGTAGCTATTTTTCGGAAAATTTTCTCCTCTACTACACCTCCTAATTTTTACTATCTTTAAAATACACTTTTCCTAAAGCAGCAGGAGGGGTAGATTTACCTGCTAAACCAATTAAGGCTAATAGAGTAATAATATAAGGTAACATTTTTAAAAATTGATAGGGAATGTTTAGATTAAAAGCTTGAACTCTCAATTGCAAAGCTTCTGTTGCTCCAAATAATAAACAGGCTAAAACGGTATAAACTGGATGCCATCTACCAAAGATTATGGCTGCTAAGGCAATAAAACCTTTTCCACTACTCATGCCTTCGGTAAAAAATTTCACATGAACTAATGCTAAGTAAACTCCTCCCAAACTTGCCAAACAACCGCTAATACTTACGCTTAAATAACGGACTAAACTAACAGATATTCCGGCTGTTGCTGCTGCTTGAGGATATTCGCCAACTGCTCTTATAGCTAAACCCCAACTGGTATTAAAAATGATATAATTAGCAACTATAATTAATAACAATAATAAATAAAATAATAAGTCTTGATTAAAAAATATTTCCCCAATAGGTAATTTTTTTAATCCGAAAAGATTGATTTTTTCAATGCCTGGCAAAGCAATTGTGCCACTATTAAATAATAATCTAGCACCATAAGCAGTTAATCCTGATGCTGCTAAATTTATTGCTAAACTAGAGATTAATTGATTAACTTTTAAACTGATACAAAGATAACTATGAATTAAGCCTAAAATTCCCCCGGCGAAAACTGCTACTAAGGTTCCTATCCAAGGATTTCCAGTAGCAATAGAAACAGCTGCACTGACAAAAGCTCCTGTTAATAACATTCCTTCTAAAGCAATATTAAGTACGCCGGAACGTTCGGAAAATAATCCACCTAAAGCAGCAAAAGCTAGAGGTATAGAAAGTCGAATTGTGGCAGATAAATAGTCAGAAAAAAAGTCGATGTTTGAAAATTTCATTGTAAAAATTAGATGAGTGGGAAACTAGGATTTTTTAAGAGCTGGAAGGAAATAACTGTAATTATTTTTAATTGTTTTTAATTATTTTTTCAGGGAAAAGGCACTAGGAGTATCCTGTTCCCGGTGTTGTTCATTGTTCGTCCCTATCTACCATGACTATACAGGAGTGCTAAAAATTTCCTGGCAAGTTTGTGGGATGTCTTTACTTGGATCTAGACTCAAATGCTAGACTTATTGCTAAAAATAACATTGTTAAGCCTTGAATAACATAAATAACAGTGATCGATACTCCTGCACTACGTTGCATTACATTGGCTCCACTCCTGAGAACACCAAAAAATAAGGATGTTAAAATTACTGCTAGTGGGTTGCTCCGACTTAATAAAGCAATGGCGATCGCGTCAAAACCATAGCCGGGAGAAAAATTTTCAAATAACCGATATTTTGCTCCTAATACTTCTGTACTTCCTGCTAAACCTGCCAAGCCACCGGATAAACCCATTACTGTGATAATAGTTTGTTTAACAGGTATTTTAGCGTAACTAGCTGCAGTAGGGTTTTGTCCCACAGCATCCACTTGATAACCGAAGGCGGTGAAGGACAAGACTATTGCTAAAATAATTGCAATAGCTAAGGCCAATAAAATTCCGGCATGAGCTTGAGTTTTGGGTAAAATTATGGGCAAACGTGCTGACTCAGCAATTAGGGGGGTGTAGGGACTGGGGGCGTTGGGGGCGATAAGTGGCTCATTTACCATATAATTGACAAAGTTTTGAGCGATGTAATTTAGTAGTAGGGTGGTCAAGACTTCGTTTAAACCACGGGCAGTTTTGAGGTAACCAGCGATCGCTCCCCAAATTGCTCCTAGAAGAAAACCTCCTACTAATGCTAGGGGTAAATGTATCCACATTGGTAAATTCGGCAAATATAGTCCGATGACAACACTGCCTAAAGCACCCATATAAATTTGTCCTTCGCCACCGAGATTAAATAAACCTGCTCGTAATGCTATTAATATTCCTAAACTTACTAATAATAATGGTGTGGTTTTGCTGAGGGTATTGCTGAAACCAAAGTAGGTAGTTAGAGATTCTTGGAATAGGGCAGTATAGGCAGTTACAGGGTTAGTTTTTGCTAAGATCATTAAACCTGCTCCTACTAATAATGCGGCTAAGACTGCGAATATTGGGAATAGAATTGACTTAAGAATTTTTGGCATCAAATGATTGGAAATTAAGATATTTTTTTATTCTGTTATACTAAACCTAATAAAACAAATGTGGGTCTGATTAGAAAAACAGTTAAAACCTATACTGGCTCTATTATTAATTGTTCATTTTTATACCTCAACTCCACTTACACCTAATCAAACACACCAAATAAATTTAGATATTATATTAACAATAGTGCAATTTAATACTAACTCTATTATTGTTAAATTTTATACTTTAATCTTACCTACGCTTATTGAACTATTTTAGTTGTGTCACCTAAATATTTAAATCCTTTGGTAACCATTCTAAAAGAATGCGCATTTTTTCGACTATTTCTGACTCTTGAAGAATATTTATGATATCTTTCCAAATTTGGGGCAATACTAATAAATTTTGTGCAAATGGTGTAATTATGCTCATTTGTTTTTGGTCTTTTTCCAGAAAAGGTTGAATAGTTTATAAGAGTCTTTTTTCTGGTGCTTCTAGGTTTCCATCTACCATAAGTACTTTTCGTTTTTTAGTAGTTTTTTCTGAAATCTAAGCTTGAGCTCAAGCTTGGGCATGAGTTGTTCTTCTTACTCCCCCTCTAAATGAATGAAAAGCTATGGTTGGAGGAATATTTGATGGAAATATTTGGGGAGGTTGAAGATCTATATTTTTGTGCTCAAACTAAATAAATTATGGTCTTTCAAAACTAGGTTTTCATTTAGGATTTGGCGCTTTTTGCTCTGTTTATTCAAACCAAATAGTAAGGTTTATTTTTTCTGTTTTCGTGCTTTCTAATTTTATGAAATATTCGCGAATTTATTACTTTTTAATACTCTAAAATTAGGCTCATTATTATCTTGTATTTTTAGGCCTTTTAATATTATAAATATTATGAATTTTTCGATTATTTCTTTAGTTTTATATACTCGAAATCTAGAACCAAAAACTTATTTCCGCCAATTTTTAGCTTCGTTTTTTCTCAACACTAATTCCTATACTTAATTCATCCCAATAACATCTAGCCCAAACTAACTATTTAGGTAATTTATCGGGTTGTATATCTAGCAAAATATCTTTGACATCGACCTAAGTGTAAAGTGGAATATCTGAATGTTTCATTAATTAATATTTTTTTATCAAATTTAGTAGAAAAGTTAAATTTTATACTTTGTATTAACTATTATAGTTTTTTTGTTCCTAGTTGTACAAAAACTTTGACATATTTTTTGTAAAGTTTTTGAGGTAAAGCGATCGCTCTTTCAGATAATTTTTTTTTCAGTTATCAATATACCAGTTATTAATTATTACTTTTATTAAAGTAATTATAGGTTTTATTGCTTCCTATTTCTAGGAAATAACTGATGTTAGGCACCCTATATCTGAAACCCTTGATATTTCCTTTTCAACTAATCACTAAAATTCTTGAAACATTGTTGAGCTGGGTAATATCAGTAAATAAACATAAATCAAGAGGTTGGGTTAAGGCATTAAAACCCAACCTACAATTTCAGAAAAAGGCTTTTTATTAAGTTAAATAAATCTAAAGAATAGGCAAAAAAATTATCTATGTTAAACAAAATTAAAGAATTAGCAACTACTCTAGCACCTCGTCTGATTGAAATTCGTCGCCATATTCACTCCCACCCAGAATTAAGTGGCCAAGAACACCAAACCGCTGCCTATGTTGCAGGTGTATTATCTTCCTGCGGTCTTCATGTGCGGGAAGCTGTTGGTAAAACTGGCATCGTGGGGGAACTTAAAGGTAGTACTAACAATAATCAATGGCTGGCAATTCGTACTGATATGGATGGTTTGCCCATTAAAGAATGTACTAATTTGGATTTTGCTTCTCGTAATACTGGAGTTATGCACGCCTGTGGTCACGATATTCACACTACTGTAGGCTTAGGTACAGCAATGGTATTATCTGAGTTGGGAGAACTTCTACCAGGAGATGTCCGTTTTCTATTTCAACCAGCAGAGGAAATATCTCAAGGTGCAAATTGGATGATTAAAGATGGAGTCCTTGAGAATGTAGAGGCAATTTTAGGAGTCCATGTTTACCCAAGTATTCTTGCAGGTTCGGTGGGTATTCGCCATGGGGCACTAACCGCTGCTGCTGATGATTTGGAATTAACAATTATTGGAGAGTCTGGTCATGGTGCCCGCCCTCACGAAGCCACAGATGCTATTTGGATTTCTTCTCAGATAATTACTAATTTACAACAGGCCATTAGTAGAACTCATAATCCTTTGAGACCGGTAGTGTTAACAATTGGTAAGATTAGTGGCGGTCGGGCGCCAAATGTGATAGCAGATCAGGTCAAAATGTCGGGAACTGTGCGATCGCTTCATCCAGATACCCACAAAACTTTACCTGCCTGGATTGAAAATATTGTGGCCAATATTTGTAATTCTTATGGCGCTAAGTATGAACTGAATTATCGACAGGGGGTACCATCTGTGCAAAATAACCCGGTGTTGACTCAATTAGTTGAGTCAGTAGCTTTGGAGGCTTGGGGTAGCGATCGAGTTATTGTTTTACCAGAGCCTTCTCTTGGTGCAGAAGATTTTTCTATGTATCTTCAAAAAGTGCCTGGTATGATGTTTCGTCTAGGAGTTGGGTATAAAGATAAATATAATTATCCTCTTCATCATCCCCAGTTTGAGGTAGATGAGTCTTCTATTGTTACCTGTGTAGTGGTTTTAGCTTATGCTGCTTATAAATATTGGCATAATCATACAAAGGTAACAACAACTGATAGCTAAAACACGCTCAACTCATAGCAGTTTTCATGATTCAAGGATACAGAGATTTTGGCTTTCAGGGGAAGTTTTGTATTTATAAAGTGAAAACCGCTATTAAATTTAATGGTAGTGGTAAACAAGTAATGGTTTTTCTCGTCTACCTTCTGACAATTAAAGGAATATAGCAACTAATATCTTTTAATATTTTTATCTGTTTAGGACTACCAATTTAATATTATAGAATGAGCTCTCTAACTATAAAAAAACTATAAAAAGTATGAAAAATTCGGCATCTAGAATTTTTGAGCACATTCAACTATACATTGCAAAGTTAAACTGAAATAAAGCCAATTTCACCTTCAATACGAAATTTTTTTTGAGGATGTTCTTTTAAAAATTGCTCGACACCTTGTCTTACTTCTTGTCCCCAGTAATCTAAACCTACATCATGAAGAACTATTTCTCCTCCAGGTCTAATATAACTAGATAGTAATGTTAGGTCTTGTTTTACAGCTTCCTTTCGATGGTTTCCATCTAGAAATCCCAGATCAAATGGTCCGTATTTTTCACAGACTTCTGGACCAATAATTTTTCTGTCTTCAGGTTTAATTCCATAATTCACAACTTTATTCAAATCTTTTTGATTGGGAAAAAAACAGGAAAAAAAACCTCGCTTCAGGGTAAATTTTGTCAAAATTTTTAAGTATAGTAAAACTTTTTCAACAAAATATAAATTAGTCTTTTGATTGTCAATTTTAAATTGTTTAACACAGAGGATATTTTGAAGCTCTACAGGAAAGTCGGCATCTATACAAACAATTTTTGTTTCTGCTAAACACAATCCTAATACAGCAGTAGAGACTTCCACAAAAGTACTAACTTCTAATATTTTTTGAGGCTGTTTGTGACGGCTTATATTAATTAATTTTTCTGCATCATCAAGTTTGATTGAGACATTTTCAAGAAATTCTCTTTCCAGTCCTTGTTCACTAAGAAAATGTAGTGCTTTTTCTCTTGCTTCTTTGACAGTTATCATATTTCAATAATGAATTTTTTCTATTTATAATATCTTTATATATCTGATAACACCCTCGCATGAGAATAATTTTTAACTTCAAAAATTAAATTTTGAAAGTTAAGCATTCAGTTAGGAAGTAACGAATAGGGAATTTAAAATAATTTGAATACAAATTATTTTGACTAAAAGAAAGCTCAATTATATTTGATAATCACAACTAAAAAAAACTAGTTAAACTTAATTATTAGTATATTTTTGCTGTTGCTTCTTTCTCCAGATGATGTGATTAAAAAATTGAAATTATCATCTTTGCCAAGCGTTCCATTCCCTCTTGAATATGCTCATCGGGAGCTGTTAAACTAATACGAATACACTGTTGTTTATGAGGCCATTCTTCTCGTAAACCAGGGAAAAATGAACTACCAGGCACAACAATAATTCCTACTTCCTTCAACTTTTGGTAAAATTCCCAGTCAGTCATTGGTAAATCTTTTAACCACAACCAAGCAAAAATAGCTCCTTCAAAACGATGGAGAAACCAGGGCAAATTTTTTGGTAAAGCTTTTTCTAAAGTTGATTCTAAAATCGAAAATTTATTTTGATAAAAAGGCCGAATTACTTTAGTAGAAATTTCTGCCAGAGCCCCAGAATTAATTGCATCAGTAGCGATCGCCTGTCCATAACGAGGAGAATGAATACACATATTAGTCTGAAACCCTTGCAAAACCTCAATTATTCTTTCATCTCCAATAGCAATGCCAATTCGTTCTCCTGGAAGTCCAGCCTTTGATAAACTCATACAATGAACAATATTGTCCCCAAAAACAGGTTCCATGTCGACAAAATTTAATCCTGGATAGGGAGGAGCATAAGCCGCATCCACCAATACTGGCACACCATAAACATTGGCTTGATGGGCAATTTTTTTGACCTCATCAACACTAATGACATTACCAGTGGGGTTACAGGGGCGTGAGAAAATAACACAACCAGTATTTTCATCAATGACGAGTTGACTAAAGTCGGGACAATATTTGAAGCGATGATCCTCATCATCAATTTCCAGAGTTGGTTTGTAGGCAACTACTGCCTCTGGAATTAAACTAACTCCACCATAACCAGTGTAGTCTGGGCTAAGGGGTAGAACAATTTTTTTCAGAGTTTGGTTGTCAGTATATCCTCCAAAAGCATTAGCAGCATAGAAATATATAGACTGAGAACCAGGAGTAATCAAAACATTGCGATCGCTCAAACTCAACCCATACCGAGAATTAAAGTCATTAACAACGGCATCAATAAAAGGTTGATAACCTTGAGAAGAACCATAGCGTCCTACTACTTCCCCATACTCTGGACTTGCCAATAATTCTGTGGTACAGTCTTTCCATAATTTTTCTACTTCTGGTAAAACAAGCGGGTTTCCAGAACTGAAGTCAAGAAATTCCTGACCTTGACCCCCCCGTAGGGTGGCAATAATATCTGCCATAATAGCCCGCACACCTGTCAGGCGGGACATTGTTGTACCAAATTGACTCAAGGCAGGATTAATCATAGGATTCAATTAATAATTTGGGTTGACATTTGCTTAATTATAGCAAATAGTATATAATTATTATTATGTGTAATAGTTTGACTGTAATATTAACTTTAATGGTAAGCTTATCCTAATTTGATATTGCAAACGTAGTATTATATTTTATTTTTATAAATTAATTCTTTGACTTAGATATAATTTAAAAGGCGTTGATAATTTAAAACATGAATCAATAACTGAACTTATACATTTTTGAATTTGTGATCATTTATTTATTATTGATATTTATTTAGGAATAGTTGAACATATCCAATCGTAAGATTTTGAGTAGCATAAGCTTCGTCTCTCAAATCTGGCATAGCTAATGACTTAAACTAGTTTTTTCCCTTCTATTCTCCCTTGTGTAAGTCTGGCTTAGGTTTGGGATCTTTATAACTAACTGTATAAACTTTCGAACTAGCTTGGGTCACTATCTCTGATAATGAAGTAAAATTGTCAACAATTATTTCGCTTTCACAATTTGAATTGTGGGGTTTGGCGTCAGCTTTTTCTGGCCATTAAATCATAAAAGTTTTAGCACTTCTCAAACTCGCCAATAGATAATTATATTGATAGCGGAACATATCTAACCCCTCACTCTTCGTTTGCTTTTGTTCTGTATTTGGCAAAGATTTATATTAATGAGCTAATACAATCTGTTACTCTTAATTATGATAGTTTTAGTAAGGAATAGCATAGATATATATCATAAGTAAACATGGAATAAATAAATACTAGACTAGATGACAGATAACGGGAAAACTTAGAACAATATTGTCAAACAAGAGAACGGAGTATAGCTGATGTTACTTGACAATTTGACAATGTATTGAAATTTTTGGTGAGAAGGAGCATTTAGTTCCCTTCTTGATGTACCTGTTTTTTCTGGCCTACTCTCAGATGTAACCTTTCTGCTTGGCACTGCTGAGGAGTAAATCTCAAATATTTCAAATTTTCTGATTAAATTTTGATGTCAAAAATGGATACTATAACTATTTGGCAAGTAGATTATTACCGCCGTCCCCTCCAAGATAAACAAGGCCAAAAATTATGGGAATTATTAATTTGCACTCCTACTCGTAGCTTAGAATTTATTGCTATGTGTCCCCAGTCGGAAGTTAAAGCGAGTTGGCTCGTGGCACAACTGCAAAAAATGGCTCAAGGCCAAGGTTTACCAGATGTAATTCAAGTATTTCGACCTCAGTCTTTGGGGTTAATAGAAGTTGCCGCTCAAATGTTAGGATTGAAAATAGAACCGACTAGACGCACAACAGCTTTAAAAGAATGGTTACTGGAAAGGGTGCAACAATATCAGGATATGGAAGCATATACTGGGGAATTTTATGAACCTTTAGTATTAGATGTTCCTCCACCTGTACCATTAGCTGAAAATTTGTGGGGCGATCGCTGGAGATTTGCTTCATTACCTGCTGGTAATATTGGGGATATTATTGAACGCCCTATACCTGTTTTAGAAGCACCAGAATTTCTTTTGCCGTTAAATTTAGGATTATCTTCAACACTACCAATACCAGGAGTAGTTATTGATGGTGGTCGTCAGTCTATGAAATTAGCGAGATGGTTAGAAACTACACGACCATACCTTTTAAAATATATTTCTGGGGATCCTGATGGGTTAATTTTAGAGACGGGGTTAGTAGATCGGTGGGTAGTTGCTACTTTTGCAGACCAAGAAGTATCAGGAGCAGCTCAGGCTTATGAGCAAAGAAAACAGCAGAGCGAAGGACTACATTTTTTATTAGTGCAACCTGATGATTCTGGAATGACTTATAGTGGGTTTTGGTTATTAGAGTCAAATTAAATTGGAAAATTAATTAATCAATTTTGTCAAAGTCTTTATCAAGAAAATAGTAAGTATTTTTTAGCTCAAATACTGTCGTTAAAATTTATTTTAGGAAAGTGATTAAACTAGATCTATTCTTAATACTAATTAGAAACTTATGAGCAATAGATAAATTTTAAAAAAGTGTGAGGAGATTAATAAAATTGAAATCCTTAAAAGCCAATAGTCTTGACTTTAGTTAATAGCTCAATATTTAAAGCTATAACTGAATATTTTTGCTATATTTTTCAACTCATATTATTTGATAATACTAATTTGCTCTACTAATATTTTAATAAACTTTTTTAATCTAGTTGTTTCTTTAATAGATAGTAAAAAAAATCAAAAATAATAACTCTAATCTTGAAATTTTATGAATTGTAAAAATATTTTTTTATAGCTTATTTTTGTGAAAATTTTATAACTTTAATTGTACTATTATTGATTTTTTTATAAACTAAATAATTAGATAATTTGGCAACAAAAGAAAAAAAATTGTATCAATGATAGATATACATAAGAAACTAAAAATGTATAGACCAGAAAAAAAATAAGTTATTAAAAATTATTAATAGTTTTGTTAAGTTTTTTTTGAGCGATATTACGGTAAAATTTCGGTAGTTTTTATGAAGATTTCATAAAAATCATAGATAATTACGAGTATAATCAAAAGATAGATTTTTTTGATTTGTTTTTAACAATTAAAATCACTCCAAAGTAATTTGGCTTCAAATAATACAAGCCTATATCTGGTAAAATATTAGAGTAATAGAAATATAATGAGCAAAGCAAAGATTGGCATTATTGGCGGTAGTGGTCTGTACAAAATGGAAGCACTCAAAGATGTAGAAGAAATCAAACTAGATACACCTTTTGGCTCTCCCTCTGATGCTTTTATTGTTGGTACTCTAGAAGGAATACAAGTAGCATTTCTACCCAGACACAATCGCAACCATACTTTATTACCATCTGAATTACCGTTTCGTGCTAATATCTATGGTATGAAAAGTTTAGGTGTAAAATATTTAATCTCTGCTTCTGCAGTTGGTTCTCTCAAAGAAGAAGTCAAGCCACTAGACCTATTAGTAGTAGACCAGTTCATTGACAGGACAAAAGATCGCATATCTACTTTTTTCGGTGAAGGAATAGTAGCACACATTACTTTTGAAAATCCTACTTGTCCTGAACTAGCAAAGATACTAGCGGATGCTGCGGAAAGTTTAAAGTTAGAAAATGTAAATGTGCATCGTAGTGGCACTTATTTATGTATGGAAGGGCCTGCTTTTTCTACTAAAGCGGAGTCAAATTTATATCGCAGTTGGGGTGCAACAGTCATTGGGATGACAAACTTGCCAGAGGCAAAATTAGCAAGGGAAGCCGAAATAGCTTATGCAACATTAGCTTTGTCTACAGATTATGATTGTTGGCATGAAGAACATGATAGCGTGACTGTAGAAATGGTAGTTAATAATTTAAATAAGAATGTGGCGAATGCTCAAAAAGTTATTCAGGAAACTGTGCGCATATTGAGTAAAAATCAGTTTGTTTCTGATTCTCATTCAGCTTTAAAAGATGCTATTTTCACTCCTTTAGATAAAGCACCTACTGCAACTAAGAAAAAGTTGGAATTATTACTGCAGAAATATATTTAATTTTGAAGGGAGGAGCCAGGACTCAGAACTATTTTGATAAATTTACATTGACTTGTAATAGTGCTCTAGTAAATCAAACCTTGATTTCCTAGAGAGTCCTAACTCCTGAATTCTTGTTGAAAAAACTCTATCTAGTTTTTAGTGGAAGGAAATAATTGAACATGACTAACTCATTAAAACATATTACAAGTTCATCGGTAAATGAGCTTTTGGAAATAGCCAGATAGGAATATCAATACAACTATACATACATTCCTTCTGTAGCAATGTTGGATAAGTTACCTCCTCAAGAATAACCATCTAGTGAATGGTCTTTCTTATTGGCGAAAACCATAGGTCTTCTTTTTATAAATACTCTAATTGCAAACCGAGGAAATTATGGTGATGAAGGAAAAAGAGATGATGTAGTTAAATATATCTGTGAAGTCATCTCTAAAGAAAAAATCTCAACAAAAATTAGAGTTATAGCTAAAGTCAGTAAAATTTTGCTCCAATTGTTGATTAAAGGTGTATCCAAAGATTTTCATGAAATTGATGACCTCTTGTTTTCCCTGATCAAGAAAAATGACTTCTCAATATTTTCTGATATTTTAGGGCGAGCTGTAAAACTTTTAATGGAAGAATAATCAAAAGGTCATACAACTAGCCTCAAAGATTATGAAAAGCTCTTTGCCTATGAACAGCTCTTTCCGAAAAAAGGAGGGATACTAAGCATATTGGTTAATGCCAATGCCAGGGGTATATCAGCTCTCAGTAGATAAAATTGTTGAGGAAGCAAAGGAAGTCTATGACTTGGGAATTCCTGGAGTTATCTTGTTTGGCATCTCTGATGATAAAGAACTGAAGCTATGGGGACTTTGCATGCAAGGTCCCTACAATTTTTTGGTTGTGATGTGAAGCTCATGGGGTAACAAACTTGTAGGTAGGGCTTTAACTCTAATAAAAACCATCTAGTTTTTTATCCCTTTAATTATATACTAATTCCCATGCATTAATGCTAACTCTTTGTAATAATTCAGTTATTAAATAATAAAGATAAAATAAATAACTTTTTTCCTATATCTTTATCTAAGTTAATGTTATTTATTCTTATATTTAATTCTTATTTAATTCTTATTTAATTCTCTACTTCTCTACTTTCTTACTCAATAAAATATAGAAAAGCTTTTGATAAATGCTATTAGATGTAGTAGCTAAATATTATATAGCTTGCAATAGCAACAACCCTAAATCTTTATACAAACCTTTATTTTTTTGAGGGCAACGATGGTGAGTTAAACACCGGGGACAACCATATTCACAATCACAATTTTTTGCTAATGCTATTGCCTTATGAACAAACTTCAACAGTTGATTAAAAATTGCCTCACTCGCTCCATTTCCACCATCACAAGTATCAAAAAAATAACCTATAGTTTCTCCTCCTTGTCGCTGAACAAAGAATTCGACATCTTGACTCGAACTTAACACTACTAATGGAATAGCAGATATGATTTGATGACCCATACTATGCAATGCAATAAAATCAGGATTACAACTCCATAAACATTTCAAATTATCTGGAATTTTTGTTTTATATTTATCCTTAATTTTATACTGAATTTCTCGAATACTTTCCCGTATAGCTTGACTAAAAGCATCATTTATTTCAACCTTAAGAACTGGAGCTTGATATTGAGTTTGATAGGGAGGATCGAAATTCTTTTCATCTAAAACTGTAGTCTTTTCAACTCCTTTTTCATATTTAGTAGCAAGTAGCTGATAACCATTTACTAAAAATGTAACTTCTCCCCAAAATAGACTTAATCTTAATCTCGCGTGGGAAATATTTGTTTGAATTATTTGAGGTATCTCTAGTTGCTGAATCTCTTTAATAGCTAACTGATTATTTGGTACAGTTTCTAAGTTATAATTTTTAGCTAAAGGTTTTAAAATTGCTTGTTTTTGATCTAAGTCAAGATTTTCAGAATGATAGCTTATTAAATCACCATCATAATTTTGAGCACAATAAATTGCTCCTGGAAATACTTCTTTATGCGCCAGACTCATTGGCATTTTTTCAAAGCTTTTTCCAGTATTAACATTGATTAAATCCACATCATTTTGAGCATGACCACGCAAATTAACATTCCGATGAGGATAACCATACCCCCAAAGTTGATTAGAGTTATTAATATATATTTTTTCCTGTTTTAATAAGCTATCAACAATTACTTTAGCTACTTCTCCAAAACGTTTTTTTATTTCACTCAAAGGTATTCCACTTTCGACACAACTACATTCTAAATGTTTGCCCAAAATTGTTGGATAATTAGGATTAAAAGTAGCACTTTCTGCCTCACCATTTAATAATAAATCTGGTTTATTTCCATAGAAATTATCTAAAGTATTTTGAGCTACTGGTAAAAACATAATTAACCCTGGATTTTTCCTTCCTACCCGACCAATTCTTTGTTTCCAAGACATTAAACTACCTGGATAACCACGGACTAAACAACAGTCAAGTTCAGGTAAGTCAATTCCTGCTTCTAATGCAGAAGTAGAAAGAATAACTTTGACTACACCAGTTTGTAATTTTTGGATAATATCCTGTCGCCTATGAAACTCTAAAGAACCATAAAAAATTGCTATTTTATCTGCTAAATAACTCTCTCCATTTTTATCAGCTGTTCGTTTAATTATTCCTAACAATTTTTTGACCGCACTCCTGGAATTAGAAAATACTACTCCAGTCAAATTATAGCGTAACCAAGATAGAATTATTTTGCAAGAATCAGGATTAGCAATCTGGCTTGGTTCCAGAAATAAAATTGTTTTACCCGAGCTATCAGCACCACTTTTTGATATTAGATGAAGTCGTTCTGGTTGGTGGGAGCGATCGCTAAATCTCATTGCCATTTCTGCGGGATTTCCAATAGTTGCTGAACTAAAGATAAATTGTAATTTTTCTGAACTACCGCCTACGATATCTACTACCATTTTTAACCGTCGAATTAAGTTGGCAAAATGAGCACCAAAAGCTCCTATATAAGTATGAGATTCATCTATAACTACATATCGGAGTTGTTGAAAAAATTGGCGCCATTTTTCTCTATCTTTGCTGGTAATTTTATATAGTTGATAATGTAATAAATCTGGACTGACACCTAAAATATTGGGTGGGTTGGGGATAAATAATTTTTTCCTGTTTTCTGAAGATATGTCACCTGTAATTAATCCAATTTTGACAGAATTTTTGGGAAAATATGAGACCATTCTTTCTAGCTTTTGGGTTTGGTCTAATGCCAGTGCTTTGAGAGGAAAAATATATAATGCTCTCGTCTCAGGTTGTTGTAAACATGACTCTAAAATGGCGAGGTTATAACAGAGAGTTTTGCCAGAAGCTGTGGGAGTAAAAATACAAAGATCTAATCCTTTTCTCAGAGCAGTTAATGATTCAATTTGATGTTCATAGAGTTGTCTAATATTGTGTATAATCAGAGTTTTTTTGAGAGTAATTGGTAAATCTTCTGGTAAAGGATAGAGTTTTCCTGGAGTTGGTGGCGTGTTATCTATTGCTACTAAATTATCTAAAAATTCTTGGGCTATTTTTTGAAAGACAGGTCGAGGAATAGCTTCTATTTCTGCTGAGGATATCTTTGATTTTTTGGCTTCTTGTAATTTTTGATGATTAAAATTTTTACCATCTCTGGGATTAATCTCTTTCTTCTTAATTGCTATTTGCCAATCTAAAAAATGTACTGGTTTATGGCTTTCTAAAAAGTCTACAATTAAACGTTTTCCTAATACGGCTGTAATTTGACCTATTCCATGTTCAGGAGAATAGACTTTGGCGCCAATTTTTAACCATTCTGGAGGAGATGGTAGTTGATTTCCAGCTCGAATAATATCAGTAGAGTTTTTCGGTTGATCTGTCATCTTTGCTTGTTTGCAGATAAAGGTAAAAATAGTATCAAAAATATGATATTATAGGATAATAAATTGTAGCAATTAAGTTATTATTTTTAATGGTAATTTAATCAAAATAAAAGCACAAAAATATCATCAAAAAATGTGTCAATATCCATAGTTTTTTTGGCACAATTTATCGGGGAATTATATTATATTTATTCTTGTAAGAGATTTAATTAATTGCTGAATAAGAATATTATTAAGTTAAAAGCATAATTAAAGGTCATCAAAATATTCTTAAAAATGGTTACTTTGAATTGAATAGGAAGTAGAATTGATGATATTTTAATTACTCAAGTTGTTTGTTAAGCAGAAGTAGATAACTTACCTATTTTAAATCCTAACCATTTCATATCTCTTGATGAAAAAAAATAGCAAAACCAGTCGAACTACCAACATAAAATTTACGGCGATCGCATAATATAGATGGTATGTTACGACTCGCCTTTGACATTTCCCAGGAAAACATACCCTACAAGAACTACCCTAATATTTTTTCCTGTATCTCTTTCTATATCTCTTCCTATCTCTCTAACCAAGCTTTCATTTTTCCCGGATTTAATAATCCTAATGGATCTACTTTTTGCTTAAATTCTAACTGTTCAAAATCCGTAGTTTTCATTCCTCCATCTTCCAAAATATAGGTATGAGGATTAAAAATATTTACCCCATTTTCTTCGTGATATTCAATAATTTCATTCAGTCGTTTTTCTGAACTATAACGGACAATTTGTAATCCTACTGGTGTAGTTTGACCATCTATTCGCATAAACTCTAAATGCATCATTACTTCATCCCCAAAATGCCGATACATTTTTTCTATAAGTGCTAAGTTTTTATCACTTGGAAAACCACTTTGTAAATAAGTCAAATTTGTATCTACACTCCGAGCATGTAACGTTGTATGATTCCAAGTAAACTCATATATTGGCGTACCATTCTTTGTCTCTTGAGCAGTTTTTTGATAAGAAATTTCACCTTTAAATTCTTTAACTAAATCCTGAAATAGCTCCAAGTTATATTCAGATATCATTAAAAAAGCACAATGTTTTCCTTGAGGAATTGATTTTTTTAAACCAGCAAAAAAACTAGGTATCGGCCAAGCAAAAATAGTAATCAACTTTTTGACAATTCCATCACTATCTCCTAATGCTTGAGCAAATTTTGCACAGGTCATAAAATCATCAAAAGTTACTATTAATTCTGCCCAAGGATAAGTAGGAGCTAGAGGTATTTCTAATTCAGTAATAATTCCATTTGTGCCATAAGCATGATTAACTTTTTGTACATCATCACCGCGCAATTCTATAACTCTTGGTTCGTCTTCCATAGTAACAACTCGCACTGCAGAAAGATTACCACGATCTCTCAAAGCACCATAATTAATTGAACCAATTCCACTACTACCACCACCAATAAATCCCCCAATTGTAGCAGTACGATAAGTTGAGGGAAACATTCTTAATTCCCAACTAATTTCTTTAGCTTTTTTATCTAAAGCGACTAATTTTACCCCTGGTTCAACAGAAGATAAACCTGGTTTAATCCAATTAATATTATTCATTTTTGTAGTGTCGAGAATTACCCCTCCTTCTAAAGGAATACATTGCCCATAATTACCAGTTCCAGCTCCTCTAACTGTTAAAGGTGCTTGATATTTAACGCAGGTTTTAGCTATTTGTAAAACTTCTGTTTCATTGGTGGGTCTGAGAACTAAATTAGCTTTTTTATCTTTCAGTTTTGATTGTAAAATCGGACTGAAATGATAATAATCTAAGGAGAGTTTAATAACTTGATTTGGTTCTCTAATAATTTCGATATCTGTTAGCTCTGATGCTAAGTCATCCCAATTTATTAGTTTTGTTTTAGTTATTGTCATTGGTATTATAAATTGATCTAAAAGTTGGATTTTGGCATTTATAATACTCCGCGCTTTAGGGCGGGAATATATAGACTTTTCCTGGTAAGGGTTGATTTGTGAACTTAGCTAAAAGTCTTATTTTACTTAGCTTTTAGTAATTTGGGGCTGAGTGGTAAATAACTCGCTCAACCTAAGTATAGCAAGTAATTTAGCCTCTTAATATTTACTTGAACAATTAGCTCTAAAAAAGTCGTATTTGATATATGATTTTTTGACAATTACTTTAACTATCCTGATTTTGCCATATATTTTAATTTTATGCTATAATTATTAATGTTAACTTTAGCCTTTTTAGGTATTTTAAAAAAGTATCTAGTTTTTGTTCCTGAGAGATAACTTTGCGAGTATTTTCTCAGAGCTAGATATAAAAATTAAGGAATAAAGGAATAAATGTATCCTACTAAGCTTGTAGGATAATTTGTTAGTCTAAATTGCTAGGATGATGATGCTATAAAAGTAGAATAATCTGCTTTTTTACATTTTTTATAATATTAGATTGTACATTTTATAGGATTGGGTGATTTGCAATTTATTGCTAATCTTAAAGACCCTACTTTCACGATTTGCTAATTAGTTAATGGTGTGTATCACAAAAAAATAATCTCATTGAAGAGACTTTATTTATTCTTATATATTTCTTGGTTGAGAATTGCGTCTCACGAATATTATATAAATTGAAAATTAGGATTGGGTGATTTGCAATAAATTGCAAATCTTAAACACTCTACTTTCACGATTTGCTAATTAGTTAATGGTGTGTATCACAAAAAAATAATCTCATTGAAGAGACTTTATTTATTCTTATATATTTCTTGGTTGAGAATTGCGTCTCACGAATATTATATAAATTGAAAATTAGGAATATAGTAATTCCTATAATTAGGAGGTCAAAATTTGTTTTTAGTGCGGAAGTAGAAAACCCACCCCTAATACCATACTTTTAATGTACACTAATATTAATAAATTACTTGACATTTAAAGTTTGAAACTATTTGTGACATCTTTAAAATCAATTGGTATCAGTTCCTGAAAATAATTAACATAGAGATATTAGCCCAATCTTGTTAAAATGAGTTATTGCTTAAATCCTCAATGCCAAAATCCCCAAAATCCTGAAGGGACATTATATTGCATCGCCTGTGGGTCAAAGTTACTGCTCAGAGAAAGATATCGCCCCATAAAACCTATCGGTAGGGGTGGGTTTGGTCGGACTTTTTTTGCTGTGGATGAAGATAAACCTTCTCATCCTCCCTGTGTAATTAAACAATTTTTACCTCAAAATACTGGGGATCCAAAAAAGGCTGCTGAGTTATTTCAACAAGAGGCAGTTAGATTAGATGAACTTGGTAAACATCCACAAATTCCAGAATTATTAGCTCACTTTGAACAGGATAATTATCAATATTTAGTACAGGAATTTATTGATGGTTCTAATTTAGCTCAAGAGTCAATAAAAAATGGTCCTTTTGATAGTAATCAAATTCAACAAATGTTGAATGAATTATTACCAGTTTTAAAGTTTATTCACGAACAGAAAGTAATTCATCGAGACCTGAAACCAGAAAATATTATTTGTCGTAGTTCTACTCCAGAAACTATAGGATGGATGACTAATACTAATAAATTAGTTTTAGTTGATTTTGGTGCGGCTAAAGTTATTACTGGAACTTCTTTAATGCAGCCAGGAACAATAATTGGTAGTCCAGAATATGTGGCTCCAGAACAATTAAGAGGTCATGCTATTTTTGCTAGTGATATTTATAGTTTGGGAGTAACTTGTATTTATTTGTTGACTCAAATATCTCCTTTTGATTTATTTGATGTAATGGCAGATAAATGGGTATGGCGAGATTATTTAAATCAGCCTTTTAATAGTAAACTCGGAAAAGTTATTGATAAAATGCTGATGACTAACCCCCAAATACGTTACCAGTCTGCTCTAGAAGTAATGAAGGAGTTAAACCCAACTCAGGCATTTCCTACTGCTCCTAATACTTTTCCACCGACAGCTTCCACAACTAAAAGATCGACAAGCTCTCCCATTCCTAATAGGCCAACGATGGCGACATATACGTCTCCCAAACAGCCAACAAAACAATCTACAAATTCGATCACTGCGCCCCCTTATGTTATACAGCCGACAGTTCTTCCTCAACCACAACAGTCAACTTGGAAATGTGTCTTGACTTTGACTGGACATTTTGACTCGGTAAATTCAGTAGCATTTAGTCCGGATAATCAAATTTTGGCGAGTGGCAGTCGGGATAAAACTATTGAAATTTGGGATATGACTAAAGGTAAACGTTGGTTTACTCTCACTGGTCATGGTAACTCGGTAAGTTCGGTAGCGTTTAGTCCGGATAATCAAATGTTGGCGAGTGGCAGTCGGGATAAAACTATTGAAATTTGGGATATGAAAAAAGGCAAACGTTGGTTTACTCTTCTTGGTCATTCTGACTGGGTGGATACGGTGGCGTTTAGTCCGGATAATCAAATGTTAGCGAGTGGAGGTAGGGATAGAGCTATTGAAATTTGGAATTTGCAGAAGGCAAGACGCTGGTTTACTTTGGCCGGACATCAAGACCGGGTTTATACTGTTGCTTTTAATAAAGATGGTGGAATTTTAGCAAGTGGCGGCCGCGACCAAACTATTAAAATATGGGACTTGCAAAAGGCAAAAGAATTATTTAGCATTCAAGGTCATTCAGACTGGGTGCGATCGCTAAGTTTTAGTCCGGATGGAGGAGTATTAGGCAGTGGTAGTCGGGATGGTACTGTTAAGTTATGGCAGGTTTATGGAGGGGAACTTATTTCTACACCGATACAACATTTGAAGTATGGTGTGAGTGATGTTTTGTCAGTGGGGTTTAGTCCGAATGGAAAAATAGTTGCTGCTGGGTATCGCAATGGCGTGATTAATTTGTGGGATGCTGTGACTGGGGAGTTGTTGGAAACTCTTAATGGTCATTCTAGCGATGTGTTTTCAGTGGTGTTTAGTCAGGATGGTAGGAGTTTAGCAAGTGGGAGTAATGATAAAACTATTAAAATTTGGCAGGTTCCATAAAAACAGTTAGTTGAATGTTTATAATTAAAGGACTAATACAAATAAAAATTTTAGCTGATGCTTGCAACAATAGTTGCTTTATTTTATTAAAAAATAATTATCATCATTATTTAAGATTAATTTATGAAACTACAACAGACAGAACCATTTTTAGGGGAAAACTCCAGTCCAAAAATTGATTATGATGTAGCGATCGTCGGTGCTGGCCCAGTGGGACTAGCAACTGCTCTCGGTTTACGCCAACGTGGAATTGAAAATATTATTGTTCTCGACCAAACTAAGGTTTTCCGTAAAGTTGGTCAGGTTATTGATCTTTTACCCAATGGCTTAAAAGCTCTTAAATATATTGATTCTAAAGCTTACAAGAATATTAAAGCTACTATTGATCAACCAAATAATTCACTACAGACAAGTCAGAAAACTGGAACAGAAAAAAAACAGCCTCCGCCAGAATGGGATGTCATAAATGTGAATGGGCAAAAAATTTGTCCTTTTCCCCTGAGATACGATGGATATTTTCAAAATTACGAGGAGGGTAGAGTCCCTATTTATTGGTACGAGTTACAAACTCAACTAAGAAAACTATTACCAGTTGAGTGTGTTAAAGCTAATCATCGTTGTATTAGTGTAGTTACTGAGCCAGAATTTGAATGTGTGAGAGCAGATTTTCTGTCTGATCAGGAAGTAGAAACTAACCCCTATTCTCACTGGAATGATCCACAAGAAAAGAATAAGATCAGTGGTGTGAATTCCTCCCAATATCCGGAATCAGAAATTACATCAATTCGTGCTAAACTATTATTAGGAGTAGATGGAATTAACTCTAAGGTCCGTCAAGTAATCTATAAAAATACTCTATACAGTGGATATAGTCAACCAGAATATTCTGGTATTGGTGCAATTGGCAATGGTGGAACACTTCAGGTCGCAGAAGCACTTTCAGAAGAAATTAAGGAAAGATTTTTTCATAGTTCTCCTAATATAGTAACTATCAAAAATAATCAAATTCCCGATAGTGATGTTCCCAGAATGATTTTATTTTCTCTTCAACCTTGTCAGTTTGGATATCTCCTCCATGGAGCTTTCCCTTTAGAGTCATTGCTTGAAAAATCGGGAGAAGAGTTAATTGATATTGCCGTAGAAGAGTTAAAAAAAGCAGGCTTTCCAGAGATAATTCAACAGTTGGTAGCTTTATCTGACCCAGATCAGATTATACAACGTCCGTATTATACTCATCATGCCACTGTTTCTACTCCAGAACAGCCTAAATGGAATATGGGACGGGTTGTATTGGCGGGAGATGCTGCTCATGGTATGCCACCGTTTATTGGTCAAGGAGCTAACCAAGGACTAGAGGATGCTGCAGCGATCGCTACTTTGGTGGCTGAGATTAATAAGCAAAATAAGTGGGATGATATAACAGCGATAGAAGCAGCTTTTAGCAAATATGAGGCTTTGCGTCGTCCATTTGTGACTTACATTCAACAACAAACTTTAATAGGTAGGCCTTTTTCTTCATCTGAGAAGTTACAGAAGTATCATCAAGCAGTTTTCTCTCGGAATATTGAGGAGGCTATGCAAACATTATTGTAGGAGAGTAGTGGAGCTAAACACGGAAAAAATCTCAAAGCATGTAGAAAAATTTAGGTCCTTATAGAACGAAGTGAAACCAACAAGCTTTCTATTGTAGTTGGGTTTCTTCCCTCAGCTCTAACTACAGTTATGGCACTGACTTCTAATTTCATTCATCTCACTTTTGACTTTTGATTTTTGATTTTTAACTTTTGATTTCTCTTTGTTCCATTTTTGTTCTACAGGAATATGGTTAAGCTCTTCTAAAAGGCGATCGCTTGAATTTTCTAAGTCTTGTGGAGTTTGAATATGCCATACTTTTCAGATTAGATAATAGATATATTTAAACTTTTGTCTTAATTCTTAAAATATTGTTACAATTAGATATTCAGTTGGTGCAGCAAAAAAATTAGTGATCCAAAGATTATTTAGGTAGTTACCCCTAGTAGTCTTTTCTGTTTAGCCTTTTTAACTTTTTTGCTTAATGATTTTTGAAAAAGTATTTATGCAAATAAGACAAGCAAGTCTTTAGGTTTAATACAAAGGAGTTTAATTTATGACAGACAGTACTTCAAATATCACAAATAAAAAACCTCTGAATTTCCTATCTTTGATTTTCGCTTCTAATCAAGATTCTAATCTGATATTTCAAATAGGGTGGACGTTATTACGGGTAATTTCTGGGGTCATAATGATTCATAATGGTTTTGATAAGCTTGCCGATGTTGAGGGTTTTGCATCTCATGTTGTTTCTGAGACACTGGGTTTTCCATTCCCGACGTTTCTAACCTACTGTGCCGCCTATACCCAAATAGTTGGGGCCATATTGCTGATTTTGGGACTACTGACACGACCGGCTGCGATCGCGTTATTATCTGTTATGATGGTAGCTATATATTTTCATCTGCGGGAAGATGGGTTTGTAGTTTCTTCTTTTGAGACAGCATCACTCTACGCAACTATGTATTTATTCTGTTTTTTTAATGGCGGTGGTTCATTTTCTCTTGACCGCCTCATTGCCCAAAAAGTAGGAAATTCTGACTAGAAGAATTTGTTTTTGAAGATCAGGACTACGTAAATTCATTTAGGTCAAACATGTAGGGGCGAATTGCATCTGCACTCACGGTCAGGACACCACCATGGGTAAGTCCTGACTATTTTAGATCTAATTGACATTCTGTGGGGATGTATGGTAGGTCGTCTTTAGTATTTTCGACGATACCGTAAGGTGGCAGGTTTTTTTCTCGGTTTGGGGGTTGTTTCTGACAAAATGTTAAGGCCTGGGTGCTGGGTGCTAGTCGGTGTTATTCGGTATTTAATGATCAGAGTTCTTGTGTAAGTCCTGTATATTGTTCTACAATAGCTTTAGTGATTATTTAAGATAAATTTGTGGAACTAAAACAAAAAAAATCACCTGGTTTCTACAGTAAATGATTGTTTTTAAACATAAATATCTACGAGAAACCGGGTTTCTGAGTTTGCCTGTGTAAGTCCTAATTATTTAAGATAAAGTTATGAAGCTAAAACAAACAGAGTCATTGTTAGGGGAAAAGTCCAGTCCAAAAATTGATTATGATGTCGCGATCGTCGGTGCTGGCCCAGTGGGGTTAGCGACTGCCCTGGGTTTACGCCAACGTGGAATTGAAAATATTATTGTTCTCGACCAAACCAGGGCTTTCCGTAAAGTTGGTCAGGTTATTGATCTTTTACCCAATGGCTTGAAAGCGCTTAAATATATTGATGCTAAAGCTTACGAGAATATTACAGCTACTATTGATCAACCAAATAATTCACCACAGGTAAGTCAGAAAACCGAGACAGAAAAAAAACAGGCTTCACCAGAATGGCATGTCATAAATGTGGACGGGCAAAAAATTCGTTCTATTCCCCTGGGATACGATGAATATTTTCAAAAGTACGGGGAGGGTAGAGTCTCTATTCCTTGGTACGAGTTACAAACTCAACTAAGACAACTATTACCAGTTGAGCGGGTCAAAGCTAATCATCATTGTTTTAATGTAGTTAATGAGCCTGAATTTCAATGTGTTAGAGCGGATTTTGTGTCTAATCAGAAAGTAGAAACTAACTCCTATGCTCACTGGGATGATCAACAAGAAAAGAATGAAAGCAGCAGCGTGAATTCCTCCCAATTTCCTGAATCAGAAATCACCTCAATTCGTGCTAAACTATTGTTAGGAATGGATGGAATTAACTCTCGGGTCCGCCAAGTCATCTATAAGAATACTCCAGACAGTGGATACAGTAAACCAGAATATTGTGGTGTTGGCGCAATAGGCAGTGGTGGAATGCTTCAGGTGGCAGAAGCACTTTCAAAAGAAATAAAGGAGAGATTTTTGCATAGTTCTTCTAGGATAGTGACTATCAAAAATCATCAAATTCCCGACAGTGATGTTCCCAGTATCATTTTATTTTCTTTTCAACCTTGTCAGTTTGGATATTTACTCTATGGAGCTTTCCCATTAGAGTCATTGCTAGAAAAATCGGGAGAAGAGTTAATTGATATTGCTGTAGAAGAGTTGAAAAAAGCAGATTTTCCAGAGATAATTCAACAGTTGGTAGCTTTATCTGACCCAGATCAGATCATACAACGTCCGTATTATATTCATCATGCCACGGCTTCAACTCCAGACCAGCCTAAATGGAATATAGGACGGGTTGTATTGGCGGGAGATGCTGCCCACGGTATGCCACCATTTATTGCTCAAGGAGCTAATCAAGGACTAGAGGATGCTGCAGCGATCGCTACTTTGGTAGCTGAAATTAATAAGCAAAATAAGTGGGATGATATAACAGCTATAGAAGCAGCTTTTAGCAAATATGAAGCTTTGCGTCGTCCATTTGTGACTTACATTCAACAACAAACTTTAATAGGTAGACCTTTTTCTTCAGACGAGAAGTTACAGAAGCATCATCAAGTAGTTTTCTCTCGGAATATTGAGGAAGTTATGCAAACATTATTCTAACTTTTGACTTTTGACTAATGTCGGCCCTTGTAGAGGGAGGCGAAACCAACAAACCTTTGATGATAGTTAGGTTTCCTCCCTCAACCATACCTACAATTATTAAACTTGTGACTTCTAACTTATCCTTGACAAACAAAACCAGCCCAATAAAAAGGATGATCAAAAGGTTTTTCTCTCCCTATTACTTTTTTAGCCTTGAATACTAAATCATAAATTTCCTGACAGTTATCAGCTATTTTCTCCTTTTCCTGATATTCTACGCTCCCCTCTACAAATTCTTCTAATACTGCCTCTGCATTATTCAAATTCTCCTCCGCTTTTGCCAAAGTTAACTCTTTTAACTCCATCTGTCCTTGCCATAACGCATCTACACTAGGAATACCTGCCGCCCGGTTGCGGTGGAAAAAATATGATAATATTGTTGTTGCCAAGTCATTGACTGCCCACAAACTACTGATGACGTTTGATGCTCCTGCTGATAAAAATGCCGCGCTGAGTGTAAAAATATCGTCCGTTAATTCTGAATTTCCTAGTGCTGTTTCACAACAGGAGAGAAATAGGTCTCCTAACTGGGGGCAACGAATGGTGGCATTGAGCAACTCCCCTAATGTTAAGTCCGTGTCTCCCAGTAATAACTTAGACTCTAAAGGTTGAGTTAAATTAGATGTGGCGTGGTGACTGGAGAGCAAACCTAATACTTTTTCTCTGGTCAACAACTTTTTATATTTGGCTTTGGTTGCTTCCTTGCTCCCTTTGAGATGGTGTTCGGGGGCGACTCCATAAATTTGTGCTACCAATTGACATTCTGTGGGGGTATATGGTAGATCATTTTTAGTATTTTCGACGATACCGTAAAGTGGCAGGTTTTTTTCTCGAGTTGGGGGTTGTTTCTGACAAAATGTTAAGACCTGGGTGCTGGGTGCCGTTCTCACCCGGAATTTTTCTCCTAAGTATTGACCGTTATCTAGGGGCAACACTAGCAAAGGAATTTGATGCAGATACATAAAGGGTACTAGAATAATTTCTTTGATGTCGGTGAGTTTTTCTATGAGTTGGTTTATTTGCAGTCTGTCTGCTAATTCTTTTAAGGTCTCTTCCATTTGGTCTTGCCATTGTTTGTATAGTTTGTGTTTCTCTTGTTTCCGGGTTGTTTCAAACTGGGCAAGTTCAATTTCTGTTGTTGTGCCATCGGTGAGTTTGACTAGGACTTTGGATGGCTTGGAGTCAATTGACTTAATGGCATCAATATCGCATTTGGCTAAGTTTGCTGCAGCATGTTTTTCTGCTAAATAATTTCTTTCGGAGTATGGTTTTAACCAACTCTCTCGTAACCACAATTGAAGTTTGGTGTAACCTTGCCCTTGACAAAAGTGCAATTTTACCCCTGCTTGAGTGAGGATAAAAACATAAGTATCATCATCTGTTGTGTAGAAACTCAGGAGAGCAACATCCTTTGTTTGTTTCCCTCCCTTTTGTTGGGGGGAAGGACTCTTTGATCCGGTGACATCAAATGCTGCTCCTGGTTGTTGTGGAGTTTCTAATAATTCTTTCATTGTCTCCACACTAACAGTGGGCGCTTGAATACCTTCTGATAATACGGGGTCTAACTCCCGGAGCTGTTGCCAAATTTCCTGTTTTTCTGTTATCAACTTTTCAACTTCTTCGGTAATATCATCCCACTCATCCCGGGAGACATGAGGACTTCCTCCAGTTTGTTCCTGAACACCTTTGGGGGTTGTTAGCCGCTGACGTAAACAGTCAATTTCTCGTTGTTTATCTTCCATCTGTGCTTCTAAGTTGCGGATATCTTCTGGAACTTCGTGAGCTTTGTAGAAATGTTTAGCGAGAATTAAATCTAGCAAGCGACGACAGCGGAACCTTTCTACTGTTTCTAAAGCTTTGTCATATTGTTGGGTCTTGACGCAAGCTTGAACCATGTTTTCATAGACATATATATTGTTGCGCAAGATTTCTTGTCTTGCCATTTCATCGGGTATCCAGTCTCGACTTTTCTCTATGGCGGCAATGGCGAGTTCATAGTTCTTAATGGCGAGTTCATAGTTTTGTTGTTTTGCGGCAAGGCTAGCTAGGTTACGGGCAGTTTGTAAACACTCTGCTGGTAGGTTTTCTGGTTTTGTGACTCTTAAAGCAGCATCATAGCAGGAAATGGCGGCTTCAATATTTTCGGCTTTGTCTCCCCTTATTCTGTCACTGTAGGCAATGCCGAGATTATTTTGAGTTCCTGCCCAGTCCATGGGGAAGTCTGTTTGGGTGCGCACCAGCAAAGCTTGTTGGTATGCAGCAATGGCAGCTTCAATATTTTCGGCTTTGTCTCCCCTTATTCTGTCACTGTAGGCATTGCCGAGATTATTTTGAGTCATTGCCCAGTCCATGGGGAAGTCAGTTTGGGTGCGCACCAGCAAAGCTTGTTGGTAT
>JAGGDU010000049.1 GCA_018457135.1 Trichodesmium erythraeum GBRTRLIN201 | reverse complement strand
GACGGAGACGGAGGTCAAATAAACATTAAAGCCGGAAACAATATTAATATAGAAGGAAAAAGTAATATTATTTCCGCATCCAAGTCACCAAGTGATGGTAGCAGTGATATGCCAGGAAAAGGAGGAGATATTACTCTAGAAGCAGGCAATAATATTAATACCAGAACAGCAAAAATATATTCCGGTGCGAACGAGGGCGATACAGGAAAAATTGATATTACTGCAGATAATGCAATAGAAACAGGTAAAATAGACTTAGTATCAGGTTTTGTCAAAGAAAAAGAAAAAGTCAACGAAAACTTTACTATTATTCCCAAAGGAGAAGGAGAAGCAACTCAAGGAAAAGCTGGAGACATCAGACTCCGCAGCAGAAACAGTACAATAGATACCACAGGCGGCACAATAAATTCTCGTTCCCCAGACGGCACCGGAAATATTATTATCAATGCCAAAGGAAATATTAGCACAGGGAAATTAGAAGCCAGCGCCCTTAACCCAGACAACCCTACCACAGGTGGAGACGTTAATATTACCAGCGAGCAAGGAGAAATTAATGCAACTCAAAACATAGAAACCTTCTCAGAACAAGGTATAGCAGGAGATGTAAATATTACTGCCTTTGGTCAGATCCAGACAAATAACATTAGTTCCCAGGGAATGAAACGGGGAGGTGATATTAATATCAGGAGTGATAGTGAAAGTAGTATAGATGCAGCAGGAGTATTACAAACATATTCAGATGCAGGAACAGCAGGAAATGTCAACCTCACATCCCCAGGGGATGTTAATATTAGCGGCATTCGTTCAGAAGGAATGGAGCAGGGAGGTGATATTAATATTAGGAGTGAACGGGGAGAAATTAACTCCACAGGTGATATAGACTCCTATTCAAAACAAGGAAAAGGAGGATACGTCAAGGTAGATGCCCTAGAAAGAGTAAATTTAGCAAATGTATCATCCTACGGCATGACAGAAAGTGGTGACTTAATTATTCAGAGCCAACAAGCAAAAGTTAACACAGGCAATGTCACAACACAAGCTTTAGAGGGAAAGAGTGGACGTATAGTCATCAACGGAACAGAAGTAGGTACAGGAAACTTAAGTTCTATCGGCACAACAAGCGCCGGAGAAATTAAAGTCACAGCCACAGATGGTTCCATAAAAACCTATAATGTAGAAATAAGATCAGATGGCACAATAGGAGTTTTAAGCCTGAAAGCAACAGAAGATATTAACACAGGAGACCAAACAGCTATTGCTGGAGAGGGTGATGTTTTTATTGATAACGATGCTGGAGATGACCTGACCACAGGAGACCAAACGGCCATTACTGGAGAGGGTGATGCTTTTATTGATAACGATGCCGGAGATGACCTGACCACAGGAGACCAAACAGCTATTACTGGAGGGGGTGATGTTTTTATTGATAACGATGCCGGAGATGACCTGACCACAGGAGACCAAACAGCTATTACTGGAGGGGGTGATGCTTTTATTGATAACCATGCCGGAGATGAACTGACCACAGGAGACCAAACAGCTATTACTGGAGGGGGTGATGCTTTTATTGATAACGATGCCGGAGATGACCTAACCACAGGAGAGAAAACAGTTATTACTGGAAATGTTACTGCTACTGTAACTAATTTTATTCAAAATGATGGAGTGGATCAAAATCTAGATACTACTGTAACTAATTTTATTCAAAATGATGGAGTGAATCAAAATCTAGATACTACCTCAGTAATTTCTAATAACAATATACCTAATAATCAAGTACTTAATCAAGAAAATTTCTCTAATAATAACAATAACAATATTGAGAATAATTCCACTACAAATTCCTCAAACAATAAAAACATTTCATCAACCCTTACCCAGTCTCAAAGGTCTGAATTAATTTCAACTTCTACCCCCAGCAACAATAACCAAACAACTAATACAAATACAGCCCAAGAACAAACAGAATCATCTATTAATAGTACAACGGATACCCAAAAAATCTTAAACATAATTGATACCGTCAATACCAATTCCTTGACAGTTGCGACTGGTTCAGACCAAGTAATAACAATGTTAGAACAAAACCTTACTAACGAATATTCTAATTACTTTGGAACAGATTTTAAGGAACAATTTATTAACCAAAAAACACCCCGAGAAATCTTAACCGATATGGCTGCTAAAACAGGAAAAGAATCTGCAGTTGTTTATATTAATGCTTATCCAGAGGAATTACAAATAATTTTATATACCAAAGATGGTCAACCTATTCTTAAAACTATCCCGGAAGCTAACCGTAAAAAATTAGAGAAAGTAGTTATAAATTTCCTCAAATTAACGACAAGTCCTGCCTATCGTGATTTTAATAGTTATCTATCACCAGCAAAACAATTATATGATTGGTTCATTGCACCTATATCAGCAGAATTAGAAGCAGCAAATATCGATACCTTATTGTTCAGTATGGGTGAAGGTTTACGTATTTTACCAGTGGCAGCATTACATGATGGAAAGCAATTTTTAATTGAGAAATATAGCCTAAGTTTAATTCCGAGTATCAGCTTAATGGATACAAATTATCGCCCACTTCAAGGTACTCAAGTATTAGCTATGGGAGCTAGTAAATTTATCAATGAAAAACCTTTACCAGCAGTACCTGTGGAGATAGAAACAATTTCTGAACAGTTATGGGAAGGTAGTAAATTTTTAAACGAAGAATTTACCAAGAATAATTTGTTAACTCAAAGAAAAAATTATCCCTATCCTATTATTCACTTAGCTACCCATGCAACATTTAATAGAGGAAAACCTAGTAATTCTTACATTCAGCTATGGGGTAATGAACAAATAAAGT
Organism: Trichodesmium erythraeum GBRTRLIN201; assembly: GCA_018457135.1. Lineage (GTDB taxonomy): Bacteria > Cyanobacteriota > Cyanobacteriia > Cyanobacteriales > Microcoleaceae > Trichodesmium > Trichodesmium erythraeum. Next base: position 1,230 of record JAGGDU010000049.1, on the reverse strand, counting down.
TAGACCAAGTGCGGGAGTTGGGTTGGAGTACCCCATCGGTTGACTTGTTGGTATTGTCTGCTTGTCGCACTGCTGTAGGAAATAGAGAAGCGGAATTAGGGTTTGCAGGGTTAGCAGTAGCAGCGGGAGTGAAGTCAGCCTTAACGAGCCTTTGGACTGTAAGTGATGAAGGGACATTGGCATTAATGACAGAGTTTTATACTCATTTGAATGATGCTAAGATCAAGTCAGAGGCATTAAGACAGGCGCAGTTAGCAATGCTGCAAGGGCAGGTGCTTATTACAGGTGGGGAGTTGAGGGGAAGCAGCACTCGTGGTGGGGTGGAGCTACCTTCGGCGTTCGCAAATGTAAACAATCAAAATTTATCTCATCCTTATTACTGGGCAGGGTTTACTATAGTTGGTAGTCCTTGGTAATAAAAATGACCAACTAACATTCAACATCTTCAAATGTAGTCAACTTATTCGTAATTTTTGGGTTCAGATCATGTGGATGTGTAATTAATTTTGTACGACGGCTTCTTTAGCAAACCCTAAATATTAATTGATAGAGGGAGGGATTTTTTGATCACATTTGTTATGTGTTGTCAATTATCGACAAAATCTCAAAATATTTGTGTCAACGACAATATATCATTTAAACGTTGAAGCGTCAATAGTAGGAATAGCACTGATAATATTGACACTCTCAGTAGCGGTAGTAGTTTCACGGGTTTTGTTGAAATAACAGATACCAACAACTATTATCGCTTTTATCTAAGTGGGGAAAGGGAGTTTGAGCTTACTCTCAAGGACTTAAGCGGTTATGCATACGTATAATTACTCAGCAGCACTGGTGCTACTATCATTAGTTCTACCAAGACTGGTAGAAGTTCTGAGAGCATCAGTAAAACTTTTAATTCGGTTACATATCATAACCTTGGATGAAAAAGATACTAAATGGTTTCTATACAACAATTTCAAGACCCATAATTAAAATGACAAATAAATTTTAAATAATTTCTTGATTTTTGTATGGTAAGGATTTATAATAATACCTATAAATTAAATAAAAGTCAATATAATTTTCAACAAATACCATAATAACAAAAACCTTTGATGAAACCTAATAGCTCAAAACTCTGCACCATAACAGCTCTGAGTTTAATACTAGGCACATTAGCCACCACTCCCGCTAACTCCCAGCCCATAACCCCGGCTAAGGACGGTACCAATACTACTGTTACTCCAC
>JAGGDU010000048.1 GCA_018457135.1 Trichodesmium erythraeum GBRTRLIN201 | reverse complement strand
CAGGTATACATTATACCCTTTTTTTTACTATTTTTTCACTAAAGTCCCGTTAATACTAGACTCAGTATAAATAAGTCGGGGTTGAGGAAGGAGCTCAGGAGTTAGGGCGATCGCTTGAGTAATTTCCACTTTTTTACCTATAAATAAAACCCAAATAAAAGTAGGTGGAGTAAATTTATTTCTTACTGGTTACAAAAATTCTATTCAACATCCTTACCTACTCACTACTACCCTCTACCGAAGCGATTAAAAATTACGGCTAGGCAAATAGAGTGAATTCTTACTTAGACTAATTCATCTGTTAATTTTAATCAGGTTACTACTAATTCAATGCCACTATATCCAATAAGAATAAATTTTTCCCAATACTGTGAATACTGACATTTGTTAAAAACATATAGCAAGGTTTAACCAGCTTTGGGGATATCTCCCAATGTGGTATAAAAGTTTTCTACCACGATGCATTATCGAAATTCCACGGACTTCGTCTAAGCCTGGATCAAGACAATAACTCTTGGGTAGCTATTTGAGTAACCAAAATACAAAATACTTATCAACAATTACTGAGAATAAAAATGTTAGAAGTAATATTTTTTCGTAAGTATTTTTACTCAAATATCAAGCATTATTTTTTGACATTTTTCATTTTTCAAACCTTGCTATAAAACTTAGACCTAACAAAAGATTATATGTTTTTCAGTTAATAGTTAGACAATCAAAATTAAATAAAATTCATAGAAAAAATTAGCAAAGTTTATTTTTTTATCAGCAGTAAACTTGACTTTATATTAGCAGTTAAATTTACTTAAATATAATAATGCTAATAAATATCTATAGTTTTTGCCAAAATAGATATAACCTTATAAAAACTTAGGGTTTTTAATACTATTTATTATTATTAATTATAAATAAAATTAATATTAAATATTAATAAATTAAAATTAAATCATTAATAAATATTATATTTGTAAAATACTTCATACTTCACTTATAAACTTATAATATTAGGGCTTAAGCAAAAACTAGGTTGATAGACAAAATTTTGTGATAGTGAAAAATAATAATTAGAGTAATAAACCCGGTTTCTTATTTGAGTGCATAAGACTTAAATTTATAGCTTAGTCAAAGTTTTACTTATTACTAATAATCATGTTTCCTGTGATAATTTTCCACAAATGTTCCTGAACTTTTTCAATAACTTCTTGCCACTTTCTTGACTGAGACTGACGGAATAATTTCATGGTTGGATACCAAAGAGTATCTTCAACTTCTTGTAACCAACGCCAGTCCGGATTAAAACATAATAAATTCCATACATTTTTACCTAATGCTCCTGCTAAATGTGCCACAGAAGTATCAACAGTAATTACTAAATCTAGTTGCTCTATTACTGCTGCTGTATCAGCATAATTGTTTAACTGATAACTTAAATCTTCTATCTGAATATTACTGGGAACTTGAGTTAATTCTTGCCTATTTTCTCCTTTTTGTAGACTATAAAATTTGACTCCTGGTACCTGTAAAATAGGTAAAAAGTCTGTGATTTTGCAAGAACGATTACCATCATTTTTATGAGTAGAACTACCACTCCAAACAATGCCTACTTTATATTGAGTATTAGTAAGATTTATGGGGTTGCTATTTGTAGATTGAAGATAGGGAATATTGGCAGGAATTGTTTCTAAAGTTGTGCCGAAAATATAGGGTAAACTCATTAAGGGTACATAGATATCAAACTCTGATAATTTTAGTTCTCCTGGTGGCATTAATTTATCAATCTCTGGGATATTTTTAAATAGAGGAATTAACTCTGGTAGACAGACCAATATAATACCTTGACAAAGTTTTGCTGCTAAAGGAACATAACGGATAAATTGAATAGCATCTCCTGCTCCTTGCTCAGTATGAATTAATAAAATTTTATTGCTAATATCTTCCCCTTTCCATCGTGGATGAGGACATTGAAAGGGTGTAAATTGTCCTGTTTGCCAGCGCCATTCACATTCTGCAAATCCTCGTTTTAAATCTCCATTTTTTAACAAAGTTATGCCTAAATTAAAATGTGCTTTGGCAAAATTACCGTTGAGATAAATTGCTTTTTCGTAATGTTTAATTGCTTTGTGTAATTCACCTTTTTGACTATAAGCATAAGCAATACTATTTTGAACATCGGCATTATCTGGTTCTGTATTAATTACCTGTTCTAAAACATTAATTGCTGCTTCATATTGTTGATTATCTCCTAAAGCAACTCCCAAATTATATTTCGCTATTGTCAAATCTGGTTGTAACTTCAAACATTCTTGATATGCAGCGATCGCTTCTACTAATTCACCTTTTTGATATAATTTATTTCCTTTAAGTAAATGAGTTTCTGCCATAGCTATTTCTACAGTTGTTTTGATTGTTTCTGCTAAAGCTTCATCAGGTAAAACATAGGAATTTGCTAATAAATTTTCATCCCATTCAATAATTTCTGGGAAGCGAATATTAGGCAAAACTGCCACAGAAAAAATTTCTTGAACTCCAGCTTCAAATCTTAAAAAAGCGATAGTTTCTCCAGTTAAAATATTTACCACCCAAACCCCACAAATTCTTTCTTGAAGTTCAGTAATAGGCATACCCGTAAAAACAGCAGTTTCTCGAACTTGAGACAAACCAATAAATGCTAAATTTCCCCAAAAATCTATACCGCGAGTAAACCCTGGTAATTTAGCAATTGTTCGTAATTTTCTCTGGTTTAAATCAACTTTTGCCAGACTACCATTACCAGACTCTAATAACCATAATTGTTCTTGATACCATCTAGGAGAATGAGGCATAGATAAGTTCCGAATTAATACTTCATTTGTTTCTATATCTATTAATATTCCCCCATTAGCTTTATTCTTTCTCCAACCAGCAGCAGTATCAGTTTCTCCTAAAGCTGTGACATATTTTGGTAGGTCATTTTTTAAACAAAATCCATTTAAATGACACCGGTCTGTTAAGTCATATCCAGTGACAAAAGGAGGTCGCCATCTGGGCACAAAACTATTAGGATGACCGAGAGTACAAAGGCAAGAAAAACGAGTATTAATAAACCATAATTCATCTTTCACCCAAGCCATTTCGTGGATATCAATATCTCCAGTTATATGAATATTTCTTGGTAAATAACAAGCATCATATTTCCCTTGGGGTTCTATTTTCTCTGCTACTGCTGGAACGTTACGAAAATCCCAAATTTTATAAGCAGTTCCCAGAGCAATTTTTTCGTTAGTTACTGCTAATCCCATAGGTTTCTTAAAGGCTCGAAAGTGAGTATTAATTACTCCATTATCGGCACGCAATACAATTAATTTACCTGCTTGATAAGTAGAAACAACTAAAGATATGCCTAGCTGATCTAAAATTTTAGGGAAATTGTTTGTATGTACGCTTCTTAATAAATAATTGTCGGTATTAACAGGAGTATCAGTTTCATTATTCATAGTATTTTCAATTATCAGTTATCAGTACCTCATTTATTAGTAAAAGTAGGTATAAGTTTATTAAACAATAAATTAAGCTAAAAATCTGTATTTTTAGTGATAATATTTTACTTTATACTAGCATTAATTATTAGAAATTTGTAGTAGCGTGTCAATTTTAAAATAGTGTATTAGCCTTAAAGACAAAAAGTTATGACCACAGACCATCAGGGGAGCACTAAAAATTCGCAGAGGGGAATAAGTGTTTAGAGTTTTGAGTATGCCATAGTTTCAAAAATTGCATAAAGATGTTTCAATTTAACTCCTGCATCTTAGGTTTTACAGCACTTTTCAGGTAATTGAACCACAAAGTGCGGTAAAATGGGTTTGATGTAATTGTTAAATTTAATGCCAGTATCGTATTCGAGTGATTTGCGTCGTCGCGTGATTATAGCTTGGGAAGCAAAAGAAGGCTCTCAACGTCAGTTGGCTGAAAGATTTAAGGTCAGCTTGTCTATGGTACGAAATTTGTTGCGTCATTATCGTCACTCTTGGACAAATTGAGGCCAAACGACGTGGAGGATATCAGCAGCCAATAATTTCCTATGATAATCTCAACATCATCAAATCTCTGGTAGCGGGACTTTAGCAAATTTCAAGCCCAAACAAACCCTAAACTCTCTTTATGAG
>JAGGDU010000047.1 GCA_018457135.1 Trichodesmium erythraeum GBRTRLIN201 | reverse complement strand
TATCAATATAGGAAGTAATGAATATGTTTGTTATACCTGTTTGTTATATTGCCTTGTCAGGTTTTTTAGAGGAGTTAATTTAGAGCAAGTTGAGGAGGATTTTATAACATATACTGAGGTGGTTAAAAAGATAGATCAAAGAATGTCTATCAATCAGATAGAAATGCTGAAAAATATTACGACAAACTTAAGAAATGAAAGCCAATATAAATACTGTTTGTTACTAGGAAATTCTCAAGATGAAGATGATGCATCTTTAGAAATATATGAGAATCAGAGGAATGTTTATTTCTTGTTTATTTACTATTTTAGTAAAACACTTGTTTCTTATTTTTTGAAAGATTACTTGATAGCTTTTAAGAGTAGTCAAGATGCTAGAAAATATGTGATGGAACAGATGGGGCATTTAATAAAACCACAATATAATTTCTATTCTTCTCTTTCTTTGATAGCTTATTACAATAATGCTAATACAAAACAGCAAAAAGAATTACTAGAACAGGTAGGCAAAAATCAGGAGAGTATGAAAATATGGAGTCAATATTGCCCAGAAAACTTTCAACATAAATATGATTTAGTAGCAGCAGAAAAAGCCAGAATATTAGGGCAAAATTGGCGAGCACAAGAATTTTATGAAAAAGCGATTCAAGGAGCAAAAAAATATGAATTTATCCACGAAGAGGCTTTAGCTTACGAACGAGCATCTGAATTTTATTTTACCTTTGGGAGAGAAGAAATCGGTCAATTGTACTTAAGAAATGCTTATCATTGTTACATCCGTTGGAGAGCAAAAGCTAAAGTTAAACAATTAGAATCAGAATATCCTCAGTATTTATTAGGAATAACGAATCAGAATAAATCTCAAGGGTTAAGTACGACGATATCTACAACAGGAAATGATGGAGAAATTCTCGACTTAACTACAGTTATTAAAGCATCTCAAGCAATTTCTGGTGAAATTAAGTTAGAAAATCTCCTGCACAATTTAATGAAAATTGTGATTGAAAATGCTGGGGCTCAAAAAGGCTTTTTAATTCTTAACCATAAAGGTAGTTGGGTTATTGAAGCCCAAGGAAAAATAGACAGTAACCAAGTTAATATTTTACAATCAATTCCCATAGAATTTATCGACCCAGAAACATCAATTCCTGTTTTACCAAACAAGATTATCAATTATGTACTCCGCACTAAAAAAAATATTTTACTCAACGATGCTACCTATCAAGGACCATTTATTAATGACCCTTATATTATTGCCAGACAAAATAAATCAATTCTCTGTACTCCTTTAATTAATCAAGGTGAATTAAGAGGAGTTATTTATTTAGAGAATAATTTAACTACAGGTGCATTTACTTCAGAACGAGTTGAACTTTTAAAGATACTGTCTGCTCAAGCGGCTATCTCTATTGACAATTCAAAATTTTATTCACAAATTTTGGAAAATCAAGCCTGGTTAGATAAACTTAATAAAGCTTATGAACGATTTGTTCCTAAACAGTTCCTTCAGTTTTTGGATAAAGAAAGCATAGTAGATGTAGAATTAGGAGACCAAGTACAATTAAAAATGTCAGTTTTATTTTCTGATGTTCGTAATTTTACTACCATGTCGGAAGCCATGACTCCCGCTGAGAATTTTTGCTTTATTAATTCTTTTTTATCAAGGATGGAACCAGCAATTTTAGAAAATCAAGGTTTTATCGACAAGTACATTGGCGATGCCATAATGGCTTTATTTTCTGGAAATGCAGATAATGCAGTGAAAGCTGGAATTTCTATGCTCAACCAGCTTAAGGAATATAACCAGTATCGTGCTAATTCTGGTCATTCTCCTGTGAAAATTGGTGTTGGCATTAATACTGGTCTTTTGATGTTAGGTACTGTCGGTGGCCAAAATCGTATGGATGGTACTGTGATCAGTGATGCTGTAAACTTGGCTTCGAGAGTGGAAGGCTTGACTAAAAGCTATGGAGTGTCGTTGTTAATTACCGAACAAACTTTTTCACAACTGACACAACCTAGCAACTACGCTATTCGTTCCATAGATACGTTAAAAGTCAAAGGTAAATCGCAAAAAATAACTGTTTATGAAGTTTTTGATGCCGATCCACCCGCAGTTAAAGAAGGTAAATTAAATACCCTCAAACAATTTCAACTTGCCAGATCCCTTTATGCTTCTGGTCATTCATTGGAACCCGGAAAAATGTTTGCACAATGCTTAAAACTGAATCCCAGGGATCAAGTGGCTCAAATATATCTCCAACGTATCTTGAGCACAAGTGAAAAATAACTGCTATAATAGAATACAGAAGGCAGAAGTTAAATTTTGGTGCGACTAGATTTGAGAGATATGAGAATATCCTAACCCTCTTGGTATATGCTATAATAGACCTCTCACGAAACTGTTTGACAAAAATTCCCCAAACTTACCCATACCGGAATTCCATGAGCTTTGGAGTTAACTTCGGTGTTTCACAGGAAGTTAGCGCAGTCTTTAACTGATAATTCTTTGCATGCTTAAAAATCCTTGAAACTCAAGGTACTGATACAGATAGTTTTCCTGGGTTGTATTCACCTATTTTACTCTAGGCGATCACCTCAAAACTACCCATTCCAACAAAAACAATTATAACTTCTTAGGTTCAATGGCATCGGGTGTTTATGTAATGAATTTCATTTCAATTAGTCATTTGCTTCTTATGAATAAATTGGACCTACATTTGATATAATGACAAATAATGTACAATGATGTCAACTTTGATCCAATTATTTGACTTCAGTAGTTAGCCCCACTATTACTAATCACCCAACCCATTAACTGTTGCCATTCATCAGTTTTCCCTAATTTATCAGCATCCAAATCATCCCCCATATTCTCAGAAAATTCTGTAAAACTTTCAATCCAATTAATTACCGTTCCCACAGGTAAAAAAGGAGTATACTGCCAAGACTTTTGTAAATATTCCACCATCTCAGCAGAAAAACCTGTATAGTACAAATACCATGAACACCAGACTAAAGTATTGTAGCGCAACTGTTTTTCCAATAACCTAATCTCTAAGGGTAGAGACTCCGAGGCAAAAAATTTATCCAAAACCCGATTAATAGATTGCACCTGAGACACTCCATCCCGCATTGTATTCTGGTCATGCTGACGATAACAAATAGTAGACTGTCGCAACCACTCAGCCTCACAACCCTTTACAGATAAACGCAATACTAAGTCTACATCCTCAGCCTGACCTAATCCTACCTCAAAACTCCCCACCTCTTGCAACCAACTGCGTCGAAACATCAAAGTACCCATTGTGCCAATTGGTTTCCAGCGCAACCAACCTTCTAAATTTAACTTAGGCACATAATCCCAAGGCGTCTCATCCTTAATAGTTTCACCCTGCTGATTCACTCTGCGCCACCCACTGTGAACAATTCCTAAATTTGGTTTAGCGTCAAATACTTTTACTTGAGCAGTCAGTTTATCTGGTAGGAAAAAATCATCTGCATCCAAAAAAGCGATTAATTCTCCCCGCGCCAAATTAATGCCATGATTCCGGGCAGCTGAAACCCCTTGATTTTGTTGATATACATAATGGATCATCTCCATATAAGGTTCCATGGTCTTGCGGGTATTGTCTGTGGAGCCATCATCAATTACAATAATTTCATAAGATTGATAGGTTTGGGCGAAAATGCTTTCTATAGCTTGATTAATATAGCGATCGCAATTGTATACGGGTATAATTACACTTACCCGTGGAGTGGTAGTAGTGGTTGACATAAATATTATTCTTAATAAATATATTTGTATTTATAATACCTATAAAAACATTTTTTGAAAACTAAATAATAATGCTATCGCGAAAAGGCCATTTTATCATCAGCTTTATGATCTTACTTGTAGTTACTAAACACCATAAATAATTCTAAGTAAATTAAATGGAGAGGTTGCCTGTAAACTGTTGTCATACAATTGAAGTGTAGAATGTGAGTATTAATGTAGTTGACAAGGAAGTGGATAGAAATAGTGAAAAGCAATACTATGTTCAAAATCTAAAATTGTAAATAAAAGTAAAAAAAAATTAAAATTAAATAATATAGCAGTCGAAGCAAAGATTAGGACATAATGCTCGAAAAATTATCTAGGAAA
>JAGGDU010000046.1:15515-266843 GCA_018457135.1 Trichodesmium erythraeum GBRTRLIN201 | reverse complement strand
ACACCAGAACCAACACCAGAACCAACACCAGAACCAACACCAGAACCAACACCAGCACCAACACCAGCACCAACATCAGAACCAACACCAGAACCAACACCAGCACCAACACCAGCACCAACACCAGCACCAACACCAGCACCAGCACCAACACCAGCACCAACACCGGAAGCAATATCAACAGAAGTCATCCAAGTTAGAAACGATAGTGGCAGACTCGTTGGCGTTATTATTAACGGTGAGTTTCAGGAATTACCAGCACCAACACCAGCACCAACACTAGCACCAATACCGGAACCACCAAAAACAGAAGTTATCCAAGTTAGAGATGACAGTGGCAGACTTGTTGGCGTTATTATTAACGGTAATTTTGAGCCATTGCCAACACCATCGCCATCAGAACCAACACCAACTACTTCACCAGTACCACCGCCACCACCAATAGCTGTAGATGATGAAGCGACAACTAATCAAAACCAAGCTGTTAGTTTTAATGTTCTCAATAACGATATCGATCCGAGAGGAAATCCTCTATCCATTATTAACTTTAGCTTGCCTACAAATGGGTCATTAGTGGAAAATAATACAGGTACTTTCACTTATACTCCCAGACAACTCTTTATCGGAACTGATAGCTTTAGTTATGAGACAAGTAATGGAACAACTAGTTCCCTAGCGACGGTTAACATTAAGGTATTTAATGAAGGAGCACCCATCAGAGTCGAAGGGGCATTTCGAGGAACTCCTGATAATGAATTCTTAATTGGTAGTAGCCAAGGAGATGTAATATTTGGAGCTGGGGGTGACGATAGTATTTTTGGTGAAGCTAGCAACGATGAAATTAGAGGTGATGCCGATAACGATTTTATTAACGGAGGTCGGGGGAATGATACAGTAATAGGAAACCCAGGAAATGATAATGTTCGTGGAGGAAAAGATGATGATCTTGTGTTAGGAGAAGATGGTAATGATTTATTGTTTGGCGATCGCGAGAATGATATTGTAAATGGAGGGGATGGTAGAGATACTATATTTGGGGGTAAAGATGACGATAATGTTTCTGGTGATGCAGGAGATGATTTCGTATATGGAGACAAAGGGGATGATGCGGTTACTGGTGGAAATGGTAACGATAGTGTTTTTGGTGGGGAGGGTAATGATAATGTTAATGGTGACGCGGGGGAAGATGTTCTTAGTGGTGGTCTAGGGGTTGATCGCTTGTTTGGAGGTGATGGGAATGATACTCTCTTTGGGGAAGAAGACAATGACCAAGCATTTGGTGGTTCAGGCAACGATTCAATATTTGGAGGTTCAGGAGCAGACCTGCTGAGTGGCAACGAAGATAACGATACTATAAATGGTGGAGATGGTAACGACCAAGTTCAAGGAGATTCTGGCAACGACTCTTTAGGGGGAGGTTTAGGCACAGATACTCTGATAGGTGGTGAGGGTAATGATACATTTTTTATTAGTCCTGAAAATGGTGCTTTGGAAGTTTTTGACGCAGATGTTATTGCCGACTTTAACAATAATATAGACCTAATTAGTCTAGGAGGTGGTCTTGGTTTTAACGATTTAGTTATTTATGAAAGTCCTACGTTAGAAGGCCGTAATACAATAATTCAGAATCGTTCTGATGGTCCTTTCTTAGCTATTTTAGTAGGAGTTGATAGTAATAGTATTAATTCTGGTAATTTTATTGGTGCTAGTGGGTTTCCTATTCCTACTCCAACACCGACAGAGGCACCAACACCGACAGAAGCACCAACACCGACAGAAGCACCAACACCGACAGAGGCACCAACACCCACAGAGGCACCAACACCCACAGAAACACCAACACCGACAGAAGCACCAACACCGACAGCTCCACCTATTCCCAACCTTTCACCTAATGCGCAAGATGATGAGCTAGAAGCTAGTCAAGATATATCTGTAGAGATCAATGTCTTAACAAACGACTCTGACCCTGAAGAAAAACCACTGACAGTAACTGATTTTGGTACGGTTTCCAATGGAGAGTTAGTGAAGAAAAGCAATGGAATATTTGAGTACACTCCAGATACTGACTTTGTTGGTTCTGATAGTTTCAGCTATACTATTAGTGATGGCGATGGGGGAAGTGATAGTGCTAATGTAACAATTACAGTGAACCAAAAACCAGAGCTAGTTAAAAATACTGGTATAGTGATAGAAAAAGATTCAGGTATAAATTTCATTACTTCCAATAATTTGCAAGTTTCTTATGCTGATGATATTCCTGATGATTTAACCTTAACTTATACAATAGAAGATGCTCCAGATTTAGGTATTCTCAGAAAAGGATCATCCCGGTTACGAAAAGAAGATACTTTCACTCAACAAGATATTGATAGTAACTTACTACAATTTACTCCCGATGATACAGCAGGCAATGACTTTTTCAGCTATACCGTTTCTGATACTTATGGTGGTAAAGTTCCTTTAACTTCGTTCAGTATCGGTATAGCTGATGATACTAGAACATTAACTAATAAAGCTAATAACTTCACTGGTACTGCCCTAAGTAATAACATTTTCGGATTAGCAGGAGATGATATTATTGATGGTGGGGATAACAGTGACTATATTAGTGGTGATGAAGGAAATGATTCTATTTTTGGTAACTCTGGTGATGACTGTCTATCTGGTGGAACTCAACAAGATACTATGATAGGGGGAGATGGTAACGACAGTGTCTTTGGTGGTAGCGGTAATGATAGTATTTTGGGAAGTCAAGGAAATGACAGTATCTTTGGGGAGGCAGATAACGATAGTTTAGTAGGAGGAGATGGTGACGATAGTATTATTGGAGGAGCAGGTGACGATTCTATTCTGGGAGTAGATGGACAAGATAGTATAGCTGGGAATACAGGTAATGATACTATTCGCAGTGGAGTTGATAACGACTCTGTAACTGGAGGAGAAGGTAGTGATTTAATAGATGGTGGTCCTAATAACGATACTATTATTAGTGGCGGTGGAGCAGATACCGTTTTAGGGGGTTCAGAAAACGACTCAATATTTGGAGAAGATGGTGATGACTCAATGGTAGGTGATGATGGTAATGACACTATAGATGGTGGTTCTGGTCAAGACATTATTTTGGGTGACATAGGAGATGATTCTATCCAAGGTGGTGATGACAATGATCGGATTAATGGTGGTCTTGGCAATGATACTATAACTGGAAATTCTGGTTCTGACAGGTTAATAGGTGGTGGTGGGAATGATTTATTTTTTTATGAGGTGGCTGATCAAGGTATTGATATCATCCTTGATTTTGACAGTAAAGGTGATGATAAATTCCTGTTTACATCTGTTAACTTTGGTGGTTTGAACAATGATGATTTTTCTAATAATGATTTTTCTAGTGTAATTCTCCAGGACGAAAATATTGGTTCTGAAGGTCTGAGTATTGCTGATGCTAAATTGGTTATTTTTGAAGGAAAGTTTGATGATGCACAAGCAGTTAATGCTGCCTTAAATGTACAAAATGGATCTGCCGATCGCCCTGCTTTCTTTCTTTACCTTAATAGTCAAAGTAACAAATATATTCTTGGTTATGACGCCAGTTTGGCTAATGATACCTTGCCTACTTTTGAGTTAGGTATCCTTGAATCTATTGAACCAGAAAAAGATAAAATTTCAACTATTATTGAGGCAGATGATTTTGACTTTATATAAATGGAGAATAAGCAGAGATGTTTCATGCTAAGGACTTAAAACTTAGAGCTTTACCGAAAAAGTAATCACGCTCTTGGCCAACGAGTCATTAAAAACATTCTACTTCCTTCCCTTTCTCAAAAAGGCGAAAAAAGGAGTTGCTAAATTAAAGGATGTTATACTATTTCACGCAAGTGGGATGAGCATCCTATCCGCCAGAAAATATAAGGAACTGGTAATATCATGTCGGGGTAATAAGTGATCAAAAACATTCTGCCATAAGTGCTTTTTGTTCTCTTCTGCCCAACTCATCCAGAGTATAAGTATTCAAGGGTACATGATATAAGATGCTCATTCCACAAAACTATTACAATAATCCCACATTGATGTAAGAGATTTCCCAAAAATAATTATGAGGAAAAATTAAGATGGCACAAACAGTTAAACAACAAGTCGAACTAGCACCAACAATTTTTATTGAAAGTTTGGGAGAGGGAACTCCTCTGAGCGACTCCATAATTGGAAGTTCAAGAAGTGATCTAATTAGAGCATTGTCAGGAGATGATACAGTTTTTGCTCTAGATGAAAATGACTCCCTCCTTGGGGGTGAAGGTCAAGACTACATGAACGGCAATGCCGGAAATGATTTTCTCGACGGAGGTCTGGGAAATGATTGTTTACGGGGGGGGAAAGGTTTAGATATTTTCCTAGGAAATAGTGGTAGTGATATATTATTTGGCGATCGCGAAAATGATACCATATTGGGAAATGAAGGTGACGATAGTATTTTTGGAGGTAAAGATAATGATAGTATTATAGGTGGTGGAGAGGATGACTTATTATTTGGCGATCGAGGCAATGACGTAGTTAATGGGGATATTGGCAATGATACAATAGTTGGCGGTGTAGGTGACGATCGCTTATTAGGAAATGATGGTGGAGATACTTTATTTGGAGAAACAGGTAGAGATATTCTAGAAGGGAACGCAGGAGATGATGTACTTTTTGGTGGCAAAGATGCAGACTCTCTAGAAGGAGGAGTTGGTGCAGACTTTCTCTCAGGAGACATTGGTAAAGATACACTTACAGGTGGTATTGGACAAGATACTTTTAATCTTGAACCCAACTCAGAAAGTCCAGGAGTTAGTGGTGCAGACTTTATAAGTGACTTCAGCAATGAAGATTTAATTAATCTTAGTAACGGTTTGACATTTGAAGATCTAAGTATTTTTCCATCCGAAGAAAACCCCGATAATACAATTATTAGTGTAGGTGGTACTAATGGTGACTTCCTAGCAGTATTAGCAGGAGTTGAAAGTAGCACTATTGACTCTAGTAGTTTTGTAACAGTCTCACTACCCAGAGCAACACCTCCTAGAGTTACACCAACACCCACACCAATTGTAACACCAGCACCCACGCCAATCGTAACACCAGCACCCACACCAAATATTGTAGAACCCATAAACAACCCCGGTAACACAATTGTTAGTGTAGGTGGTACTAACAGTGACTTATTAACAGTAACAGTATCAATACCCCTAGGAATAAGTGCTGGGGTCACACCAGCACCTGCGCCAGCACCAATACCTGCGCCAGCACCAGCACCAACACCAACACCAGCACCAACACCAACACCAACACCAACACCTTCTAATTTGCCACCCAAAGCAGAGGATGATAACTTCATAACTAATAAAGATGAACCATTAACTATTACTGCTGAAAAACTCCTAGAAAACGACTCTGATCCAGAAGGAGATCCTTTCAGTATTTCAGCTATAGATAGACCACAAAACGGATCGTTACTAAAAGAAAATAGTATAACTTATGTATACACTCCTAATCCTGCATTTAAGGGAAATGATAGTTTCAGCTATAGTATTAGTGACGGGAATAATAATTCTGATACTGCCCAAGTTAATATCAAAGTCAACGATCCACCACAGTTAGCAAACAACCGAGGTATTATTCTTCTCAAAAATGGAGCCAGACAAAATATATTAAATACTAATCTTTTAGTTACAGATACCGACAACACAATAGAAGAAATTACCTACAACCTTATTAGAACACCAATACAAGGTAATCTTAGATTGGTTAATAAACGTCTTAATCAGAATGATACTTTCTCTCAGGCTGATATTAATAACAATTTAATTCTGTATACTCCTGGTAATACAGCAGGTAATTTTCCTTTTTTCTTTTCTGTCTCTGATGGTGATGGCGGAAGTATTGCCAGTACATCTTTTAGCATTAGAGTGGTTGATAATATTATTGAAAGAGGAAATGGTAATAATAACATTAATGGTACTCAAGAAAGTGATTACTTAATAGGAAATTCTGGCAACGATACTCTCAGTGGTGGTAATGGAGATGATATTTTAGATGGCGGAGCTGGAGAAGATATCTTATTAGGCGAAGCTGGTAACGACTCTTTATTTGGAGGAGAAGAAACTGACACATTATTTGGAGGAATAGGGGACGATACTCTTGATGGTGGTGCTGATAATGACTCTTTGTTAGGACAAGGTGGCAACGATCTATTATTAGGAGCAGAACAACAAGATACTCTTGAAGGTGGGCTAGGTGATGATACCCTTGACGGCGGTACAGATAATGATTCCCTATCTGGAGGAGATGACAACGACTCCCTATTGGGTAATCTAGGAAATGATACTCTTAGAGGTGATTCCGGTAACGATACTATTAATGGGGGTGCTGATAGTGACAGTATTCTAGGTGGCATAGGTGATGACTCTTTGTTTGGTGGCTCAGGATCTGACACTCTTGACGGTAATGAAGGAAACGATTTCTTAAGTGGAACAGAAGGTAACGATTCTATTAATGGAAGTTTAGGAGATGATATATTAAATGGTGGATTTGGTTCTGACAGACTAACTGGTAATCAAGGAGCTGATTCTTTCTTCTTTGAAGTACCTAACGAAGGAGTTGATGTGATTACTGATTTTAATGGGGATAATGTAGATGCATTTTTGTTTAGATCGAAGAACTTTGGTAATTTAACTAATCCTCCTGGTACTGCTACAGAATTTTTCAGTGTAATAGTTTCTCTGGATAATTTAGGTTCACAAGGTCAAAATATTAGCGAACAAGAATTGATTATTTTTGAGAATAAATTTGAAAATGTACAGCAAGTTAATTCTATTTTGAAAAATCAAAATGGTTCTGGTACAAATCCAGCTTTCTTTATTTATGTCAATAATAGTTTAAATAGCAAAGTTATTCTAGGATATGACCCTAATCTTCAGGACGACAATAGTCCTGCTTTTGATTTAGCAGTTATCAATAATATTCCTGTTTTTTCTGATGCTATTAATACTATTATTGATTCTTCAGACTTTAAGTTTATTTGATAGGAAAATGCAAAGGGTAGAGAGCATAATTTATATTAAGATTCGATAGTCTTGGTGTAATTAGATGTTGTAGTGGTGAATAACTATTCTATAAGGAAGTTGCATATAAACTTTCTACCTACTTCCTTATTGAAGAAAATGTAGTCAACACATTTATGACCCTATATAACTCATAATTTGCCACTTTATCCAAATTCTTTTAAACCTTATGGCTGAACTTTTCAATAAACTTCCTATATAAATAGGATTTAGTATAACTTATCCGGTAGTGCAATAAATACAATGCACCACGGTTATAAATATCAGCTTATAAATTGAGGTTTAAAGCATTTATAGCTGCCTTAATTAAATGAAAAAAGTGAGGTTTAGAAACATCGACTTGTTGCGCATTATTGCGGCTTTTTCCTAACAAACCTATTCTTTTCCCTTTTTGAATAGCTAAGACGTCACCACGGGAATTTTGGATTCTTAATTCCTGTAAATTTCCAACTTTATAAAGACTACAAGTATAAGAGCAATTGCGATAATAAAACTTTTTAATTGGGGGTAAATGTGACGATTTTTGATTAGCATAAACTTTCTGAGGTAAACGCACACCAACTAACTCTAATTCAATAGAAGTTTGACCATTAAAAGTATTTTCACGCAATTTGTAAGCAATATCAACTAAGCTTGGTAAACGAAAATAATCTCCCCAACGCCAAGCGATCGCCTTGATTATTTCTGACTTAATTAAAGTTAATTTAATATGCCCTGCACCAACAATTTTCTGTTCTGCAACTCGGACATTAGAAGTCCAAAAAATCGGAGATCTATTTTCAATTCCGCAGGGATGAAGTAAATCTATTTGATGATAAAGGTCAAAATTGAGCTCCTTAAATTCGGCTTCAGCATCAATAGTAATTAAAGGTTTTAAGTGATGAATTTTTAAACATTGATGAGCAAACTCACTCAAACGGGAGCGAAACTCATCTAAATTTTTTCCAGGCAAAGAAAAACCCCCCGCTGCTTTATGACCACCATATTTTCCTAATAGGTCATCACAAAATTGTAACCCTTCAAAAACATGAAACTCAGGAATACCGCGAGCAGAACCCCGAATTGTATAAGTTGTTTCAGATGAAGCAAACATAACCCCTGGAGAACTTGCCAAATTTGCATCTGGCCCTTGCTCCTCCTCATAACTGCCAATAAAAACAGGCACCCCATAACGTTCCACCAACCGGGAAGCCACAATACCAATAACCCCATGATGCCATCCTGGTTGTACAACGACCAACACCCTTTCCTTCTCAAAATTTATCTGACTCTCCTCACACCAAGTGATCGCCTGTTGTTCAATTTCTGCACATAACTCCTGCCGTGTTTGATTAATTTCTTGACACTGTTTCGCCCTTGTTGCCGCCACTTCTTTATCATCCGTCGTTAAAAGTTCAATAACAATTTGTGGATCAGCAATGCGTCCCACTGCATTAATACGGGGACCAAGACGAAAGCCAATATCATCTGGTTTCAGAGATTTTTGATTCTTAGTTTCTTTCAAATTTCCCTGCGCTTGTGCTTTAACATCAGATACTTGAATTAATGCTCGTACCCCCGCTAACTGGGAATGGGGTAAAAGTTGCAACCCTTGTTTCACCCAGCGACGGTTAACTCCAGTTAAAGGTGCCAAGTCAGCAATAGTACCTAAAGTGAATAATTCTAAAAGTGGGTCAGTTAAACCTGAAAGTTTGTCGAGACGTTTTGCCAGAGATAGTGCCAAAATATAAGCAACTCCCACACCTGCCACACCTTGATAAGGAGAAGTTTCGGAAATGAGTTTGGGGTTAAGAATAGCGTTAGCAGGTGGTAGCTCAGGTGGAATGTCATGGTGGTCAGTAATAATAACATTTAAACCAAGTTCCCGAGCTCTAGCGATAGGTTTATATGCAGAGATACCATTGTCTACAGTCAGGATGAGACTGACTCCTTCTTGATGAAATTCTTCAATAATGCGTTCATTGATACCATAACCTTCCTGCATTCTACTGGGAATAGCGTAGTCAACTTTTGCTCCCAAATGTTTAAAACTCCGCAATAATAAAGCAGTGCTAGTCATGCCATCTGCATCATAGTCACCACAAATAGCAATTTTTTTCTTTTGGGAAATTGTGGTTTGTAATAAGTTAAGAGCGATCTCTAAGTCGGGAAATTCTTGTATTGGAGAAGGTAGTTTTATTGACCCAGGGTCTAAAAATACTTGTGCTTCTTCGATAGTAGAAATATCGCGGTTAATAAGACTCTGAGCTATTAAGGGTGATATTTCTAGAGTTTTAGCTAAATTGTTAGTAATTTCTGGTTTTTCTGGATGTATCAACCACCTTTGGTTAGGTAATTTTTGTTGTTGTATTTGGGAATGAGGTTGGTTTTGCATTATTAATTAATTATTTAAATTATTAATGATTGAGTATAGCGCTACGTGAGCACTAGGGGCAAGTCAAAAGTTAACTCCTCTTATACCATTTCTCAAATACTTTTCAACTTAACATTTTGATCCTAACCCCGAACCTTGAGGAGTAGGGATAGGGACGTTGAATACAAAATCCGTAAAATATTTATAAAAGTCTTGATAAAATCAACATTAATTTAGGGTTCATTATGCAAAAAAGTTATTCCCTTTGTGTTTATCATTTAACAACTAAAGTTTGATCAAAAGTTAGTATTAATGTATAGGAATTGCTACTACCTTCTCAGAAAAAAAAATCAAAAGTAAAAAAAAATTATAACATCAGATATCTTTGAATAACCACGGTGGGAAAATTTTAGGGAATTGGGAATTAAGAATTGGGAATTGGGAGCAATTAATTTCATAAAAGCATTTTTATTCTGACTAATTAATAAGAATTTGTCTTATACTAAGAGTGAAAAAAAAATAATAGACAATCTTTAGTTAATCTTGATTATAGTAGCTGAAAAATATCATCTCTAATTAATTTAATAAAGTTATCTCTATTAATATCCCTTGATTTTAAGATGTACTTACAACTTTACTATTTCAACTTTAGTTTTTCTTGCTTCTATAACTTATAATAAACATTCATCACAGTTGGTAATTATTTATGCCAAATAAATTCATTACATAAACTTGCTTGTGCTGAACAACCTATACTTATAAAAATCACAGGGAATAAATAATACTATTATAGTAGTTATCCGTCTCCTAAATTCCTAGTGCTACATACAGAATTTTAGGGGGATAGTTTTTATCCGGGAGACAAAATATTGAACAAATAAAAAAGAGAGAATTTTTTTGAAGTTTTAATAGGGATATATTGTCGTGTATTAAAATACAGATTTATCTTTACAATTCTAGTTATTATCTACTTTTTTTGAGTAGAATTCAATTCTATCAAAAATATTATAATTTAATTTGCTTAAAGCCATTAATTTTTAGCTGATAAAAAAACGAGGTATAGAAGTAATAAAGGTGAATTTATTGGGAAAGTTTAGTAATAGACTGCAAACAAAAAAACACATATTTTACAAATTTATATACAGGATTTTAATTTGCACATTTTATCTTATCAAGTACCATGAAAAAAATATTTACTTATTTTAATTATCTTTGCTTTTGAGAATGTAAAAAATGCAGCTTATATAAATGTATAATTAATTTTGCGCCACTACTTAATCGTATTTATATACCATTTATCCAACCCTTGAGGCACAACTTTTTTATATTTCTTATTCCCTACTCCCTTAAGAATTAACTTTTACTCATTGATGAGAACTTATACAAAATAGGCAATTCAATTACAAATTCTGTACCTTCGTTTACCAAAGAATTACAGTAAAAATTACCTCCATGTTTTTCCACAATTATTTGATAACTAAGGGATAATCCTAAACCCGTACCTTTTCCTACAGGTTTTGTTGTATAAAAGGGTTCAAATATTCTATTTTTATTTTTTTCTGGTATTCCTAGACCATTATCAATAATATGGATAGATATATAGTCTTTATTGAGAGTTTTCGTCTTAATTATGATCTGGGGTTTAATAGAAAAAAACTTCGATTTAGATTTTTCCCATGACATTTCTAAAGCATCAATACCATTAGCAAAAAGATTCATAAAAACTTGATTAATTTGACTAGCCAAACATTCTACCAATGGCAGCTTACCATATTCTTTAATTATCTGAATTTCTGGATATCCTACCCTAGGTTTAAGGCGATTTTGCAAAATTAGTAGAGTACTATCTATACCTTCGTGAATATTAACTTGTTTTTGGCTAGATTGATCATGGCGAGAAAAGTTACGCAAGGATAAAACTATCTCTTTAATTCTTCTAGAACCTTCCTCCATAGAATCAAGCAAACTAGGAAAATCTTCTCTTATAAAATCTAGGTCTATTGTCGTTTCTATTTCTAAAATTTCAGATGCCCGTTCTGGATAATATTGCTGATAAAGGTTGATTAAATCTAATAAATCTTTTGTATAAGTTCTGGCGGGTTTAACATTGCCATATATAAAGTTAATAGGGTTATTAATTTCATGAGCTACCCCAGCAACTAATTGACCTAAAGCTACCATCTTTTCATCCTGAATTAATTGAGATTGAGTTTGTTTTAACTTAAAAAGTGTTTTTTCTAGGTATGTATTTTTTTCTTTTAATTCTTGGGTTCTTTCATTAACTTTTACCTCAAGAATTTGATTATAATTAGATAGTTCCTGATATGAATTTTCTAGCTGTTTAATCATTTCATTAAAAGTTTTAGCCAACAAACCAATTTCGTTTTTAGTTAATACTGGCACTTTTTGAGTTAGATCACCTTTACTTACTAACCTAGCTGTATGAGCGATAGCTAAAATTGGCCGTACAATTTGACGGCCTAATAACAACATAGCTACTGCCATTACTAAAGCTAATGTCAAACCAACTAGCAAAATTGAACTAGCAAGATGACGAGCAGATGCAAATGCTTCTGTTTGATCTATTTCTGCTAATAATGCTAAGTCTTTATATTCTAGCCACCGATAAACACCAATGACTGGCACACCCTTGTAATTTCGATACAACCCTTCACCATTTTTATGATTAATAGCATCATTAATACCTTTACTACTAATACCATTAGGAAATTCTTTTGAACCAAATTCCGTAGCTGAAACAAATACATTTATCCTCGAAAAACTATTACCAATATTACCTACTAAATATATTTTTGCTGTTTGTCCTAACCCTGCTTGTTCTCTAATAATAGAATCAATTCTTTCTAGGCGAAGATGGCTAGCTAATATTCCTAATTGTTTACCATTTTCATTAAGAATAGGAATAGCAAAGGTAATTATGGGTTTATCTGTTTCAGCACTGCGGTAAAGATTTGATCTTAACTTATATGTGGGAGATCTTGTTACTGGACTATATTGAGTTAGGGCTTGATATTTTCCTACTTTATTGGAATTACTCGAAACTAAAATTCTACTACTTTTGCTTAAAATAAAAATTTCTTGCAAGTTATTAAGATTACTGACAAAAGATTTTAAAGAAGCATATAGTAAAGTTTGAGCTGACTTATATTCTGGAGTAGATTTTTGGCTTGTTAACAATATTTTTGCTTGGTTATTAATTTCTGGCAAGTCGGCGATCGCCAAAATATTTCTACGTTGATCTAATATCCAATTATTAAGTTCATTTTCCTTAAGTTTTACAGCAAAATTAAGGCGATCAAACACTGATTCTTTTAAAGATGCTCGTGCTTGACTAAAAGTTGTATATCCGACAATTGATATTGTCATTAATGACAATATTAAAAAAGAACCTACAATTTGGATCAAGAGGCTTTTTTTCCAAAAGTGCATCATTTAATACTCTAATTTTTAGCTTTACTATATTACCTTTCATTCTGAGTTTTTGACTGAGCAAATATTTCTTTAATTTGATTAATAGCTTGGTCTGTTGCAGCAGTTGGTGATAAGCCTTCAATTAACACTTTTGCCATGGCTTTTCCCCAAATATTTTCTGAATCTATTTGAGAATAAGCTGGGTTGATAGAATTGTGAAGTAAACGAGTCTGAGATTTAGTAAATTGTTGAGAAGCAACAGAAATATGGGGATCTTTTATATTACTCCAAAAAGGGTCTTTCCAGAGCTTAGGCATAATTGGAAAATAACGACCTTTTGCACCTTTAATATAAGGTCCTAAATTATCTGGTTTTACTAAGTATGAAAGAAAATTTTTCGCCAATAATGGATTAGGAGAAGATGTAAAAATTATAGGTTCTTTGACAGATACTAAATATGTTGGAGCACCTCCATTAGGATTATTCGGAAACTCTATAGTTCTCATTTTATTTAAGTAAATTTCTTCATCTTCTTGTTGAGAACCAGGAATTGACATACTTGGATTAATTGTCATTAAAGTATTCTGATTGAGGAAACTAATATTATTATCAGAATTACTCCAGTTAACTGCTTTAGGTGGCACATACCCATTTTTATAAAAGCTAGTATACCAGTCTAAAATATCAATAATTTTTTGTCTTATTTCTGGTTTATCGACTTGTAATTTTCCCTGTTTATCTACTATTTGTAAATTGTTAGCTTCCAAGATTTGTTTAAATATAATGTAAGTATCTGTACTATTAATAGACATAGGCAAACCTAAAGCATAAATATTATCTTGACCTTTTTCACGCAAAACTTTTTGTGCCTTTTGCCAAAACTGCCAAAAATCGTCCCACTCTTCTGGTATTTCTTCACCCAAACCAGCTTCACTAATTAAATCAAGCCAGTAATGAACATGGAGAGTTTGCTGCATTATTGGCACAGTATAATTAGAAGATTTAGACTTAACTTGGTTGTACAAATAAGAAGAGTTCAGTGCAGTTGTATCATAGGATTTTTTTACAGGCTTAATTACATCTGAAACATCTACTAATTTTCCTTCTCTAGCCCACTGGGGAATTAAAGTAAACTCTGCTCTTTCGGAAAAGAGAATATCAGGTGTTTTACCTACTTCCAAAGCATCAATAGCTGCTTGTAATATATCATCCTCACTGAAAAACAAAAGTTTAACTTTGTTATTTGTTTTTTCCTCCCAGTCAACAACTACTTTTTTAAGAGCTTCTTCTTGCTCCGGATAGTATCCTCGATTCCACCAAATTGTTAATACTTGATCTGATTGAGGCTTTTGGATATTATCCTTATTTGGATTAACCCTACAAGTAACTAATATTAAAGCAAGTATAAATAACCCAATTAATTTACATAATTTACTCTTCGTAATCATATTTTTTTCTCAAATATTTCAGTTATATTATTCACTTTTTGTTTAGTATTGTGATTTAATATTTAATTAACTATTAAGCCTATATTTATTGTATTTTAGCAGAAGTAGATTATTTTATTTTAACCATATAATTATTTTTGTGAATACTCCTCCTAAGACCAATAGTGGTGTCAACCAATCACCCAATTTGACATATAAAGTTTGGGTCTTGCGCCTATAAATTCTAGCTGTATGGGTTACATAAGTATTAATTTCTGATAGCCAAATTGTTCTACCATGGGGATCTACAACTCCAGAATAACCTGTATTTGTTGCTCGTACTGTCCATCTATCATTTTCTATAGCTCGAATTACATCTTGAGCATGATGTTGAGCTGGCATTGTAGAACTATAATGAGCATTATTAGCAGCAGTTAAAATAAATTCTCCTCCTGCTAATGTTTGCCTTTGAAATACTTCGGAAAAAGCTGAATCATAACAAATTCCGACTATAGCTTTTCCAAAAGGTGTGTCAAATATCTGGTCTATTTTTCCTGGTACTAAATTAGCATCTAAAGGTGAGAGTCTATCTATTAACTTTCCTAACATTTTATTAAAAGGAATATATTCTCCTAGAGGTACTAATTTGATTTTGTCATAACGGCTGAATATTTCTCCTTTACTATCAATAGTAAATAAGCTATTTGTCAGATTATTCTTCTGTTTGCCATAACCTCCTACCCAAACTACTACTCCTTTCTCTAAAATTGCTTGATAAAAAGAAAGGAATCTAGGATTATTTTGATTTGTCCATAAAAAAGGTAAAGCTGTTTCTGGAGTTAATACAGCATCAATATTTTCCTTTGCTAACTCTTTATATCCTTGAGTATAACCTTCTAAAGCATGATACCAACCTCCGGAATTAAGCTTAATTTCATTGGGAATATTTCCTTGAATAATTCCCACCTTTAAAGCTGCTGTTGATTCTGAATTTAAAGGAGTATTATATAGACCAAACCCTATGATATGGAACAATATTAAAATTATTATTGGAACCAGGAAAAAGTAAGAAGGAGTAAGGGATACTAAATCCTGTTTATGGAGCATTTTTTGATCATATAGGGAACTTGAGATATGAGGGGTTCCGGAGATGGTTAAAGAGGATTTAAAAAATTTACCTTTTGATAACCAGATTTGGTATAAAAAGGGAAACTTAGTCAATAAGTTTGGTAGCTCTGAATTATTTTGTTTTTGACCAAACATAATTTGACCAAACATAATTTGTTGAAAATTTGGGGAATTTTGACGTAATTTTCCTTTAATAAAAGCTTCCCCAAATAAAGCATTCACTGTTACAATAGCTGCAGTAATTGTAATTGGCCCTGATAATCTACTAAGGTGTAAAATTACTAAATTGTGATTGCTCTGAGTAAAAGCTAGAGAAGTCCAATAAAGATTTCCTAAACTCCAAATTTTCTCTAAACAACACCATATAGTTATACTTAATAAAATTCTAGTAAATGAGGATATTTTATCTGAGAAAGATATAGGAGCTAAAAATCCAAATAAATAAGCCCAAATAGCAACTAAAATTGCTCCCCAAAGGGTGATAAAAATCCAACAAAATAGAGCGATCGCTAGACTAGCTAACCAAGGAATTCCTAACCAAGTCATAGGATGAATTCCAGTTATCCAAAACAAAGCTAAACCATGATAACCTATTCCCCAAGCTAAACCTAATAAAAATTTATTAAAAGGTTTTTCCTGTTGAATTACTAATACCCAGAGAGGAGCTAAAGCTACCCATCCAAGAAACCATGCACCAATAGGTGCTGTGGTCATTCCCATTAGAATGCCACTAATAAATGTTATAAATAAGTAGGTAAACATAAATAAATTATCTGAGGAATAGGCAAGGAAATTCTATGGAATTTCAGCAGGTTGTAATAAACAAAAGAATAATTAAAATGTTGCTAGTAAATTTTAGGTAATTTAGAGCAGTTGATGGGAGAAAATAATTTTATTATGACTAATTAATGATACTTAATATAATCAGTTTAATTAGGTAATTATAGGTAATTAAACTATCGCAACTTGATTTAAAAAAACAGTATAATTTAGATTATAATTTGCTGTTTCTGTTAGCCTAATGGCTGACAGACTAACAGCTAATGCCTGAATGGCTAAATTGCAAAAGATGTATCTTGATGTGCCAACCCAACTACAAACAAATGTTTATTCTTCCATATCTTCTTCTGTTTCCACTACTTCTGCTTCCATTATACCTTCTTCTATTTCTATTGTTTCTTCAGTTTCCGTAGCCGGAACTAAAGCCACCTCTGCTATAGCATCTGCATCATCAAGTTTTTGTACTCTAACTCCTGTAGCACTACGAGATTGAATAGAAATAGCATCTATTGCTTGACGAATAATAATTCCCTTTGCAGTAATTATCATCAACTCTTCTGACTCATTTACTACTCGCAAAGCAGCTACTTGGTCTTGTTTCTTTTTCTTCTGTTTAAACTTAGTAGCAATACGACCTTTGCCACCTCTATTTTGTAAAGTAAATTGAGAAACTGGTACTCGCTTTCCATAACCATTTGTAGTAATAACTAATACCCAAGATCCTATATTGTTAGTGGCAGTAAATTCATCACTTTCTACCTCTTCTATTTCATCAGTTTCTATTTCTAACTCTTCTTCTTCTAATTCTAAATTTTCTTCATCTATATCAGCAATATTTTCTACTATTGAACTAGGTAAAATATCCATACTAATTAACTCATCACCTTTGATAAGTTTCATAGATTTTACTCCTCTAGTATTTCTACCTAAAGGACGCAACTGTTTATTATCCGTTCTAAAGTGAATTGCCATTCCATAACTAGAACCAATAATTAGACTATCATCAACTTTAGCTCTCCTTACCCACCTTAAACTATCACCTTCTCCAAGAGAAATAGCTATTAATCCATTAGAACGAATATTAGCAAATGCGGATAAACTTGTTTTTTTGATATATCCACCCTTAGTCAGCATGACTAAATATTTGTCATCAGTAAACTCAGAAACAGCCACAATAGAAGTAACTTTTTCATCTCTAGGAATTGGCAACATTTGCACTATTGGTACTCCCCGAGCAACACGAGAACCAATAGGAATTTGATAAGCATTTAGACAGTAAACAACTCCCCTTTGGCTAAAGAATAAAATACTGTCATGGTCATAACAACTGAGAAAATGTTCAACTACATCATCTTCTTTCATTTTAGTGCCAGATTTACCGCGAGTTGCTCGACTTTGAGCTTCAAAGGAATTAACTGGCATCCGCTTAATATAGCCTTGTTCTGTTAATAAAATAATTGCTTTTTCATTGGCAATTAAATCTGTATCATCTAGCTCTCCTTCTGCTAGTTCAATAACAGTTCTTCTGGGAGTTGCATGACGTTCTTTAATTTCTATAGCTTCAGTTTCGATAATTTCTAGAATGCGTTCTCGTTTAGCTAATATATCTTGCAAATCAGCAATTTTTAGTAGTAATTCTTCATGTTCTTTTTGAATTTTTTGTGCTTCTAATGCTGTTAATCTTCTTAACTGCATTTGTAAAATTGCATCAGATTGAACTTCAGATAAACCATAATTTTCGATTAATTCTTTTTTAGCATTAGGGGTATCAGCAGCATTGCGAATTAATTGAATAATTTCATCAAGGTTATCTAAAGCAATTAGTAAACCTTGTAATAAATGATCTCTTTCTTCAGCTTTTCGCAGCTCATATTCTGTTCTCCTAGTAATAGTTTCTACCCTAAATTCTAGGAAAACTTCTAGGTATTTTTTCAGAGTTAATAACTGGGGTTCAGAATTTACCAGTGCTAAAACATTGGCTCCGAAATTTGCTTGTAGGGGAGTTTGTTTGTAGAGATTATTCAGTACAACTCTGGGATAAGCATCTCGTTTAAGTTCAATAACAATACGCATTCCATTGCGATCGCTCTCATCCCGGATATCAGAAATACCCTCAATTTTTTTGTCATTCACCAATTCAGCAATTTTTTCAATTAATGCTGCTTTGTTAGTTTGGTATGGTAACTCGGTGACAATAATAGCCTCTTTGTCAGGGCGACCTCGTTGTTCAATAGTCTCTATTGTAGCAACACCACGCATGGTGATGGAACCGCGACCAAGGGTGTAAGCATCCCTAATACCTGATTTACCTAAGATTTGAGCCCCTGTAGGAAAATCAGGACCGGGAATATGCTGTATTAATTCGTTCTCAGTTATTTCTGAGTTGTGAATTAGAGCTACCAAACCATCAATCAATTCTCCCAAATTATGGGGAGGAATATTAGTTGCCATCCCCACTGCAATTCCAGACGAACCGTTAAGAAATAGTTGTGGAACACGAGAAGGGAGTACCAACGGTTCTTGTTGAGAACCATCAAAGTTATCGGCAAAATCTACTGTTTCTGAATCAATATCCCGCAGCATAGCATCACAAGTTAGCACTTGCAGACGACATTCGGTGTAACGCATCGCAGCCGGAGGATCATTATCTACAGAACCAAAGTTACCATGGCCTTGAATTAATGGAGATCGCATTGAAAAATCTTGAGCCATTCGCACCAAAGCATCATACACTGCTGTATCACCATGGGGGTGGTATTTACCCAGTACTTCTCCTACTACACGAGCGCATTTCCGGAAAGGGCGGTCTGGAGTTAAACCTAGTTCATGCATAGCATAAAGTATGCGACGATGTACAGGTTTGAGACCATCTCTAGCATCTGGCAACGCCCGACCTACGATGACGCTCATAGCGTATTCTAGGTATGATTGGGACATTTCATTGCGCAAATCTGTTGGTACAATTCGTGATTCAGAAGTAGTCATATAATGAAAAACTCCATTAAATTTATAATTAACTAGGAATAAACCAAAAAAATCTAATTTTGTTCGATTAATTTTGATATATTTAGAAAGTTATTTTATATTTAAAACTATAGCACATTTTGTCTGCATCTTTTCATAAAATTTATCAGAAATATTTCAAGATTTTTAATTAAATATTAATTTTAAATCTTGATATGATTACAATAAAATAGGACTTATGCACCCAAACAAAAAATCGGACTTATTGCCTTGATTACTATTTTTTAAGAAATTTCTGTAAATCAACTCAGTTTCTGCATAAGTCCTATCAAGGTTTCATCAAATGGGACAATTTCTAATATCTAAAATTAAATTATGGTTTCTGTTATTTACTCCGATGAATTTCTCGAACATAAAACTGGTATATTACACCCAGAGCGACCAGAACGTTTAACTGCAATTGTGACAGCTCTCAAAGCCTTTCCTGATAATGGCCAACTGCAATGGCACTCACCTACCCCAGTACAACAGCGTGATTCATTATTGATGACACTGCTAGAAAAAGTTCATTCTCGTAGTCATATTAAAGCAGTGGCAGAAATAGCTGATCATGGTGGAGGTTTTTTAGATACAGATACACCAGTTTTTGTTAAAAGTTATGATGTGGCATTGTTAGCGGTAAGTGCTTGGTTAGATGGAGTAGATTTGGTATTAACAAATAGGAAACCTACTTTTGTTTTGGCAAGACCACCTGGACATCATGCTGAAAGCAGACGGGGCATGGGTTTTTGCTTATTTTCCAATGCTGCGATCGCCGCTCATTATGCCCTAGAAAAACTAGACATTAACAAAGTTGCCATTCTCGACTGGGATGTACATCATGGTAATGGTACTCAAGAAATTGTAGAAACTAATGAGAACATAGCTTACTGTTCTCTGCATCAATATCCCTGTTATCCTGGAACAGGGTCTGCTGAGGAACATGGTTTTTACAATAATGTACTAAATCTGCCTATGTCGCCAGGTAGTACAATAGCTAATTATCAAAGGGCTTTCAAGGAAAAAGTCATCCCCTTTTTAGCTAATTTTCAACCAGATTTATTGATTGTTAGTGCTGGTTATGATGCTAACCATGACGACCCATTAGCAAGTATTTCTCTACAACCAGAAGACTATAGATTATTTACAGAATATTGTTTGCAAATAACCCGCAAGATATTATTTGGTTTAGAAGGTGGTTATGACTTACCCAGTTTGTCTAAGTCAGTATTAGAAACAATAGAAGCTTGTTTAGTGAATTAAAAGTAGGGAGTAAATGACCGAATAAGATATTTAGAACTTACGGACTCCCACGGCCGGTTTCTCAGATTATATAGAATATGTTCATAAAATTCCTATTATAAAAGTTTTTTATGATATTTTTAAAAGCTATTTATTTTTTAAGTTTGCGTACAAGGAACTATCAGGTTTGTCATTACCGCTTAAAAATCGCGATCGCCGAATCCTTAAAAATTAATTAAGTTTTTATCCTAATAATCGTTATCTAATTAGAGACTGTTTGTAAAAAAAAAGCTAAAGATGCCCATGAAGAAGTATTGAAGGTAGGAAAATAAAAAAAACTTAGCCAGGGCTCTAAACCACCGCCACTGGGAACTACTCGAACCTCTGCTACCGAAACTTCTCTCAACCAGGGCCCAAAGCAAATACTAATCTCACAGAAGTAGTAAATAGTATATTCTATATCCTAGATCCTTTACTCTGGTTATCATTGGGGTTCTTTCTCCCAGAAGCTACTACCTTGGCAAACTGTGTCAAAAAAATTTCGTAAATGCCACGGATATGGTATTTGGGAACAAATTAATAATACTCTACGGCAAGAGAGAAGAGTCAAAGAAGCACGACATCAGGAACCTACTGCAGCAGTTGTTGATTCTCATAGAGTAAAAACAACAGCAAAAAGGGGGAGGTATATGGCTATGGTGGTTGTAAAACAGCTAAACTCCTTAAAAATCACCCTTAAAGGTAAATAATTATCCATTACCAATTAAGTCTGTGTGACGAATGGTGATAGGAAGCTCCCAATTAAACGAAAGATATTTTAACTATTGTTTACCTAGAAATTCTCTATCTCCTGTTAGGTATGCTACTCGCTCCTTACCTAATAAGGCAGAAAATTTCTCCATTACATCTATTCGTTTAGTAGTTTGGAAATTTCCTTTTTTCAGCAAAATATCCCAAATTATCGGAATTACCAAGCTCTGAGCAACAATTCCTAACAACAGAATGTTGTATCTATGTTTTCCAAGCTGCCATTGAGTTCAGTAATTACTCAAAACCCATTTTTGTGAGCAGTTCATAATGGCAATTACAGTCTGGAGGAACTCTCTGGTATCTATGTCAAAGTGAGGGAACAACC
Source organism: Trichodesmium erythraeum GBRTRLIN201 (assembly GCA_018457135.1). Taxonomy (GTDB): domain Bacteria; phylum Cyanobacteriota; class Cyanobacteriia; order Cyanobacteriales; family Microcoleaceae; genus Trichodesmium; species Trichodesmium erythraeum. Next base: position 245,243 of record JAGGDU010000046.1, on the reverse strand, counting down.
TTGGTAATGGTTTGTAATTAGAACTTACTTGAGCATTAGATGAGAATGAAGTTGCTATTTGTACTTGGTTAATACTTTTGACTTGAAATATGGCCTAGATAAATAAAGGGATAAATTTGATTCTGGCTCCATGGCAAGAAAAGTTGTAATTTAGAAGTTTTTTGTAGTAAAATGATGTTATTTTAATATTATTGATATTCATATTTCATGGACATTATGGTTTTTAAGTTCTATGAAACCTTCTCTTATTCTGAAAGTCAAGCTTTTTGTCCTTTGCTTAGGATTTACCTACTGGACTAATACAACTAGTTTTGGCATTATATCCTTGGGAGCGGTTTCATATAATCTATTAGTTCAATCTTATTTATTTGAATTATAAACCCACCCCCTACTATTCCAAGATTTTAGCCGTTTTACTCAACTACTACTTAAAACCTATTAAACTATTAAGCATTTAAACAACTTATTGTAAATTTTAGGACAATAGATAAATCCTTACTGTACAAAACTTTCGCTTTAATTGGTTGTTATTAGAATAAGGAATCTAAATAGTTAACAGCTTACCTAATATAGCAGTACAAAAAGACTTTGGGACACTTGAAAACTTTTAATTCTCCAAAAAGGTTGTTGAGGAATCTCAAAATGTCATAACGTTAGCAGGTAGCGCTATACTTGTAACAATATTTATTTTCTCCAAATAATATTTTGATTGAATAATAAAAGTTGATTATGCAGTTCGATCACATTCATTTCTACGTTGAAAATGCTATAGAGTCCAGAGACTGGTTTAGAGAAAAATTAGGTTTTAAAGCCATTGCTTCTAAAACCAGTCAACATACCCAGAAGGAAATTATTAACAGGGGTCAAGTATATTTTGCCTTATCTTCTGCCATCACACCAGCAAGTCCTGTTACCAATTTTCTGAGCTTACATCCTCCCGGAGTCGCTGATGTAGCTTTTCGAGTTCGAGATATTACCTCAGTTGTGGCAAATGCGGCAGCTAATGGAGCAGAAATTTTGCAACCTATTCAGGAAAACTTAAACGGTTTAAAATGGGCGAAAATTTCTGGATGGGGAGACTTAACTCATACTTTGATAGAAAAAATTGATGATGCAAAAATTTTGAATTCTACTTCTCAACTTTCTACGGATCTTATGGTGATCGATCATGTAGTTTTAAATGTAGCTAAAGACAATTTAGAACCTGCTTTCAATTGGTATCATCAAATTTTCAATTTCCAACCCCATCAAAATTTTGACATTCAGACAAATAAATCAGGTTTGCGTAGTCTAGTGATGATACACCCAGAGGGAGAAGTCAAATTTCCTATTAATGAGCCTACATCTGATAGTTCTCAAATTCAGGAATTTTTGGATGCTAATTCTGGTGCGGGAATACAACACATTGCTTTACATACAGAAAATATTTTGGGGGTGGTCGGAGAGTTGCGATCGCTTGGTTTACCTTTTTTACAAGTTCCAAAAACATATTACTATAGTCTACAAACAGAAGCATTAAGTCATCTATCAGAAACTGACTGGCAGAAAGTTCAAAATTGTCAAATTTTGGTAGACTGGCAAGAAAAAATACCAGGAGCAATGTTACTACAAATTTTTACACAACCAATATTTAACCAACCAACAGTATTTTTTGAGTTTATTGAACGTAAAGTTGTTTGGGTAAATGGTAAACAAATTCAGACACCAGGTTTTGGTCAAGGTAATTTTCAAGCTTTATTTGAAGCTATTGAAAGGGAACAAATGAAACGAGGTAGTTTAAGAAAAAATTAAAAATTAAAGGTAGGATGGATTAATAGAACCCCATATAAATTTACTATATAACCCTTGAAAATCTATTTATCAATGCTTTAAATTACACTAATTAAGATGGATATCAAAGTAGTGTATACATCAGGACTTATGCAAAGATAATATATACAGGGTATGACCAATTAGACTATCTTCATTATCTGCTTTATGGGATACGGCTAAAACCACGGGGAGCGATCACTATAACTGTATCATCAAAAATTAGATATACTTCTTCCTGTTTTATTAACAATTTATTCTTGGGCATTTAACCATAAATTTTGCGATTTCAAAGTTTCAAAACTTCAAATAATTAATTGTATCAGAACTCACTTTTTCCAGATAATTAGCCAAATTTGTCATAGTAAAATTTGTGTAAAATGAGAGTAAATACTGACAAGAACCAATATAATTCAAATTCATTGTTTCCAAATACTAAAGAATAATTTGATTCTCTAATAATTGAAATATTTTGTGTAGTTAATCATTACACTTTATCATAATTTAGATTGGAAAAAATCATAGAAATATTGTCACTGGAATGGGAGTCATATTGAACTACCGAAAGCAGCAAATTATATCTAATTTCTCTAGTATAGCCACAAATTACTACGCTACATATATTGTTTTTGCCTAATTACTGCCCATTAATTAGTAATAATAAAAATGCTTTTCTCCCATCAATTGTTACCTTTTTCCCCAGTACCTAAAATTTTCCCGGGGTAGTTATTCAAAGAGATGTGAGCTAAAAGCAACGTTTTTAACAATTCCTTTACAAATAGGGAAAAATTTTTGTCTCTAAAATTCTACTTCCTAGTCTCAAGAAAATGCTAGGATTAAGAAAATTAACCATTATTCTCAACCCTAAATTATGCTCCAATATATTATTCCTGTGATAGCAACCGCAATTGTTAGTTATACAGTTAACTCCTCAGTAAAAGTTATTAGCCAAGGGGATGAAGCGTTAGTAGAACGCTTAGGTAAATATAGACGTACTTTAAAGCCAGGACTTCAGTTTGTTGTACCCCTAGTAGAGAGAATAACTTATGTTGATACAATTCGTGAACGAGTTTTGGATATTCCTGAGCAGTCAGTTATTACTAATGATAACTTGACTTTGAAAGTAGATGCAGTACTGTACTGGCAGATCATAGACATAGAGAGAGCGTATTATGCAATTGAAAATGTAGAAAATGCTATTCAAGAAATTGTTTTAACTTCTCTGCGTTCTCAAATTGGTCGCTTGCCATTGCGACAAGTTTTGTCTACAAAAGATGATATTGATAAAGCCTTGCTGAAAAAATTAGATGAAGCAACTTATAACTGGGGGGTAAAAGTGATTCGTGTTGAGATTCAGAATATTGTTTTTCCTGAAAAATTGCGAATAGCGATGGAGTCGGAAAGAGTAGCTTTAAGTCAGAAGCAAACTGTTCTTTCTAAAGCTCAAGCAGAGGCAGAGTCTATCAAGCTTCTTTCTGAAACTTTAAACTTGTCTCCAGACAGTCCGGAATTTATAAAATTTCTGATTGCTCAAAGATACATAGAAATTAATCATAAATTAAGTGAAAGTGCTAATTCTAAAGTAGTATTTATGCACCCGAGGACTATGTCAGAAGGAGTGGGTGAATTAATTGGAGAATATCCTGATGATGGTGAAATAGAACTAAAAAAAGTTGATTAATATCAACTCAAAAGCGAGGTGCGAAGCGCCAAGCGTAACGCACCATAATCTTAACTAAGGTTTAGGAGAAGTCCCTAATTTCCAGTCAACATAAAGATCCCGTGGATCTGTATCCCTTAACCAAGTAATAAACCTTTTATAATCAGCTATGTTGTAAGTAGCTATACAACCAACAGTACCAGGAGAACCATAATTTCGATTCCAGTCAATATGAATTTCAATCGCGCTTCTTTCAGTTGTGCCAGGTTCTATATAGTCTAAGGGAACTGTTACAGGGCCAATACCACTTTGAAAAATTTGACCATAATAATTATCTTGACCATCAGCCCAAATAATATCATTAATGTACCACTTTCCCTCTGGTAATGGTTCTCCAGTCATTGCCCGACTCCGAGCAGCGGTACGGAAAAATTGCCTTCCAGGGGCACCGCAACAAACTTCTAACCTGTCCTCTAGCTTGCCACTTTTAAAATAGTCTAAGTGAAGTACATAACATCCATATCTATCTTTACGACTTGTCTTTGTTAATAGTAGATAATTTTTCTTTGACGTGGGTGGTAAGACGGGAGGTTTAGGTAGAGGATCTCCCCATAATTTTTTCCAAGTTATGGACTCTACTGTTGCATTATCTGTTGTGATTCCAAAATAATCTTTTTTAAAATCAATAACTGCAAGCTCAGTTTGCCTACCAAAAATAGCATCAAGTTCTCCTAGATAATAACCTAAATCCTTCAATCTCTCTTGTAAAATTTTCACATCACTACCTTCACTCCCTCGCACTAGTACACGATTGAGTTTTGGAAGTTTATCAGAATTATATATATCCGAAATTTCAAAAACTGAAATTCTTTCACCAGGAGGAATTCGTTTATTACCAGGAGCAGTGACATAATACCTAGCATTTTTATACTGAGGAAAAACATTAGCCAATAACTCTTTATTAAACTTTTCTAGAGTTAAAATTTCTTCTACTTTACCCCCATTCCAAGCTACAACTACAGTTTTCTTATTTTCATCACGATATCCTTCTAACCAAGTTACTTTATCTTGTTTGGAAATTTCATCTTCTAAAGGTTTTTTCTCTCCTCCAGCTTTAAGAAATAACCTCTTTTCATCAGCACGACGAGATACTAAACCAGGTAGTGATTGCTTGACACCATTAACCACCCCATTTACCCAACGAGAAAATTCATTAGCTGCTCCTTGATAATCTCCTTGATTTAGTTTTTTTAATAAGGTACTACTTTGAAATGCGCCAGTTCCTACATTGTTAAACTCAGCAAACCCATTTCCGATCACTCTTTATAGTGTCTGCTGGTCTTCAAAACCGTGCGTGAGACTTTCACCTCACACGGCTCCTCTCTTAAACGCCCCAATTAAAAGGTACATCCCCACCTTAGCGCCAACATATTGTCAACCCACAGATAATCATCAAGTAATTCCTGTAGCCTTGTTTTTAAATATGTTTTCTTGTCTAAAGCAGTTTTAGTATCGTGACAATGTCGGTGCAACAACTGTTTATTCCTCTATATATTGTCACCACCTTTAGACCTAAACATTAATAAGCATTAAATAGTCCAATTCAATTAGGTCAGTTGGTCTAAAAGTTAATCCATAAGATGCGCATTTATTCTTTTGCCAATTTAACAGCATCGTAACTTCTTTCCTTACACCAGAATATTTACTAATTCTGCTAATCGAATCAACCAAGTTAAATCTCTGCATTGGAGGAAGCTTTTTAATTCAGTTCATACCAGCAGTTTTCTTCCCCGGGTCTACCTGTATCACGGGCCTAAAAGCTAGGGACAAGGAGTAATAACTTTTGGTCAGAAGTTTTTGCTATTTACGCATCTTGGGGATTTTGCCACGGCTGGATGCTATGTAAATTAACTTTTGCAACTTAGATACATTCTTCTGGGCCCGTTTCCCATCAATATCTCTCCAGCTGAAATTAGGATTAATACTAATTTGGGACAGTGTATCGTCTGTATCCCATGCCACACTTAAAAAGAGATTAGGATTACCATTATGTCTTTTTAGTGTTTTAGCTTTATTCATTGCTAGTTGTTACCTCACATTACGTCTAACAGTGGGTACGTCTGCATAGATATGCTTTTTACCCAATCCTACTCTCCCTAAGACCTACGACTAAGTGCGTAGATTAACCTTGAATGGCTTCCTAAGTTCTCGACCCATATTCTTAGGTGTCTTGGGGAGGTTTTCTCGTTCCCTTATGCCTTTATTACAACTGATTTAGTGGGGTAAAATCTCCCGGAGGGTGCGTATTGGTTGTTGATATAGACTCTTATATATCTATACCCATTAACCCTCTAACTTTCGTCCTACATTCCATAGCTACCTTCGGAATGGCCATCTTTTACGAGAGTTTTATTACCTTCCTATTCGTCCACTTGTCAGTCTCTGCTAGCGGTATTTTCGTTGGCAACTATTATCTTCCCGCATTTAAGCCAGCTTCGGAGATTGATGTTCAGTCTCTACTCCGTGGCCTATGCTTTCTACCCAACAACAAGGCGGTGGAATTTCACCACTAAGGACATAAGAGTTTTCACAGGTTGAAGTTACTCACTTCATTTAAAAACCTGGAAGGCTTGCTATAGCTGCTTTTAAGCAGTTTTTACTAGCCAACGAGTCGCACATAAGAAAAAGATACTAGAGCATCAAATTGGTTTTGATTAACAGGAACTTTGATTAATTTAGAAATTTCTAGTGCTATTTTCTTACATTCAAAACCCAGATATCCTTCTGCATCTCTTTCTGAAATTCTATCTCCTAGACGAACTTTTTCTCCATTGGGATAACGAATGCTTCCATACCCAATAGTTGCTATTCCTACTGGATCTATATAAGCATTCAGAGAAAATCCTTCCCATTTTTTGATTAAATCTAGGCAATTTTGTGAGACTTGCATAATTACAGTTCCTAATTTACAACTAAATAGTTAACATTTTTATTAATTATTAAGCTTTGATACCATAATTAGAGTTATTGGTAATTTTGGAAAACAAATAGCTAAAACCCTTATCAGTTAAAGTTTATAGCACTTTTATATCCAAGATCATAAAAACTTTATATAGTAAGCTTTTGAGCATTTTAAATTTGCCCACACCAAACAACTCTATTAATAAAAATGTTAATTAGCTATAGCTATATTTTTCATTTCAATGTCTTAATTATTAAGAAAAAGTATTTTCCAGATTTTACCAAAAACAAGTAGTTTTTAGTTTGAACTAAATTTATGAACCTGGCTTTTAAAATATTCTAATAATTTTCAGCCTACTCTTCAAGAGCAAACTACAAGACTAGGGGCAGGCTTGATACTCAAAATTCCTTAATTAGAACTTATTAAGATTATCCACCAACTACCTCAGTTTCTGTAACTTGGGAAATCTCAGAAAGCTTGTAGTAAGACTTACACACACACAGATTTGACTTCTTCCGGTGGCTGCGCCGACGCACTCGCTTCAACCGATCCAGAAAAGGTTCCCTTACCCCTTACACCGCTGTACCTAAATAGGTATTTTGGGAGATGTTTTATATAATAGGGATATGATGCTTAAATTAATCAGGAGAAGAAAAAATTGCCCACTCTTGGCGTCAATATAGATCATGTTGCTACAATTAGACAAGCGCGACAAACTGTAGAACCTGACCCGGTAGCAGCAGCAGTTTTAGCTGAACTAGCTGGTGCTGATGGCATTACTGTCCATCTACGGGAAGATCGTCGCCACATTCAAGAACGAGATGTCCATATTCTCCGACAAACAGTGCAGACTCATTTGAATCTCGAAATGGCCCCTACTGATGAAATGGTGGCGATCGCTCTGGAAATTAAACCGGACTATATTACTCTGGTACCAGAACGCCGAGAAGAAGTGACGACAGAAGGTGGTTTAGATGTAGCAGGAAATCTCTCCCAAATGAGGAAAGTTGTAGCCCAGTTACAAGGAGTGGGTATTCCTGTGAGTATGTTTATTGATCCCGAAAGACTACAGATAGAAGCTTCCGCCCAAATTGAGGCCAAGTTTATTGAACTCCATACAGGATCTTATGCTGAAGCTAAAAATGAGGCCACACGCCACAAAGAATTAACTATTTTGGCAGATGGATGCAACATAGCTATTAATCATGGTCTTCGGGTAAATGCTGGACATGGCCTCACTTATGAGAATGTTTATTCAGTTGCTTGTCTAAAAGGCATGGAAGAACTCAACATTGGTCATACAATTGTTTCTAAGGCGGTACTCGTGGGTATGGAGCGAGCTGTCCGTGAAATGAAGCTTGCTATTAATGGCAAGTTCTAATTACTAATTTCAATTTATAAAAAATTGATGCAAATGAAAACTTATTATTACGTCTTAGCTAGTAAAAAATTTTTACTTGAGGAAGAACCCCTAGAAGAAGTACTCAGAGAGCGTACAAGAGATTATCATGAGAAGGAAAAAGAAATTGATTTTTGGTTAGTTTCTCAACCTGCTTTTTTAGAAGCTTCTGATCTAGCTAACATCAAAGAAAAATGCCCTCAACCAGCAGCAGCAATTATTTCTACTAATCGTCAATTTATTGATTGGTTAAAATTACGCTTAGAGTTTGTAATTACAGGAGCATTTCAAGCACCCTCAGAAACTATTCCTGAACCTTTAGCTTCTAGTATAACAGCTTCTGGGAAAAATTCTTAAGTTCTAAACCATATGAAAAAACCAGATTAAAAATTGCGAAATTTTATGGTCAATTTAGAGATAGGAGAAAAGACTTTTTGCATAAATTATGAACCAATATAATTAATGAAAACCAAATTTGTAAAGGAAGATTTGAATGTTCATGGAATAATGAAAAAGTGGTACGATAAAAAAAGTGGTACAACTCTAGGACGATGATATTCGCAAGAGAGTTCACACCAAAATACCGTAAATTATCCAGAAATTAGTAGGCTATGTTGGCAGCCCATAGGCAGATTTCTAGAAGGAAAAGCAGAAAAATATGATTGTGATTTTATAGTAATTATTTATATAGATGGGAGCTAATATCTCAAGCTTGCTTTTATAAATAAATGTACTAGTTAATCCTTGGACATATTTCTTTCCGAAGAGCTTTACTTTTTATGTAGGGAAGCTCAAGGGAGACAAAAAATGGACGTGGAGAGAAGCATCACCAGCACCATAATACTCAACCCACTTCCTTAAGGGGATGAGTTGAGGTTGGTGCATTACTCTGTATTAGTGGAACTCATGAGTAAACAAAACCTGAACCCACTGAAGAGCTTCAGCCTAGTAGTAATCTTCCTGCCCAACAGCTGGGGAGGGTGTCAATATTAACCATTCTTTCGCAATGATAAATACTCAACTGCAATTGAATAGATCTTGGTTGGGGAAGCTAACAACAATGATCGCCTTAACTTTTTTATTCTTATCATTTTTGACAATTGAGAATAAATATGCTAAAGCAATTGATGATTGCCAATCCCCTGCTAGTAATGAATACTTATTAGTAATACTTACAGAGACAACAGTAAATGAAGATATTCTTCGCCAAAGTTTACCAGAAGATATTAGAATAGATATATGTAGTTACATTGACCAGACAGTTAGTAGTATCCGAGGCTTTGATGACGAAGATGTGGCTAATGATTGGGCTAGCTACATTCAAGACATTTTAGGATTTCCTGCTTATGTCGTTAAACCAAGGGAAGAGAAAACATCACGTAATGAATCTTTACCAGTACTTCCAGAAGCAGGCTATAACCCTCAACCTTTAGGTAATGGTTTTGCTGTTTTAGTTGATTATAATAATCAACCAGAAGTAGCTTTAAAATTACAAAGAAGCTTAGGGCGTAACGTAGGTTTAGCTGCTTATGGGCAAAAACCTTTTTTATTAGTAACTTATACAAATAGAGTTGGAGCCGCAACAAATAGTATGGTTAAGTTAAGCAATCGCGGATTTTTAGCTTTTATGGTAGATAGTAGTAAGGTGACATTAATTAGTCCTAGAATTAAACTACAGAAATTTTAAGGATAGTGAGGTACAGTTTAATATCAATCTCTATTTCCCATCTTCCTAAACTCGTTAAACTTTGTACCTCTAAAACGGCAAAATTGTTGTCAGCAATTAATAATTGAAACTAGCCACCCAAGACACAGCCACTCCTAGACAAAAACCTACTATTACCTGCATAGGAGTATGACCTAATAACTCTTTGAGACGGTCTTGATTCAAGTGATGGTCTTCTTGGAAAAATTCATCTATAATTTGATTAAGAATTCGTGCTTGTAACCCTGCTGCTTGACGAACTCCTGCTGCATCATACATGACTATAATTGCAAATACTAAAGCCAGGGCAAACTCTGGAGAACCCCAGCCTTTTGTCTGAGCTACTCCTACTGCTAATGCTGCCACAAATGCAGAATGGGCACTAGGCATTCCTCCACTTGTGAATAAAACTCGTAAATTAATCTGGCGATGTTGAACTAACTCTACCACTATCTTCAAAAATTGAGCCATCAAACAAGCCACGAGAGCAACCCATAGAACATAATTGTCCATTATTTCAGCAATATTCTGCATATTATCCCCCTAGTTACTACGGCTGATAATAAAATCTGCTAAGGCTATTAGTGGCATTACTTTGTCTCCAAAAACTTCTAACTCTGCCTTGGCCTTTTCAACTAGTTTTTGAGCCTGAAACCGAGATTTTTCTAATCCCCAAATGACCGGGTAGGTTGCTTTTTTAGCTTCAATATCCTTTCCAGCAGTTTTCCCTAGCTCTTCTGTTGTAGCAGTAATATCGAGAATATCATCAACTATTTGAAAAGCCAAACCAATATTTTGAGCATAGCGTTCAAGTCTGTATAAATTAGCTTGGGACACATCCGCAAGTATTGCTCCACAGACTACACTAGCTTCTAAAAGAGCTCCTGTTTTATGAGTATGGATAAAATGTAGGGTTTTTTCAGATACCTGTGAAATACCTTCAGAAGCTAAGTCCACTACTTGGCCTCCAACTAAGCCTGCTGCTCCGGAAGCTTTTCCCAACCGAGCAATAACTTGTAGAACTTGTTTTGGTAGTACATTCTTAGTTTGAGTGACTACAAACTCAAAAGCGTAACTTAATAAACCATCTCCTGCAAGAATTGCGATATCTTCACCATAAACTTTATGATTTGTAAGTTGGCCTCGGCGATAGTCATCATTATCCATTGAGGGTAAATCATCATGGATCAAGGACATGGTATGGATCATCTCCAATGCACAGGCAGTAGGCATTGCCATTTCTATATTTCCACCTGATAATTCACAGGTCGCTAAACACAAAATTGGACGTAAGCGCTTACCGCCTGCTAATAGAGAATAGCGCATTGCCTCATAGATTTTCTCTGGATAAACTATTTTGATAGAATTGTCAAGAGCTTTTTCAACGAGAGCTTTTCGCTCTACTAAATAGTTAGATAGGTCAAAAGTTGTATCTATTTGAAATTGAGGGAGCATGGGATTAATTAGATTGCCAGTATTTGGCATTAGCATCATAGATTATACACTATTGTTTTCTATAATAGAGAATAGGGAATAAGCTAAGAAACAATATATTTATTACAAAGATCGTTACTATAATTCTAAGAGAATAAATCAGTAGCAATAAAAAAAGAAAAAAAATATTTTGAGAAGGTAATAGGGAATATTATTATTAATTTGTAGGATAAAAAAGGTTTTTGATTACTTTAGTTTTTGTTACACATAGATTAAGAAAGAGTAGGGAATGGGGGAAAACACAATTATTTCTTACTAAGTTATTCCACTAAAGTACTCCAACGTTCTACAGTATTTTGTAATAACATTGCTACGGTCATCGGGCCTATTCCACCAGGCACAGGTGTAATATATTCTGCAACTTGTGCCACAGAGTTAAATTGAACATCTCCTACTAACTGACTATTACCCGCTTCATCTATAACTCGGTTAATTCCTACGTCTATTACTACTGCTCCTGGTTTGACCATCTCAGCAGAAATCATCTTTGGTCTACCTACCGCAGTGATCAGAATATCTGCTTTTTTAGTAATGGCTTCCAAGTTCTTAGACCGGGAATGAGCAATAGTTACTGTACTATTAGCCTCAAGTAACATTAACGCCATTGGTTTGCCTACTAAAATACTTCGCCCTAATATAACTGCATGTTTTCCTTGTAATTCAATTTTATATTCTTGTAGCAAACGCATCACTCCTGCGGGAGTACAACTGCGTAAACCCTTTTCACCACGGAGCAGTTGTCCAAGATTCATGGGATGGAGTCCATCTACGTCTTTGCTAGGGTCAATTTGATAGAGTAATGAAGTAGAGTCTAAATGTTTTGGTAGGGGTAACTGTACAAGAATACCATCTACTTGTGGATCTTGGTTTAATTTTTGAATAACTTGGCCTAGTTGAGCTTGAGAAGTTTGGGTAGGAAAATGTTTTCCCAGGGAGGTAATACCTACTTGGGTACAAGCTTTTTCTTTGTTGCGGACATACACTCCACTGGCAGGGTTATCTCCGACCATTAATACTGCTAAACCAGGAGGACGGCCAATCTTGATTTGTAGAGATTGAACTTTTTGTTGGAGTTCTGCTTTGATTTTTTTGGCTAATGCTTTACCATCTAATTTATTTGTCATTGTTATTTTATGTTTGAGTTTTAAAACCAAGGGCAAATTTTATTTCAGTTCAGTACTAGCAGTTATCCTGTCTATACTAGAGGTTTTAATTTTAATATTTGACCTCACTTATATGGAATCTGCTGTATCTTATTAATAAGATAAATAATAATAGTATTATTATCAGTATATAAAAGTATATTTTGTAATTTTTTAAATATAGGACTTACCTATGGTCGCTCCCGGTTTGAAGATAAATATTTGTTTTTAATAATAGACATCTAAGAAAACAACTAGATTTTTGGGTTTGCGTGCATAGGTTATGTTACTAATTGTAATTGCTATAGTAATAATTAATTAGAAAATTATTATGTATGTAAATAGGGAAAAAAGTTTGAGGAATGAATTACATACAAATATTAATATCCCATAGATTTTTATCTAATGTTTTACTGTTTACTTCTTCTTTATTAAATCAATTTTTAGTTCAATTCAGAATGATTTTGATTATATTTTTGGTGAGTGGACTAATTGGTTGTAATCAAATTACAGAAACAGCTATTAAATTAAATCTTAATGTAAGTTGGATTGGGAAAATTCAAAGAAAGGGTAAAATTGATAATCAAGTTTATTTAAAAGGTGTTGTAGAGGGCCGTGCTCCATTCTTAGAAACAGGTGCTTATGAGTTAACAGATAGTACAGGTAGTATTTGGATACTTACTAGAGCAGAATTACCAAAGATAGGAGCAAAAATAACAATTAAAGGAAAAATACATTATCAAAGTATTGTGGTCCCCCAATTAGGAAATAAGGATGTTGGAGATTTTTATATAGAGGAGTTAGAACGAATAGAAGAAGAGAATTATGAATAATAATATACCTCATGTGGCGATCGCTATTCTTTACCGAGAAGAGAAATTTCTCCTACAATTACGAGACGATATTCCCGGTATTGCTCACCCTGGTCAATGGGCTTTTTTTGGCGGTCATATAGAACCGGGAGAAATACCACAGGTGGCTATAAAACGAGAATTAGTTGAAGAAATAGGTTATAAACCTGATATGATTTGGGAGTTTGGTGTTTACTATGATACGAATGTTGTTCGTCATGTATTTTATGCTCCTTTAACTGTGGAATTAAAAGATTTAGTTTTGGGAGAAGGTTGGGATATGGGGCTATTAACTCCCACTGAAATTAAAACAGGTAAAGCTTATTCTGAAAATGCTGGAATGGAGCGATCGCTTGGTGAATTTCATCAAAAAATTCTCTTAGATTTTATGAATACACAAGGTTATGTGGCCAAAAATCAGGAGTACTAAACACCTAAAACCTAAAACCTAGAACCTAACACTTAATACCTTGTAATAATCATTTTTTAAAATGATATAATACCTAGTCCTCAGTAGTACAATGTAACGGTTGTTTGAGTTACAGATAGAGTGTGATAGAGCGTTATACTTTACCCGAAATGGGTGAACTTTGGACTGATAATACCAAGCTAAAAACTTGGCTACAAGTGGAAATAGCTGTCTGTGAAGCTCAGGCAGAACTTGGTTATATACCTGCTGAGGCCGTAGCAGAAATTAAGGCCAAGGCTAATTTTGACCTAAAGCGGGTATTGGAAATTGAAGAGGAAGTCCGCCATGATATGATTGCCTTTTTAACAAATGTTAATGAATATGTTGGTGATGTCGGACGATATATTCACCTGGGTTTAACAAGTTCTGATGTTTTGGATACTGCCCTGGCATTACAAATGATAGGGAGTCTTGATCTGTTGTTGTCGTGTATAGAAGAATTAGGACAAGCAATTCGCTATCAAGCACAACAACATCGGAAAACTGTCATGGTTGGGCGCTCCCATGGTATTCATGCAGAACCAATGACGTTTGGTTTTAAATTAGCAGGATGGTTGGCAGAGGTTTGTCGTCATCGTCAGAGGTTAGTACAACTACGTCAGAATATTGCTGTGGGGAAAATTTCTGGGGCAGTGGGAACTTATGCAAATATTGATCCACGAGTTGAGGCGATCGCTTGTCAAAAATTGGAACTTGAACCGGATACAGCTTCTACTCAGGTAATTTCTCGCGATCGTCATGCTGAGTATATACAAACCCTCGCCTTGCTAACTGCTTCTATTGAGCGTTTTGCGGTGGAAATTCGAAACCTCCAACGCACAGATGTATTGGAGGTTGAGGAATATTTTTCTCAAGGTCAAAAAGGTTCTAGTGCCATGCCTCACAAACGTAACCCTATCCGTTCGGAAAGGTTAACAGGAATGGCAAGAATTGTGCGCAGTTATGCTGTTGCTGCTTTGGAAAATGTTGCCCTTTGGCACGAACGAGATATTTCTCATAGTTCAGTAGAAAGAGTTATTTTACCAGATGCTTGTATTTTGACTCATTTTATGCTTAAAGAAACTACTGAGTTAGTCAAGAAATTGTTAGTGTACCCAGAAAACATGAAACGAAATATGAATGTTTATGGAGGGGTAATTTTTAGCCAACGAGTGCTTTTAGCTTTAGTAGAAAAAGGCATGATCCGAGAAGATGCTTATAAAATTGTTCAGTCTTGTGCTCATAAAGCATGGAATCAACCAAATGGTAATTTTCAAGATTTAATTAGTCAAAATGAACAGATTAAAAGTCACTTATCTGAGGTAGAAATTACAGCTTGTTTTGACGCAAAACACCACTTAAAACATTTAGATGATGTCTATCAAAGATTAGGTATTTGAAGTAATATGTTTGACCATATTTCCTAAGCATTTAGCAGCCAGCTATCAGCTATCAGCTTCTGAGACATACAGCGCTTTCTGTTGTTATAAGGTACAGGTACGCGGGCAATATGCCCGCACTAAATTATTTTCTAAAGGCTTAATTGCTTCTTTTTGTTTTGCAATTTTAAAATTATACTCTTCCAAAATAGTACTGTTAAATCTATACTTTTTGTAATAATGTTTTTTGCTTATAATTTAGGGATTTTGTCAACTATCTTCCTAAGATGAATTATATTATCTGAGTTAGATACAATCATGATTACTATAAGCTTTATTTCTATTTAGATTAATTTTAGGAGATGAATTGGGATTTACACAAAACAAATATAAATTCTTAATTACCTTGAGAAATGCATTTTTATAGTGTTAAAGTAACTCCGTTTCCTAGACTCAAATTTAGGCTTTTTTATACTAGAATATGTTTTAGTAATTTAAGCAATAATTATATTATGTCCGATAGTATCATTAGTGTAAAATTAGGGTGCTCGTTTTTGGAACATTTCACTATCACTACTACATCATATTTATTTTGTTACCGTCAATATTTATAGGCTTTTACATAATATCTGAATCATTACGAATAGTTTATAAATTAATTCCTGATAGTTTAGTTATCAAAACTGCAACTATAACACAAAAAATATGATAGTTATTATGTGAGTTTTAGTATAAAATATAAGTCAGTCAATAGTTTAATTCCTACTAACAATATCAAACTATTGTAGGTATTGATGTATAGTGAAAATAGTTTTTAACTGCTAATACTGACGAGACTATTTTTGTTATTATTTTCTGTAGAATTGAATCATCATTTTCTATGAGTTTAAAAATGTTTAATTTGAGAATAAGTATAACCAAAAAATCAGCTATAATTTTCTGATAAGTAAATGCCTAACGAGAAAATCAGCTTTTTTTCTACTGGAAATCAATATAAGTAAAAATCTACATTTAACCAGAATATTCTTAATATATTAGAATTATTGTTATCAACCAGTTTTATAAATTCTCTTAATTTATAGATTATACAAATAGCTGAGTCTAAAAACTCTATTTTGTCTGAAAACCAGTGAAATAAATGTTATAAAAAGGGCAAAAAAAAGAATTATTTACTTAGGTAAAAACTCAATCATTAAATAATTAAATTATGCCGAACAATATTTTAATAATTATGAGCTAATTAGTATTAATTATTTTTATTTTTATTTTTACTTCCCCCTTACTTCTCTAATTATAAATTAAAAAATGCAGTAAAAGCTCAGAAAGCTTAGTACTATACTCTATTTTTAGTAGATAGCAAATGTTAAAAATTTTCCTTAAACAAATTACAATTACTTTCTTGATCATATTTATAAATTCATTAATAGCACTTAGCCAAGAAACGACTAGAAAAATTTGTCCGATAGAATTAAATAATGCTATTAATTCTATAATAAATCGCCCAATATTTAATCGCTCTCGGTGGGGAATTTTAGTGGAAACTTTATCTGGAAAAAGGAAAATTTATAGCCGAGATGCTGAATATTATTTCACCCCTGCCTCTACAGCTAAACTATTAACAACTGCAATTGAATCATCATTTTCTATGAGTTTAAAAATGTTTAATTTGAGAATAAGTATAACCAAAAAATCAGCTATAATTTTCTGATAAGTAAATGCCTAACGAGAAAATCAGCTTTTTTTCTACTGGAAATCAATATAAGTAAAAATCTACATTTAACCAGAATATTCTTAATATATTAGAATTATTGTTATCAACCAGTTTTATAAATTCTCTTAATTTATAGATTATACAAATAGCTGAGTCTAAAAACTCTATTTTGTCTGAAAACCAGTGAAATAAATGTTATAAAAAGGGCAAAAAAAAGAATTATTTACTTAGGTAAAAACTCAATCATTAAATAATTAAATTATGCCGAACAATATTTTAATAATTATGAGCTAATTAGTATTAATTATTTTTATTTTTATTTTTACTTCCCCCTTACTTCTCTAATTATAAATTAAAAAATGCAGTAAAAGCTCAGAAAGCTTAGTACTATACTCTATTTTTAGTAGATAGCAAATGTTAAAAATTTTCCTTAAACAAATTACAATTACTTTCTTGATCATATTTATAAATTCATTAATAGCACTTAGCCAAGAAACGACTAGAAAAATTTGTCCGATAGAATTAAATAATGCTATTAATTCTATAATAAATCGCCCAATATTTAATCGCTCTCGGTGGGGAATTTTAGTGGAAACTTTATCTGGAAAAAGGAAAATTTATAGCCGAGATGCTGAATATTATTTTACCCCTGCCTCTACAGCTAAACTATTAACAACTGCAGCAGTATTAAAAGAACTAAAACCTAATTTTAGAATTAGAACTTCTATTTATGGTGATGGGAAAGGTAATATATATATTGTGGGACGAGGAGATCCTAGTTTAGCAGAAACTCAATTAAAAAGTTTGGCTGAACAACTAAAAGAGGGGGGTATAGAAAATATTAATCAACTAATTTCTGATGATACTTATTTTCAAGGAATGGCAGTTAATTCTAATTGGGAATGGGAAGATGTCCAAGCTGGTTATGGGGCACCAATTAATAGTTTAATATTTAATCAAAATGCTATAGATTTAGTTTTATCGCCTCAAGGTAATGGTCAACCTTTAAAAGTTACTTTTGTTAATCCGGCGGAAAGTAAAAAATGGCAAATTGAAAATAATTCGGTGACTGTAGCGACAAATAAAAAAGAGTTTGTTGAAGTAGGGCGAGATTTTATTCAACCAATAATTCGTATATCTGGGCAACTCCGAATTGGCTCGGCATCGGAACCTGTTTATGTGGCAGTTGTGGAACCAGCCGATAATTTTTTAAATAATTTTCGTCGGGTTTTAGAGTTAGAAGGAATTAGTGTTTCTCGAATAGTTAAAAGTTCACAAATAACTTCTAATTTAAACTTGACTGAATTAGCTTTTGTCGAGTCTCCTACGGTGGGAGAACTAATAGAGGAAGTAAATAAAAAAAGTAATAATGTTTATGCAGAAGCTTTATTACGTCAACTAGGGGTTAGGAGTAAATTAGTTCCTAATAAAAAATCTGACTATCAGACTTTGGCAAAAAGTTTGGAGGAGGTAAAAGTAATTTTGACTAGGTTAGGAGTTACTCCCAATAGTTTTAGATTAAATGATGGTTCTGGTTTGTCTCGTCATAATTTAGTTAGTCCGGAGGCTTTGGTACAAACTCTCAGAATTATGGCTAATTCTCCCTGGGCTAATGCTTATAGAAATTCTTTACCTATTGCTGGTGTCAGTGGTACATTAAGTCGGCGTTTTATAAATAGTTTTGCTACCGGAAATATACAAGCAAAAACAGGAACAATTAGTGGGGTTTCTGGTTTGGCAGGATATGTGCAACCTATTAATTTTGAACCTTTAGTTTTTAGTGTTATTGTTAATCAATCTGATTTAGAAACTAAATATTTAAGAAATGCTATTGATGAAATTGTTTTGCTTTTTACTCAGTTAAAGTTTTGCAGTTAAAAGAAAAAAATAAATTAAATTTTAGTTGGAAACAAGTTAATAATTATGCTAATGCTATTATTAGTTAGTAATTGATATAAATAGGATGCTCTCTGACAATAGACAATGGGTACAAATACCAACTTTTCTGATTAAATATTTATAGTGTAGGTACCTTGCTCACCAAATGTCTACTTTATTGATCTGAACCTAATTAATGCCAATTATCAAAAACTTATAGAAAAAATTAAGTTGAGAATTTCTTTATGAAAAAAAATTTATCTTTAGTATAATTAATTTTTTTTCCTAGCAACAAATATTGAAAATCTTTAATGATCTTTGCTCCTATTATGTTACCGATTATTCCACCTCCGAAAGGATTTAAAATCTTCTACTCTTCTCACAGTGAGCTTCTATTAGTTTACCGTCCAAATGGCATGAGATATTTAATAATATTCTCAATGATACGCCTTTTAGCTTGGCTACTATTCTGTATTTTTATTGCTATATTGCTAATAACTTCATTTCTCCTGATTCAAGATTATTTAATTATTATTTTAACTTTTATATTTTTATTTATTCCTTTAGTGATGTATTTTTTTGTTGCTAAAATTGTTGATCAAGTCTATATAATCATATATTTTTTTCTAGCAAAAGCTAGATTTGACTTAAGACTTGACTACCTGGTTTTCAATGAAAAATTAGGTAATTTTAAAGAAAAAAAACACGAAATTAGACGCTCAAAAATTAAATATATACAACAAATTAAAACTAGCGGTTTTAAAAGAAATAGATTATCATCATGGGGTTTATTAATCAAAACTACCCATCAAGATTATCAACTCCTTGCTTATCAGTCTTATGACAATATTCAATGGTTAGGTAATATTATTGCTGCATGGGCTAAAGTTAGTTACCTACCATCATTAGAAAAGTAGTTATAACAGAAAAATAAACTTTTGCTACAAATATTTAGTCTACTATTTAAGATTTAGGATAAAGTACTAAGGAGTCAGAATAAATAGTTTAAATCTCATTATATTAGTTGAAAAATTTCTTTTTAATTCAAGGGAAATCTGATTAAATTTTCTTTTTAAATTTTCTTTTTGTACCCAGATTATTTGTAACATTCTTTTTTTCACGCTTAGTATTAGAAGCGAGTCATAAGTCCTCGGCTTTCAGCCCTCAGCTATCAGCTATCTTTAATAACTTATTACTTACAAAAGAGGGCTATCAATTATTATTTTTCTAGAAATATTAAAGCTGATTTTTTTCAACCTCTAAAAAGAGAAAAACCTAAAAACCTATAACCTTATTTATTGATTTTTTGCTCAATAGATTAATTAATATTGATAGGTTACAACTAAACTTAAAGGCGGCACCCAGATTCGAACTGGGGAATAAGGATTTTGCAGACCCTTGCCTTACCACTTGGCCATGCCGCCGTTCTTACTAAACTACTTTTTATCTTACACTATTCCAGAAAATATAGCAAGCCTCAAACTAAACGAGGTTTAAATTACTGATGGCCTTGTTTTTCAAGCAATATGGACAAATACTTGAAGCTATCAATAAAAGGTGTTTTATATCAGTGAGTTATAACCGTAGCTAGCAAGATTTTTATATTCTAGGGTTTGAGTTTAAAACGTACACCACATATTTTTTCAAACTGCTGTATCAAAATTTTCTAATTAATCATGATTTCTAAATCTCCTATCACTGTTACTCAAATGACTGACACCCATCTATTTACAGACCTAACTTTGGGAAAAACTTATGGAGTGTCTGGCCAAACCTCTTTCCTGAAGCTTTTAGAGAAACTGGGACAATTACAACCTCAACTAGATGCACTGCTATTGACCAGGGGCGTTGTCAAGGATGAAAGCCTCGGAGCATACCAATGTCTGGTTTCCTTAATTAGTCCCCTCAATATTCCTAATTACTAGATAGCAGGAAACCATGACTCTTTACCTATTATGGAAAAGGGCTTAAATTTTGCTGTTATTTCTTCCAAAAAATCTTTTGAAATGGGTGGGTGAGACTTTTGTGCCCTAGGGAAATGCAACATGAAAATGTGCTCATAATTCTACATTCACAAATATACTCGAATCACTCAATTACAGAAGGGGCAACATTTCCCACTACTTCCGGGAGTAGTTCTAAGATGACAGGAGATGGAGTAAGTTCAGTAATACCTGGTTGTGGAGTCACAAAATCACCCATTAGCGTAGTTAAACCGGGAGAAGCAAAATCTAGCTCTGTAACAATAAAATCATTTATAGTTGTTTTAATTAAGATTAAGAGAAAAATTGAGAAGAATAATTTTAAGTCAACTATAAATTATTTTTCACTATGCTTTACAGTTTAGACTTCATACAAAAAGTCATAAATTTTGTAGAAAATGGTAGTAAACTCACCGAAGTAGCTCATGTATTTGGGATAGGAATAGCTTCGATATGTAGATGGTTATCTCGCTCAAAATTGGAAGCAACTAAGGTAGAATGTCGTCGCAGAAAATTAGATTTGAAAGAATTAGAAAAAGATGTCAAACTAAATCCATAGTTTAAATTGGCAGACAGAGCTAAAAAATTTGGAGTTAATCATAAGGAATTTTAGAATGGGTTATTGGAAATCCTAGTGGAAAAACATTTTATCCTTTATGGGAACAAGTGAAAAAAGGGGAATGTTATTTTTAAGTTACAGATGGATGGAAAGTATATGCCAAGGCCTATTAATTATGGGGATAAAATTATCGGCAAAACCTATATGACCAGAGTAGAAGAAGAAAATACTAGACTTCGGCATTATCTTGCCAGATGACATCGAAGGACTTTTTGCTACTCAAAATAATTCCGAGAGGTTAAAGCATTCAATTCTCTTACTGGTTCAGTAAATATCAATTTTGGGATGTTTCAGTTACTTATAGATATTCATAGCGATCGCTATGGACTAAAATCATACCTTAATTCAGCAACGCTTTTTTTATGATAAAAGGTCTCCAGAGCTTAGTTACTAGTCAAGAGTCTTGATTATAGAAAGAAGGGAAAGGGAAGAAGGAAGAAGTAAGGATAAAGAAGGAAAGTAGATGTTCCTGGGACTTTGTTGAATGAAGGTAGCGATCGCAGCTAAGGCCCTGACTAGAATTTAGCTAGATTTTCACCCATGTAGCTTTTAGGCTTACCTATTCACAGGGCAGCAATCATGTTGATACGCTCTTGAGGTTTCCCTGTATAAAGTGAGTAGAATTGTTCTCCTTTTTGATCTATCCATTATCTTACTGTTTTGGCTATTCATACCCGACTCATTTATATAAACGATTAGCTAAGAATAAGTATAGGTGGGGACTTTTTCTAATCACGCTATACTAGGAATAGTTGGGAAAACTTTACTATCAAGCAAAATAATCAGTTGAGCTTGACCCGGACGACGCTTAATTGCCTCCAGGGTTTGGTCTGAATCTTCTTGTTGTTTGTTTGGAAGAAGCCAAAAATCGCTATTTAATAGACAAAAACAACTTATCATCATATCTGGGGTAAAAACTTTAACTCTACCAATATCACTGAAAGCTTCATAAACTAAATCTGCTATATCTTGTGCAGCAACAGCATATTAAGAGGGCAAAATAGGATGAAAAGACAAGGACCCTAAAGTTTTTGTTTCTCACATCTTAATTCGATTGCTATACAATAAAAAAGTTATAGTCATTTATACTTATTAAAAAAATATTAAATTCTTACTATTATTTATCAGAATAAGGTAAATAATTCTTTATGGGTTCATCTCCAGACCGAGCTAAAAACTGCGTTGTTCAATTTTTCATAGAGAAAAAAAACTACATAAGTATTTATTTAAACTACAAAAACTGGAGGTCCTAATATGAAATCAATACTAGTATGGGTAATTTCAGTACTACTAGTATTAACTTGCTTAGGCACGAATCCAACTATAGTCGCTGCCCAAGAACAGATATTCCTAATTGCAAATGATATTGAAGACGATGGTGATTGGGTTGTAAATTCAGAGAATCACTTCTTTCCTGATGGTGCAGAGGGCTGCAAAGCCACTGCTGGCTCAACAACACTGGGAATGGCTAATAGTTTTCCAGATTACGGAGGAAAAGCCTTTATTAATTTCGATTTTCCTTTAGTTCCTGGGGAATATGCTGTAACTATTGATGTCTGCAACTTCGATGGACCCAAGAACGACGACGGTGTATCAGCAGATCTTGCTCATGCTGATTACATTGGCCTGACTGTGGGAGGGAATAAAGATAATCCTGGCACATTGCTTACTACTGCTATTGAAACATCTAGTTCAAAGCCTCGCGTTGCATGGGGAGAAACAAAGCAATGGTCGTTTAAGTATACTTTTGCTGACAATGATCCAAACTTGGAGTCTAAGATTGGCTTTTTAATAGATGCGCCTGTGAAAGGTGAGTTCTTAAATATGAGTTTTGATAACCTCAAGATTATGATAGATCCTGCCGAAAGCTAAAAGTGTCGGTTGTTCATGGTAGTGGTGGTCTATCGTAATGATTTTGGTCAATACGAAGGGCAGTTGGAGTATCTTGCTCCCTTGCTAGGCATTGTTCTTATGAATTAATCATTACTATGCAGGAGTAACTTAAAAATTAACAGTTAAGTTTGAAAAGTGATCGCTATAACTTCCTTGAATATGGCGATTTTTGAGTTCACTTTGTACCTTTTTCTCTCCTTTCTCCTAAGTAGAAACCCAGGATTTCCTTTGTTTCTGGATCAGGAATAGGGGAGTAGGTACAGAGGTTTTATGCAACCTTCCCACAATTTGAAGAATAAAATTTATAGGACTTACGTAGTACAGCTATATGTATTGTCTTGTTGGTAATTTATTCATATAATTCTACTACAATTAGAGCTTTTGCGTAAGTCCTAATTTATATTGCGTATTTATATTATCAAGAAAAATTGTAATTCTCTTTAAGAAAGATCATGGTACAGTATGAATATATAGAATGTAAAAACCCAAACGGTCAACATCGGATAGCTTATACTCAATGGGGTAATCCTGAAAATAAAAGAGTATTAATTTGTGTTCATGGTTTTAGTCGTACAGGGAGAGATTTTGACTATTTAGCAGCTACCTTGCAGCAAAAATATCGAGTTATTTGCCCAGATATAGTAGGCAGAGGGAAAAGTGATTGGCTATTCAATTCATCTGATTATGGTCTACCTCTTTATATCTCAGATATGTTAACTTTAATTAATCAACTACATCTAAGTAATGTTGATTGGATAGGAACATCAATGGGAGGCTTAATTGGAATGTTTATTGCCTCTCAAAACAATTCTTTAATTAACAGATTGGTTATGAATGATGTTGGTCCAGAGATTTTTCCTGAAAACTTGAGACGTTGGGCAGGACAATATTTAAGTCAAGACAGATCTGATTTTGAAAATTTGACTCAAGTAACAGAATATGTGAAAAAATTTTATTCTGGTTATGGTGCTTTAACTGATTCAGAATGGGAACATATAGCTAAACATACTGTAAAAAAGACTTCCGAAGACAAATATCAATTACACTACGATTTTTCCATTATAGATATATTTAGATCTAATGTAGGTGAACCTAAGCCAATTGATTTTTGGCAAACTTGGTCATCAGTAAGTTGTCCGGTATTATTGTTACATGGTGAAGAATCTTATTTATTGTTACCAAAAACTATTGAGAAAATGCAATCTATTCATCCTCAAATAAATGTTAAGCATTTTCCTTGTGGTCATAACCCGCCTTTATTATCAAAAGAGCAAATAGGAACGATCGCTGACTGGCTGAATTAAGAAATTTTTACTAACGCTAGACCAGTATCGACTTTAACAGACACGACTTAGGTAGGAACTGGGTTGGTAACAAAATTTGCCATCGAATTGCGAAAAACAATAGTCATGGGAATAAACCCGGTTTTTTTGTTTGGTTGCGTATGCTCTGATAGAAATCCGCACTTATGTTGTAATATTTTATAAATCCGGGGTTTAGTCACCACAAAAGGGCGAAAATGGGATGAAAGGACAATATCCCTACACCTATTTTTTCCTAATGTTTTCCTATTCCCTATTCTCTATTTAAAACAAAAGATAGAGGGTTACTTTTATCTTCGGCAAAACCTAGAATGCCGCGATCGCAATGTTTGTACAACAAATTTCCCTGATGATCAAAGAGAAAAGTGGCGCCTCTTTGAGTTAAATAACTAGAATTAGGTATATAGGTTGACCAATTACTTAGGACTTCGGTCATGTTTCTTAACCTGAGTGTTGCTAGTTCAAAAGGACGTTGACAACCTTTTCCACCTGCAAGGTTAAAAAATGAACCCTTTAGGGGTGGTAAAGGTTTAGCATGAATTACTTCATGAGCATCAATTAGTTGAGGTGCTTTTTTATCCCCTAGATAACCTCTCAGTACTTCTCTTAAAGTGCCTGGACTACCAATGCCTGCACACATGATCATTAAATTGAGGAAAGCACTTTGACCTTTATTTAATAAGGGAAATTTCCAGGTTAATCCCTGATATAATTCTAATTCTTGATGTAATTTGGCATCTGGATCGACAAATAATGATTCAGTGGGAAATTTGGTATATTTACAAAATCTCTCACCAGAAGCGTAATTACCAATACCGATCGCCCGTAGTGTTATCCCCAATTCTTGCAATTTTGCTGATTCTCGTTGTAACCACCAAGCATATTCGAGATTATCAAAATCGCCCAATTGTGACCAGATTAAAACTAACAGACGATTAACATTTTCACAACCACTGAGAATAGGAACAGTCTGGCCATCACTAATTCTTAAACGTTGGCTTTGTTTTAGGATCTGATATATATTCATAGAATTTTTAGGTGTTAGGACATTAATCAAATTGAAATCCTTTACAATTATAAAAAGGATTAAGTATAAATATTTACTGAGTTGTTGACTCCTAAATTTTTTTCTGACTTTTGACTTTTAAGTTTTGACTTTTAGGTTAATCAGGAGTCAAATTCTCAGTGAAATATTAATTATAAATACTTGCTGAATTGTTGACTCCTAAATTTTTTTCTAAGTTTTGACTTTTAAGTTTTGACTGTTTACTTTTGACTAGCGCATGCTCTGTTTTTTCTCTGCTTTTAAGTCTCGACTATTAGAAGCAGCTAATTCTGCATCCATTAAGGTTTTTCCTGTTGCTGCTAAATAAACGTCATCTAGACTTGGTCGTGCTTGAGCAATACCAAAAATAGGTAAACCAGCTTCTTGTAATGATCGTTGAATTTTGATTAAAGCATCGCTCTGGGGTGTAACAACTAGGTTTAAAGAATTGCCCTGAGCAGCATTGATAATAACTTCTTGAACTATTGGCAGGGGAGCCAGTAATGTTTTAGCTCTTTCTGCTTCTTCAGCAGGAGAAAATTCTCTAATGCGCAAAGTGATGCGATCGCCTCCTACTCGATCTTTAAGTTCCGAAGGAGTACCAGTTGCAATAACCACCCCTTTATCAATAATAGCTACCCGGTCTGCTAAAGCATCCACTTCTTCAAGATAGTGACTAGTGATCAAAACTGTTGTGCCTGAGTCGCGTAACTGACGCAAAAAATCCCATACGGCTACCCTACTGTCAATATCTAAACCGACTGTAGGTTCATCTAAAACTAAGACATCTGGTTGATGTAACAAACCTGCTGCTAGGTCAAGACGTTTACGGATACCACCAGAGTAAGTACCAGTTTTTTTATCTGCCCAGTCTTTTATCTCAAGAAGACTAATCACTTTGTCGATTCTTTCTTTGGCCAGTTTGCTAGGGATATGATATATTGCTCCTTGAAGTTCCAGTAGTTCTCGACCTGTTAATACTTTGTCTAATGCTACTTCTTGGGCAACATACCCAAGGCGTTGTCTGGCTATTCTTGGTTGGTCAACCACCGAAATACCTGATACTTCTAAGCGTCCAGCATCTGGTGTAATTAGTGTACATAGAGCGCGTAGAGTAGTTGTTTTGCCAGCACCATTGGGGCCAAGTAAACCAAATATTTCTCCAGATTCTATCTTAAAGGAAACGTCTTTAACTGCTACGGATGAACCATAACTTTTTTGAAGATTTTCTATTAAAACTGCTGGTGTCATAGTTATTAGTATATTCAGAGTTTTCTATAATTATTGTAATTGTTTATTATTGATTTTACCAAAAATAAAATTTCATGTTAACTCTCATTAATTAGCCATAATAAAAATACTTTTCTCACTTTAATTGATCCGATATTCTCAATTGCCTAATTTTTTTTCATGTTCAAAGACAGAGATATGATATCAATACTCCCCTCGGATAGGAAATGAAAAAAATATTCGAGTCTTTCAAGCTTCCTTATTACAGGATGTACTGATTACTTCACAAGCTGATTTGCACCTCAAAACCAAAAGTTATTTTAGTTATCACCTTATCAGTTATTAAATTGATAATAGCCATAATTCAATTATACCAGAAATATCAATTTTTTCTATTTAAATTGATTCTAAAAGAGTCAATAAATAGTAGTAATTAGTTCGTTCATCATGACAATCAAGCTGTAATGAAACAAGTTTTGTAGCTATATAGCTTTACCTACATAAATGCCACATCTTGGCTGTAAAAAAATGTTAAAATAGAATAATTAGCAGCTTATTTTTATTTGTATATTAAAGATGAAATTACTCTTATTTCCAAACTAACATTTTTAATATTATTTTTTCTGCTTTTTCCCTTGTTTTGGTTTATGATTATCAGAGGCATCCTATAAAAAAAATGTGGTTAATTAAAAGATATTTTTTTTTCTGATTTTACATAAATATATCCTCACAATTATCATGTTATTGAATGATTTAATTTCCTAGTAATCCATGAAAAAAAGTTTAGCTAATAATCAAAAAAATTAACTAATTATTTGTTTGATTAATAATTTAAAATTTACAAAAAAATAGTATTAATTCATAATAATTGATATTAAAGCCTTAGAGGGTATCTGTAAAAAAAATTCACGGGGTAACAAGCTAGCTAAAAAACCATATATAGAATGTTTTAGCCTTCAGGGACTGAAAAATATTTCAACAAAAAGAAACCCTTATTGAGAAATTTTGAAGTGTAGTGTGTTCAAAGAGCGAACCCAATACAATCTCCTAGTCAAGGTGAATCATTATTCTAGTTAAGAGAATAATATTATGAAAAAAACTAACTTTTAAATTTATCTTTAATCAAAAATTATGGTCTAATTAACCACTGTATTTATCGCTTTTATTCCCCTGCAATAATATATAAATCTATGAGGATTAAGCCTCATTAAATTTTCTACTAATCAAAAAAAAATTATTATTTATTTCTCAATAAGTACAAGATAATCCTACAAAAAAGCTACTATTTTTTTATTTCATTTATGTCTTTCTGTATTAGTTATTGATATATATTTTGAACCTCTTTTTTTTATTTTTTAGTATAAAAAATAACTAATTCTGCCTGAAATAGCTATTAATAAAATTAAATTATCCAGTCTCGTTTAATTATATTAGCTCCTTCTAGATTATAACCAACGCTTTTATAATCTTTAAACATTGCTTCTATTCCCATTCTCTGGTTGTAGATTTTTTTTAACTTTGACTACGGATAATAAATTCGTCAAAATATACCATTTTTTTTTGCAACATATTTTTGACAATATTTCTGTTTTTTATAATTGAGTAAATTATATATTCCCTATTACATATTGGTAATCTTTTAATTGAATAATAATTTAGCTTCACCGATATTGACTTTTAACTCTGATAGTGGCTCATATTTTATCCTAATCATAGTTTATTTTTTTATCTCAAATTTTATCCTAATGATAGTTTATTTTTTTTATCTCAAAACAAAACATATATCTTGTTTTTAATATTTTTTCAACTAATGGGATAAGAAAATACTACGGAATTCTCTATCTATGGTTAGAATTATTTAATATGCTTTCAATTATTTTAACACAGGAAAAATTACTATTTTTTTTCTATTAAATTACTATAGGTAAAGCCATCTTTTTGGAAGCTACAGTAATCATTAAAAGATTAAGATATTAACAGTAAATACGGTCTCAAATTAATACTATATCTGAAGTGAATTGGAATAAATTTTACTCATATTTTTAACTACAGGAAACCAGAATAAAGCTATGCTAAAGTCATTTACAAGCACAAAATATTTGTACCTTTTTTTCCTTACCTTATAATTTTATTGGTAGGAGAAAATAACTGCTTAATTTTAATATTTGTACAGTTTTATGTACTGAGAATCACGTATAATAATATTTGTAATGTTACTATTTGGGATAGACTAAATTTTTGCTTAACATGGTTTTGATAAAAGCCTAATAAATTCACTTTTATTAATTTTTATTTGTAATTACCAACCCTTTTTAATCATATTTTTAACTATTTCAAAAAACTTTTGAAATGAATAAATAATCAATAAAAAAAAATTTGTGAAACTCAGCGATCGCTTTGATATCCTTTTCTAATTTCTGAGGATCGCTAACATTCATCCTAATATTATACTCAACAATTCTGGGCCTGGGAGTTATCTTGGCAATACTATCTCTTGAAACTTGCTTTTGAGCATTTGGAATGCTGTATTCTAAGTCCCAGAAAAACCAGATGCTGAAACTTCATTTTGACCTACTTTTTCTAGGAATCTCGGCTTATTTAGGGGAACAAATAAATGAGACTTTCTATTGAAACTCAAGATAAAGTTTTTTCACCTTACCTATATCTTAAACAATTTAGGACAACAATCATATCATTGTATTTAACTTTTAATCAAACCCTAGATTCTCTGGAAAAAGTAGTCCTGATCGCGTAATAGTTTTTTATCAAAATAAAGTAATAAAGTTAGGTTTGTCAAGATGAATTTTCCTAAGTGAAAGTTGACCAAAATTATTAAATATGGACATGCCCAAAGTATAGTCAACCTCCTTTCTCTGATCCTCATTATGGGCGAAAATTTGTAGAAAATCTTAGGCGACAACCTATCAATGAAGCAACAAAAATATCAATGAAGCAACAAAAATAATGATAGATAAAATCTTGCCAGAATGATTCCCATCATCAGGGATACGCTCTTCATAACTGGTTATTTCAGGAAGATGGTTTTGATAGTTTTTGTGTTATACCATCTCCCCTTAATTAATTATAATAATAACTTATCTTTTATTTCTCATCATCTTTCCTTAATTAGCCTTCGCACTAGCTACTTTACCTAGGGATTTTGACACCAGTTTATAGGCTTGTAAAAAAGGTACATAATAGAGTTGCCAAATATTCTGGTAATCACTTTCTCCAAGTCCTACAGTTAACTCTTCGCGGACTTTAGGAACGTGAATTGTACCAAACATATAGTCCCAAAATGAGAATATTAAGCCAAAGTTTTTGTCATAATATTCTACTTTTTCGCTATGATGAATATGGTGCATAGCTGGGCTCTGGAAGATATGACTTAAGTGCCAACCAAAAGAAACCCAAATATGAGAGTGTCGTAGATGAATAATAAACCTAAACAAAAAGCTTGATATCAGTAAACCAGCAATTGTAATAGCTTTGACTTCTTGGTTAACAAAGTAACCGAATATTCCCATATAAATTCCCAGAAAAAATATTTTCATGGTTTGCTTTAATCCTATATCAATTGGATGATATCTAAAGCCTGTAATAGGATTCAATCCCTCTGCTAAATGATGAGCTTTATGGAACTCCCAAAGTACTGGAATTTTGTGTAGAAGATAATGAGCCAAAAAAACACCAAAATCTATTACTAAAACTGCAAAAGTTGTATAAACAATTTTGAGAGCAAGAGTCATTTCTACTTGGATTTCAGTCTTTCCAAATAACCCACATAAAAACTGATTTACGAAATCGGAAGTAATTTGTGATAGGGTAAAAAAACCAGTCAGGCTAACAATTATTGCCAATACACCGTTAATCAGGTAGCACTGATAGTCTAAAATTGCTGATTGTTTAGTATATAGAGATTTGGGAAAGCAATATGCTAATGCTTTTCTCAAGCCAAAACCATTTGATTTTGACTCACGGACATAATAAACCCCCAAAATAAATACAATAAATACTATTGTATAGACAAAATACAACTTATGATGAGGGTTAAATACTGGAAAAGCTACCATAAATAATGATTTTAATACTTCAGGCAGCTGTTGAATAAATTGTTGGATGGAATTAAGCATATCAAACTCCTGAGATTTTTATTTTAATTTTCAGGTTAGCAATAAATATATACCCATTTTGTAATCACATTGACCTAAATATTCGGATACGGGGTAATTGTCTATATTTTTTTAGATTTTAACAATTTAAATTACCTATTCTCACAAATACTAATAACAGTTCAAGTTTTGTAGAGTTAGGATTTTATGGTTTTTTTAAGTTGATAATATGTTATTAAAGTTTTTAACAACTTATCTATTTCCTAGGTTTCGATTTAAGCTATAGTTATAGCTAGTTTTTTAACCTTTATTTTTGATGCACAATAATTGTGAATCTATATCTATCATAGCATAAATTTAACGCTTTCGCCAAGGAATAATATGATCATCAGCTAATGTTTGAGAAACAGCGATCGCTCCGTAAAGATTTAGATGACTAGGGTCAGAAAAGTTGTCATAAGTTTCTGGCCATGCACTGCCTAAATCTCGAAATATAAAATTAGTATATTCCCCAGATAACTGTTGCATATATTCCTGAAATTCTTGTTCATAAACAGTTCGTACTTCATCCAAATATACTATAGTTAAAGGCATATTTACAAATACAAAATTAACCCCTATTGACTGAGTATATTGTAGTAATTTTTTGAGTGCAGTGGTTTGTTTTCCTCGTAATTGAAACTCAGCATAATCAGCATCGTAATCACCAGAAACTTTAGTATAATTTTGATAGTAACTTTCAGGTTTAAATTTAATAGAAATTGGCAGAAAACCATTTGCTTGAAATTGCTCTAACTCTAGGTTATGATCTTTTACTAAATCCTGGTTACCTTCCCCAGACAAAAAATCAAAATTTGTCGGATTCTTAATAATTGATACTATCAATCTTTTTAGGCGATCGCGCTGCTGATAAGTCACTGATATTTTCTTAACTTTTGACTCTAATTTTTTCAATATTTGCTTATATTTATTTAAATCATAATTAACTGATGAGTCTGATCTATTATTCCCAATAATAAACGAACCAGCATCTACTTGATCATAACCTTCAGAACCAGCAATAATATCAAAAGTTCTATCAACTCTACCACTATTTAGAGCCCGAACTCCATCAGCAAAAATAATTAATTTTGGCAATTGTTCTGGTGGTAAAACCTGACGTACAATCAAATCTACTACTTGAGCAGTTGCACCATTTACCCCAAAATTATAAATTCTGAAATTTGGATATCCTAAAGCTGCCAAACTTTCAGCAAGCACCGTGGGATCGACCCCTCTCAAAGCTCTAGAACTACCAACTATTAAAATATCTGGTATTTTTTTTTCTGCTTCTAAATATTGTTGATAACGAAGCAACTGTTCATCTAATTGCGGACTATTAAAACTAGGATAATTCATTAATCCTGAAGCTTGATTTTCATCTACAATTTCTTCTGATTGAGTTTGGCAATTTCGACCTTGACAAATATTTCCATACAGAGAAACATCTGGAACTTTCTTTAATATTTCATCTACTTTTAAATCAGTTTGAACCGTCAATAAAATTCCCAAAGCAGCATAAGAAATAGCAGCAAACCATTTACCATAACTGCGACTATTGTATGTTAATGAATTACTTATTTTTGTCAAATCTTCTTCATTAGGAATAAATAAACGCGAGCCAATAAGTAACTGCTGAATACCTGTCAACAGACGTCCTTTAAATAATGTGTACCCATGAAAATATAAAAGACTTGAGTCACTTTTTTCAGTCATTTTTGGTGCTAACTTGAGGAAAGCACGATCTGCTCTTTTACCCAACAAAAAATCCATTTCGGCAGTTGCAGCAAACTCTGGAGGTTTTTCAGAATATCGTCGATTTTTCGTAGTAAAATTAATACCGTAGCGCCATAAAGGTAATTTTTGACCAGCACGACGACCGTAAACCCTTACCCCACTAACTCCAGGAATTTGAAGTTGACGCAAAAAATTAGCAATGCATGGTCCTACTTGAGATTGAGATGGACTTGTAGGAGCTTCGCTCATAACATGCAATAATTCTTGCTTCGATAATATTAATACCCGGATACCACCTGTTTTAAGTCTTTGATCAAGGTTAGAATTAACTAATCTATTTAACAAAAAACTAATTGCTTCATAGTTTCCTTGACTTGCCAAAACCTCAGCACTAGCAGATAGATCTTGATTTTCTGATGCCGGTAAATTCAACCAGTCTATCCAGCGAGGAAATTCTTTCCTTTTGTAGTTACTTTCATTAACCGTACAACCGTATATGGTAGCAGCTTGAATACCTCTTGGTATAATTGTAGCTAATATAGAAGCGATCGCTGCTTTTGTTTTCTGTTGATCTGGATACTCTTGGCTGGAATTATTAGTACTAGTACAAAATAAATGTAAAGTTGATTCTTTGAGGATCCCTCGAATATCAACTCCCAGGGTAGCCAGCTTTTGTTTAAGCAAACGTTCAATTGCAGTTACATCCCCCCAACTCGCCCATTCTTGTAGCATCAGATCGGGTGGAGTTAGATCCACTCGCAACATCCAGTCAGGAGCCGTTTCACCTCGAACAAGTAGAGAAATTAAAGCTTCATGGAAATCTTTAAGTTTGAGGTCTCTTAGTTTTTGAGTAATTGGTTCAGCTAACAGAGATGGATCGGGACTATAAGTTGCTTCACAAGATACCCATAAGATTTTTTGAGTTTTTAACTTAAAATTTTTAGTAACATCCTCTAATTGTGAACTTGTTTCTGTTAATTTTTCCTTAAATTGTTTTTCTCTAACACTAACATTTACACAGACCCCTAACTCACCTAAAATTTCACTCAGATAACTAGCAATTGCATCTGGGTGACCATACTTAGCTAACCTTTTAGAAGAAACTGTTAAAGAAGAATTAATCAGATTAATATCTGATTCCTTGAGTTTATCTAGCTGCGTTTTTAACTTAGACTTTTCTGGTTCAGTACTAGAAAAAGTCTCTGAGTCGAATTTTGGAGATAAAAAGTTGAGATTATCTAATGTGTCATTAGACCCGACAAAATCCTGATCAGGAGCTAACAGCAATTCAGAGGCAACATCGCGATGGATATCCAGTTCAGAAGATTGTCCAACACCAATTTTTGTGAATTTTTCTTCAGGTAAACCTTCAGTGCCATGATAATTTTGTGAGTATTCTTGAGGAGTAGAAGCAGTAGAAGTAGATGTTGGATCGAAATTAGTTTCTGAATCATTAGATAAGATAGGAGAATTTAGTCTCCCACTTTGAGCCCTTACCTTATTACTATCAAGTTTTACTGTCCAGTCAGGTCGCCTACGTCCCAAAGTACGACCACACAGAAACGTCTGGTAAATCCGAGGTTGATTAGGAGGTAATAAAGATTCTATATTGATCTGACTCAGTGCCTGAGAAAACTGGGCAAGTGCAAAGCTCATTTCAGGACATTTTTCTGCTTCACAGAGAATATGTAGATGATTACCTCGCAATCTTACCTGTACTTGTACTTCTGGAAGTCCTAAAGCTTCCTTAGCCCAAATTCCCAGGGGGGAGCTATTTTCAGTTAATATTGTTTTATTCCCTTTCATCTTCTCTATTAGACCCGGAGATTTTCCTGAAACGAGGATTCTTAGTTTGTGTTCTGCACAACTGCACGTTTCATGTTCCAAGCCCGAAACATTAAGCCCACTTAATTAAATTAAATACCTTGTCTATACCTGAGTTAGTTCTCTTCCATAGTATTCATAGATTATAACGGGAACCTAAAAACAAATACGTAGAAGTCGCCAGGACGGTTAGAACATTCTCACTATTCTCAAATATAGTCCATGCTGCGAATGTACAGAAAAAAATTTCATTTGCTAACCTTTCACTAATTGTAGACATCCCTGTTATAACTTTACCAATTATCCTGAAATTTACGACTTTACAGGTTATACCTTGGTCATCCTTTTTACAAACAAGAATTTTGGAGTTTTACCTTCCCTATTAAGTTATACTAATTTCTGAAAATAATGCTATAATTTATTTATGACTTTAGGTAGAATTATAATAGAGTTGTTAAAATTTAAGCAAAAAAAAATCCCTTGAACCCTAAACTTATCTAGTTTAAGCGTGCTTTGAAGAATTAAAATACTCAAAACCATCAAGAGCAAACTTTTGAGCATTTTCAATTTTTCCACACCCAACAACTCAGGCTAAGTAGAGATCCCTGCTAGAACAATCTTTAGGGGAAAGGTAAGCTTTATTTTTGGAGAGTAATAGTTTTACTGTTCATTTTTTTAGTTTTTCTCCTCATAACATTAAAAACAGTTTTCCCTGGTGTTCAATATTGATTTAGTCATTTTCTAACACTACCTCCAGATTTAAACCCAGTACATAAAAATCTTTATAGATTTATTCAACAGACTCCAGGTAAGGTTCAGTAATAGAGTATGGGAATTAAGCCCCAAAAATGGCTAAAACAAAAAAAAGTCCAGCATTTAGGGTACTTTTGAGCATTAAAATTATGAAAATATTATTTAGTAAGCTTTTGAGCATTTTTAATTTTCCCACACCCAACAACTCTAATGTTTTCCAGCTCTAGATATTAAGATGTGTAGATATCTTTAGCCAATGAACCTTACTCCCATAATTGTTCTCTAATCATTAATTAGGACTATCAAATAATACAGTTGTTAAATAATAATCTGTCCATTCAGGCCCAAAAGCTTTTTCCAAGACTCGGCGGGTTTTATCATTTTGTCTCTGTTGAGTGCAATAATGGTGTTGAGCCTTGAGAATTTCAAGCTGTTGTTCTGGAGAAACAGGTTTTTGGGCGATCGCTTGTTGGCAATGTATTTCTAGGTAAGATTCTACTATTGATATAAATTTTTGTTCTTCCTCTAAACCAGTTGGTCGTATAAATAGACAAAACTCTGAAAATATTTCTCCCCATTGTGGTAGTTGCCGAGGATGAGCAAATTCTTTTATTGGTAAAGCTTGGAGTTGATAATTATAGACTTCTGGTAGTTTTCTATCTTGACTTTGAGGTGATATATCAACCACTGCTGCACTTATTTGGCCTCTTGCCCCTACTAAATCTGTACCAAATATAGGCAAAGGATAACTTATTCTGGGAAACATGACACAGTGCAAGATATCCAGCTTCGGGCCTATGGTTGCTAGTTCTAGATGTAGCTTGCGGAACTGAGCAGTTTGATAGCATTTGTTTTGAATTATGAGTTTTTCTCCTTCCAAACGTCCTTCTACATAACCTAGATCTGCAGGTAGATAATATGGTTCTAGGTTAAGGTATCGCTGCCAAACTGCCTCTATAGAATTTGCCAGTTGGCATACTAAGGGATTTTGTTGAATTCCTTGAGATGGAATTGATGTTTTTAACATTCTTGTTATGGGCTAGTTTATTGAGTTATTGTTATATTTACTTTTTGAGATTTGAGATAGTTACTTGAATTTTATTTATGTATTAGTACAATCCCAAAATTTTATCTCATTGAGAGAGCTAAAAGCAAAAAGTCTAAACTAATTGCTCCGTTACTTGCTTAGTCTCTAATATTATGATTTTGGTTTTGCAGTTGATGCCCTTAAAAACTGTCCAATTACATATATTAGTCAAGAATCAGTCACTTTTGACACCTCTAGTTTTATGGCCACATTAAGGATTGTCCAATAAATAGTAGGTCATCAGCTTATAGCTTCTTTCATAGATAATGACAATTGTTGAGTTTGTCAATTATTAATGTTATTGATTTTAATTTTCCTAAATACTAAATTATTACCAATATTTACTTTCAGTCAACTTTTTCTTATATGGTAAATCGAACTAAAATTTAACCTATATTTACAATATCAACAGGGATAAATAGTTACTAAGTAAAGTTTAATAACATTAATTTGCATAATTGATTAATAGTGATAGATTATAAATATGAAGAAGTAAATAGACTTCTTTAAAAGATGTACAAGAGTTCAAGCGATAACTTAAAGGAGGTAACAAACAAAACTGTTTAATCAATTGATCATCTCTCTGTTCAGACATCAACAGCTACTCCTTTGTCAGGGGCTAATATTTTCTCAAGATTTAATAATCTGGGAGTAAAAATTTCTTAGGTTTGTGTTTGAGTTTTACTCCATTTTTATGTAGTAATATAGAGGAAATAATTTAAGCAACTCAGGAGGCTATAACTCTGTTAAGTCAGATAAAACTTGTATCATTATCGTTAAATACTAAAAATCAACACCTATATCTAAAACTGAAACTTCTTTAAGTGGTAAAAAGGGAGCAATCCAACTAAAGTTAATAGCTTAGTAGATCTCCATAGATAATCTTAGATAGTAAAGAAGTCACTCAGGGAGTAAAGCTTAGGTGTTGATTTTTAATGGTTGATGAACTGACTGATAATCATTGCATGATCTAGATATAAGATAATGTCTTTCTCTTATTGTTATAAAGGCAGAGACGAGAAGATAGAAGGGCTTCTGCCAATCGTAACTAAATTTTTTAGATAATATAAATTATACACAATATAAATAATAAATATTCACCCTCTTATTGTTATAAAGGCAGAGACGAGAAGATAGAAGGGCTTCTGCCAATCGTAACTAAATTTTTTAGATAATATAAATTATACACAATATAAATAATAAATATTCACCCTTTCTTGTGCTTTAGGATCGTAGGCTGATGGATTGGGATTTGAATGAGAAATTTTGTTCCCTGTCCAGCTTTTGAAAAACATTTGAGTTGACCCTGATGTTTTTCTGTAATGATTTGATAGCTGATAGACAAACCCATACCTGTCCCTTTACCTATAGGTTTTGTTGTAAAGAATGGATCAAAAATATACTTTTTAATATTTTCTGGGATACCACAACCATTATCTGTGATAGTTATTTGTACTAATTCTGGGTCAATTACAGATGTACTAATTATGATTTGATTAGAACTAGGTCTATCCTGGGTTTGTTCGTATGCAAGGTTGGTATTGGCTTCTTCTAAGCTATCAATGGCATTTACCAGAATATTCATAAATACTTGGTTAATTTGGCCATAGGAGCATTCTACAAGAGGTAGTTTCTCATATTCTCGGATTATTTGAATCTCTATCCCTTGAGGTTGAACCTTAAAGCGATGTTGTAAAATCCTTAGGGTGCTCTCAATACCCTCATGAATATCAACGGGTTTGAATTCAGCTTTATCTGTACGAGAAAAATTTCGCAGCGACAATACTATTTCTCGGATACGTTCAGCACCTATTTTCATAGACGCGAGGGTTTGAAGTACATCTGAGCGGATAAACTCTAAGTTTATATCTTCAGCTTGCGTTTTAATTTCATCAATAGGATTTGGGTAGTTTTTTTCATAGAGCTTTAGAAAATCCAAGAATATTGTAGTATATTCCTCCATATAATTGAGATTAGCATAAATAAAGTTAAGAGGGTTATTAATTTCATGGGCAACTCCTGCAACTAAGCGTCCTAGAGCTGCCATTTTTTCTGATTGGATTAACTGTGATTGTGACTCCTTCACCTGCTCTAAAGCTTGCTCTAGTTCTACTGTACGTTCGGCTACTTTCTGTTCTAAGTTTTCAGTAAGGTGGTACAACTTTAACTGTGTTTTCACACGGGCAATTAATTCTGCTTCTTGAAATGGCTTAGTCACATAATCAACTGCTCCTAAACTAAGTCCCTTAACTTTATCAATACAATCACTAAGAGCAGTCATAAAAATTATGGGTATATTTTTAGTGATGTTACAAGCTTTGAAACGGCGACAAGTTTCAAAACCATCAATACCAGGCATCATTACATCAAGAAGAATCAAGCTGGGTAAACTTAATTTTGCTTGAGTAATAGCTAATTCACCATCTGTGGCGATAGCCACTTCAAAGTCAGCATCACTTAAAGCTTCTGAAAGAACTGCTAAGTTTGCAGGAGTATCATCTACTACTAAAATTAAATCTGAATGGTCCATAATTTATCAGTTTAAATATTATTATTATATGATGTATAACTTGATCAAAAAATATAACTGTTTCTCAGTATAAAGCTGAAAAGGTTCATTTCATAACTGCCTCAATTTCCACTTGTTAGGAAAAGTTGCATCCAGTTGAGCCCTTAATTATTTGATTTTTCTAAAGATTCTTGAATAAAGATTGTAATTTTTTTAATTTCAAAATCTTTAGCTTGCTGAACAATATGATCGACAAAAGCCCCATATTCTTGGTTCTCTTTTTCTAACTCTTGAGCTACTGCTACTAACTTTTTCAATCTACCTTGTTGAGCAAGTTGAAATAAGTCTTCTAGAACTACTAGTGGGGGTAATACATCTACAGCAGTAGTTTTTTGCTTCCTGCTATTTTGTTGATGTTGCAAATCACTAGAACCAGGAGTAAGAATAGATTCATATTTCCAAGTAATCTGTAAGTGTTCTTGTAGTAGCTTAAATAATTCATCTGATCCAACAGGTTTTTCTAGAAAACCATCCCCACCAGCATCCAAACTCTTCTGTCTAACTGTTGATATAACTGATGCAGAAGAGACAATTACCGGAATTGGCTTAAGTATTTCCGATGTTCTAATGTGCTTCATAAACTCATATCCATCCATTACTGGCATCATCAAATCAGTAATAATTAAGTTAGGTCGAAATTTATTAGCCTTATTCAAACCATCTTCCCCGTTTTCTGCTTCAATAACATTAAATTTGAGCGGTTCGAGTAAGTTAACAATTACCGAGCGGTTTTCCCACTTATTATCGACAACTAACAAAGTTTGTAAATCCCCTTCATAACCAATTAATTGCTTTTTAGTGTCAGTGATAACCTGATCTTGCCACTCTAGTGCTAAGGGAAAATCAATCTCAAAAGTAAAAGTACTGCCGACTCCTAACTCACTTTTCACTTGAATATTGCTACCCATAAGACTGAGAATATTATCAGTAATAGTAAGTCCTAATCCAGTCCCTTCAGAGTGTCGTTTACCCTCACCAACCTGTTCAAAGGGTTGGAAAATTTTTTCTAAAGAATCTGGACTTATGCCAATACCTGTATCTTTAATCTGAAAACTGAGTCTGACATTATCTTGAGGTATTTGAGCTTTATCTTTTTTTTGTTCTGCCATAGAATCAATAATTCTTACCTTAAATGTCACTTGACCCTTTTCAGTAAACTTAGCAGCATTTCCTAGTAAATTAATCAATACCTGACGCAATCTTTTAGGATCGGTTACAATGCCTTCGGGTAAATTCGCATCTGGTAGGTAAACAAAATCAACGCCTTTTTTTTCTGTCCGAATACAAATAATTTCCCCAATTCCTTGAAGAAAAGATGGTAGATGAATCGCTTGGGGTTGCAATTCTAGTTTACGGGCTTCAATTTTAGAGATATCCAGGATATCATTAATCAGAGTGAGTAGGTGAGAACCACATTGATGAATGATATCAATCCCTTTTTTTTCTTTTTCTCCCCAGGCTTCCGAACGACTCAGGATTTCAGTGTAACCCAGAATCCCGTTGAGAGGGGTACGGAGTTCATGGCTCATATTAGCTAAAAATTCACTTTTTGCCTTATTGGCTGCATCTGCAACTTGTCGCTTCTGTTCTAAAAAATCTAAAGAATAGTAAGAATTAGCTAATTTAACTGCCATTTGGTTAAATTGTTGAGCTATTTGCTGGATTTCATCACCAGTCTGAATATCCAAATGATAATTTAAAGTACCGATATCTAATTTGGTGGCGGCAGTTTTCAGGGTTTGAATTGAACGAATTACTGGTAACAATGTTAGGTAAAACTCACCAATAAAAATCAGTAAAACTACCAAAATTAAACAGTAGGTTAAAATAGCTGCATTTTGCTTAAATTGGATCGCAAATTGTTGGCTCTGGTCATTTTTTACCCTGACTTCCTCCAACAAGAAGCTGAGAAACAGCCGAATATCACCCCCAAATGACTTGATCGCTTTGATATCTTGCTTGATACTAGAAGTAGAATAATCTTGATTGTTTATAATCTCATTAGCTAGGCGTACAAGAAGTTGATAACGGCGGCCTACCACTTCGGTTTTTTGAGATTCTGGTATTAGCTCTTTTATCTTTTCCAAACTAGCCAAAAACTTTAATTTCTCTTGCTGATAGCTATTCAGATAAAAAACACCACGATTAAACAAAAGATAGTCTTTCAGGAAGGAAGTTTGTGTTTCTAGAGAAAGCATAAGTGCATGAGTTATATAAACTGCTTGATTAGTATGATTGCGGGCTTTCTCTATGGATTTTTCTGTCCTTCCAATCAAAAGTCTA
Source organism: Trichodesmium erythraeum GBRTRLIN201 (assembly GCA_018457135.1). Lineage (GTDB taxonomy): Bacteria > Cyanobacteriota > Cyanobacteriia > Cyanobacteriales > Microcoleaceae > Trichodesmium > Trichodesmium erythraeum. Next base: position 204,310 of record JAGGDU010000046.1, on the reverse strand, counting down.
CTAACTCCGAGTAAAGAAGTTACTAATCCCAAAGAAATTGATGTCGAAAGGATAAATTTAGTTAGAATCTTCATTTTTCCGCCACTTTTGTATACTTGAGACGGGTATAGATTTGTCGTATCTCCTCAAAGTCTGCGTCCTGACCCAAAGTATAACCATTAGATTCAGTACCACTTACATCTACAACACCTATGGGAGCATCGATCAAGATTTCTTGCAATTGAACGATCATTTGGGGTGTAAACTTCTTCGCATTGATAACTATGGGAGGTGCAGGTATAGGGTTTGACTCCCAGATAATTTTGTAATTAGCATCTAGTTTTCCTGATTTTTGACTCCGCAGGAAAGAGGCTTTATCGTTAGTGACTGCATCTACAACACCATCTACTAAATCTTGTGTTGCTTTATCGTGACTGCCAGAGTAACGAATTTTAGAAAAGTCTCTTGTAGGATTTATACCTGCAGTTTCCAAACCATTCATGGGTATGAGGAAACCAGAAGTAGAAGATGGACTAACAAAAGCAAAACGTTTACCTTTTAAATCTTCCAGAGTTTTAATATTTTTGGTAGTATTAGCAATAATTACACTAGTATACCAAGGTCGGCCACTAATTCTGTTTATGGGCATAACTAAGGGTCTAATATTGGGATTACGTTCTTTAGCTTTGATATAGGTAAGAGCTGCCAAATATGCCATATCTACCTCTTCTTTAACAATCAAATCCACTGCTTCTGCGTAATTTTTCGTGATTTGGAAATTAACTGGGCGTTTGAGAAGAGTTTCTAGATGTTCAGCTAAAGGTTGTAATTTTTCTTGCTGCCCTTCGGGACTTTGCCAAGGCAGCACTGCTACCTGTAAAGGCTCGCTAGAATAGAGATTAGTGGGATTCTGTGGGTCTGGTTCAGGTAATAGCGGAGGTAAAATTGAAGTACAACTAACAGTGATTGTACTGATAGATAAGAGTAAGTAAAAAAAGAGCGAATATCTGAAAAAAGGATGATTTGGCCATAAATTCAACTTCATATATTATTAAACCTCTTTTAATAATGGAAAAGTTTGTGAGGAACTAAGTCTTTTAAATTAAGACATTTATGAATGCATTATACCAAATCAATTTTAGTAAGAGGGTATTTAAAAAAATTACAACCTTTGCCATAGATAAGATTTTGTGTTACAATCTTTATATTATCTATTTAAAGTAGTTTTAGTTATTAATTACTAAGTATAATGCAGTGTTCAGTATTAAGATTAAAATACTGAAGTTTATTTTTTTTCCGAATCTTAAAAAGTAGGCTTGAGACCTTGTTTTTTTTGGTCAAAATATCATTTTTGGTAATTTGAGTAGAATGATAAAATTAGTGATAATTTAGCCAAAGTTGGATTTTAATTCGGTATTTTTAAGCTAAACCTAATATTCTTGACCAAGCTAGTTTGAATTGCTAAACTACTGCTGTATTATGAAATTAAGTTAAATATTAAAAATAAGGTCTTAGAGAAAACGAAAATAATAAGTTAATTACTTCTAAATTTAAGTGGCTCCCAGCTCTTCGTTGAGGGAATGCTCCGCCAAAAGCAAATATAATTAAAGTAAAGAAATTTAAGAGTAACGGTTTCTAACTAGATTTGAAAAATCTGTAGTTATTTGAATCTTTGGGTGGGGTCAATGGGAATATATTTTACCCTTGCTCTTGTTGTTCATACCTATTTACTATTACTATGTAGGATTTGAAAAATTGTTGGTAGGTCTATTATATAAGATGCTTGAGTACTGAACTTGATTACTATTTCAAAGATAAACAGGTGAAGGAGTCTTAGAAAAAATGGAAAATCTAATAGATAATTGCAAAGATATATTCAGGAAGAGTAAATACCCAAAACTTAGGCGGTATAGCTACATAAGGTTTGTTTTTGGTAATTATTTGAGATGTTTATACTACAACTAGTGCCTTTGGGGATATTGTTGATACTTTGAATAAAAAATAAGTAAATTTTTAGCACAAATAGCTATAGTAGTTACATCTATACCTTGGATACATAATCTCAGCAAGCTAAGAAGTATATTTGAGGGTTTTTTAATTGGGAGGGATGTTCAATATGTCTTTTTTGACTATGGCGATCGCTTCTTTTCTAGAAAAAACTGGAGTGATAACTAATTTTTTTATGGTTAAAAAAACAAGGACGTGACTAGGGAGTTTCCCAACTAAGGATTTTTTTATATGATGACTCAGACAGTTTCTGCATTTTATCGGAAGATTCAATAAATGGAAAAAGTATGAATTTAAAATAAGGATTATATAATAGAGTTGTTTGGTGTGGGAAAATTAAAGAGCCTCAAAAGCTTACTCTATAAGCTTTTCATTATTTTAATACTCAATCTTCATGCTTAAACCTAGATTGATTTTGGGTTTTAGCCATTTTTTGTGGGTTAATTCTCAACAACTCTGGTAATTAAATAAATATAACAGAGTTGCTTGATGTGAGAAAATTAAAAATGCTCAAAAGTTTACTCTTGATGGTTTTGAGTATTTTAATTCTTCAAAGCATGCTTAAACATGAACTTGTTTTGGGTTTTAGCCATTTTTTTTGTTTAATTCCCAACAACTCTAATAGATTTTTCAAAATTTTTAGTAAATTATGAACCTGATACTATACAGCAAACCAGGCTGTCACCTTTGTGAAGGACTTCAAGAAAAACTTGAAGAAATACTGAAAGACCCCGAAAACCCCTGTCAATTTAAGCTAGAGGTTAGAGATATTACCACCCGTGATGACTGGTTTCAAGCTTATCAATATGAAGTACCTGTACTTTGTGTATCTCAGACAGATACAACAACTGAAAAGCTTATACCACGTCCCTCTCCTCGAATGCCGGTGAGAAAATTGCAACAAATGTTACAAAAATATTTGTAATTTTTTGCTATGGATGACAAAAAATCTTAATGATTATTCAGGGTCATTTGTTGAATAAATCAAAAGTTTAATATCAAGAAAGTGTAATATCAAGTCTGATTAATTAGCTACAATAGAGTTGTTGGGAATTAAGCCCCAAAAATGGCTAAAACTTAAAACAAGTAAGTTTAGGTTTAAAGGTGTTTTTCAGAATTTTAATCATGAAAAATTTACCCTATAAATTTTTGAATACTTTTAACTTTCCCATAGGAAACAACTCTAATAAAAATATTTTTCTTACATCAATTGCTCCCAGTTCCCAATTGGCTAAAATTTTTCCACAGACGGTGGGGTGGGTATTCAAAGAGATATGATATAAATGGTAGATATTTGAAGCAGTTAGCACTCAGTAAACGGAAGTCATGTATTGGAAATTCTTAAGTCATGCATTAAGATCTCACAAGTTTATAACTTTGATTTGACAGTAACTTTAGAAAATTATTTGAGCTTTTCAAGTGAGACACTATTTGTGATATCTTTAAAGTGAATTGGTATGACTACAAAAACTATTGGAGTTCCTAATATGAAATTGAGAGAATTATTAGCAAAAGTTTCAAGTATTTCACTGACTAATAATTACCAAGCTTTAGAAACAGAAATCAAATTGTGATATCTTTAAGGTGAATTGGTATGACTACAAAAACTATTGGAGTTCCTAATATGAAATTGAGAGAATTATTAGCAAAAGTTTCAAGTATTTCACTGACTAATAATTACCAAGCTTTAGAAACAGAAATCAAAGGTTTGGCGACAAATTCACATGCTTGTCAAACAGGGGATTTATTTTTAGGAATGCCAGGCACCCGTGTTGATGGGGGAGATTTCTGGAAAAGTGCGATCGCTAATGGCGCAGTGGGAGCTATAGTTTCAGTCTCGGCAGCAACAAAACATCCAGCTAAAAATGAGTGTGTTATTCCAGTTGCGGATATGAGCCAAACCTGCCCAGAAATTGCTGCTGCTTTCTATGACTACCCTGGGCAAAAAATGAAAATGGTTGGCATCACTGGTACTAATGGCAAAACGACTACTACTCATTTAGTCGAATTTATCTTGAATAATGCTCAACTACCTACCGCTTTATTTGGTACTCTTTATATGCGTTGGCCAGGATTTCAAAAAACGGCAGCTTACACCACATCTTTCCCAGTGGAATTACAAAATCAACTAGCACAAGCATTAGCAGCAGGGAGTAAATATGGAATCATGGAAGTTAGTTCCCATTCTCTAGATCAAAAACGAGTTTGGGGTTGTACTTATGAGGTGGCGGTATTTACAAATTTGACGCAAGACCATTTGGACTATCACAAAGATATGGATGATTACTTTGAAGCTAAAGCACGGCTTTTTAGTTCTGACTATCTCAAGGGTCGGGCGATAGTTAATGCTGATGATCCTTATGGCCAAAAGTTAATTGCCAGACTAGAGTCAGAAAAGGTTTGGAGTTATAGCACGAGTGATACTTCTACAGATTTATGGGCATCAGATTTGGAATATAAGCCGACAGGAGTTAAGGGGATGCTGCATACTCCCAAGGGGGAGATGATTTTTAGTTTGCCATTGGTAGGGCAGTACAATTTATCTAATATGTTGGCTGCGGTAGGGACGACGTTGCATTTAGGTTTAGATTTGTCAATGGTGGTTACTCAGTTATCAGATTTTCCGGGAGTACCTGGTCGTATGGAAAGGGTACAGGTTACTGAGGGCCAGGATGTAAGTGTAATTGTTGATTATGCTCATACTCCTGATAGTTTAGAGAATTTGTTAAAGGCAGCCCGACCTTTTATTCCTGGTCGCATGATTTGTGTGTTTGGTTGTGGAGGCGATCGTGATCGTACTAAGCGACCCAAAATGGGTAAAATTGCTGCTGAGTTATCAGATTTAGCTGTGGTGAGTTCTGATAACCCTCGCACTGAAGATCCCGAAAGAATTTTACAGGATATATTGGAGGGAATATCCCCAGAAGTTAAGCCTTTGGTTATCAGCGATCGCGCTGAAGCTATTCGTACTGCTATTATGGAAGCTCAGTCTGGAGATGGGGTATTAATAGCTGGAAAAGGTCACGAAGATTATCAAATTCTCGGTACAGAAAAAATTCATTTTGATGACCGAGAGCAGGCAAGAAATACTTTGAGAGATAAGTATGGTTTAAGTCAAAAATAAATTAAAGGAGTCTATCCCACTGATAAGAATTTTCAGGGGACTTGACAGTTAAATGAAAATTTACTCAGGTTATTTGCTTTGTTGCACTGCGGATGCCCATAGTGTAAAAATGACAGTACATGGCATAAAAGTAAATATAAGTAAGTTTAAGTCCAAGTCTAAGTCCAAATCAAAGTCCAAGTAAGGTCTTAGTAACTGGTCGGAGTATCATACTTCCTTAAAACAAAGAGGTACTTTGATATATGGGCTCACCCTATAAGGTAATAAAGCAGTGGGAGTGGGTCAATCAAAAGAAGATTAGATCTCGAAGAGCATTCGAGTTGTTTATTTGGACTCCCAGGACGACAAAAACAAAGATTTATAGAATCTATCTTTCACTTGATGGGATTAGATTTACCTGAGCATGAAATAGGACTGATATCCCTTAGAGTCCCCGAAATTAAATATAGTGATACCAGTTATGCCAATAACAGAAGGGATTCATTTGATAGTAGATTCTACAGGGATCAAAATTTACGGTGAAGAAGAATGGAAAACCAGGATTCATCGGTTTTGGTAAACCTAGAACATGGGGTAAATTACATCATAAAAAAAACGGAGAGGGTGGGATTCGAACCCACGGAGACTCTCGCCTCACTCGATTTCAAGTCGAGCGCATTCGACCACTCTGCCACCTCTCCTCAATCAGCCAAAAATTAAAGCCATAAAGCTAAAGATAGCCAAAAATAAATTATATAGAATTTTTGACCAAATAAGCTTGGACATTCATAATATTTTGACTAATATTTATTATAGCACTTGTGCAGGATCAAAAACAGATTTTGCTGGGTAATATAAAATTTTTTCAGAAATTACTGTCAAGTCATGGCCAACCCAAACCAAAGCTACTTGAGAAACAACACCTGCTTCTATAGATACAATTGAGAAATTTCGTCTTTTGTGGCCTTCATTATCAATAATCCGTGGTACACTTGCTGCATTCAAATACAAAGTCCCTTCAGCATCCAGATCAACACACTTACGTAACTGCTTATCAGTATGGCGTAATTTATGGTGCATGTGACCAAAGGCAACCAGAGGAATGTTTTTACCCAACTTACGGGATTCTATTATTGCATCAGTAAAGTCTGGATCGCCAAAATCCCCACCGATAGGTTTCCAATCACGACCCACCGGATCTTCGGGAGCATTTCCTAAACCAGTTGGACCATTATGGCCAAGAAAAATCACATTTTCATGGAGGGCACTTTCTATGGCTTTTAGCATTAAGTCAGTAGATTCCTCAAAACTATTAACTCCAAACCGTTTTTGATAAAAATCTTGATATTTCCATTTTGGACCTCCCCAACTAAAAGGGCGAGTCCCCACTACTGTCAGGTTGAAATCTGGAAAGTCCAATTTACTATAACCTACATGGGCTTCTCCAAATAAATCTATTTGCTCTTGAACCCTATCTTCTTGAGTTAGGTCATAAGGACATTTTTCTCTACCCCAAGAAGTTGCAGTATACCAGGCGTCGTGATTACCGAAAACAGCTGCTTTAGGTATGTCAAGAGCAGCAATTTCCCTGACAATTTCTACTGCTTCATTACCAAAGTCTCCGACAAATAGTACTAAATCAACTCCCAGATATTTGAGGGCTATTTCATCTTCAGGTTCCCATTGATTGTGAATATCTCCGACAACGGCAATTCTTATCAATTTTTCTTTGTCTTCTGTCATATTTACTGTTTTTTGTCAAAACAATTTGATTTTAGTCAGTTTTTCCTTAAATAATCTTAACAACAATTTTGATGCGTCCAGAGGTTAAAATACTCTGGATTTTAAGCAAATGTGATGGCCACGGGCTCAAGCTACGAAACACACTGTTGACGATATTTTTTAGCTAAATTGTGGAGAAGCCTCATACCATAATCTTTGATTTGGTTTGAAATAAATCGACGGCCAATTAATGGGGGTTGATGTCCTGTGTATTGACAATATTATTCTGGTTTTTTTTGATTCTTAATGTACTTTTTCAAAGTATAAATTGTTACTTCGCCACAAGAAGCAATAAAATAAGAACTTTTCCCAAGAACATCTTTCCAGTAAATATTGTTAATTTGTTTTACGAATTCTTTCCTTCGTTTTCTGCTTCTCGACGTTTTAATGTTATTAACTAGCCTGCTTAATGTAACGTTTGGATGATACTTAAACCAAATATGGACGTGGTTTTCTTCCCTATTAAACTCTACTAATTTACATTCCTATTTAATTAATAATTGTCCCAAAGTTTCATTTAAGCGAGCCAGTATTATTGAAAGTGTTAAAGGAAAGTTTGGTTGATTTTATACCAGAACTTTTCCCCTAGAAAAATAACGAAAACCTTAATGGGAAAAACTTTGATCTAGTTCCTATCGTTGTTCGGCATGGGTACAAACTTGCCTGTGATATCAGAATTTACAAGTTTACCCATAGTGACAAAAAAATTAGATCAATAGCTTTTTCTGTCTTGGTCCGGGGAAAAAATATTCGTGCTTTAGTATTTCATAGCCGATGCTTCAGGAATTTGATTTGACGTTTTACCAGAACAATTTCTGGGAAGACTTCAATGTACCAGTTAACATATGATTTCGATAGGTATCTTCTAGTAACAATAAACGGAAAGGGTGCAGACAAACCTGCCAAGGAAAAGGATTATTTTTAATTTGATACCATTTTTCCTTGAATACTTCTGCTTGCAAATGATAGTCAAAAGAATTTAGTGCAGGTTGATATAATTTCAAATATAAAGTCATCCGATGCTGAGTTTCACTGGTTGCTGCTAACCAACAGGGGAAAGTATTCGGTTGGTTTGCTTCCTCCATAAAAGTAATCTGGTGAGCACGAATACCAACGTGAGAGAAATACTCTGGAATGGGTTCGGCGACCTCAAGACTACATCCCCATTCAACAGCTTCAATTTTATGATCGTCTATAATTAAGACTTGAGAAAAGTTCTTACAACCAGTTAATTGAGCAACTCTCACACTGGTAGAATATTCAAAAATGTCTTGTTTGAGGCCATGAGTAAGAATAAGTCCATCATCAACTACTAATAGATGTTGGCAAATGCGATAAGCTTCCTCTAAGTTGTGAGTTACTAGTAAAGTTACTCCTTGATAATTTTCTAGGGTGCTAAGAACTAATGTTTCAATTTGATGTCTTAGGTGGGTATCTAATGCGGAAAAAGCTTCATCTAATAATAAAGCTTCTGGTTGACTTGCTAATGCTCGTGCTAAAGCTACCCTTTGTTGCTGACCTCCGGAAAGTTCTCCAGGATATCGTTTTTCATATCCTGGTAACTGCACTGCTAAAAGATGGGTTTGTACTTTTTGTTGAATATCACTTGATGACAAACCTTTGGGCAAACCAAAAGCAATATTTTCAGCTACAGTTAGATGGGGAAAGAGAGCGTAGTTTTGAAATAGATAACCAACATGGCGATCGCGACTAGGTAAATCAATTTTCAGTTTTGCATCGAATAATACTCGCCCATTTAAAACTATGCGTCCTTGAGTGGGATTTTCTAAGCCAGCAATGCAACGCAGAATCATACTTTTGCCAGCACCAGAACCTCCTAATAACCCCACTGGTTTGTTATTAGCGCTGAAAGCAACATCTAACATGAATCCGTGAAGTTGCTTTTGAATATCTACAAATAGACTTTGTGACTGGCTGCGGGAGTTGAGTAGAAAAGGTTGAGGTTGAACTTGAGTTATAGAGCGCACATCAATAATTTGCTTTTCTGTTTTTTGTACTATGCGCTTTTTGATTTGAGATTCTGACCAAAAGTTGACACCAGTTATCACCCCAAGAGATATGGCTAAAATGACTAACACCCAAATAAGTGCTTCTTTCATATTTCCACCTTCAGAAGCAAAGAAAATAGCGATGGGAATAGTTTCAGTTTTGCCGGGAATGCTTCCTGCTAGCATTAAAGTTGCCCCAAACTCCCCCAGGGATCTAGCAAAAGCTAATAATGCTCCGGCAATTATTCCTGGTTTTGCTAAAGGTAACAAAATTCGCCAAAATACTCGCCATTCTGAAGCTCCTAAAGTTCTGGCACAAGCAAGCAAACTGGTATCAATTTGATTAAAAGCTGCTAGTGATGTTTTGTACATTAGGGGAAATGAGACTACTGTAGCTGCTATTACGGTGGCAGGCCAAGTAAAAATTAATGTTATCCCCATTGAGGAGAGTAAATGACCAACAGGACCGTTTCTACCTAGCAATAATAGTAAGAGAAAACCTGTGACGGTTGGAGGCAATACTAGAGGGGATGTTAATATAGCATCAATTAGTCCTTTGTTTTTACCACGATATCCTAGCATCCAACGTGCTGTAGCAATGCCGAGAAAAAAGGTGATTATTGTAGTTACTGTTGCAGTTTTTAGGGAAATCCAAGCAGGGGAGAGGTCTAAGTTCATTATTATTATTTTTAATAAAGGGTAGTTTTTAAGTGTGATAAACAACCCTTGGTTGATGTTTCCTGTGTATTAATTTTCTGGAAAAATGAAAATATTTGATGTCAATAAATTTTATCAAGGTAGTTATTTTGATACTGGTGCATTGCAATTATTTCCGTAATAGTTTTAGTCTTCATCTGGAGTTACTTTCTACAACTAGGTTTATTTTCTATCTTTTTTCATTCAATAAACTGTTTTTTTTACTACAGGATAGAGGAGTATTTTATTCCTATAGAAAAAAAAATAGGGACATTCAGTGAAGGGTCTCAAAAGAATAATTTTATTTATAATTAATTACCAGAATATGATATAATTAACTCTAATAGCAGTCGTTACTATTGAAACTGATAGTATAAGTGTTCTCAAATTCAGTAACTTTGAAGACTGATAAAAAACCGGATTTATATTAGATATATTATAAAAATAATATCTACACATATAAACCCGGTTTCTATATTTAGATATGCATTACCAAATTTTACGATGATACAATAAAATTAATGATTTTCCAGAGCTAGGAATATTCCACAGTGCTACCTGTAGGGATAATTTCTGTTTTTCATGGCAAAGGTTTATATGAATTACTTCTACAAAAAACAAAATGTAGAATATACAAATGCTTGACGTAAGTTCTGACAGCATTGGGATTATATTTGTGAGAATTTTTTAGCGATGAACAATGGTACCTATGTGTTCACCATTCACTGCAGCAGTAATATTATCGGGGTTAAAACTATCAACAATTTGAACTTGGCTTATTTGTTGGAAATAATCAAGCAAATCTAACAAAACCCTTTCAAATGGTAAGGTTGCAAAATTACTTTCTCTGACTTCCTTTGTGGAAATTTCTGAGATCAAGCTTGCATCTTTCTTGGTATTAGGGTTTTTCTTGTAAGGTCCCTTTACATCTTTAAGTAAAGTTAGATTTTACACCTAAAACATTCTGCCAATAAAAACGCACCAGAGTCGCTACTATGAGGAGGAATGCATCCAATAGCTGGAGGATTTTTCCATAATGAATATGGAGGAACTCCTGTAAAAATTACTCCAGGAACACTACGAATAAATAAAGGTAAAAGATGTCCGAAAACTTCTGGAGGAATGGCAACTTTTATCTAAATTAATCATCGTTGTTTAGTGTAATAAAGCCATATTTTTCAAATACAGCTTTTGCCTCTGGGGTTAATATAAATTCTTCTAGTTGTTTAGCAGCTTCAATGTTTTTACTATCTTTAATTATTGCCATAGGATATACTATTGGTGTATGAGATTTTTCCGGTGCATTAGCAACAATTTTTGCTCGGCTTGAATCCTTAGTATCTGTCTGATAAACAATTCCAGCATCAACATTTCCTGTTGTTACATAATTGACGATTTGACGCACATTTTTAGCAAAAACTATTTTCGGTTTTACTGTTTCATAAACACCTAGATAACTCAAAATTTCTTGACCATATTTTCCTGCAGGAACACTTTTTGGTTCACCAATAGATATTGTCTTAATAGTGTCTTTTGTTAAATCTTGAAAGGTGTTAATTGAAGCTGTATTTTCTTGGGGAACTATTAACACCATTTTATTTTTGAGTAAGTCACGAAGGCTTTTATCTATTATGAGACCTTTTTCTTGCAACATATTCATGTGGGAAGGAGATGCAGAGATGAATAAATCTACTGGGGCACCTTGTTCAATTTGTTGTCGTAGAGAGCCGGAAGAAGCTAAGTTTAATGTTAAAGAAATATCAGGCTTTTTTTGTTCATAGATAGGTTTAATCTCTGCCATTGCATCTTTGAGACTAGCTGCTGCTGAAATTGTTAAGTTGATTCTGGAAGTGGTAAGCTGAGAATATGAATTATTGGTGTTTGGGCTACAACTAATTATTAATAAAGAAGTAAGTATGGCTATAAATTTGAAGGTAGCGATCGCGCTTTTTTTCATGTCTATTATTCCCATGTTTAAGTTTTCTCAAAGTTATTAATATTGTAGATTTTTTTCTGTTAAAATTCCACGATAAAACAATGTTATATTAGAATCTTCAATATAAATATTAGCCTTCATAATATTTTCAACGGTACTATTAAAAAAGTAGTAAATAGGGCTGTAGATACTGAATTAACTTGATAAATTGCCCCTAGATTAGGAAGCTGATATTTTTCCATTTTCTAGTTATAATTTGTAGTCTAAACCTGCGTTGTTGAGAACTGTTTGTATTATTAAAGGTTTTTAATCATGAGATTATAGATATTTTTTCTAAAGTTTATATGTAATCATGAATTACCCAATAACACTATATATCGCGTACTTTTATATTGAATTTTTAATACTATAATTAGTTTTTTTTATGATAGATATTACTTGAAAAATATATTATTTAGTAACGATAAAATAATAAAATATCTAATTCCAATACGGAGGCGAAATCTAGGTTAAATTTCTCCAATTTGCAACTCAAAAAAATTAGCGATCGCTTCTGCCTCAGTTCTGAAAAGTAATATTTTATCTATAATTATCACATATTGTGTGCAATACTTTCAGGCTTTAAGGCTTGAGCATCAAAGATTAATGTTTTCTCTACAATTTTGGTACTGATACCATTTATCCATAAAGTCGCCTTTAACAAAGGATAATAACTATTAGCAAAATACTTATTCCGGTAATAATTATTAAGGGTATTATTACAGCATTATTACAGAGAAATAGTATGAGAAACTGCTTACTCAAAAACTTAATGCTGTAGATTCACCGGAGCTCATCTTGTCTCCCTATTATTTTCTCTTGAAATTTTTGGGTTTTAGGAAGTATTGAATATTTTGACTTTACAAATTAAGAAATTACTGTATATAAAATGTAGACTAATTATACTTGATTTATTTATTTCAAATGGAGCTAAAAGGACTATATATTAGGCGAAATATTTACTTAAATTTTTAGTCGTTTTAAATTGAAATTTACTCAACCATATTTTTTGTTTTATGGTGAAAAGTGAATAATATTTTCACCTTTTTTATGAAATGAAGAAATAGGTCAGAATATTCTTCACCTTTGTTCTCTTTGAAAAAAAACTGAACTATAATATGATTATTTCTCATAGAATCAGGGTAGTAAACTTATGAAGCTAAGTCATACCAAACTTCTACTTCATAATACTACAATCTACAAGGAATAAATAATATGAACATTGGAACTATATTTGGGAAATTATCAATAGTTGCTGGAGGGTTAATTTTCACAGCTGCTACTGCTGGAAATGCTTATGCTAGTACAATGTTTTTCACTGATGTTAATGCTTTTGATGCATTAACAGATACAACTTTAATAGAAGATTTTGAGGCTTTCTCACTAAAAAATCGGCCTTTGTCATCCTTTGTTAGTAATGGCAATACATATATAGGCCATACTGGTGCACGATATCCCAATGTATGGGTTTCTTCCCCTGGATATACTAATTACGGTGTTCCTATAACTACTAGTAGTATAATTACTGCTACCGGTGATGAAGATTTTACAGTGGAATTTGGTACACCTACGGAAGCAGTAGGATTTGATACTTATCTTAATACTTATGGTCCAGCAACAGTCAATGTTTTTGGTGCTAATAATCTCCTTGATACTTTTGTGCTAAATCAAGACCCAACAACTGTAAGATTTTTAGGAATACTTGCTAGTGAAGAAATTAGTTCTATTCGCTGGACTACTGTAGATGGAGGGAAAATTAATACAGGAATTGATAATATTATCCAAGGCTCAAAGATTGATAATAAATCAACACCAGAACCATCATTACTTATAGGAATAGTAAGCACCTTTGTTATTGCTCTTTTATCCCGAAAGAGACAAGTCATAGTAAAATGACGTCAGGCAGAGGAAAAAACTTCTGTCTTCCTGGCACTAAAATCTAATTATTTAACCAGACATAATATAACTTGGGCAGAGTTACCTCTAAATCAGAAAAGAGCGATCGCTCCTGTTGTCAAAAAGATTTGAGCGGCTAAAAACTTAATAGGGACGTTCCATGGAACGTCCCTAAGATAATAATTATTGACAAGTGTTATTACACAGGTAAATAAGCCTCTTGGTGAGTTTTGATAGTGCAATCAGAACGAGGATAAGTAACACACATTAATAGGAAGCCTTTTTCCATCACTTCGTCATCTAAGAAGTTTTGGTCTTCTTGATCTATTTCACCTTCAACTAATCTACCAGTGCAGCTAGAGCAAGCTCCAGCACGGCAAGAAACAGGTAAATCTATGCCTGCTTCGTCGGCAGCATCTAGTATATAGGTATCCTCATCAACATCGATGGTGACATCCATTTCTGGGGGTTTGTTTTTCTTGCCTTTGATTAATCTTACTTTATAAGTAGTCATTGGTTTTATTCTCCTTTTTGTTTAATGAAAAATTGTGTGAATGAGCTATCAGCTATCAGCTATCAACTTTAACAAGATTTACTTGCTAAATGTGATTACTAAGTGCTAAAAACTATATTAACTGCAAGGTACTGCTGTGGGGGTGCAGCTACCTGCCTGGAAAGATTTTCCGCAACTACAAGTTTCTGTGGCGTTGGGGTTAATAAACTTTAAACCGCCTTCTGTGAGACTTTCTATGTAGTCAACTACAACTCCTTCTAATAAAGGCGCGCTTTTAGGATCTATAAATATTCGTAACTGATCTTTTTCAAGGAGCAAGTCATCTGTCTTAGGAGCATTAGCAATATTCAAGGAATATTGATAGCCACTGCAACCTCCATCCACAACAGAGATGCGGATGCCTTGATTTGAGTCTTGCAGGAACTTTGTCAGTTGAGAAGCAGCTTTTTCTGTTAAACTCAGAGTCATAATCTTTAGGAAAAGTAATTTATACTTACCGATAAAATAATTATCCAGATAGGCGACACCCGTCTCTTGTCTGGCTTAGTGAATTTAGTATTGTCAGGAAAAATGTTACTTTAAGAGGCTATAGGTAAATCAGACTAACACTTAAACTGATTGTATTGCTCATACAAGTGCACCCTGAATTTTGAAAGTTATCGCCTCAGTGTCAGTCTGATCTTACTGCACATCGCTGTCGCGAACGTACACCCTAAAATATTTTAAACTTGCCGTATATATTAATTCCTTATTTATAACTTAAACCAAAGGTCTAACTATAAACTGTTTGTTGTGATCATTTCTGTCGTAAAATTATTCTTAATAGCTATAGAGTCAGCTACTAATTCTCTACTGAGAGAACCGCAAACCTGACAGTTGGGGTCATGGTAGGGGCGAAGTTTAGCAAATTCCATGCTATCCAAATTCATTGTTAGCAGTTGTGACCACAAGGGTTTACTAAATCCTGTAATCTGTTTGATAGCTTCTGAAGCTGCTAGACAAGCTAAAGTTCCAGAAACTATCCCCAATACTCCGAACCCACGTCTGTCCCACTGTGGTTTTTCTGGGAACAGACAAGACAAACAAGGAGTTTTACCAGGATCTATGGTGGTTAAATAAGCTTCCATACTATTCATGGCAGCTTCCACCATTGGTTTGCGCCAACGTACACAGGCAGCATTCAGTAAATTCCGTTCGTCAAAGTTGTGGGCACAGTCTATAGCAATATCAGCAGACTGTACCAATGGGTCGACATTTTCAGCCGTAACATATTCGGGAACTGCTTCAATTTCAATATCTGGGTTAATGGCAGATAGAGTTTCCTTTGCTTTGTCTACTCGGACTTTACCCACCCAGTCGTCTGTCATCAAGATTTGACGGTTCATGTCATCAAGCCGTAGTTCTCCACCTCGGACTAAAATTAATTTCCCGATACCTGCTACTGCTAAATACAATGCTACCGTGCCACCTAAGCCACCAACTCCAGTTACTACTGCTGTTGTTGACTTGAGTCGTTGCTGTGCTTCCTCTCCAAAGCCCGGGAGCATCATTTGACGACTATAACGTTCTAATTCTTTTGGTGTAAGGTTGGAGATCATTTCAGTTATTACTTATCAGTTATTCAGTACCCCTAGCAATAAGGAAACTTAAAATCCAAAATTTCCTTTGACCAGAGCTGTTGTTGACTTGAGTCACTGCTGTGGTTCCTCTCCAAAGCCTGGGAGTATCATTTCAGTTATTAATTAATAGTACCTCCAGCAATAGGGAGACTTGAACCCAAAATTTATTTTTTGATCCCCTTAAAAGGGCTGGAGGCAATTAACTTTATCTATTCGTGAAAGTTTTCTCCTTACTCAGCACTAATTTCTGTTAATTTAACCACATCTTTGTGTTCTTTTTGAAAGACTGGAAATACTTTTTGTTCTTGAGCATTAGATGTCAAAAAAGTTTTATAAGCTGATTCTAATCCTGCTTTATATGCAGTTATTTTTTCTGTTTCAGTCAGTTTAGTGTTTTCGTCAACTTCTGCAATTGCTGAAGAGAAAACTTTTAATATATGGAGGCGATTTACATTTACAGTTGTTTGGTCAAAAGGAATTTCAAAAAAATTGAGAAAGTCTTCTGCATCTACTAGTTCGTTGAAATTTTTTAATGTTTTCATGATGATGAACCTCAGTGTTATTTAATAGTGGATATTTCTCATTAATAATGAGAGATAAAAATAACAATAAATGTTGCCAACTTTAATTGAGTTGGAGATTTTTGAGAACAACAAAAATTGTCATATTTTCCTATATAGAGGCTGTTAAATATTCACAGAATATTTATATAATTTACCTCTCAAACTCAGGAAAAGCTTAATTTTTTATAGTTTACAAACTTCTTTATATTTTTTCGCCAACTCAATGCCAGCTTTAGCCATTTTTTCTCCTTCATCTTCCATTTTTTCTAGAGAAGTAAACCCAAAACGTTGAGCATCTCGTAAAGTTCTAGCAACCACCAAAAGACGACCGCAAAATACCAAAGCCCAACCAAATCCTTCATGGTTGATATTAACAACTACTTGCATAATTTCATTAGTTTCTAATTCAATGCTAGTAGCTATTGCATTGTAGAATAACTTAATTCGAGCCAAAGTCATGGGGTTGACTTCTTCATCAGTAGAAATCTGGCGCTTTTCTTGCTTGCTAACAATGTAAGGCTTAAGAATTAATTCGGGAGACCAAGATTTATATACTCCATAGGAGTCCTGAGCTTGAATTGATCTAATTAATTCCTTAATAAAAGGTGCAGAATAAATGTCAGTTGTTGTTGTTGTTTCTGTTTGAACTGTCATAGTTTTATACCTCTTCAAGTGCAGCTTCTAAGTCAGATTCAGAAGATTTTTGTAAAGCTTTCCTTAACCAAGGGGGGGGATTGCCTTTTAATGTTTGTACCAATTTATCAAGGACTTCAGCAATTGTTTGTTCTTCTGAAGTTGACTTCATTGGAGTAACTTTTTTATTAATTAAACGACCTGCTGCCGGTCCACCAATTTCTAGCACATAAACGATCGTGCAGTCGAGCAAAGCTTCAACCTTGGCATGAAGTTTTTCTAGTTTATCTTGCTTGGAAGCATCTTGCTCTAAATTACCACCAAAAGTCATGGGTTCTAGAGCTTGATATCCTGTGTCATTTATTTCATACAATGCCATTTGTTTGGCAGAACCAAAGTGACCATCTATATGAATAAAATCAGTTGTGGCAAATGCAACTTTCATTGTTACTTTTTCTCCTTATTGTATGTACCAAAAACTAATAGAAAAAAACTATTAGCCCTTGATAACAAGCTTGTGGGTTCACAGACTAAAATAAACGGCAAAATCAGGCAATTGTTAAAATTTGTTCCAATTTTTTATCTTGTCAAACTATTAGTTTAACTCAGCCTGAATGCCAAAGATTCATTTATTTATGCCTGAGTACTTAATAATGAATAATCATTGGTGTGAATTTTTGATTCCTCTTGCTCTAGGAAAATATTACCAATATCAAATAATAAATTCATTGTACCACGGTAACCAACAGAACAACGTTGACCATTACCAAGGCGATCGTAAATTGGCATTCCCATCCGATAGAGATCAATATTTAACTTCTCAGATATTATCTTACCACGAGAATTGGTAATTAGTAAATCCGAACCTGCTGCCACTTCTTCTAAATCTCCCAAGTCCCCAACTATCACATTTTCCGTAGGTAATTTTTCAAGTAACGGCGATCGCGTAGTTGTGACAGCAGAATGAATATCTCCCCCCATTTCTCGCACAAACCAACTTGTTGCCCAAAGTAAATCTGGTTCCAGGGCAATAGATACTTGCTTATGCCCAAAATAGAAGTGAGTATCCAACATCGCATCCTGTAACTGACGGCGTTGGCGTAGGTATTTCTCAGGAACTTCACAGCCTTTGTCAAGATGAGGATCAATTCGAGATACAATTAGCTGAGACAATTTTAACATGAAACTATCTACAGCACCCAAACCAGTCAACCGAGAGAACACTTGATATTGAGTACCAAATTTTTCTTGCAAAATTATAGCTGCATTTCGCATACTTTCCCCAATAGCAAAGGTGAAAGATGAGTGACGTAAATTACGCAAATCCTCTATTGTGGTACCACCTGAGCTTGTAGCACTATAAATATCATCAATTAAATGCCCGTCCAAAGACTGAGATAAGTCCGGTACAACTATTGGAATGAACCCAAAATCTTCTACAATATCCTTGATTTCCTGGACATCTCCAGGAGCAAGACAAGAACCAGCTAAAATTGTAATCAAAGGTTTTTTAATTTCTTTGGGAATAGGCTCCCCATAATCATAACCTACTATACATTCTACTGTAGTAGCAAAACCGTCCTGAGCAGAACCCTTATAATCTGGACTAGAAACATTTAATATGGGGAACCCATCTAATTCTGGATGCTCTTCCCTAAATTTCTTAAGAATACGCTCCATGTCATCCCCTCTGGTTTCAGTTAAACCAGTAGTCAACAAACCAATTACCTTTGGTTTTGACTTCTCAAGCTGAGTCAGCAGCGCTTTATCAATGTTATCCTCCCCTCCCAAAATAGTTGTCACTTCACTCATAGCAGTAGTAGACAAGGGAATAGCTTCCTGGAAGTGATTCACCAATAATACCTTAGCAAAAGCAGTACAACCTTGAGTACCGTGGAACATTGGCATCATCCCATTAATTCCTAAGTATGCTAAAGCCGCACCCAAAGGTTGACTGAGTTTCAGAGGATTTGTGGATAATGATTGTTTATGAAAATTGACTGTTGTTGGTGGAATATTAGTTAAACTTGGTAAAGTTTCAACAGCCAAAACATCATCTAACTGACATGCCTCTAACCAAGGTGCCGGTTGTCTCACCTGTTCCCAAACCGGACTATAGAGAGCTTCATCTAATTCTTTAGCCATTTCTATCATCCCATGATATCCGGCGTAGGGATGATGACGTTCTTGGTTAATGTGTAAAAAGGGAATTCGGGCTTTGAGAGCAGTATACTGGTTACGACCACCTGCTATAAGCATATCAGCTTTAGTCTCGGCAATTACTTTTAAGAGTATTTCGGCATTACCTTTTTCTAGCAAAATACCATCTTTACCGAGCAACTTTTTGATTTTAGCCTTATCCTCTTCTGTACTTTTCTTGGTGCTAGTAGCAACCACATCCATCTCTAAATCTTTAGCTGCCGAAATAATAGACCAACTTTTCACCCCACCTGTGTAGAGTACAACTTTTTTACCTTTTAGACGTTGGCGATAGGGTTCTAATATTTCTTCAAGAATAGTTGTTTCTTCAGCGATCAGTTTTTCTGTCCGTTCTTGCAGGCCAGCATCCCCAATTTTGGCAGCAATATTCCGGAGGCAGTTATTAATATCAGCAACACCATAAAATGATTCTTCAATGTAAGGAATGCCATATTCTTCCTCCATTTTTCGTGCCATATTGATCATAGCTTTAGAGCAGATCATAACGTTGAGTTTGGCACGGTGGGCATAACAAACTTCTTTGTAAGTAGCATCTCCCGTGATTTTTGACAATACCCGAATGCCAACTTTTTCAAACAGGGGTAACATTGCCCACATTTCCCCAGCAATATTATATTCCCCAATTAGGTTTATGTCATAAGGTGTAGTAAATTCAGGTTCTGCCGTACCTACTACATGGTCTAATAATGCTTCTGCGCCAACCCGGTTACCCAGATTTTTGCTACCGATGAAACCAGGAGAGTTAACGGGAATGACCGGAATTTCTAATTTTTTAGTAGCGACTTTACAAACTGTTTCTAGGTCATCTCCAATTAAAGCAGTAACACAGGTGGCATAGACAAATATAGCAGGAGGTTGATAACGTTTTTTTAATTCAGCGATCGCCCTCAATAATTTTTTCTCTCCGCCCATAATAATGTCATTTTCACCCATATCAGTGGTGAAACCCATTTTGTATAGATGGGAACTGGAGGAAAGACTTCCACGAGCTCCCCAGGAGTTACCAGAACAACCTAAAGGACCGTGAACCAGGTGAGCTGCATCTGTAATTGGAACTAGAGCAATACTAGCACCATCAAAGGCACAACCCCCTTGAGCAGCTCCGGGTGCTGCTTGTTGCTGGCAGCCTTTCTGTTTTTTATCTCCGTTATTTTTTTGATGGTTGTGTTCGCAACCTGGCTCATTTAAAAGTTCGGCAACTTTGCCTGGGGTTATCATAGCCATGTTATTAAGTCTCTTTATTAACTACTATGGGGCGGGGATGGAGTATTTAATCTTAGAATGACAAATTTTTATTATGATTTTTGTATAAAGGTTAGCATTTTGTCGGTTGGGTTAAGTAACGAAACCTAACAAATAGATTTTAGTAATGAATTGACACATCTAAAAGAGTGCGGACGACAGACTACTAAATCCATTATATAGTTTGAATTTATGCCGTATCAAGTAGCCGACTGGACTGTTGCTAAAATAGTGCGTCTGCTGCTCAATGAAACGAGAATATATCCAAAACAGACAAATCTGCAAATAAAGTAGAAGGATATAAAAAAAGGAGGGAAACTTGTAACTTTACCTCCTTTATTGAAATAGCCAGTGCCACTAATATAACTAACACTGACTTTTTTTGTGGCGATCGCTTAACGAACCAAGTCAAAAGATGTATCGTTAACACCTAGATCCATGCTACCACGGTCTAATTCATCAAGGATAGTATTAACGATCCAGTTGATGAGGTTGAATGCTCCCTTATATCCTAAGATAGAATAACGGTGTTGGTGATGGCGGTCGAAAATAGGATAGCCAATACGTACTAATGGAGTACCAGTGTCACGTTGTAGGAACTTACCGTATGAGTTACCAATTAACAAATCAACTGGCTCAGTATCCAACAATGAACGTAAGTGCCATAAGTCCTTACCGATCCAAACTGTAGCTTCTTTGCCATTAGGATCATTAGCTAACAATTCCTTAGCTTCTTCTTCAAAACCAGCAACGTTACCGTTATTTACAACAACGTGAACTGGTTGCATACCTAATTCTAGAGTGAAATTCAACAAGCCCAATACATGGTCAGGATCACCGTAGATAGCAATACGCTTACCGTGCAACCAAGCTTGAGAGTCAGTGATAGCATCAACTACACGACCACGCTCAATTTCTAACTCTTCAGGAATAGCCTTACCAGTCAATTCAGACAAAGCCATTAAGAACTCATCTGTACCACGAACACCAATAGGGCGGTATGTAGCTGTTTTTTGACCACCTTCTTGTTTCAGGTACTCTAGAGTCTTAGGAGTGCTGTATTTTTGGAAGGAAATAGTAGCTTTAGCATTGATGGAATCACCCGCTTCTTCTAGAGTTGTACCACCATTGTACATCTTGAATTCACCCAAGTTAGGAGAATCAAAACTCTCAGCGTTGTCAGCTAAAACAGTGCTAGGAACATCCATTAAAGACAGAATATTCTTTAAATCCCGGATGTTGCCAATGTAAGGGTCGAAACCAGGGATAAAGTTGATTTTTCCATTATCAGTTTCTGTCTTCTTACCGTCAGTAAGAGCTATTAGGATACCCTTGAGCATATTGTCATAGCCTGTGATATGAGAACCAACAAAGCTAGGAGTGTGAGCAAAAGGAACTGGGAAATCTTGAGGTACTGCACCTTCATTTTTGGAGTTGGTAATGAATGAACCCAAGTCATCTCCAATTACCTCTGCCATACAAGTGGTGCAAAGAGCAATCATTTTAGGCTTGTACAAAGCATAAGAGTTTGCCAAACCATCAATCATATTTTTCAGACCACCAAATACAGCAGCATCTTCAGTCATAGAAGAGGAAACCGCTTGGAATGGTTCTTTGTAGTTACGAGTTAAGTGAGAACGGAAGTAAGCAACACATCCTTGAGAACCATGTACAAAAGGAAGAGTTCCTTCAAAACCTGCAGCTGCAAATATTGCACCTAAAGGCTGACAAGCTTTAGCAGGGTTGATAGTTAGAGCCTCACGAGCAAAGTTCTTCTCACGATATTCCCAACTTTTTGTCCACTCACGAACTCTTTCTATTTCTTCTTTGGAAGCACCGCCTTCAAATTCTCTTTTCCGAGCGAACATTTCTTGGTATTCTGGCTCTTGGAAAAGTTGAAAGTGATCTTTAATTTTGTCTACATTCTGACTCATGGTGTTTATCCTCTATAGTATTCTTCAGAAGGAAGGGGGAAGAAAGAAATACAACTTCTAACTCCCAATTCCCAGTCAAATCTTTTGTTTGTGTATTGGGGTTGCCGTAGCAATAATAGCATTACCCCATTTCCATTCCTAAATTGATCTTCAAAGCCAAAAGGTTAAATTAATACTTTTAACTTTTAACTTTTAAATCTATAACTTCCGCGTAGCGGCTGGTTCTACTTAGCTTGCTTCCAAGGAGCTTTGATTAAGTTCCAAGTTGGGCTATTGAGAGCTAGATCCATGTCACGAGCGAAGATAGCGAATCCGTCATAACCGTGATAAGGACCAGAATAATCCCAAGAGTGCATTTGACGGAATGGCATACCCATCTTCTGGAAAACATACTTCTCTTTAATACCAGAAGCAATTAAATCTGGCTTTAATTTCTTAGCAAATTCTTCAAATTCGTAGCCACTAACGTCATCATAGATTAGAGTACCTTCTTGAGCATAGTCAGCAGTACGCTTGTAGTCGTCACCGTGACCAAATTCATAACCAGTACCAATAACTTCCATTCCTAAATCGTCAAAAGCAGGAATAATGTGACGTGGACGGAGACCACCAACCATCATCATTACTTTCTTGCCTTCTAAACGAGGACGATACTTAGCAATTACTGCATCAGCTTGTTCTTGATATCTAGCAATTACTTTTTCTGTGTTTTCCTTGATTTTGTCATCAAAGAAAGAAGCAATCTTCCGGAGAGACTTAGCAATTTGACTAGGACCGAAGAAGTTGAACTCAACCCAAGGTATACCATACTCTTCTTCCATGTAACGGCAGATATAGTTCATAGAACGATAGCAGTGGATGAGGTTTAAGTTCACCCTAGGAGCCATGAATACTTCGTTATAAGTACCGTCACCTGTTGCTTGGCTAACAACTCTTAAGCCAATTTCATCTAATAACAAACGAGAACTCCAACCGTCACCACCGATGTTGTAATCAGCAATTAAGGATACGTCATAAGGAGTCTTCTCAAAACCAATTTCTTCGTTAGTAACTTTAGCAGAAGGTTCGTATACCCAGTCACGCACTGTGTCGTTAGCAATGTGGTGACCTAATGACTGAGAAACACCACGGAAACCTTCGCAACGTACTGGTACAACTGGCTTATTGAGTTCTTTGCTAGCTTTTTTCGCTACCGCTTCAATGTCATCACCAATTAGACCTACTGGACATTCAGATTCAATTGTGATACCAGCATTCAGAGGGAATAACTCTTCAATTTCGTTCATAATTTTGGCGAGCTTTTTGTCTCCACCAAAAACAATATCTCTCTCTTGGAAATCTGAGGTGAATTGCATTGTACCGAAAGTATCAACACCAGTTACACCGTTATAGTAGTTACGACGACCTGCCCAAGAGTAGTAACCGCAACCAACAGGACCGTGACTAATGTGAACCATGTCCTTAACAGGACCCCAAACCACACCTTTCGCTCCAGCAAATGCACAACCACGAGTTGTCATTACACCAGGAACTGATTTTACGTTAGACTTAACGCCACAGTCAGCTCCTTTTTCTTCGATTACGTTAAGGTGCTTTTTCCGTCTCTTAGCAGCTTTCGCGGGATAAGCGTCTAAGACTTCTTGAATTAACTGTTTATTCTGTTCAATCTTTTCAGATGCCATGTTACATATCTCCTTTCGGATATTTGAATATTTTGGTATTTGAGTTTTGTATTAATAGGGGCAGTTACCTTTTGAGTATATACAAAATCTACCCCTACAAATTAATTAAGAAAAACTCATCACTAATTGTTTTTTTTAGATGGGGTGTATTTTGTACATCCCCACTTTTGTGCTCAAAGATTTTAAGCTTATTTAGCTGCTGTTGCTTTTATAGCTGCATCTTGTGCTGCAATTTGTTTCTGACGATCTTCTTCGTCACCTAATAGACCGAACTCAATTAACAACTCTTCTAATTCATCCATTTCTAGAGGAGTAGGAATAGTTAGTTTTTCGTTGTTGATTATCTTTTGAGCTAATTGATCGTACTCTTGAGCTTGGTTATCTTCTGGAGCGTATTGCTCAACAGTCATACGACGAATTTCAGCGCGCTGTACAACGTTGTCGCGAGGTACGAAGTGAATCATTTGAGTGTTGAGACGAGCTGCTAAGTTCTCAATTAACTCAGTTTCACGATCAACTTTACGGCTGTTGCAGATTAAACCACCTAAACGGACACCACCAGCATGAGCATACTTAAGAACACCACGAGCGATGTTGTTAGCAGCATACATAGCCATCATCTCACCGGAACATACGATGTAGATTTCTTGAGCTTTGTTTTCACGGATAGGCATTGCAAATCCACCGCAAACAACGTCACCTAGTACGTCATAGCTTACGAAGTCTAGATCGGTATAAGCTCCTTCTTCTTCTAGGAAGTTGATAGCAGTAATAATACCACGGCCAGCGCAACCTACACCAGGCTCAGGACCACCAGACTCAACACACTTAATGCCACCGAAACCTGGTTTCAATACTTCATCTAGTTCTACGTCTTCAACTGCACCGCGCTCAGCAGCAACGTGAAGTACAGTAGTTTGAGCTTTAGCGTTTAAGATTAAACGAGTAGAGTCAGCTTTAGGGTCACAACCTACGATCATGATTCTTTGACCGTGACGGTTAGCCATTGCAGCTAGAGTATTCTGAGAAGTAGTGGACTTACCGATACCACCTTTTCCGTAAAATGCAATCTGACGCATGATAAATTCTCTCCGTTTTGTTAGCGTATTTGACTTAAAATTATGAACGAATGTATTTTTTTTTGCTGTGTAAGGGTTTCCTTAGATTTTATGTTTGGTGGCTGCTGTTTCTAGGGCTTTTGACTTTACAGCACAACATTCGTAATTTTGTTCACTTAAGAACAGCGTGTATCTAGCAGCAACATTAGAGTGCCCGGAGGCGCTCGCCCTAAAGCTTGATCAGGTATTACCTGCATATATAAAATTGTGATTAATGTATTAGCTTTATTGGTTTTTTGTGGCTTTCACTCAACAGTTAATTTTTTAAATTTGATTGAAGACACCTTGATAACTGATATTTGTAACTATTTTATACCGCTTCTACTACAAGACTTTCACTAACTCGTTCTTTTAATGTAGCTTCGATCGCTCCTTTTAGCGTTACTAGCACATTACTGCAAGAACCACAAGCTCCTTTGAGTTTGACTAGCACGCGATCGCCATCTACATCGAATAACTCAACATCTCCTCCATCTTCGGCGAGAACTGGCCTCACCTCTTGTTGTAATACTTGCTGAATTAATGTAATTTTTTGCAAGTTTGTCAGGTTGGTTGCTGGTTTAGTAGTTGTAGGAATTTGTTGCGTTGTAGTGTCTGGCGCTTCATAAACCGATGCGACGAGATCATCAATATCTGCCAGACAAGAACCACAACCACCACCAGCTTTGACATAGTTTGTTACTTCTTCCGCTGTTTTGAGATTGTTTTCCAAAATAACTCGCTTAATCTTGTTTTCTGTTATCGCAAAACAACTACAAACTAATGATCCTTCGTCGTCTTCTTCGTGAACTTCTACTTCAATACCTTTGTACTTAAATATTGCCGCT
The DNA here is from genome assembly GCA_018457135.1 of Trichodesmium erythraeum GBRTRLIN201. GTDB lineage: Bacteria > Cyanobacteriota > Cyanobacteriia > Cyanobacteriales > Microcoleaceae > Trichodesmium > Trichodesmium erythraeum. The sequence goes on along the minus strand of JAGGDU010000046.1, from coordinate 178,511 downwards.
TCTAATGCTTCCTCTCCCATGACTGAACAGTGCATTTTTTCTTCTGGCAGCCCTCCCAGGTATCCGGCAATATCCTGGTTTTTAATATTCATGGCTTCGTCTATGGTTTTGCCTTTGAGCATTGCTGTTAGGGCAGAAGATGAAGCTATCGCACTTGCACAGCCAAAGGTTTGAAATTTGGCATCTAATATTTCACCGGAGGCTTCATTTACTTTGAGGTGTAGACTTAAAGCATCTCCACAGGCTATACTTCCTACTTCACCACTAACTATCTTTTCCCCCTCTTTTTTGTCTGTAATAGTTCCTTGGTTTTGGGGGTTATAGAACAAATCCATTACCTTTTCAGTATATTCCCACATAGCTTTTATTGTTTAGAACACCCTAATTTTACTGATGAAAAATTCTGCTTTTTCTTGAAGTTTAATACCCAGTTAGTAGAGTAGTAACTTATTAATTTTAAGAAGTGGGTTAAACTTGATATTATTAGTATTACACATTTTTTAGAATCAAGCAACCCCTTTTTACCTTATTTTTTCCTAAAATTTTATAACTTTTAAATGATTGGCATCAAAATTACTTACTACTCCTAGAAATTATATTCTTATATTCTTATATTCTAGGCTAGGAAATATTTTTTTTGTTGAATTTAATACAATTTTGTGAGTTTATAGCGTGATTTACACCCCTTTTTTACCTCTACAATTATTGTTACTTAATCAACCAAGCTTTTCTGTTACTTTTACTACAAAGTGTAGTGTCAACATCAAGTGTAGCAATCCTTAAAAAAGGATAAATCTTAGGAGGATACAGTTGCTTGTTGTCGCTCTTGCAACCAATCAGCTTGATCGTTCTTAAAGGGAGATAAAGCACGCAAACGTTCTGCTATGCTCGGCATCACCGCCAGTACTTCCTCAACTTCTTGGCGAGTTGTATAACGTGATAGAGAAAAACGAATTGAACCATGTAAAACTGTATACGGCAGACCCATTGCCCGCAAAACGTGTGAAGGCTCAAGAGATCCAGAAGTGCAAGCCGAACCTGAAGAAGCACAGATACCATAATGGCTCAAATGCAGCAATATTGCTTCTCCCTCAATATACTTGAAACCAATATTAGTAGTATTAGGCAACCTTTGAATAAGATGACCATTAACAGCACAATCAGGAATAGTATTCAAAATACCATTTTCTAACAAATCGCGCAGTTCCCGTTCCTTGTCAATATGTGCCAAATGCTCCTTTGCCAACTCACAGGCTTTACCCAGAGCAATAATACCAGGTACATTTTCAGTCCCCGCACGGCGACCTCGTTCCTGATGTCCCCCAATTAATAACGGACGGAAGCGAGTACCGCGGCGCACATACAAAGCAGCAATACCCTTAGGTGCATGCAACTTATGACCAGACAAAGCTAACATATCTATAGTGCTATTTTTCATATCTAAAGGCACTTTTCCTACTGCTTGTACCCCATCAACATGGAACAGCGCACCATATTCTTTAGCTATCTGCCCAATTTTCTCTATGGGGAAAACTACCCCTGTTTCATTATTGGCATACATAACTGAAACTAGAGCAGTATTACCTGTAATAGCAGCTTCCAGTTCAGTTAAATCTATCATTCCCTGGCTATCTACTGATAGATAAGTAACTGTATACCCCTGCTTCTCCAAATACTTACAGAGACTCAAAACTGCTGGGTGTTCTACTTGAGTAGTAATAATATGCCGTTTATTAGGTTGAGCAGTAAGAGCAGCTCGAATAGCAGCATTATCACCCTCAGTACCACAACTGGTAAAAATAATTTCTGTATCTTCGGCGTTGAGTAAAGCTGCTACTTGCGATCGCGCTTTTCTCGTAGCCTTACCAACTTTTCCGCCAAAAGTGTGCATACTAGAGGGATTACCATAAAACTGACTCAGGTAAGGCAGCATTTCCTCTAACACTGCCTCATCAACTTTAGTGGTAGCGTTGTTGTCTAGATAAATAGTTTGTTGCATAGCTGACTAAAAATTTGAGGTGATGGTTGTAAGTAAGAACTAGTAAAGATAAAACAGTAGTCAAATATTTATAAACTACGCAAAAACCTATTTTATTGATGAAATTTCTATCAAGGCAATAAACTTGGTTTCTTCTTGAGGTGCGTAACTTCTGATATTATCGCTTTCTGACTAACTCTACTAGCTTTTATAAATTTGGAGATTGAAGCTAAAAATTGCTACAGCAATCTTTACAAGTAGGGTTTAAACCACTAAAGCCAATAATTTCCCAGCTTAGTCTTATTCTTTGACTATTTTTGAATATATCTATTCAAGAAATCAACTTGTTATATCATGTCCGGTGAAATAATTAGACTTTGGTGGCACAAATGCAAAAGGCACTTATGCATAATTCCTATTGTTACCACCTGATTTTATACACTAACAACATTACCGGACTTGATATTAAAAGCATTGGGAAACGCAAGAATTGCAGAAAATACATTAGCTAGTAATAGTTTAACTCATTACCTATGCTACTTGTAGTTGTCCGATGAATTGCTTATAGAAATCTAAAGCAACTGTTTCAATTACATCGTAAGTTTCAACCACCTTTAGTCCTGCATTGCGTACCTTTTCCTTTGGACTCTCACCAATTTTAGAAACAAAAACAGCTTTACAATCAGAAATTGCCTTGATGATATTCTCCAGACTTCCTTCTTCACCATAACCACCTAGACAATAGTGGTCAACTTTCCGGTGAGCAATAAATCTAGCTTTCACACCATCTACTTCATAGATCATAAACTCTTTAGCATGACCAAAGTGCTGATTAACTAATCCGTTACCCTTACTTGCTACTGCCAGTAGTATGGGCGGACCAGCTTCGGCAACTTTTTCAGTAGTTTGACCTGAAGCCTTAGCCTTTACTAGTTTACTGCGGAAACCTTCAATGCCAGCATGAAATTCTTTGCGCTTTTGTAGATCATACTCTGGAGTCATTTCCATGATCGCTTCTTTTGTGAATTCCTTACTACGGTCTTCACCTAAAAGACCAACTGCATCTGCACGACATTGACGACAGTGACGCATCATGTTCATACCACCAACATCACATTTGTCTTGTAATTCTTTTAGTTCTTCAGTAGTTGGGCCACGTTGACCATTTAAACCGAAGTAAGTACCATGTTCTGGTGAAGAAATTAGAGGCATAATGTTATGAATGAATGCACCCTTCGAGCGAACAACCCTATTAACTTCTTCTAGGTGTTTGTCATTAATACCAGGAATCATCACTGAGTTAACTTTGCAGAGAACATCAGCTTCTCTGAGCAAGTCTAAAGCTTCCATTTGCTTTTGATGCAGAATTTTGACTCCCTCAATTCCTCTATAGCGCTTCCGTTTGTAGTGAACCCAAGGATAAATCTTTACCCCGATTTCAGGGTCAACCATATTAATTGTTATAGTAACGTGGTCAATATTTAATGCTTTAATCCGATCTATATGATCAGGTAAAGCTAGACCATTGGTTGACAAGCAAAGCTTGATATCTGGAGCTTTCTCAGCTACAAGCTCAAAAGTACGAAATGTTTTTTCTGGGTTCGCTAATGGGTCGCCAGGGCCAGCAATACCCATCACTGTCATTTGCGGAATTTTTCCAGCAATTACTAGAGCTTTGTGAGCTGCTTCTTCAGGAGTTAGCAGTTCACTGACTACACCGGGACGACTTTCATTGGCACAGTCGTATTTCCGGTTACAGAAATTACATTGAATGTTGCAAGCTGGTGCAACTGGAGCGTGCATCCTTGCATAGTGGTGATGCGCTTCTTGACTATAACAAGGATGATTAGCAATGCGCTCTTGAATACTGGAGGCAACTTCTTGTTCGTTGCTTCCGCAACCCTTTGACGCGCAATCACCAGGTTGTTTTTCTGGAGTTGCTATCATGTTTGCGAAGCTGTTTACTGTTGGTTGGGAAGATACTTCTGTTGGCTGTAACATCTAGGTTTCCACTCTTATTATACTAGCTATCGCCGTGGGTGACGGATTACTCGCGTCGATACACTTTTTCTATTGACTTGAACATTGGCAGTGTTCTATCAGTGAATTAGGTGTCCGGCGTTATAGTGTTATACTTCTTATATCACCGGGTTTGAGCCTTACCTTTTGAAAAATCGTGGTTAGTGTTTATTATGATAATTAATTTTGTACTCAGATGCTTCTAATTCAGTGATTCCAATTATCTCAAGGTATCTAAATTTTTTTTTTGGGGTATAGGTACTTGTATTTTTTAAGTGGGGTATATGTATTTATGGGGTAATGGTACAGTAGTGTATGTACTCATGCTATAAGTCATATATATTAGTTATTTTGCTCTCTTTTTACTACCCTTTCTTTCTCTACACTTCTGTACTCATACACTACTTATTTTACTCAATCTTTTATTACTGTATACGATATATCTTTTTTTGGCTACTGTTGAGAACAAACAATATCTCAAAATATTCTAAATTAACAACTAAACCCCGGGACTTACCCAATAACAATATATATAGCTCCTGCATATTTAGCTCATAGCTGAGGCCAAGCTCTCCTTTTTCTGTCCTGTCTCATATCGCCAAACCATATAATTTTTAAGCTATTGCCCAACTCTTACTTATTTTATCCTTATAAAACCTCAACTACAAGTTTTTACTTTCTGTAATTAACTTAGCAGTTTTTTCAGAATTAAGCAGATAATTTTAAGATTTTTTTCCATATTTTTACTAGAGTTATGAGTTAAACTAAAGTTGAGTACAAGTTTAAGTTTAGGAGAAAACTCTACTTAAATCCTCGCAACCTCCTGAAATAGAAGTATTAAGCTTGAGTACAAAAATGCTAGTACATCGTTTAATAAATACTTGTACATACCACAAAAAATACTAGCACATATACCCCAAAATATATTTAAAACATATCTGTAATACCTTTCCCATCAAGATTTAAAAGCTTTGAGTACAAACCTAATAAATCTAATAAACACTGAGCAATAAATATTTCTCAGTAGTTTTCCATGGACTTGATATAAACATTAAAAAGCAAATATTCTTGTTAAATACGAAATCCTTTATTTGATTCATGAGCAAGAAATAACATCTCAAACCTCCCTATTATTGCAGATACCGATAACTGACCACTGATAACTGATAAATGAAATGACCACCTTACTGACTGACAATATCCGCACCTTACCTAATACAACTCACAATTCTACCTTGCAAAAATACCAAGGTAACTTGAGGTCTCAAAACAAACCAACGGTAGAGACTGAAGTTTCTCAAGAAAATCTAATATCAGAATCTAATAGAGAGCTTTCTTCCTCTTCTTGTTTTCATAGATTTTGGTACAAATATTTTATATTTCCTGAAATAGAGACAATTTTAACAGATTTTCAGATAATTTTCGAGCGAGACCCAGCAGCACGGAACTGGATAGAAGTCTTATGTTGCTATCCAGGTTTGCACGCTTTATTATTGTACCGTCTTGCTCATAAATTGCACTATCACAAAATACCTTTAATTCCAAGATTGATTTCTCATTTCGGACGATTCTTCACAGGAATAGAAATTCACCCAGGAGCACAAATTGGACAGGGAGTATTTATAGATCATGGTATGGGAGTGGTTATTGGTGAAACAGCAATTGTTGGAGATTACTCATTAATTTATCAGGGTGTCACTCTTGGTGGTACAGGAAAAGAAATTGGTAAACGCCATCCTACTATTGGTACAAATGTTGTAGTTGGTGCTGGTGCCAAAGTATTAGGAAATATCAATATTGGTAATAACGTTCGTATCGGTGCTGGTTCCATTGTATTGCGTCATGTTCCTTCTGACTGCACCGTTGTTGGTATACCTGGTAGAGTCGTATCAAAATCTAGCGAACGGACTGAAGTTCTCGATCATGGAAAATTCCCAGATACTGAAGCTACCGCAACTCGTGCTTTAGTTGAGAAAATTCAGCAACTTGAAGAAAAATTACAAACTCTTATAGGCGAGACAAGGAAAAATAATAATGTTTAATAGTCATAATTTTAACCCTCATGCCAAATATCTGACTAAAATCGTGAATCTTTCTCAAATAGACCGCTGGTTTATTCACCATCGCTTACAAGAGCTAAGGATTAATAGTTGGTGTACTCACAATGGTGATTTATTAGTAGAAGTCAACAACTGCACCGATGCTATTCTGCTCCAAAGCACTATTAAGCAATTTCTTGCTCCTCAGGCAGAATTAGTAGACTGGTTAGAAAGATGTTGGAACACTGAAGTTTTTCCTAAATACAACTATTAATTTTTACGCCTGCGACCGGAAATTCTGTACTGTAATTTGTAATTCTGCATCAAAATGAAAATTGATGTCAAGTATAGAATACCAATCTTGACATCATAGTCTATTCTAAAATGCTACTGAAATATAGGACGAGCTCAAACAAAAAAAAGTCAAAAGTTATAATTTGCTATTAATTAATACAATTACCTTTTAGCAAAAACATTATACTAGTTTGAAAGAAGGCTAAAACCAGTAAACACTTCTCCTTTTCATATTTCAATAGTGCCAGTAGATTCAATTTATCAGAATATCCCTGAATTTTGAATACAAATACAGGATGCTAGAAAAAAAGATAACAATGATCAACCAATAATCATACAAAAGGATCAGCATCCAAACATAATCAATGGTTATATTGTGTGAGATACTTTTCAACTAGCAAACCTAACACAGACTAAAAAGTAATTTTGTGAGCATAAGTCAGTAGACTCTAAGGTTTAATCAAATGTTATCCAAAGACTACAAACTACTATGGATAACTTCAATAAGCCCGATCAAAATAGTAAGACAATTATTATACCTCAATTCAAGGAGAAGCATTATCAGAATCAGAATTAGTTAAAAAAGTTCTCAGGGTTTCCTTGGATGAATGAACCCGGGTAGTCGCGTCAGCGTAACCTCGGGAGTATATCAATAAAAAATACCTACTGGTAATAGATACAGATTTATTTTCTTGCTCTATTACCTTTAATTTAAAACTTAAGGATGGTAACTATGGAAGGCGATAGCACAACTAATCTATTAATTAATTTTTTGCAGGAAGAACTAGCTCTTTCCCCAGCAGCAATTTCTGTAGCACGGAAACATAGTGAAACTTCTTGCGGTCCTCTACCAATGGTTCTCTGGAAGTTGGGTATGATTTCTCTTCATCAACTCCAGCAAATTTTTGATTGGTTAGGGTATTGAATTAATCAAAAAATAATTATACACTATACTATATAATATAGTAACTATTATTACTCTTATAACCCTTGATGCCAGAAAAATTTTATCCCATCTTGTAAATCATCAAAATCTTTTGGCAGTTACAGATTAAATTAGAGCAGTGACGAGAATATCCTAAGCACCTTAGCAACTACTATAGCTGAAAAAGGAGACTCCACCAAGCAACTTGCCTTCACATATACATGAAATCTATGCCTAACAAAACTCTAACTACAATACCATAAGCAAAAAAACTCTGATGGCTTAACACGCAGAGAATAACAGATATTTTGATCACTGGGGGTTAAGTTTATCGAATGCTGCAGTTCGGCATGACCGTAAACTTAGAGGAATTTTTACAAAAAAAATTAGCTCTCTATTGTTTCGTCTGCGTATCAGGCTACTTTTTAGTTGATTTTATTTGAATACAATAAGTTACCCTAAATTTGAGTTAAAAACTCACATTATTAGTCCCTATATTTAAGCATTATATCTATGCAACAATAGAGTAAAAATACTGAGAATACAAAGCCCGCTCATGGTTTGGTTCGTATTGTCTGGAATGAGACTCTAGCGTTCTGTCAGAAACACAAGTTAGTAGAGAAGAAGTCTGTTAACTCCCTCGCTACAAAAACAGTTTATTACTCAAGCTAAAAAGACTGAACATAGAGAATGGTTATGGTAAGTTTTTGCAATACCATTACAACAATGTTTTTACTGTACTATTAAAACAATTTTGAAATGATTTCAACTAAGCTGATCATTTTTAAAATTAACCAAAGGCAAAAAACTCTCTTGGCTGAATGGTTTTTCCCATTTTCCAATACTTGCTATAGCTGCGCTCACCCTTAATATTTGCTATAAAATCTGAGAATTTATAATTGTCGAAGGTGTCCCTTATTAATATCTTGAGATTTAAAGGCAAGTATTAAAGTAAAAGGTACTCTCGGCTAGACCGTCAATGCCTATGGATGATCAGGCCTATTGGCCTCAAAAGAAGCAAAAATTAAACATTCAGTGAGCAAAGGTGACGTTTTGTACTAATTTGATAAAGCAGCAGACAGTATTAACTGATAACTGATAACTAAAATAGCAGCGATCGCTACTTTTTTTCCAAACATGAATATGTAATAATTCAGAATGAGATGTTACTTTTTTATGTAAAAAAAATTATGATAACGGCTGCAGATGATGCAGATAATATAGCAGTAGCTAGGGCAGTTAAAACATTCTCGTGCCTCTTAAGGAAGGAACGTAGTTGGGAATTTAACTTCGCGCCTTCTGACTTCGCACCTTCTGACTTTAGCTTAATCTAGTGTCAATTAAAAATTGTAGAAAAAATAGTAAATTTATCAGTATCAGCGAGGTAACTAAATGAAAGCAGATGAATTTATAGAATTAGATGGACCCCCTGCATTTGAGCTCGAACAAAAAGTCAGGGTTTCTAAACTAGTTCGTAATGATGGTACTTTCCCCGGAAAAAACCGAGGTGACATTCTTTTGGAAGGAGGAGAGGTCGGTTATATTTGTGGTATCGGTACCTTCTTACAAAAATTTTATATTTATTCAGTGCATTTCATCAAAAAAGGAATGGTTATCGGTTGTCGTCAAAATGAAATTGAACTTGTGGAGGAAAACTACTCATGAAAGTAATGTTACGCAATAATGAAGCAGGAAAATTAGAAGTTTATGTTGCTAAGAAAGACTTGGAAGAAGAAGTTGTCTCACAAAAAATTGAGGGAGACAATAAAATTTTAACTTTAGGAAATGGTTGGGAATTATCTATCCCTAAAGACCAACCAGAAAAATTACCCACAACAATAGAAGCTAAGAGATTAGACTAAAATTTTCTTTTTTTCCATGGTTACTCCTTATTTTTTGACCACCAGATGAGATTTATATCTTGTTTTGGTGGTTTTTTTTGTTACAGGACTTACTCATAACCATTGTTGTCGGTTTTGTATTATACCAAATCTCCATATCACCTCAATTAAGCACGACAAAATATAGTATTAAAATACAAGTCAAAATTTAAAAGTCAAAACTCAAAAATCAAAACTCAAAAATCAAAACTCAAAAATCAAAACTTAAAATAAAATTATAGTGGTCAATAGGGGTTAACAATTCAGTCAGTATTTATACTTAATATTTCTCTGATAATTCGACTCCTCATCAAGATAAATTAAAGAGAATTCGTTTAGTATAAATATTTAACCAAGCTACAAATTTTTACTAATTTTTATGTTATAAATTGAAGTCTTATTTTGTCTTTGTTTATCAGCTATCAGTTAAACTAACTTCATTAAGGTTACCACCTAACAACCTTTTTCAATTTATTATAACTAACTTCTAATAATAAGTGTTTATAATAGTTTTTTTCTAATAGCAGCACTTTCAAATACTAATAGAGTATAAGCCCTTTTAATAGTAAGTATAGTTTTGAATTCAGTGCAGAATATTGATAATTGATGATTAAGTATCATTAAACAATCTCATCTAAGGAACTAAAAATATAGTCTTTCTGGTTTAAATTGAGACGAGGTTTTGTTGCTGTAAAATATTTTTGGCTACAAAAATGTTTCATTCTTACTCGGAAAACTATAATAATTAATAATCCCATTAATTTTCTATGTGGCAGCTTTATTTAATTCAGGAGAAAATGAAAGGGTGCTGTTTCTTTTTGAGAAACATTCTATAAATGCGTCCCTAAAATGTGGACAAATTCAAAGAAATTGTTCTAAATCTAGTATTTTGGGATTATCTCCTTTTGAGCACCTATTTTTACTTTTATATCCCCAGTTTCTTTTCTTCTATATAACTAAATATTAATAATATTACTACTAACCTTAAATATAAAACTTACTTGATAATACTCATTCCACCATCAATAGCACTAATAAATTTTTGTCTTCAGTCATAGCTATGCTATAAGGATAAGATATAATCTTTCCTAAATGGTTTTTAAATCATTAAATCATAATCTTTGCTTCGACTGCTATCAATTACTTCAATAGATTCTAAAATAAATTTAGCTTTCCCCAGTAAATCCCGTCCTAGCCCATCATAAATCGTAATCACACTATTAGTAAAAAGATATAAAATCTAATTAAGTTATCATTTAATTCGACCTCATTTGATTCCGTGATAATTTTATTTTTAGAACTAAATATTAAAGATAAATTACTTTTTTTAAAATAACAAGAATTTAATAAAAATTACCTATTAAATTTCTCAAAAAACTAGTTACTTATGGTTGTGATTAACACATATATTTTTGTAGTTTTAGACTTGATTTGAGAGCAAAGTTTTATTACTTAATCATACCCAATTAAAGATTACTATAAAAGTACAGTATTATTCTCAAGTTTCATTCTATAATCAAATTAAGGTTTTACTATCTTTGATAAATTGATTCATCTATTTTATTTATAAAAAACATATTTTTGTTAATGCACAACGAGTCATAAATTAGAATAAAATAACTCTGGGTATGATAGCTGATAGCTAAATGCTTAGGAAAAGTTTTTGCTCAATAGAGCGCGATCGCACAAAAAAAATAGCTAGGTATTGCTCTATTTGCCGTAAATATATTTAGTGTCTTTGTTTAGGTCCTGTAGATATGAAATTAATTAATTTAAATACTTATAAAAATATTTAGTTATTTCAAACCACTACCTATTATAGTATAGTTTCCTAGGTAGTGAAATCCGAATCAGATATTTGGTACAATCCCTGTTTAAAAAAAACACTCCATAAATCACAATCATAAAATAGTATTGAGGTAAGCTTTTAGCTATTAGCATTTCCCTTATGGAATTACCTGGAAATAGCCACCAAATAATCGAATGTAATAACTTACTAAGGTAATCAAATGTCCAATTTCATTATACTCCACTCCTTGAAGGATAATTCCCTTTTGGTATGATGAAAAATTAATAACTAATAGCTAATAGCTGAAGACTTACAATGTTCAACTAGATAAAATAGATAAACTATGGCTACAACACTAGAAAAAGGTCAAATCAGTATTCATACTGAAAATATCTTCCCAATTATCAAAAAATCTCTTTATACCGACCATGAAATTTTCTTAAGAGAATTAGTATCTAATGGTGTAGATGCTATTGCCAAACTAAAAATGGTGGCTAGAACTGGAGAGTATAGTGGTGATGTTACTAACCCAGAAATAGAAATCAAAATAGATAAAGATAATCAAAGTATTTCCATTACCGATAATGGTATTGGTATGACTACCGATGAGATTAAAAAATACATTAATCAAGTTGCTTTTTCTAGTGCCGAAGAATTTATAGAAAAATATAAAGGTAGTGAGAATGACGCCATTATCGGTCATTTTGGTTTGGGTTTTTACTCCTCTTTTATGGTAGCCAAAAAGGTAGAAATTGACACCCTTTCCTATCAAGAAGGAGCCCAAGCTGTTCATTGGAGTTGTGACGGTTCTCCTGAATTTGAAATATCAAATTCAACTCGTACAGAACGAGGTACAACTATTACCTTAACCCTCCAAGATGAAGAAAAAGAATATATTGAATCTACTCGCATAAATCAGTTAATTAAGACTTACTGTGATTTTATGCCAGTGCCCATCAAATTTGAGGGTGAAGAAGTTAATAAACATAAAGCAATATGGCGAGAGTCTACTCAGAATGTGACTAAAGATGATTATTTAGAATTATATCGTCATCTTTATCCTTTTCAAGAAGATCCTCTTTTATGGGTTCATCTTAATACTGATTACCCTTTTATTGTTAATGGCATTCTTTATTTTCCTAAATTAAAGCCAGATGTAGATGTTACTCAAGGCAATATTAAATTGTTCTGTAATCAAGTATTTGTTACTGACCATTGTGAGGAAATTATTCCTAAATTTTTAATGCCATTACGAGGAGTAATTGATAGTACAGATATTCCTTTAAATGTTTCTCGGAGTTCTTTATTAAGCAATAGAACTGTTAGGAGAATTGCAGATTATATAGCTAAAAAAGTAGGCGATCGCCTCAAAGAACTTTATCGTGATGAGCGGGATAAATATATTAGTGGTTGGCAAGATGTTGGTACATTTGTTAAGTTTGGTGCCCTCAATGATGATAAGTTTAAAAAGCAAGTAGAAGATATTGTAATTTTCCGCACTACAGCCCAATTAAATAAAGAGGAAACAACTGAAACTGAAGCTAAACCAGCAGTAGAAGTACAAGCAGAAGGAGAAGATGTTTGGCAAGAAGTAGCTCCAGAAACTTCTGAAGTTAAAAATACTGACCAACAAGGTTTTTATTACACAACTCTCAAAGAATATTTAGAACGTAATAAAGAACGTCATGAAAACCGGGTTTATTATTGTACTGAACCAGCATCTCAAGCAACTTATGTAGAGCTACATAAAAACCAAGGGTTAGAAGTTTTATTCCTTGACTCTTTCATAGATACTCACTTTATTAGCTTCCTAGAAAGAGAATATCAAGATGTTAAATTTTCTAGGGTTGATTCAGATTTAGATGATACTTTAATTGATAAAGAAAATCAATCCGAAATAGTTGACCCAACTACTAATAAAACTCGCAGCGAACAAATTAAAGAGTTATTTGAAAAAGCCCTCAATAAACCAAAAGTAAATGTTAAAGCTCAGGCATTAAAATCAGAAGATGCCAAAACTACTCCTCCAGCAATAGTATTATTACCAGAAGCAATGCGAAGGCTACGGGACATGACAGCTTTATTCCAACAGGAAAAAACAGAATTTCCCGAAGACCACGTTTTGTTAGTTAATACAGCCCACCCGCTAATTCAGAATCTTGCTAATATTAATCAGGGTAGTATTATTCAAGGCAGTGGAGAATCTCCATCAGCAGAATTAGCAAAAGAAATTTGTTATCATGTTTATGATTTAGCCCTAATAGCACAGAAAGGTTTTGGTGCTGAGGGGATGAAAGAATTTATCGAACGGTCTAATAAAGTATTGACTAAATTAACAGAACATGCAGTCTAGATTTTACTAAGTCTTTTGGGGCTGAAAATTCTATCTAGCAGTCTAAGCATAGGGCGGGGACAAGCAGTTTACCTTGAGGTACTTTCGGGAGAAGCTCTACATTACATTAATGTCCTCCCCAGCTATTAGCCATGGGAGAATTTCTTGGGAGCCAAAGCCCCTTTACAGGTTAATGTTTTCCTATCCCAAAGCTCCGCGCTCTCTCAGACTGCTTTACCTTCTCCTCTTGCTTCCCTTCCACCAGGACGATAGGGATAGTTTACTTTAACCTTGTACATTAATTTTTTGTCTTGGACTCCGCACCCAGGACTAATGACTAATATATTTATCTATGAAGCTCTTGGCTTTAAGCTAAATTTTTCGATGACATTTTCGATAATATTTTTGATATCTTATTTCCCCATACTTTGAGTACTAATAATTATTAACGATACATAGTGAAATTAATTTACTGAGGCGGTATCTCCCAATGCCTACTGTAAAAATTTGTAGATGCTTTTAAGTACTTACATCGCCTTGGTGGAGCGGCGCTCACAGAAGTTGAATTATATGGCCAGGCGTTTAGAGAAGCTATCAGGAATTAAATTACTTAGTGGGCTAGCTTCACACTACAAACTACTTTTATTATCTAATTATACTACAATCAGTTAAGCTTGATTAGTATGCCATATCGGTATATATCAATTTACATCACTAAATGTTACCAAATCAGTAATAGTTAAAGCCCTATACAATAGAAATATTGTCATTAAATTATTAGGATCACACCATGAGTCGTAAGTGTCAATTAACTGGAAAAAAAGCTAATAATGGCTATTCAGTTTCTCACTCCCATATTCGTACCCACAAATTACAACACGCAAATCTCCAGTGGAAAAAAGTGTGGTGGCCACAAGGTAAGAAGTGGGTGAAGCTAAAATTATCTACCAAAGCTATCAAAACTTTACAAAGCAAAGGCATACAAGCTATGGCCAAACAAGCTGGTATTGACTTGAATAAGTTTTAATGTTTCTGTTCCTGTAACGGTCTAATTTAGCCCTGTTATTATCAACTTTGACTCTTCACGGACTAAAGTCCCATAGATTCTAAAAGTTGTTAAAACAGGGGATCAATGTCTATTTTAACTTGTCTTTAAATATTAGGTTATTGCTGGAGATAACTGCTAGGGATTTTAATTTTTTATCTCATCGGCAATTGATCTAAAGGGAGCTTTATATAAGTCAATTGTATATATTTTATGCCAGAAATATCAGGATTTGACTCTTTGATGAATGGCTGCTACTGTTAAGTTAGGAAAAAGTACTTAGGGGTCAAAATAAATAGTTTAAACATTATTATGTTCCCTTGAATGTTCCTTTTTTAATGAAAGGAAAATCTGATTATATTTTCTTAGTTTATCCTGATTATTATAAGATTATTTTTTTTATCTTTGGTATGATATTAATTCCTATGTATTAATTTTATGCTTAGGTAAAACTTCAATGATTAAGTAATTAATACACTAGACCGAATAACTTTTTTGATAATTGTGAGCTGGGAGAATATTAATTTTATTGAGGTTTATTTTTCCCCTGCTTTTAAAGACCTAAATCTGTTAGATATAAAGTCCTTACCTCTATTCAAAGTGCTAAGTTCAAAAGTTTTGAGAATGAGTATTATTGAAGACTTCTAAAAATTAAGTTCTGGAAAAGAAAATTTTGTTTTTAGGGATTTTAACTATACAATTTCAATTTAACTAGAATACTGTTGCCATAGCTATTGTCTTGGGGTGGGGAAGATATCAAGTTTGCTTAATCAAAAATTATCAAGCTTTGGTTTTTCCTAAAAAGCTCTATATTGAATTAGTAGTTTACGAAAATATACTATTATTGTATTAGTTTAATAGGTTTTCAATGATACAATTACTTAAATATTGAAAATAGACAATTATGATTGATTTTACTATTGCAATTCCTACTTACAATGGCGCAGAAAAATTACCATTAGTTCTAGAAAAACTAAATTCTCAAATCAATACAGAGAAATTATCGTGGGAAGTAATTGTTGTAGACAATAACAGCCAAGATAATACAGAACAAGTCATTAGAGAATATCAAAAAAACTGGCATCAAGAAAATAGATTAAAATATTTTTTTGAGGAGAAACAAGGAGCAGGTTTTGCTAGAAAAAAGGCTGTTCAAGTAGCAATTTCTCCTTTAATTGGTTTTCTAGATGATGATAATATTCCTGCAGAAAATTGGGTTGCAGCAGCTTATGAGTTTGCTCAAAAATATCCCAAAGCAGGTGCTTATGCTAGTCAAATACATGGAGATTTTGAGGGAAAATTACCTCCTAATTTTAATCGAATTCAACCATTTTTTGCTATTACTGAAAGGGGGGGTAAACCATTACTATATAAACCTAAATCAAAAGTAATACCTCCGTCCGCAGGATTAGTAATTCGGAAGAAAGCTTGGTTAGAAAGTGTTCCAAAGCACTGTATTTTGAGTGGTAGAAAACCAGGTTCAATGTTAACAGGTGAGGATACAGAAACTATTGGTTATATTCAACAAGCAGGTTGGGAAATTTGGTATAATCCGAGCATGGAGGTAACTCACAAAATTCCTAAAAATAGATTGGAAAAAGATTATTTAATTAGTTTTTTCTGTGGTATTGGTTTGAGTCGTTATGTAACTCGAATGTTAGGGGTTAAGTCTTGGTTAAAACAATTAGTTTTATTGGCTTATATGGCTAATGATACTCGGAAAATTATCTGTCATTTACTTAAATATAATTTAAAGTTAGGAACAGATCTAGTAGCAGCTTGTGAATTAGAGTTATATATTAATAGTTTAATTAGTCCTTTTTATCTGTGGAAAAATGGTTATTTCGCAGATTTAGAAAAAAATCAATATTAAGCCATAGCATCTAGGGTAGTTTGAATGAAATTACTCAAATACAAATATTAGTTAATTTAAATTTAGATGAAAGTTATTGCTTGGCCAGCATTTAAAACGAAGCATAAAAATCCCTATAACTGGCTGTTATATTCTCAAATAGTTAAACAAGGGGTTACGGTGACAGAGTTTTCTCTCAGCAAGCTTTTGCGCCAAGAATACCATATTTTTCATCTTCATTGGGCAATGGAAACTATTGTGCGTCACCCAAACCGAGCTGTAGCAGCTTTGCGGGCTATAGCTATGCTCTTGGCAATAGACTGGGTTAGGGCTAGAGGAACAAAGATTATTTGGACAATTCACGACCGACGGCCTCACAGTTTACTACATCCTCAATTAGCCGCATGGTTTCAGTCAGAGTTCGTTAAGCGGGTAGACGGTTGTATCAGTCATTGTCAAGCAAGCAAAGAGTGGGCTATGTCGACATGGACATATTTGAGCGATCGCCCCCATACAATTATTCCTCATGGCCATTATCGAGAGTTTTACCCTAATAGTATAAGTTGTGAGACAGCTAGAGCTAATTTAGATATTCCTTCTGAGTACCATTTACTTTTGTTTCTGGGTTACATTGACTGCTACAAAAATGTGCCTCATTTGGTCAGAATTTTTCGAGAGTTGGCGCCCACAAATTGGATGTTGTTAGTGGCAGGTAAGCTAGAAGTTCCAGAGCTTGGTGCTCAGATATCTGAGGCAGCAGGAAATGATTTTGCTGTGAGGTTAAAGTTTGGGTATATACCCGATGAACAGTTACAAACATATTTTAAGGCTGCAAGTTTAGTTGTTTTACCGTTTCAAGAGATTTTAAATTCAGGTAGCACATTATTGGCTCTTTCTTTTAATTGTCCTGTGTTGGTACCTGAGGAGGGAGGGATGGCAGAATTACAGGAACAGGTAGGACAAAATTGGTTAAAATTATATCAAGGGGAGTTAACAACAGAGGTTTTAAAGTTAGGTTTGGAGTGGGCTTTGGAGCAGGGGCGATCGCCACAGGCTAATTTAGAACAGTTAGAATGGTCGATATTAGGTCAGCAGACTATAGAAACTTATGAAAATATTGTCAACTTCTATTCTTAAATAATTCTTGTACAGTTAGGGAAGATACATGAGTTTATCTGCATTTAAACGTTACGTAAAAGAAATAGGTAATTATGGATTATATCTATGGCAAAAACCACTTTGACCATCAAATAAATTTGTAATTTTTGGCAGGGGGCGTTCTGGTAGTACGCTGTTAGTAAACCTCTTAAATAGTCAAGATAAAGTTCATTGTGATTATGAAATATTACACGATCGTCTTTTATTTCCTCGTAGTTATATAGACTTATGTGCTTTGCGTTGTAAATCTAGAGTTTATGGTTTTAAACTTTTGAGTTATCAAGTTAGAGATGTGCAACCTATTTCCGATCCAGAGAAGTTTTTATTTAGTCTATATGAAAATGGTTATAAGTTTATTTATTTAACTCGTAGTAATTTAGTGGCTCATGCCCTATCTAATATTAATGCTAGCCTGAAACAAAAATTTCACCACCGTTCTTGTGAAGGTGAACTGGAGTACAAACCGATATTGGTAGAAATTGAAGAAGTATTTCAAAGGATTCAATATAGCGAAGAACTGGGAGAGTATGAAAAGAAATTACTGAAGAAAATACCCCACATTAGTATTACATATGAGGAGAATCTGCTTGACAGGGAATGTCATCAAAAAACTGTAGATAAAGTTCTAGAATTATTTAATTTACCCTCAAATCCTGTGAAAACTAATCTGGTCAAGTTAATGCCATTAGATCTTTCAAAAATGGTAGAAAATTATGAGGAGTTAATTCAAGCAATTAAAAAAAGTAAGTACGCACATTTTATTAAGGATAATAGCTTAAATAGCTACTAGCTAGTTTGGCTTAATTTGATTGGTAAATAATAAGTTTTAACTATTAATATCTATTTATTTTGATGTTTTCTCTACTGCTCTATGGCTTCATGCTTGATCAATTTATAAACTGCTAGAAAAAAGTTTTATTAGACTATTTATGTCTTCAATTGAAATTCAAAAAAATATTCAACCAATAGTTTCTGTGGTTATATGCACTCATAATAGAGCTGATAGGTTGATTTTAGCTTTAGAAGGACTGGTAAAACAGTCTTTTCCTAATCAAAATTTTGAAGTTTTAATTATAGATAATGTTTCTGAGGATAATACTAAAGAAATAGGCGATCGCTATCAAGAAAACTATTCTAATTTTCGTTATATATATGAACCAGTACTGGGACTGTCAAGGGCTCGTAATTTAGGTTTAAGTCTGGCCAAAGGTAAATATGTTGCATATTTAGATGATGATGCTATTCCTTGTGAGGAATGGTTAGAGTCGATATTAGATAGTTTTACAACGGTTAAACCATCTCCAGTATGTGTTGGTGGACCTATTTATGGGTTATGGGAAATTCCTAAACCAGACTGGATAGATAAAACTATGGAGGATTTTTTTACTGTACTTGACTATGGCTCACAACCTAAGTGGTTTAAAACAAATAAATTTCCCTATGGGGCAAATATGGCATATACCAAGGAGTCTCTCAAAAATGTGGGGGGTTTTAATGAAAAGTTAGGCCGTCAAGGAAAAAAACTATTATCCCAAGAAGAGTTATTACTAAATTTAACTTTAGAACAATTTGGTGGGAAGTTTTATTACAACCCTAAAGCGTCTGTGCAGCATTGGGTACCGAAGGAAAGAATTAATGCTAAATGGTTGTTGAGTCGCAGTTATTGGCAAGGCCGGTCTGATGCGATCGCTGATCAGATAATAGGTAAGTCCATAACTCGTGAATATCTAGAAAGTTTGTGGAATTTACTTAATTTAAAAAGAGTTATTGCACAATTTTGGCCACAAAGTAGAGTACGATTAACAACTAGGTGTCGTATTTGGCGTAGTTGGGGTTATTTTGTACAGGTCTGGTTTAATAAATAAGAAAAAATGGAGAATATTTTGATTTTTGCGTTTATAATTTTTCATTAATTAAAAGGTGATTATGAAACCAAAACTTCAAGCACCTATTTTTATTTTTGGATGTCCTCGTTCTGGGACAACATTATTACAAAGTATATTGGCAACTCATCCTGAAATAGCTTCTTTTCCTGAAACTAAGTTTTTTCTCTATGGAGTAGCTAAGTATGAGCCTAAGCGAAAAAAATTTGGATTAATTTCCCGGCGTTTAAAACCACATTTAAATCAATACTTTAAAAATCAAATTAATCGCCCAGAAATGTTAAAATATTTTCCTAAAATTCCCATTCTAGATTTTATAGATTTATATACTCGTAGTTTTATTAAGGTCTTAAATATTTTAACTGTAGAAGAAGGTAAGAGTCTGTGGCTAGAAAAAACACCGGACCATTTGCTTTATTTAGACTACATAGAAAAGATGTTACCTGAAGCTAGAATGATCCATCTTTTAAGAAATGGTTCTGATGTGGTAGCTTCTTTGTATGAAGTGACTCATAAATATCCTCAAGAATGGTATGGGGCATGGGACATAAACCGCTGCCTAGAAAGATGGAAGGAGTCAATAGAAATTAGTATGAAGTATTCTCAGAAATCTAATCATATTTTGCTGAGTTATGACGAGCTTGTTACAAATACTTCTGCTATGATCAAGAGGGTATGTAATTTTCTATCTCTAGAGTTTGATGAAACGATGATCACAAGTTACAGTCAAGCTGCTACGTTTTTAAGTTCAGAGAAAGGGGGGAGAACAGTTAGTCAGGAAATTAAAAAATTTGGTTCTGACAAGTTCAATAAAATCTTTGATGAATCTCAGAAGCAATATATATTGGATAATATTTCTGGGTTTAACTTAGAATTATTAAAATCATAGGACTATATTGACATACTTCTCGGTGTCAACTCCTGGGGCGGAGGATGAAATTAGGATCCAATGTTCAAGGAGTCTACTTTTATTAAATATTTTGCCTCGTCTCATGGGTAGTAGGTTGCTCTCCCTAAGCTTTGGCTCTATTTCAATAGCCTGCTTCTGTTTTTAATTCAGGGAGAGGAAAAAAATCTAGACCTAGTCAAGCTAAAATATTAATTTAAGTCAATTTGTTATGGCAGTGTAATTTTTTTAGTCAATATGGGCAATATGAAAAGTAATGGCTTGAGTTCCTAATAACAAATCTTATTAGGTAATACCAAGAATATTAAATATTAAGTAAGAGCCTATGTATTACCATCGTATTTTAAAAAATATCAATAGTAGACTCACAAAGATAAGAAGACAACTAAGGCTACTGGCTAAGGGGTTTGTCAGGGCGATCGCTCCAGGCAAACAAGTTAATGGTAACCTTTTTAATGCAGGGTTTGTGCTCCCAACAGCTACAATGGTAATGTTGGCAGTAGTATTACTGACTTCAGCTATATTACTGCGGTCTTTTGATCGAGCTGAACAAGTTAGCAAAGTTACAGCAAGCCAAGAAGCCCTGAGTTTAGCTGCTCCTGCTCTTGATAGGGCGGAGGCTAAACTTCAGTATTTATTGAGGGAAGATCCTACTTTACCAAGGGGGCAAACACCTAGTGAGCGAGGAGTTGACGCATATTTAAGTGATGCCATTGATCAGAGGTATAAGTTTCCAGATGAAAGGCGCTTAAAGGTGACTTACAACGATAACGATCCTAAAACGGAAGATGAGATCACAACTGCGTGGAGGTTTCCTTTTGACACAAATGGAGATGGAGACGATGATCATTATGTAATATATGGCATATATCTCAAGACTCCCCTTGACAAGAGGGCGAAAACACCTTTACAAGCAAGAACTCCGCCAGTAGCTGTAGGAACACTGCAAAAGGAAGACTGCTCTGGAGACTTAAGCTCAACAGGGAATGGCTGGTATAAAAACACAGCAACAGGTGATTTCATCAAAAGTTTTTTTGTCTACACAGTGGCTGTTCCTATACAGGAAAATAAAACAAACCCATCTATTACTGCTCTGGAATATCAAGAGGACTGGAAAAGAGTTCCTCTGAGCAACAATGCTGTGGTATATCAAGATGATTTGGAAATATCTCCAGGTCCGGCTTTTCGTCTGAATGGGAGAATTGTAACAAACAGTAACTTAGTAGTTTCTCCTTTTGAGAACGCTTTACGCTTATATCAAGTAAGTAGTAATGAGTCTTGCTTCTATCAAGCAGAAAATAGCAAGATCATTGTTGGGGGAAACGTTGTTAATGGAATGTCAAGTAATAAAGACGAGAGAAACGACGTAGAGGTAGATTTATTTCAGGGCCAAGGGGTAACTGTAACAACAGACAAAATTACCACTACAGATCAGTCTGTGAATAACAATGCTTTTGAGGCAATGTATAACAACAACGCATACAGTAAGCGTATTGAGGTTATGGTTGACGATCAAGTGGACAAAAATAAAACACAAGACCCTGAAATAGTTAAAAGCCAAGTAGAGAAGCAGCTTAAGAAGGAAGGAAAAGAAGGTGACGAAGATAGGGAGAAAGAAATACGTCGCGAGATAATAGGTCTTTACTTCCGCGATAGAACCAGAAGAGTAACTTTTGCAGAAGTAAGCCCATCTGATGTATATGATCCGACAGATACTCCTGAAAATAGTGGTAATACACTTAAACCACCAGATAAATGGATACTGCCAACAGACGCTGAAACTAAATTGTCTCTCAAAAATGATCAACTAAAAGCAAGGAAACCAGATGATCAACAAGATGATCGCCCAGAGAATTTTTTGGGAGAACGTATACTTGTAGGAAATAACCTGCCAGTTGAATGGTGGGATGATTCTAAAGACGTCTCCAGCCCAAATGATTCTAAGTTTGTCTTTTATCCACAAGAAACAGGTGGAAAATGGCTTGATGATGATGGAAACCAAATCAATGATCCTCTTCGTACCCGTAAACCTCGCGTCACAGAACTACCTGATGTGGGTTCTACAGATCGGGGTGGCTTTTGGGAAAAGGCGGCGGCGCAAGTGCCTGAAGATGCTTTAGAGGGCGTTGGTGGCTTACGTATAATTACAGGAGCAGGAGTTTATAAGCGCCAGAATTCTTTTCTGCCGCCACCTCCAGGAAACCCCTATGATGACCCAGCAACTCCTCAGACTGAACAATATACAGTTGTCTGGCCAGATACTATGCCAATGTCGCCTAGTCCTGGGGCTAAAGTGAACAGTGTTACGCTTCCATCTCAAGGCCCAAATTGGCCTCTAGATACATCTTTATATCCCTCTCAACTTCCGACAATTGACCCAGATACTCCCCAGTATGCCAAAGGAGATCTGATAATGCGTGCAACAGTGTTGTATCACTACGCACGAGACCCCATTGACCAAAGATCTGATTCTACAGACAACGAACAAGCTCCTATTGCTTGTATTAGTAGTTACTACGACCCAACAAGCAGGAAAACAGCAAAAAACCTATCGCCGTTACCAGACGTAGGGTTTGGTGCAGCACCAGATGGTAACTCAAACAACGGTGTGGTTTACCCACCACCAAAAACAAGTAGACCAACGACTGCTAGTTTTGACGCAACTACAGGTTTGTTTTCCGGAACAAGCCCATCTGAACTGGGAACACAAGCAAACATGGTTTTTCCAAATGGCAGGTTTGCTAACGAGCCTCTGCGAAAAGCTTTAAGAAGGTTGTCTAATGGTAACGAACTCACTTTAGCAGAACAAGCAGCAATAGATTCTACTCTCTGTTCTTTGGATATATTAGACGGCACATTGACTTCAACTAACAGTCCTTCCCCTGGAGTAACTATTGCTGATGGTGTAATTAAAGAAGTAACTCTATTGGATGCCAGACAAATAAAAGCTATACATGCGGATAACGTCAGTACCCCTAATGTTGACGAGACTTTTACCCTTAATAGCACTCTAGCTGAACCAGCCCAATTAAAAGCAGAATATAACCTGCCCTTAGAGGAGCGGCAACCTCTGGAAATTCGCTTGACTCAATTGGACTTAGGTCAAATGAGAAATCAAAGTATATCTTCTTTTGGTAGCGCAATTCCTAGTGAGGTATCAACGGGACTAAAAAAAGAATATTTACTCCCATATAGCGGTATTATTTATGCTAGTCGGGATGATGCTTTGCCAGATAGGAGCGATCGATCTCAAAATAGTGAAGGAACAGGCATAGATGAGGACAGGACTAAGGCTTTAAGTCCCACAGACTATAAGTTAGATCCGACTCGACGACCTAATGGCATAATGTTGATCAATGGTGAGCGTCTAGCTAGAAATGATAATAATAACGATGGCCAAAATGATGATGGCGTTAAGAAACTGTCCGATGTAGTAAAAGAAAAGGGTTTAACCTTAGTCACTAATTTGCCAGTGTATATTAAAGGTAATTTTAATCTTCATACTCAAGAGGAGTTTAATGACGAGTTAACATCTAACTGGAGTAATTTCTATACTCGCACTAAAAATAAGATAAATCCTAATTTTGCTTGTCGTCCTGGAGATCCTAGGCTTCCTAAGTGCACACAAGGAGATAGTTGGCGTCCCGCAACTGTGGTGTCAGATGCCATTACTTTGTTATCTGAAGGTTTTCGTACGGGTTTTCGTGATGAAGGAGATTTTGATCTGAGAAATAATGCTGGTAGCCCCCTCAAAGTAGGATACCCTGTAGGAGGGCCGTTTGACGAAACAGCATTAAACTTTGACCTAGACGGCGACAGACAAAACACAAATACCAACGTCTCAGCCAGCGATGTTACTGTTGCTGGCGCTCGGATGTTAAATGGTTTCTATGAGAACAATTTTGTTACCAATGGCCTGAGTAGCGGTGCTGATATTACAGGAACTGGGGCTCGAACAGATAAGAATTACGCGACTAATAATAATGGTCCTGCTGTCAATAGTTCTTACTTCAATAATTATGTGACGCCTGTTCAGCGACGTGGAAATTTCCCAGAGTATGTAATGGAGATCTGTCGTAAACCTACTGTGTTTTCTTGTGGGCCTGGTGATTGGTTTGTGGGTAACAATGCTGTCAATAGTGATGAGAAAGGATCTGAACTAGTTGGAACAAGTGTCAATAATTTAGTTGCAGGCACAACAGCTCGCCCCCCACTAGAGGCTGAGGATCGCCGTTACCCAAGACGTGTAGCGTTTGCTCGGAATACAAATAACGAGTTAATATTAGACAGTAGTTTACCAATTCCAATAGGAATAAATAATAATGAGCTGGTGAATGTTTTCCCCTACAGCGGCGGTAGCCTACCTAGGCTAGCTGAAAATGCTCTCTGGTTCAGAACTTCTTCTAGCAATCCTCCTGTGCCACACAGCAACAACCCAAATGATCACAACTATGGCAACCAATATCCTTTGGCTTATTTGCAGGAAGTAACAGTTCAACAACCTTTACTAATACCTGTTCTACAAAACTATCTACCAACAGAAACACCTGAAGAGACTCAAGCCACACTACCAAGCGAGAATAACACAACTCTAAACAATGGGCCAAGGTGGCTAACCCGAGCTTCTGGAGATACTATATTTAACTTAATAGTAGGCTCTGGTGACGTGCCACCTCGTCCTGGAGAAAGCAATGGTGGTTTACAAAACTTGCCTCGTTTCCTAGAAAACTGGGCAAAAGACAAGAACAACAACTTTACTGCCAAGATCACTGGTAGTTTCATGCAATTAAGTCGTAGTGCCTATGCTACTGCACCTTATCCACATCTTTTGGATAAAGTATCCACCGATTTTGGATATCCGGGTTCCTATAAAATCAACAACTACGTAATTGATAAAAGGGGCTCTAGGGTGGGATACTTCCTACCACCTGATCGTAACTGGGGATATGATGTAGGTTTGTTATCTCAGCCCCCCGACTACTTTTCTCAACTACTGAGCGGGGAAGACTCAAGTGGTAAACCAGACAGGTATTATCGGGAAGTAAGTTTCGATGATAGGTGGGTAAAAACTTTGTTGTGTTCTAAAGTCATAGACGACGATGGCAATTTTGTTGAAAACGCGACTCCTGATGGTTATCGTCCCGAGGCATTCTGTGACAAATCGACAAAATAAAACCTAAAAATCAATAGACATCTTGTAGAGGTCAAGATTTCAAGGCTCACGCACCCAAATAAGGAACCGGGTTTATTCCCATAGTTGTTGTTGTTTAAACCACAAAATTTATTTGATCAACCCGGTTTCTTCGTGAGTCTTATCCTTAAAATTTTCTATCTATCCTATTACCTCTTTCTGCAATATTTGGCAAAATATAATTAAATCAAAAAAGTAGGTGTGGTGATGTTAAAGATATGCTATTGAATCTCAGGGCTTATGATGGCCCTAACCGTCGAGTTTCTATAGACCCCGTAGATATGCAAGCATTAATTGAAAAAAATGGGGTATACTTGAGTATTAATACTTGTGGGTGAGTAACCGCCGGCGGTCTCAGCCAAGGTAGGAAGTAAACATAAAAATGTTACTTGTTATGAGGTTTTATATCAGTTTTATGAGGGAGCTATGAATAAACAACAAATTCAGCAAAAAATCCTAAAATGGCAACAAACTAATCCTAATTCAGGTTACACTATCCTGGAAGGGTTGGTGGCGATGGTTCTCGTAGCGACAACAATGAGCGCTATTGCTCCGGTTGTTGCTTTATCAGTGGGGAGGCGGGTGCAGGCACGACGGGTCGAACTGGCGACGCAAGCGGCCAGGAGTTATATTGATGCTGTGAGGCAAGGGGATATAGAGCCTCCAAAAATAGCTCTCACTGATCCAGAGGGATGGAGCACAGTTCAAGGGGTAAAGGTTCCAACAGAGCTAGACTGCAAAGATCTAGACCTCAAAAAACTAAACCCAAAGAAGTATTGTAAAACAGCTGTAAATCACCTTGGAGTTGCTTCCAACTTATACTGCGTTGATGGAGGAGACGGAGGTGACTGCAAAGGGTTGACAGATATGATTGTATATGCTGTAGGGTTTCATGGGGATTACGAGAAACCTGAGTATGGCTACGAATTATTTGTGTGGGTTTATAGGGGTGGGGGCGTCGAAGGGTTTGAGCTGTTGAATGAGACCATATCGACTTATTCTAATAATGCAGGGTTGGCTACTAGATATGGCGATAAAGAAAGGGCACTGTTTAAAACAACAACAGAGATAGCTCCAAAGAAACTCTATGGTTCATTTAAAAATATTTGCGATCGCGTGAAAGACAAACACTCAGAAAAACATTGTGGCACAGAATAAAAAGACGACTAACACGGATAATAACTCTTAAAAAGTTTGGAAATGTATTTACAATGTACAACTTGCAAAAACTACTAATAAAAGCCCTATCAAATAGCAAGCTACAAAAAGCCAGCAATTTAACAAGTGGTTTCACAATGACTGAACTGCTAGTAGCAACAGCTGTGGCGAGCATAATTATTGTACCAATATTGACCTTTGCCGTAGATATGCTCAACCGAGATGTGGGGGAGCAGGCAAAGGCTAACAGTGAGCAGGAGCTACAAACGGCTATTAGCTATATTGCTCAGGATATGAGTCAAGCGTTTTATGTTTATGAGCCTGACTATGTTGGAGAACCAGGCAAAACTCCTCCTATCCCTAGCTATGATGATTTTATTAAGCAACTACCGCACTCTGAGGATGAGGACAAAGACCCTATCCTTGTTTTCTGGAAGCGAAAGTTTATAGAACATTCTATACCTATTGACGATAAGGATACGTCTATTAATTGTCCGGCAGATGAAAATAAGTGTGACGACGGCTTTGTCCAGTCGTTAGTTATTTATTATTTAATAGAAGAGCAGGATAAGAATAGCATCTGGTGTCAGCCATCTGGTAGTAGTTGCCCCAAGCGCATAGCTAGGTTTGAAATACAGGATGGGGTAAAAGATTATTGGGGTAACTATTTCTGTGGTACTGACGGTCGCTCAGAAGAATGCTCAGGAAGTAAAAAGAAATTTAAACGAGACTTGGGCTACACTTCCTATGATAACAGTAATCCTACTGGCTGGACTAAAAAAGAAGGTGAAGACTACAGTAACAGCCCGGTTGTATTAGTAAATTACATAGAAGACTTTACCCTAGACTCGGCAAGTGACTATACAAAAGACTCTGAAATAAAGCAAACAGAATTAGCAAAAGGTAAAACGCTAGCTAGAGTCACAATTCTAGGTAATGCTATGCGCCGCCGTCGAGATGGCTTCAGTTGCATAGAAGACAATTCGACAACTCCTCCAACGTATAAAAAATCTCCATATTGTCCAAAAGCAACTGCACAAGTGGGACCGCGTAGTGGCTTTGGGGAATAGTACGAGTATAAATACCACAAAAAATCAAAAAGATTTTCAGACTATCTAGATAAAAAACTAATATGAAACCTCTGAATTTATTTAAAACGTTACTACGAAACCAGCCAAAAACATCTACTACAGGTTTTACTATAATAGAATTAATATTCGTAGTGCTGATCATAGGAATATTGAGCACGATCGCTCTCCCCGGCTGGAATGCTTTTATCAATAGACAACGCACCCGCACAGTTAATAATGGGGTCCTTCAAGCCTTAAGGGCAGCACAAAGTGATGCTAAGTCAACGAAGGTAAAGAAAAGACTTCAATTCCGCTACAATGATGAAAAAGATCCTGACACAAATAAACCTTATAACGATCCACCAAGGTTTGTTATTTATGATCCTCCTGGGGATGATGAGGATCCTCCTAGCGAAACTTATCCTAAGAACGATGCTGATGGTTCTGATGGTTTTTTATGGAATTCTTTAAGGGCTAATGGTGAAATTAAGCCAGGAATGGTTAAGTTATCTGTAAAAGAATGTGAAACTAAAGATGATGATGGTAATTGTAAAGCTTATAAAGACGATGAAGATGGTGTAATTCAGTTTGACAATTTAGGCGCAGTAGAAGTAGATGACCAAGAACTACCCCAAGAACTGCCTTTTGCTGTTAGTGTTTCTACGGCAAAGGAGGATGCTTTTAAACGATGCGTAATTATTGAAACTATCTTAGGTAGCATGAGAATAGAAGAGGGAGAGTTTAATTCAAGTAAAGGAGAAGGATGCCCATAATTTAACTTTAGCTGAAATTTACCACAAAACGACTGCTTTGTCAATACCACCTCCGGCTAACGACAGGGCAGTTTTTTTTGTCTTCAAAAACATCACCTTTTTTCCCAAATTATGAAGTACATAATATTGAGGGTTTTCGGCAGTAGGAAGTAGGGAAAAGAGGATTTAGGATGGGCAAAAAGCAAAAAAATATTTATCCCTTAATTTCTAAGACGTTAGTTACTTAATATTTTGTATATAAACTGGGGAGATGGAGATATGGGGAATTTGAACATTTTTTAAGAACACTTTTAAGAAGGGTTTTAAAAGGTATATAATTGTAAATAGATATCCTACTATTTCTCGAAAGTAGCGCTATTCTACTGAGGGCAGTAAAAATAATTAGATAAACCACAGAAATTAGTTAAGAATAGATTTATATTAATAAATAGTCTTTATAAATATCAAATTTAAGCATAGCAATTTTTTTAAAAGTTTGTTTGATATCACCATATTCTATGTTTGACATAAAATTTTTAATTACTAAAATAATAACTTCAAATCAAATAAATAAATATTAGAATATCGGGGTCAAAGTGAAAAGAAATGCATCACTATCTTTAAAATCAACTATTGTTAAAAAAATTCATCGGAGTCTATCAGAAAAGTTACTAAAGCCAGAAAAAGCAGGATTTAGTATGATAGAATTAATGATTACAGTTTCAATGATAGGTGCTCTGGCAGCGATCGCTGCTCCTGGCTGGAGTGCTTTGATCAACAACCAACGCCTTCGTGCTTCCAATAACAGGGCATATCAAATAATTAAAACTGCACAGACAAAAGCTATCCAACATAAAACGACCTGGCAAGCAAGTTTTCAACAAGAACAAGGCAAAACAATTAAATGGGCAGTTCACCAGGCAACGGTTGAGCCTGAAAAAGCTAACTGGGAAAACCTAAACTCATTTGTACAAGTAGATGATGAAACAACCCTGTACAAATACCCCTCAAGTAAATACCCTTCAAGCAATATATGGAGGGTGCAATTTAACCACAAAGGTCATGTCAACGGTCAGTTAGGACGTCTCACTTTATCTCTTCAGAGTGGAGGTAAAGCAAAACGCTGTGTATTGGTTTCTACCCTTTTAGGAAAAATGCGAATATCAAAAGATCAACCTAAACCCAAAGATGAAAAATATTGCTATTAGAATTTGTAGGTTGGGTACAACAGTAGTCAAACCCAACTTCCATTACTATCTTCTGAAAAAAACCATCCCCTGCAAAAACAGGAGAAACTCAACTTTCTTCCCTAGAAACTAAAGGAGGTGTGGGGGTTAGCTCCGAAGACTTAACCTCTTCCTCCATCTCCAACAACCCCCAAATTTCCTGCATCAACTCCTCCAAACCAATACCCGCAACAGCAGAAATTAGAAAAACCTTTCCCCCACTTATCTCCCTAAACCTATTCACCAACTCTTGTATTTCTGCACCCTTCACATCAACCGCATCAACCTTATTTAAAGCCAAAACTTGCCGCTTATCCTCCAAACTTCGCCCATAAACTTCTAACTCATTTTGAATAGTCTCAAAATTCTCCACCGGATCAACATCCGTAATATCAACCAAATGTAACAATAACCGAGTCCGCTCAATGTGCCTCAAAAACTCATGCCCCAAACCCAAACCAGCAGAAGCACCTTCAATTAAACCTGGAATATCAGCAAAAACAGTACCATCTCCCGTGGGTTTTCTCACAACCCCCAAATTTGGTACCAAAGTAGTAAAAGGATAGTCAGCAATTTTTGGACGAGCTGCAGAAAGAGCAGCAATTAAAGTAGACTTTCCCGCATTAGGCAAACCAATAATTCCCACCTCAGCCAGTAACTTCAACTCTAACCTCAACATTCTGACTTCACCGTCCAACCCAGGCAAAGCATATTCAGGAGCGCGGTTACTATTACTGAGAAAATGTTTATTTCCCAAACCACCCTTACCACCTTGAGCCACACAACAAGTTTGCCCCGGTTTCACTAAGTCTCCCAATAATTCTTCAGTTTCCCTATCATAAATCATAGTACCAGGAGGCACTTCAATTAAGCGATCGCTTCCTCCGGCCCCAGTCATATTTTTCGGCCCCCCGCGCTTGCCATTTTCCGCCTTAAACACACGCTGAAACTTAAAATCTAACAAAGTTTGCAAATTAGCAACCGCCACTAAAACAACAGAACCCCCACGACCACCATTACCACCCGCAGGCCCTCCTGCCGGCACAAACTTTTCACGACGAAAGGCAACCATGCCATCGCCACCTTTACCAGCTTCTACTTGAATTTCTGCTTGGTCAATGAATTGCATAATAAGTATTAAAGAGAAAGAAAAAAATAATTAAGGCAACAGGACAAAACTAGAGAATAAGAAAAAATATTTTGTTATCAGTTTTGAAATTTTTTCATCAGACCAATAATCATTTTTTAAACTCAGGGAGTAAAGAGTAGGAAAAAACAAAGTCATTAACTTATAAGATTTTCAAATTGTCTTTTAAATTTTACAGAAGACTTTATCTTAGGGGAGGTAGAGTTATCATGGAAGACGTCTACCATACAAAAATCTTATCATTAATATTTGTATTTTATATAATTAAAATCTTCTGTAATTACCTCCTATTCCCTATTCTCTACTCTCTACCCTCCACCTTCTAACAATATTTACTGATAATACTTAGAAATATCTTCTTTACATTCATCTGCCAAATAAGACAAAGCACGGAAGCGCAAACCAACCAACTGATCATAAACCGGGTTAAGTTTGCACATAGCTGGAATATGGGCTACTTTCTTACCAAAAATCACAACATCTCGCTCAAATGGACATTCAGACGGAATCATTTTACAAACCATGTGAGCCACTTTTGAGTCATTAATCTCCCAATTATCCAGCCAATCTTTAATTGGAGCGAGTATAGTTCTATCATGCTCAGGATCATGGGCAATAACAGAATTATTAGTATCTTCTGTCCCTTCTAACCAACCTTTAAGGTCATAATTTTCCGCTTCTTCCTTAGCTTGTTCCAAATTCTTTCGCAGCGCTTCTAAAGCCTTAACCTTTAGTCCCAAGGCTTCACAATATTTATGAAGTACTTCATCCTCAATACTAGAGTAAACCCCATCTGCCAAAGCCACCATTACAGCAGTTCTCATAAAGTTTTCTGCTATGCTGGAATCATACCTAAAAATCTTAGCTAGCTCATCTGGGCTAATAGTTTGGAGTTCTGAGATTTCAATTTCTGAAGCAAACTCATCATGACTAAAGTGGTCAAATAAATCCTTTTCTGTAGCATCAAGCTTTCCATCTGCATAAGCAATAGTCATTAGTCCTCGTAACCAAGCAGTGGTTTGTTCTTTATTTAGACGAGACTTGAGAATGTTAGTCATGGCTTAACCTCTGAATTATTTATATATTTTGTAATTTGCTCCCAAACTTAATCAAAAATTATTAGTAGGGAAGCTACTATAGGGCTACACGTAATTTAATTTTAACCCTCCTAAAAATAGGGCTAGTCTTTGTTGTCAGAGAATATTTATATCTATTGTTGCTTAACTAATGCTAATAACATATCTGAGATTTAATGAGGTTTCAAAGGATACAATTTTTCTCTAGTGACAATAAATTGAACTTGCTACCTTTTCTGTAAGGGGAGGGAAGTCAAAAGTTAGAAGTAAGTTCTGATGGAGTTTGAGCATTTATAAATTTCTGTGCCCTCTACTAAAGTTACCCAAACTTACCCGTAAAATTGAATTGCATAAGGTTTGGGGCTAGCTTCCTCTTTCACTAAAGACTAGGGACTATACTCTTTAACTCATCTCAGACTCAAGCTTCAAATATCTTGGAACTCTAAGTTACTTATTTACATAGTTTTCTAAACTACTCATACTGCTATAATATTCCTATTTATCCGTAGTTTTGAATAAATATAGTTAATTTTTAATTAACTTTCAAATCTCCTATTTGCCTAGTGGTAAGACATACATTATTTTATTGAAAAAATCTAATTGTTTGGTAAACCTATAATCAAAAATCACAGCACAAACAAAATGTGAGAAAGAATAGTGATTTTAATATTACAGAATCTAACATAACTAAAACATTTAATAAGAACCTAATTGGTGTCAACAGTATCAAAACTATAATTTTTTTGTAAAAAAACTGAAATTAATATAGTTAATAGTTCTGAAAAGAAAATAATATTTAACTTCCCAGCCAATTTTCGTCTAATCTTATATAATATATTTACTTATAATTAAGAGACAAAATTTTATTACTATTCCCATAAAAATCAAAGTAATAGATATTCACAGTGCCAAGTTATAGGAATAACTATTGCTAACTAAAGTTTTTAGCGATATCAAGCTCAAAAAAGTTATCTTTCTAACTGTAGCTACTGTAAGGGTTACCCCATCATATTTTCCTCTCACAGAGCAATTCGTTTTTAAGAAAACTTTGTACTCAAAAATAATAAACACCAATATCATTAATCTTTACGCACTGATATTAGTTTTATAAATCTGGGTTACGCTTTGAAAAGCAATTATTAGAGAAGAAGATGCCTAATATTGAGAGTAGTTAAAAGTGGTATCAGTCAATGGGCATAAACTATAAAATCACTCTTAAAAATTTGGGATAAAATTCAATAAAAATCAAAAATTAAAGCTGTTTATTTGTGAAAAAATAAAACAGTATCAACAGTAAAAAAATCTATAATTTTATGAAATAATCCTGTAAAAAAAACCAAAATATTTGCTTTTAGAATGTTTTAGAAAAATGAGTTTTTTATGATAACATATTACTATTTTAATCCTCTTATTTTTCCCAAATTAATCCCATTAAAAGACTAAGAATAGAAGTGAAAAAAAATCAAAAATTCTATCCTCAATCTCTGAAAAATTTTAGGAATAATCATCAAAAATTTATGACATAAATTTAGCAAAAAAGACATTAGTTTTTTTGACAAGATATAATTTAATTATTAAAATACTATCTGTAATTATACTTGAGGAAATTGATACCAAATAAAATTGTAGCCCCAGCATAATTTTATCTAAAATATTTATCTAAAATATAGCGATCGCTCTAAGTTAAAATACAAACTATTTATCAAACCTATTTATAAAACCTATTTATAAAACAAAGGGGAGAAATTAAATGCAAAACCTCAAATTAAAACAGCTAGAAAACATACTTATAATTTACTTATAAAAATAATCATTTTGGCAAAGATAATTAAAATTTTGCTTCCTGAATACAAGTATTGTCACCAATATAAATTGGCAACAATTAAAACTACCCCCATAGCTTTAAATACAAATTCCTTTTAGAGTAAAAGTAAAACCCATTCTAGTCTACTTGAACTCGGGTATAGCCTCCCTGAAGAAGTTGCTTATGCTCCCCATCTTCACAGTTTAATAAGTCAAGAATATTTAAGGTTATAAGTAAAACTTTTTTACCCACTAAGCAAGATATATTACACTAATTCCCATGAATTAATGTTATGCTAAAACAGCATTAATAGCACTTCAAAAACTTAAGTAATTAACGAAAATTGAAAAACCTTCTTGCAAAACTCAGTTTAAGCTAATCTTAATTATTCTGATGTTTGCTTCTTTCTAGGGACATTGAATACAACCTCCCTACCTCTCCCGGGAAAGCCTAGGGGTAAGTTAACTCCTAAAAGCCCCAAACTTAAAAAATCCTGTTAAAAATCCTATTTTACCTAATTTCCCTACTCCCTAACCTCTCCATACCAATGTTTACCAATAAACAACCAAACCAATATACCCACCTTACAGCTATAGACCGTAAATTTATCTCATTTCCAACTCAAGTAATACTAAAACAAAACTTGCTAGTAGGTAAAATTCTTGATTTTGGCTGTGGTCTCGGTAAAGACGTTAAACTACTACAAAAAAAAGGCTTTGATATTATTGGTTACGACCCTTATTATTTTCCAGAATATCCCCAGGGAAAATTTGATACTATCCTTTGTTTTTATGTCTTAAACGTCTTATTTGAACAACCACAAATCGAAGTGTTGATGCAAATTTCCCAGTTATTAAACTCTGAAGGAAAAGCTTATTATGCTGTGAGAAGAGGTTTGAAAGGAGAAGGTTTTCGAGAACATTACATACACAAAAAACCAACTTATCAGTGTTTAGTTAATTTACCTTTTAAATCTATTTATACTGATGAACTTCGTGAAATTTATGAATATACTCATTATAATCAGCAAAAAAATTCAGAGAACAAATGCTTATTTTGTAATCCTCGTAAAAATCTACAATTAATTACAGAATCAGCAAAAGCTTATGCAATACTTGACGGTTACCCAGTCACAAAAGGCCATACATTAATTATTCCCAAACTTCACCAGGAAAATTATTTTGAATTGCCTATAAATGACCAGTTAGAATGTTGGTTAATGGTAAATCAAGTACAGAAGATTTTACAGGAAAAATATCAACCTGACGGATTTAATATAGGAATTAACGTTAATCATGCTGGAGGACAAAAAATGATGCATACTAATATTCACGTTATTCCTAGATATCAAAAGAACGAGTTAGGAACTAAAGGGGGAATGAGGTCTGTTGTTCCAAAGAGGAGAGGCAAAGTATAAAACCCATTTAGTCTTTTTTGTTAGTCTTTTTTGAGGAAAAAGTATATTTAAGTAGCGATCGCGATTTACTATAATAATTGACACAATTTAAGAGCTAAATATTTGTCAGCAATACTCAGTAGAAAGCTATCTTGTAAGGGCATATCCTTATATTCTTATAAAATCTATTATAACTTCTTTATTACTTATGTCGCCTTGGTCTAGAGCTCTCACACACCAGAGATAGAGCTGCCAAATTAATTACCAAGACCTAGACTTTTGAAGCAAGGGTGATTTAGCACATAATACACAATTCATAATTATAAAGTGCAATCAACCCTAACCATAGAAGATATATTAGATTGTAGTATGATTAGTACCCAGAATTCTAAACTATCAACCTCAAATTTAACCCTAGTTTTCTAACTAGTCACAGATCAGTTAAGTGGGATAATAAACTACTCTGTGTATTAGTGCGAGTAAAAGAATTCCAAGTACCCAAATCTTTACCTGGATATGCACATAACATACCCCTAACATCATCACTCAATCCCTGCGCTAGAGTAAAATCAACTCCAGCAATACTAATAACATTATTGAAACTTGCCCCCGTTAAATCAGCCGCTCGCAAATCTGCCCCTTCCAGCTCCACAGCATTCAGGAGAGCATCACGCAAGTTAGCACCTATCAAAAAAGCCCCCTTCATATTTGCCCCGCTCAAAGCCGCACCTTGCAAATTTGCACCCCGTAAGTCAGCACCACTCAGATAAGAACCTCGCAAATTTGCACCCCGTAAGTCAGCACCTTTAAGATCAGCTGTATTTAAGAAAGCTCCGCTTAAGTTCGCCCCAGGTCCAACTGCACCTGATTTTTTGTAAGGAAATCCTTCAGGCCAAACAGTGTAACTATCATAGTATGCTACCTGTAATTTAGCACCTTCTAAATTAGCGTTAGTAAAATTAGCATTTTGTAGTTCAGCTCTATTCAAATAAGTATTAGTTAAATCTGCCCCATTCAAGTTCGCACCTTGAAGGTTAGCTCCACGTAAATCAGCACCTTTAAGGTTAACTCCACTCAAGTCAGCTTCAATTAAGTTAGCTCCAATAAGAATAGTATTATGTAACTTAGCTTGTCGTAAATTACTTTTGCTCAGATTAACTTCATATAGTTCAATTTCACTAATATCTATACCTTCTAAATTACTAGCAATAAGATTTTTATCTTGCTGATAAGCTTGAATAATTTCTGTAGCTGATTGAAACTGCATTTTGGCTAAAAATATTTTTTTATTTACAGTAGATCATATAAGTTACCAAAAATAATATGGCACTTATTTAACACTTCATCTATTAAATAATCAATAAAATTAAGTAATATTTTTAATGATTATAATAAAAGGGTGAATATCTGACATCTCATTTTTACGTCTCCCTATTCTTTCCTCTCTCCTTTCAAGAATATTTAGCAATACTTTTCAGATTTGAGATATATTTTGATAACTTTGATATATATAGATTCGTTAATTATCTACTCAAAAGCCTCCATTAGATTTATCCTATAATCTTATAACTTTCAACTAGATTTTTGTTAATTTTCTTAACTAAAAATCTGACATTTGTCAATAAAACTTTAAGAGTAAAAAATGAAGTTAAAACCACCAATGACAATGATGGATTTTTTTCTCAAAAGCGAGGGAACATGGTTTTCTCAACGTACTGTTCATCATTTTGATTCTGCTCAAGATGAATCAGGAAAATCTAATATACTTGTCAAAGTTTTAACAAAAGATGACCCCAAAGTTATCAAAGTTTGTGAACAGCAAAAAGTCAACCCAGCTTTAGCAAAAGGTGGTGCAAGTTTTAACTGGCAAGATAATTTAGATCATGGTGAACCTAACCCAAATTATAGTGCTATTCTAGTTGATATTCCTGATTCTCAAACAGGTAGAACTGGAAAATTTTTGCGTAATCGTGGTTATATTGAAAGTATTCCTGTAGTGAGTAGATATCATTTTACCAACGATGGAGTCTTAACAATTGACACAGAATATGAAAAAAATCAAGGACAAGAACGTTGTTGGTTTTTGACTGATGATTTTCGGGTACGAATTAATACAGTGCGAATGATGAATGGTGTTAATTTAATGGCTTATTGTTCTGAACGCCGTTGTATTACTCGCAAACAATTAGAAGAAATTGTTCAAAAAAATGCTGCTAGAAGTTGAGGTTAGTTAACTATTGTTGATTTACTAATGTTTATTCACTTAAGCTGATATAAAACCCTTGTAATCTCAGTATAGGGAAATTAATCAAACTTATCTGGTAGCCTTTATCTGAATTTATGCTTGTGAACTCGACAAAGCCAACCTCCGGTAGTTGAAGCAAGAAGCAAATATCTTTGAATGGCATTACCAGATTTTACCTACTGAATTCCGTAATTGTATAGTTATTGTACAGCAGGATGTTAATGTTTTACGACTTAAGTGGGGTAGCTAAAAAAAACCCCGATTTTTTTAGAAATTAGGCTTAATCAAAATATATTGTAGGAGTTAATAGAAGTTAACCCCTACAAATGATCTATAGTTTCATATTCTCTGTGTAAGTCTCATTTTTTCTAGCTATCTATTGTTAAAAATAACGACTTATTCTAAAAACCTAGACCGTGACTACTTAAGTCATAAATTTAACAATAAATAATCTCTAACAAACTTATCAACAAACTAACACTAAAATTTAACTTTTTGCTATTTCTAACCAACTATCAAATAACCCTTGATGATTAACTATCCATTCCTCAGCATGATGGCGAATATCAATAGGTTTATTTTCTCCATTTTTTACTTTTTCCTGTTCAATACTAACATCCTCTAAAGGAATCTCAATCTGTTCAAATAAACGTTTAGCAACTGGGTTAGCCTTCAAGAATTTCTTATTAGCTAATATCCTGACATTATCAATAGGAAAACCGATATTTTTATCATTAAATAAAGTATCTTTTTCCGTGAAGTTTTCCATAGTTCCTACCAAAGATGTAAAAGGAACACTCAACCATTCTACATTTTCTCCTTCTCTTAAAATAGAAGAAAACCAATGGGGTTTCCAAGCAAAAAATAAAATTGGTTTTCCTTGACGATAACGAACTAAAATATCTGCCAACAAAGAAGAATAATTTCCTTGAATTTGCTCAACAGTATCTTCAAGTCCATAAACCTCTAAATGATGATTTATGACTCTTTCGCACGACCAACCAGCAGTACAACCAATTAAATTTGCCTTACCATCACCATCAGAGTCAAAAAGTTTAGCAATTTTTGGTTCTTTAAGTTGTGATATATTAGTAATATTGTACTTATCTGCTGTTTTTTTATCTATCTGATACCCCATAGTAGAATTAGAAATCAGAGTTCCTAGCCGTTCTAATTTTTCTTCCCCACCATTATTGTCAAAAAATTCTTGATGGCTAGCTTCCCAATGGGTTCCAGCAAAATCTAAATCTCCATTGCTAACAGCCAGATGCATTGCTGGAACATTCAGTTGCTTTTCACCTCTTATCTCATATCCTAATTTTTCCAGTCCAATATTCACAATTTCTGTGGTGAATATACCGTAGGTTTCTAAGCCAGAAGTTGGACGCACCACTACTCCTTCCCCTGGCAGTAGATGCTCAGTTGACTTGATATTTTTTTGAGACATTAATTGCCAACCTGTCACACCAACTAACAAGGCAAGCAGAATACTTATCCCTAAAGTTGTTTTATGATGTTTGAAAAACTTACGAGACCGCCACCAACCGATAGGACCACGGTCTTGCCAAGACTGAATATTACCTTGACTAACACCTTGAGTAATACGGTCTAACATTATAGCAATTAATACAATACCTAAGCCCCCTATTGCCGCTAGTCCCACATTCAAACGTCCTAAACCTTGTAATACCATTTGTCCTAATCCCTCTACTCCAATCATTGAGGTGACAACTGACATCGATAAGGCTAATAAAATGGCTTGGTTCGTACCAGCAAGTATAGTAGGTAAAGCTAGAGGTATTTGCACTTCCAACAAAACTTGTTGGCGAGTTGAACCAAACGCAAGTGCAGCCTCTACCGCTTCTGGGGACACCTGTCTAATGCCCAGGTTGGTCAGGCGAATTAGAGGAGGAACTGCAAAAACAAAAGTCGCTATTATACCAGAAACTTCGCCAATACCAAATAGCATTACTACAGGTACCAGATAAACAAAAGTTGGAAGAGTTTGCATCCCATCTAGGAGAGGTCGCAAGATTTTATTAAAGCGATCGCTCAGGGCACAAGCAATACCTAGAGGTATACCAATAAGCATACAGAATATTACAGCAGTAAGTATTAAAGATAGGGAAACCATTGATTGTTCCCAAGCACCACAAAAACCAATAATACAAAGAGAAATAAAACTGTATATAGCTATTTTTCTACCTGCTAATTGCCAGACCAGCAAACCAGTGATAATGAGAAAAATTAAAGGCGGAATTGCTAGAAAAGTCAATTCTACTATTCTTAGAGTTCCGCTAATAGGTAAGCTGATAGCTTGGAATATAAACCGAAAGTTGTCAACCAGAAAATCAACTAAATTGTTAACCCATTCCTCCAGGGGTAAAGTATAAGACTCGAAAGGGTTCAATAAATTGTTTAATCCTCCTTGAGTTTCAGTGATCAAGTAATAAGATAAATAATTCAAAATAAACACAATTGACTAGCTCCTGTAATGTTGGTTTAATCCAAATTTTGATTTGGTTGCCCCAAACTTGTCAGTAAATCAACTGCCTCTACCATACCTTGAAATTCTTTTTTTTGTAGTTAACAACTCAAGTGCGGAAACCCAAGTATTGTGAAAATCAACAATATCCTTTAGCTAAGTCTCCATGAAAAATACACAGTTATTCTCAAAAGATTACTTAATCTCAAAACTCAAAGTATTAACAAGAATTGGCTTCTAGCACATACACTTTTTACAAGAATGTTGGTCAACTTAAGAGTAACAAAAGCTTAGAATTCGAAAAGTTTTTCCCAAAATTTTCTACCCTCATAAAGTATAAGTATCAACTACTGGTTTAACCATAATTTTTATTTGGTTTTCCCAAACTCGTCAGTACATCAACTGCCTCTACCATACCTTGAAATTCTTTTTTGTCATTAACCACCGCCAGAGGAAAACCCTGTTTGTAAAGGTAAAAAATATCCTCCAAGGGAGTAGAACTATTGACTATCGGAAAATCAGTTTCCATAATTGCCCTAAAATCTTCCTCTCCCTGTTTGATAAACTCTTGCAAACCTTCTCTTTTCAACAAACCAATAGGTTTATTGTACTCATCAACTACATACAAAAGTTGAAGGTTATCCTTTAACATTTCCTCCAAACCATAGCTAACAGAATTTTGACCAATTATCAGGGAAGTTCTTTTACTAATAATTGACCCTACCGTAATAACTTGTGCTGAATTTACTTCTTCAGTAAAAGCCTTAATATAATCATTTTTAGGATTAGTAACTAATTCTTCAGGAGTCCCCAATTGGACAATTGCACCATCTTTCATAACCGCAATGCGATCGCCCAACTTCAAACCTTCTTGCATATCATGGCTAATAAAAACTATAGTCTTATGCAATTCTTTCTGAAGTCGTAACAATTCATCCTGCATCTCTCCCCTAGTCAGTGGGTCAAGAGCGCTAAAAGCTTCGTCCATCAATAAAATATCTGCATCAGTCGCCAAAGCACGAGCCAAACCCACCCGTTGCTGCATTCCCCCACTCAAAGAAGTAGGTTGATAATTTGCCCATTTCTCTAAACCAACAACCTCCAATGTTTCTAAAGCTTTCTGACGACGATGAGTTGTTGAAACCCCCCGTACCTTTAGGCCATACTCTACATTTTCCGCTACTGTTTTGTGAGGAAATAACCCAAAGCGTTGAAATACCATCGAAACTTTATTCAGTCGTATATCTCGCATCCGTTTCTCATCAGCATGAGCAATATCTTCACCATCAATATAAATATGTCCACTTGTCGGATCAACTAAACGATTAATGCAGCGAACTAGGGTAGACTTTCCCGAACCAGATAACCCCATTACCACAAATAATTCCCCTGTACCAATATCAATAGATACATCAGCTAATCCCAAAACATTACCTGTAGACTGTAATATATCGTCCCTTGTTTTTCCCTCCCGAAATAATTTAAGAGCAGCACGATGTTTTTTACCGTAGATTTTAATTAGATTTTGTATAATTATTTTAGACTTTAATGGATTTGTATTAATTATTTTGTCATTCATATTTTTTTGCCTACTAATGATAATAATCAGGATTCAAGAATATCCTTGATTAGGTAAATTAGGTCGAAAAAACTTTGTCGTCTGGGTAAAGTTTGACTTTATCCTCAATTAAGCCCCTCGTTAATTACAAGGAATATTAAACCCTCATTCTTATACCAAAATTTCCCTCTTCCCCCCCAATTCCCATTTATTTAGGAATTACTTATTAACTCTCACAGTATTTACAGAGAGAGACTAAAAGACTTTTTACTTCAAAAATTGCTAGGTTTTCAGTTTAAACAGC
Source organism: Trichodesmium erythraeum GBRTRLIN201 (assembly GCA_018457135.1). Lineage (GTDB taxonomy): Bacteria > Cyanobacteriota > Cyanobacteriia > Cyanobacteriales > Microcoleaceae > Trichodesmium > Trichodesmium erythraeum. The sequence continues at coordinate 136,998 of JAGGDU010000046.1, read as the reverse complement.
CTAAAAAATTAGCAGTTTTGTCAGACAAGAGCATAAAAATTCAGGTACTATTCTTACGTCTATTTCCTCTATAATTCAATAAAGTTCAGATAATATTCAAGACTCATAAAGTACGGCACCACAATAAGTCATTATTCACATTAGATAAGCCCCAGAAAAAAATCCTTAAGTAAACCGTATTGAACTATAATTTTAATTTATCCTTACAAAAAACTCCCTCAAAATACTTTTTCAATCCCCTACCATCAAAAATATTCAACCTATAAATACTCTAACCCACCCCTAAAAAATACTTCAACAGGCGACTTAGGTACTCTCCGCTTCATAGCTTATGTGGATCATGTAGACAATGGACAGCTTGAACTTTAAATTTATCAAATCCATAAATTAGCGGAGAGATTTTGTCGCTTTCAGAAAAATAATTGGTTTCTGCTCTTGGCTTTGTTTTAAATTTTCAAAGCTGAAAACTTAACACTTCTATATTTACCAAAAATTATCTATTCTCTTATAATTTAACATTATCTGGAAAAAGTCCGATATTGCCACTTGTTAAGATATCGATTTTCTCCAATCATAGCTGGGGTTTTTAACTGAGAAACTTCTTTTTTAGAAGTCTCTAATAGCTCAGATTGGCTATGATACTTCTCTTGTAACTGAGTCAGCTTATTTTGATAATCTGCAATTATTTGTTTTTGAAATTCTGACTCTTTTTTTAAAGCTTCATAGGTTTGCTGGGATATCATTGAACCAAGCATAGATTCCATGTATTGCAAGTTATTCACTTGTTCTTGTAACTGTTTTTGCAAAGTCTCATAGACTGTTCTAGTCACCATTGTGGCCACTTGTTCTTCTAGGTCTTGCAACTTATTTTCCTGTTCTTCTGAGTGACGTTGCAAAGCATCATAACTTTCGTGTAAAACCATAGAAGCTACTTGTGATTCTAGTTGCTGAATTTGAGTTTCTTGCTGCTGTGATCGGTGCTGCAAAGAATTATAAATTTCTTGGGACACCATACAAGCTACTTGCTCTTCCAACAGTTCCAACTTGACTCTTTGTCCTTCAGACTCCTGCTGTAGAATTTTGTATACTTCTTGGGACACCATAGAAGTTACTCGTGATTCTAGTTGCTGAATTTGAGTTTCTTGCTGTTGTGACTGCTGCTGCAAAGAATCGTGAATTTCTGGGGACACCATAGAATCTACTTGCTCTTCCAACAGCTCCAACTTCGCTTTTTGTTCTTGAGACTCCTGCTGTAGAATTTTGTATACTTCTTGGGACACCATAGAAGCTACTTGTGACTCTAGTTGTTGAATTTGAGTTTCTTGCTGTTGTGACTGTTCCTGCAAGGAATTATGAACTCCTTGAGACACCATACAAGCTACTTGATCTTCTAACAGTTGTAACCTAACTTTTTGTTCTTGAGACTCTTGTTGTAGAATTTCGTATACTTCTTGGGAAACCATAGAAGCTACTTGTAATTCTAGTTGTTGAATTTGAGTTTCTTGCTGTTGTGACTGGTACTGCAAAGAATCATGAATTTCTTTGGGCACCATTGAACCTACTTGCTCTTCCAAAAGTTCCAATTGCAATTTTTGCTCTTGAGACTCTTGCTCTAGAGTTTTGTAGCTTTCCCTTGGTATCATTAAAGCCACTTGCTCTTCTAATTGCTTGAGTTGAGCTAACTTTTGGCGAGAACTTGTAATTTCTTTCTTATCTTCTTCTAATTGTTTTTGTAAAGTTTCATAACTTTCTTTTGACACCATATTAACCATTTGCTTTTCCAAATGCTTAACCTGTGCCATCTGAGATTCCAACTCTTGTTGTAAAATTTGATAACTTTCTGATAATAAATATTGTGCTTCTACAGACTCATTTAATGGTTCTGGAATTGTCACAACATCTATACCACTTTCAGGGAGTTCATTTTTACCCAGCACATTGTTGACTGGAACCAACTGATTATTTAAATTCGCTGTTATCTGTGCCGCCTCTCTCAAAACAGCAAGGTCTCCTCTAGCAATACGCTCAAGTAGCTCAGACCTTGATAATCCAAGTTCTTTTGCTACTTCTTTTAGCTTCTCAGCGCTAGTGGGAGTAAGAGACACACCTACTTTAACCTTGGTTTCTCTATAAGAGGTGGCACTACCACGTTTTTTCGTCATTTACATTCTCCTTGGCCACCATACCTTTTCTAGTATACCCTTTAATAGTATTCCTTAATTAATTAGGGTTGGCTGATTAAATCTCAAAGATTTTACAGATAGAGGCTTTACACTTTTTACCTCAAAACAAAATTTCCAGCTTTTCAGTTGCTCAAAGTCACGGATATTAGTATTTTTAGTTCTAGAGGACAGAACAATCAAAGAATAAATATACCCGAGTACCTCCTAATTAATTCTCCTGACTTCTGAGTTCTAACTCCTTACTTCCTATTCCCTAAAAAAGTTTTTGTAGCACACCCTAATTAAAGCATTCTGATATCCTAGATAAGATAGTTAATTTTTTTATGATTAACCTACTACTAACTAAGTACAAGTAACCGGTATAAAAAGAAATTTTTGGCAACCAGTTTCGGTATCAAACGTACTAGTAAAACTTTATCAACCTCGTTCATCAAATCTGGTATAAAAACCACCATACTTGACCCAATATTGTTTTAAATCGTGGTGAGGTGTATGGAGACTTGCTTTCGCTTGATAAAGAACCACTTTTCTATGATTACCAATCCAAATTTTCTTAATAGGTTTGACAGATATCAAACTCCCACCCAAGGCTCGAACACATACTGTAAACCTATCAATAGTAGAATACTCTACAGTTTCAAATAAAAAAAAATTTCCAGAACAAATTATATGGCGACTTCTGATCCAACCCTGTAATTTTTTCTCTGCTGTTGGTGGCAACATTTTATTTTAGCTCCCTAACACTATTTCATTGCTGCTACCTTTAGTTTTTGAAGTACCTAGACAAAATTAACTATACATTGTGGATCCCTAAGGGTTGGGGAAAGAGCTAATAAAAAAAATCAGAACATAACTCAATAGTAAACATGAAAATAATTTTGTCTAACTACTTATTAGTATTTGGTAACTCATTAACAAAATTTGTTTGTTTTTCAAACTTAAGTAGTTTTGCTGCTGAACCCTATATCTATTCATTTGATTAACATTCAGAACCATATCTAAGCTAACCCATATATTTTCAGCTTACTCTACTTTACTAAGCAGATAAGTATCCTATCTTCTATTATTAATTCAACATTTATTTTCTGATTCAACACCCCCCTAAAAATACTTACCGAAAAATATTTTTCCATCTCATTTAGAAAAAACATAAACTATAGAATAGTTTCAACAATATTCTATATTTTTTTACAGGGCAAGCTCATCCACAATTTTATTGACAAATCAATATTTTTCTAACCTGTTTGCAATACAAGCTTTTACAGGAACTAGAAATGTCACATAATTTTCATACTATCGGTTTTTACGGCTTAACAATTGGAATGTATTTTCATTACTAAATTAACCTAAAAACCTTTCATGACAATAGGATAATAAAAGATACTATTTTTCAACAATTTTTAATATGAGCTAACCCTATATTTTTTTCTTAATAATTTTTGGTTCAATAAATAGTATGCAATAAATCAAGTTATCGTGATTTATATGTACAAATAATTGGGTTTTTAACACTATAGTTTTTGATCTAAATATGATTCCCTTTATTTATTAGTTTAAGTACCCCTTTACGATATATAATCCAGATATTATAAGCTATTAACTTGTTCTTAACAAAAACCTATACCAGAAAAAAAGTCTGTGACCCAGGTCATAAAAAACATAAATATTAGCATAAAGAGTCTGATTTGAAAAAAGGTGATTTTGGATTACTAAATTATCCTGTAATCTAACTAGATAGAGTAATTAAGTTATTCAAGTTTTTCTTGTATGCTGTATGGTAAATATTTACCTTATTCCCTCTTTATTGTTAATTTTTTTCTTTTTATTCTCAAGTTTTTTATCAGCAAGCCCTATTTATCTGGTTATCTAAGTATAATTAGATGTAACTATGTCTCACAGTTACTATAACTGAGTATACACCAAGCAATATCAAAAGTTTTATCTCAAAAAAACTGTGTTATGTAGTCAAAATTATTTGTACCTAGCTAATTAACTATTGCGATTATTTTACAAATTATTTTTATTCAGTTGATCAAGAACGAATTTCTGATGAAAAAGAAGCAGTTAATACACCATTACCATCACTCGTTTTAATCAACGATACTCTAAACCTAAGATTGGAAGTATGGAACCAAATTTTTTCTTCCGCAGCAGCACTTTCATATTCTGTATATAGAACAAAAGTGTCATCTTCAGTAATGTAATATTCTCCAACAGCAGAAACAGTCTCTGCATAACCTTGGGAACGTAATAATTTGCCTTTTTTTAGATTATCATCTTCAGGTATTGGTACTAGGACACAACTACCTTTAATAATCTCATTTTCATCCCAATCTGATTCTCCTTCCCAACTCATCTTAAAAGGAGAGACAGCATTCTCTATATCTACTCCACTAGAATCACATAAATTTTTTACTTCATGATCAGTTTTTGGTAAATCAACAATATCTATTGTGGAACGAACTTCTTCAAAATGACTCAATGCTAAACTGTGGCCACTGCGTTGAGATCGCCAACATCCTATAGAACGTTCAACAAATTCTTCGATATCCATTATTGCTATTTTTAAAATTATTTAAAGTGATATTGATAAAAGAAGATACTATTTTGTAGTTGAATATAAAATCAAAATTGAAACTTACTCCAAAGAAAAACCCGGTTTCTTTGTATTTTAGGACAACTATATCCCGCCATATTTTCGCGACTAACCGGGTCTTTTCAAGAATAACTTGCAGGTTCTTAAATTTTGGTCTAAGGAACCTCAGTAATTTTTAAGATTTTACCACCTGTTCTTTGGATACTGTTGATTTTTGAACTTAACTGTTCGTAAGATACTGTATAAGTTGTCGCGCTCTTCTTCACAACAGGCCCAATACCAGTTTTGGTAACTGAGATTTGGAAACGTTTAACTCTGTTATTATACGGCCCACCTACAGTAGCAGGTTTTTGAATCTTTGTGCTCAAATTAGCACCTAAATCTAAAGTCAATTGGGAAGGTTTGTTTCTATCACTTGTAGCATTTCCTCGTTCCAAAGCAAATGTCCTATTAAATGTGATATTTTTCATCCCAACTACAGTACTAGTACCTTGTGGATATGGAACAATGTTTTCCCCAAAGTTTTGAAGATACTCATAACTGTCTGTGTAAGAATTAATTTCTGCTTCGTATCCCTTTTCATTATATATACAAATGTGTTGAGAAATTTCTGCCTGGTCTTGGGGGGCACGACCTAACAAATGCTTAAAGTTTAGTTCTACAAATCTATAAGGAGAACATGATTCAAAAAACAAGGAGAAATATAAGTCTGATTGAGCAACCATATTAACAAATTGACGGACAGAAAATTCTCCACCTATGAACAATGATTCGGCGCTAATTAGACGCTGGCTTTCCATTACATGGATATTTCCCAAAACTTGCTTATAAACAGCTCTAATTACAGCTTGTTTTTCATCTTGTGTTGCATTCCAACGTAGTTCTATTGGATCGATTTTTTCTACCCAAAGTGACATTTTAACTCCTCTCAAATCAAAGATTATGATTTTTTTATACTATTTTTGCAGTGTTTATAGCTCACAGCCATTCATCCATAAAGTACAAAATGAATAACTACCAACTATAAACTACTACAAATTAATTCAAAAATTGTACCCTTTTTTATCCTAGATATTATTACTAAAGAGTAATAACCTCATTTTTAGTTTTTATGAACCTAGCAACTAAAAAAAACTCAGGAAATATGAGTAAATAATTTTCTAATTTTAACCCCTAACTAATAGGAGTAATACTTGCAATTACACCACCCTGCCGATGAATTCTTTGATACTCTTTAGAAAGTTGATCAAAAGGTACCAAAAATACTTGATTACTACGGCGGAATCTAGAAACACGATTTACTACTTTTGAGCGATAAGCTGTTACTTCAACGCGGTAAACTTTACCACTAGAACTAGCTCCGACTCCATGTCTACTTCTAGCACCCAAAGGTGTATCCTGGAATGACCAACCATCTGAACCCCCAGAAGGAGGAACTACTGCTAAAGGTGTTTCTTGAATCACATATTTATTTAAAGCAGGGCTGTTTCCAGATAAACTTCCTTTTAAGTCGCTGCTGGAAGCCCCCCGTAATAGTTGGAAGATATGAGTAAAACCAACCATTTTTTTACCAGTTTGGGTTTTGTAACCTCGATAATAAGGAACAATATTTTCTCCATAAGCACTACTATACTCATCACTATCAATGTAGGAATCAATATCAGCTTCAAAACTTCCTTCATCCAGAAGATTACTGTGAAGCTTCATTTCATCGTAGCCATCGGGAGCACGACCTAAAAAGTGCTTAAAATTTAACTCAACTGAACGATAGCGGGGGCAAGGGTCAAAGAACCGAGAACGATACAAGTCAGAGCGTCCAACTTGACGTACAAATTCACGGACAGTAATTGTGCCTTCTTTAAGTTTAGACTCTGGTACAGTGAGTCTTTCACTTTCCATGACATAAGCATTGCCTAGAACTTGCTTATAGACAGCTCGAATCACAGTTTCTATTTCTTCTGATGAGCGTCCGGGTAAGAGCTCTACGGGTTCTGTATCTTCAAAAAGGCTAACCCCTAACTGAGATGCAGGTCCAAAAACCATTTGAACTATCTCCTAGGTGACAACAAGGTTTACTGAAAAAAAATATATTTTTTAGTTACAAAACTAAAAAAAAAGTCCGGCTCATTACTCAAATCTCTTCTGTCGGCAGAACGAAGAATTGTATGAATTTATGAGCCTATTTTTTTAAGCTTTATACTTTTCTGGAATATACACCGCCACAATACTCTTAATTATAAAGAATTATAAAGTTTTTTAACTATATACAAATGTACACTGGATATTTTCTGAGCAAAGATCGTAAACTAGCCAATTAAGCTAGTATATTCTTTTTACAGTTGAATATTTAGCAATTTTTAGTTAAAAATAGCAGAATGGAAGATTATATGATTTGCTAGCTAATAAAATTATTATTGAAAACAATGCATAATATATAATATATTTTAATTGTATTAATTTTCAATAAAGCAAAGATAAGATGCCTTCAATCTTTTGATTTTTTAAGAATAAATAAACTTTGTATATTTATTTTTTACCTAAAAATACTGCTTCCCTAAACTTGCAATTCAAGACATTAAACGTCAATTTAGCTAACTTTAGCTTGTATTTATATGGTATTTTCGTTCATATTTCTTAAGTTTAATATATCCAAAAATTCAATTTTATTAATAGTTAAAGTTTTCCTAGACGCAAGCAGTTTAACCTTGTGATAAATTTAGAATGTTTAGCTTACAGTGTAGGTCACGCAGATGATGGAATATGTCTGCTAGTTCGCATTGGAATACACCGGATTTTATTAGATTGTGGTATTACAAATATTTCATTATTAACTAATGAAACAAAACAACAACTACCTGCTGATATTGTATTGTGTTCCCACGCACATTCAGATCATGCTCAAGGACTATTAGCACTTCACCGAAGCTTTCCAGATCTGCCAATATATGCTAGCGAGGCAACAACTAAACTTCTACCTCTAAATTGGCCAGAACTTACTATTTGTGAAGTCCCTGATTTTTGTCAACCTCTACCTTGGCACTCACCAATAGAACTTTGTAGTGGTCTAACTGTAGAGCTTTTTCCTGCTGGTCATTTACCAGGGGCAACAGCTTTTCTACTCACCTATACTCAAGGAAATCGAACCTATAAGCTTTTATACACGGGAGATTTCTTTTTATCTAAAAGCCGTTTAGTTGAAGGTCTCCCTTTAGCATACTTACGAGGACTCAAGCTAGATGTATTAATAGTTGAAGGTAGCTATGGCACAGCCCATTATCCACATAGGCGACAATTAGAAAACAACCTTGCAGAAAGGATATATGAAGCTATTGCTTTTGGAACTTCAGTTATCTTGCCCACTCCCCCTTTAGGGTTAGGGCAAGAATTGTTAATGCTTCTACGCAGTCATCATTATTTCACAGGTCGCGATCTGGATATTTGGGTAGAGGAAAAGGTGGCTAGAGGTTGTGACCTTTATTTACAACTATTGCCCCAATTTCCCACAACTGTACAAAATTTTGCTCAACATCAACCTCTATTTTGGGATGAAAAAGTCAAACCACGTGTACTGAGGCGATCGCCCGGAAAATTGCCAGACAAAGAATTACCTTATATCCTTATTGCAGACAAGGATACTGATTTGAGACAATACATTATTAATCAAGATAATTCTGTTCTTATCTTACTGCCGGAACAACCAGGAAAAACATCACAGGAATTAGATTTTGCTTATACTGAAACATACCTTCTCACTGATCATTGTGATGGACTTGGTACAACACAGTTAATTCATAACTTACGTCCTCAACATGTCATTTTTGTTAATGGCTCTCCTAGTTATTTAGCTGACTTAACTAACCTTGAAGAGTTACGCAACCGTTATCAATTACACTCTCCAGCTAATGGTACATTAGTAGATTTACCAATAGGTGAGACGTTTATAGTACCTACATCACTAGAAACTAATTATGAAGGGGAATTAAATGAATTAAACACAGAGGTAATAATTTCTTTACCTCAAAGCATTACAAATGATAGTCGTTGGTCAACTTTCTCTGATACAGGTCTTGTAGAAGTTCGTTGGCAAGGAGAAGAGCTAGTTGTTAGAGGAATATCTCAACGAGAACTTCTTAGTCAAACCACTGACCGCTTGAGCTCTCCTGATTTAAATTGTTGTGGTAATTGTTTACATTACCGAGGACAACGTTGTTCTAATCCTGTTTCAGCTTTATATGGCTTTAAGGTAACATTTGATGGATATTGTCCCATGTTTGAGTCAGTTCATTTTCATTTTCCTTCTACTGAAGAAACAGATAAAACTAACTAGTTAGGGTTTGCTGAAAAAGTTTAATAGTGAAGCCAGAGAATTAGGGGACAACAATCTAATTTACTGATTCTTATATGTAGTGTTTTTCAAATTAAATAAATATCGTAATTGAAAAGTATATTCTCAACAAACCTGATAAACCAGAGCTTATTAAAATAGCCCACAGTTTATTAACAAGATACTTTTGCCCTTGGCAGAGAATGAGCAATAGGTAATAGTTATAGCATATTAATTTTTCAGAATTTCTCCCTCTCACATCTGGGAAAACATCCATTGAGAAAATCTTAGTTTCGTAATTTTTTGAAATTTTTCTCAAGGTTGAGCATTACTCAAACTAATGTATCATAAAAAACAAAACGAGTGTGTTAACATACTTAGCCAAAATAACTTAGTCATAAATCGTCTATTCCCATTATGTATTATTCCTGTTGATTGGATTCTGGATACTGATTGCGAATTTGTTCAGCTTCTGGACAATCTTCAGATACTAGAAGGTCAATATCAGCCTTGGGAACAGAGGCTAACTTTTGGGTAATAGCCCCAATACTTTCTAAACGCACCATTTCTTCCCAAGAACAGATTTCATCCTCTTCATCTGTTTCATAACGTATTGTTACTAAATCTCCCTCTATGTCTAATATCTTTGCTTTCTCAATCCAACGCTGCTGGTCTCGCAAGAAAATACAGACCTCACGACCATCGCAACAAAGTTGATATATCTTGCGTTGTAGCATTGGCTAGTTACACTCCCAATTAATAATTTGTTGACATATTCACTACACCTCTAGTGCAGTGGTTTTCTTGTTTTTAACTTTTCAGTGGGTTAAAGCTTGATCAGGGGTTAGTATCATTTTTTATAGATAGATAGTTTTACAGTTTATCCACTTTTGTTTGTCTTTTCTGAAATCTATGAATATTTTCTGTTGACTATCCAAAAAAAACTTATTAAAATAAATTTCTGGTTTCTTATATTTACTTAAAGTTTATTATAATAAGTTGTAACTTAGAACCCACTTTTTTTCTATATTAGCATGAATAAATGTAATATAGCAATCTGATCATTGGTTATGACAATTTTTATAATAGCTAGTTTTAACTAAAAATATTGAAGTTATGACTACTGGATCCTAATTCTTCAGCACCAGCAAAAGATTACAACTAAAATAGCATTTTGATAGAATCATGATATTGATTGCCATACTCTATGGGTTGATGCCTATATGGCCTAATAGTTTTGTTTTTTTAGTCCAAGGCAAATTAATATCTTTTGTTAGTACAGAAACTTTGCTTTTATAGTCAAATTTTCATCAACATTCTGATTATCTATACAAAGGGTGCAAAAAGCTGTTTACAATGAATTATCTGTGAAAATTATTTCAGGTCAAACTTTGTAGTTATTTTTACAGCTTTTTCATTTTATTTAGCTAAAGCGAGCAAATTATAATTAAGTTCTTAACTACGTTTACTATTATACTAAATATACTCAAAATTTTGACTTCATAAACTGTTAACAAAGCCATAGTTTAAAGAGGATTCCATAAGAAACCACCCTATTCATCTTCCAATATAATCTTTTTTTTTCAGAACACAACTCAAACAAAATGCTGATATAACAGTAGGCTTTTTTTATGGCCCAATTATTAATTTAGCACGGGCTGTAACTTGAAAAAAATACCCTCTCAAACAAGACTGCTTCTATTTATTGTCGTCAGAGAAAAATTTTTAACTATGAAAATACTTTATGAAGTCAAAGTTACTATCAATCTATAGATAAAGTGTGAGGCACGCTTGACAAATATTCTCTAACTTTTTCATAATTAGCCATACTTTCACTATGATAGATTTAGTATAACTTTTCCAGGTCAAAAGTCTACAATATTCATCCTTGTTCATTGAATTAATAACTTCTCCTCACTTAATATTTGATTAAACTTATCTGAGAAATTTAAGTATTCAGCTATTAGCAATTAGCTCGAGCACTTTTTAATAACTGCCAAGCAACTACCAAGGTTACCCAATGACCAATTACATTTTCTATCCTTTCCTCTACTTTCCTAACATAGGGAATAGGAAGCAAACAAAATGCAGGGCAAATGGAATATAGAATGCTTTGCAAACATAACTTTTTAATTCTCTTTGGATACTAATTCACTCTTCCAAATAGAATGATTTAATAGCTCATAGCTGACAGCTGAATGCTTACTGAGAAATTATGGTATTTTTCATTTCAAATAACATCATAGTTCCTAATCTCAGCTTATAAAGATATTAATGTTTTTAGCCCAAAAGTTGAAAGTACCACAGTATAATATGTTTTTAATTGGCAAATTTTATAGTTATACAAACATGATTTCTTTGCTTCTATAACTTAAAGATAAGTTGGTGAATACAACAAGTTGAAAAACTTTACAATATCTAAAATATGAATTACATACCTAATTTGACTCAAAAATCTCTTTTTGAATTAGCAAGTTCCGGTGATTTTCAGGCAATTAGTCAATGGATTAATAAAAAACTTAAACCTCAAGGAATTTCAGCTCGTATAGCTAAAGAAAATACTGGATATCTAGAAGTTTTAGTAGAGTTTCAGACTCAACCTCCTGTAGATAGATTAATTAAGTTTATCTGTTATCAACTTTCTCAACTTAACTATCCTACACTAGAAAAAGTAAAAATTGTGGGGCGTTTAAGTGGTTCACCTAATATACTATGGAAACACTCTGTCAGAATTAATTCTCATGCAAAAAAAAATTTCAATAAGCAATCTAATTTTGTAAACAAAAGTGATAATTTGCAATTTCAAACATTTCGTTATTTGATCTTACTCAGTTCAGCGGTTGCAGCTTTCATTATAGGTATTTTAGTAAGTTATTATAGTGTTTTGGTACGAAATTCAACCTCAGGTCAATGGGTAGAAACTGCTATAGAAAAGGTGAGAGTTGTGGAGCATAGAAAGGTACAAAACTCCCAGGATCCTATGGTGACTTTAATGTTTGGTGGAGATGTTAATTTATCTAACCAAGTTTCTAATTTAGTAAAGAGAGATTATAAGTTACCTTTTGCTAAAATGAATGAGTATAGGGCTGCAGACTTATCAATAGTTAACCTGGAAAGTCCTTTGACCCGTTCTACTCTCAACAGTAGAACTCAGCAACAAAAATCAACGGTAAATCCTAGTTATGTTAAGGCATTAACCTCAGGAGGAGTTGATCTGGTAAATTTAGCTAATGACCATACTTTGGGTTATGAGCAAAAAAGTTTGTTAGAGACAATAGAAACTTTAGAGAATGCGGGTATTCATTCTTTAGGAGCGGGCAAAACAGAAGAAGAGGCTAGAAGGCCAAAAATTTTTGAAGTTAAAGGCCAAAAGATTGCATATCTCAATTACTATGATACAGATATTCAACCAACTACTGAATCAGTATATGTAAATAGTCGGAATAAGGATAGGCTCTCTTCAGATATTCAAATTTTGAAGAAGCAGGTAGACTGGATAATTGTTAATTATCATTGGGGGGTTCAACTCTCAGAATATCCTGGAGATTGGCAGATGAATATAGCGAGGATGACAATTGACCAAGGTGCTGATTTGGTAGTAGGACATCATCCTAAAGTATTGCAGGGGGCAGAAATTTATCGGGGACGACCTATTATATATTCTTTGGGAAATTTTATTTTTGGAGACACTTCTAACAAAGAGAGTGATTATGACACAGCAGTTTTGAAGGTATCTTTAAAACCAGGAAAAATGAAGATTGAGTTTTTGCCTGTAGTGGTTAGTAAGTACCAACCCCACATTGTCAAAGGTGAAAAAGGTAAAGAAATTCTTAAACACATTGCTCAAATTTCTAGTATTTTTCACCAGCCAATGAGAACTCCTATAATAATAAATACGATAAATGATGATTTTAATTTTGTTGGTATTGACTCTTTTCCTAGGGAAGAAAATTCTAAAACTTTCTCAACTCCAATTTTACCTGAGTTACCTCTAAAATCTCCACAAGCTGATCCAAATCCTACAAGCTCTTCTCATAATAATTCAGAGCAAGAAGCAAGTAATAATAATAATAGCTTTTCTTTACCACCAATATTAAGTCCTGCACCCACTCCTAAAGAAAGAATAGATCCTTTCATTAAAAAGCCATTTATCAAAGAACCTTTTATTGAATTGCCTCGTTTACAAATTTAATTAAGGTTATACAAATATCAAAAACTAACTGCTAGTAGTCCTACTCTTTGTGTTTTGTTATTCTCAAAAGTAGAAGAGATGTGTAATGAATTTGGCACTAATACTTACGGTATATTTCCAAAAATTTACCAAATTTCAATCAATCCAATTAACAGTTTAATTCACTTTTTCTCATTTAACTAATAGATATTAATAGTTTTTTTTAACTACTGTAATTATCTTTATCCTTGACTTTGACTTCATTTGTGTACATTGCCTTTAACAAATAAAAAGCCTGTGTCTTCGGAGCTTTTACACAGGCTTTTTAATTTTAACTAATCTTCATCAACCCTAATGATAGGAAGTACAAAAAAAGCTAAAAATTTTGTAGTCAATTTTGGGCTTTTTACTGATTTTATTTTCGACATTTTTTCAGAGTAATGTCATCAAGACGAATGCCGAAACCATTAGCTATTTCCTCATTTAGATGATTAAAGCTGAGAACTGTTTGGTCACTTTCAACTGTTAGGTCATAAGTTTTTTCCTGCCATTCAGTATTACTGTCAAATTCATCAATGGCATCAACTAATTCATTTCCAAAATATACATTGAGTTTTTAATGTTCGACTTCTGCCTGAAGATTATTAGTAGCTTGATAGGCAAAAGTTAATTTGTAGGTCTTCGGTGGTACGGTAGAAATTTTCTGAGAAATTTTAGTTCTTGCATTTATACTATCTAGATCCAAAACTTGTGAGCCATCGTATGGTTTAACGATCTTTGAACTATCAAGTTCGATATATGGTCCCTCAACCAAATTCCAACCCTTGATTGATTCTTTCGATAATTGACAAATATAGATTTCAGGTTCTTCAAAGCTGCCATTAACAACTTTGTTCGCAGATGTATTGTTACAAATGGGAGATGGATCGAGATTATTCAACCAACCTTTGTTAGGTTGCCTAGTATTAGTAACAAAAGTATCAAGGTCATTATTTCCATCCACATCTCCTAAACTTACACCTAAGCTATAAAAATTCCCCAAAGTTTGCTTAGAGTCTGTGAATGTAAAATTACTATCATTAAACCAAACTTTGTTAGGTTGATTGTCAAAATTAGCAACAAAAGCATCAAATTCTTTATCTCCATTCACATCTCTTAAACTTATACCTGAGCTCTTAGAATTCCCAAAAGCTTGCCCTGAGTCTGTGAATATAGTGATAGGTGCTGAAGTAGCATTAAATTTTTGTATTGGGACAACAAACATTATGATAACTATCACTACACCAAGCAAAGCCTGGCCAGTTTTGGGTCGAATTTGTTTCTATTTTGACCCTGGGTTTAATTTATTATTTGTTGTAGTTTTGGCTATATTGTTTTTGAGAGCCCATTTTCTCAGTTCTATGTAAAAATTATCCTCCTTGTTAGGATTGACCTTTACAAACCTTAAGACTAATTTTTGGTCATATCCAAAGACGAATAACAAGGTTGCTATTCAAAACCTGGATTTTTATTGAAAATAATTATAGAATGATGCTCCTGATAATTCTCTCAATACAGGTGATCGTCTGGTTAATTTAGAGCCTAGGTCTTCTGGTCAGATAACTCAAAAAGAAGTGATACGGTAGTTTCCGTCCCTAAAGTTTGGAGAAGATGTCAAAACTTTTCACAAAATCTGAATTTTTTTCGGAAAACTCTTGCAATGTTCCTAATGGCTATGCTATTCTTATTAAGTATGTGAGGGTCGCTAGCTCAACGGTAGAGTACTCGGCTTTTAACCGATTTGTTCCGGGTTCGAATCCCGGGCGACCCATTATAACTATTTGATTTAATCTATAAGTAGTGAACTGTGTGGTGAAATATTTCTGTTGATCGCAAATGGTGAAAGGATTTCTATGTCTATTTCCTTGGAATATAGTCTTTCAGTTAACTAACCTTCAGATATTTTGATTGGCAATAAAATTTATAATTCCTTAATTCTTTAGTTGCCTCTTGTTGGATCTATCTTCCCAGATATTAATTAGGGCTTACTGATTAAATCTAAAAGCATTGACTGACATTAACAAGTATCTTTTTCGGTGGAAAAAGTTCTACCTTTTGGCTGGCTCTTGCTCATTTATGTTGTTATTAGGGACCGAATAATTGCACAAAAGATGAAGGGACAAATATATCGGACTACCTCCTAATTAATTCCAATTTATGGTGACCTCTGAATTCTAACCTCATTAATCATAATTTTTGAGCCTATTCTCAGTATGGATCATTTCTAAAATATGGCCTTTAATTGGGGTTGATGAGTCCCATTTTTAACTATTAGGTTGATAAAACCAAATATATAATATTGATAGACAGAATCTTCAATTTGTCTTAATATTATCGTAAGAATTAAGCTTAGGTAAATCAAGTTACTAATAAGCTAATAATAATAACAAAAGGATATTAGGAGGAAAAGGTATGGCTATTGTACCAATGCGTTTACTACTAGACCACGCAGCAGAAAACGGTTATGGCATCCCTGCATATAATGTCAACAACATGGAGCAAATTCAGTCCATTATGCAGGCCGCAGAGGAAGCAGACAGCCCTGTAATTCTCCAAGCTTCTCGTGGAGCTCGCAAATATGCTGGTGAAAATTTCCTACGTCACTTAATTTTGGCTGCAGTAGAGACTTACCCTCATCTTCCCATTGCTATGCACCAGGATCATGGTAATGCACCCTCTACTTGCTATTCTGCTATGCGCCATGGTTTCACTAGCGTAATGATGGATGGTTCTCTAGAGGCAGACGGTAAAACTCCAGCTAGCTTTGAATATAATGTTAATGTTACTAGTGAAGTAGTTAAAGTTGCTCACTCCATTGGAGTAAGTGTAGAAGGTGAGTTAGGTTGTTTAGGTTCCTTGGAAACTGGTATGGGAGATAAGGAAGATGGTCATGGAGCAGAAGGTAAGCTTTCCCACGACCAACTTTTAACAGATCCAGATGAAGCTGTTCAATTTGTAGAACAAACCCAAGTAGATGCTCTAGCAGTTGCTATTGGTACTAGCCATGGAGCTTACAAGTTTACCCGTAAACCTACAGGAGAAATTTTAGCTATTAGCCGAATTGAAGAAATTCATCGTCGCTTACCTAATACTCACTTAGTGATGCACGGGTCTTCTTCTGTACCTGAAGATTTGTTGGCAATTATTAACGAGTATGGTGGTAAGATTCCAGAAACTTACGGTGTGCCTGTTGAAGAAATTCAAAAAGGAATCAAGAGTGGTGTTCGTAAGGTGAATATTGATACTGATAATCGCTTGGCCATTACTGCTGCTATTCGTGAAGCTGCTGCTAAAGATCCTTCTAACTTTGACCCTCGTCATTTCTTGAAGCCTTCTATCAAGTATATGAAGCAAGTATGTCTAGATCGTTATCAACAGTTTGGTACTGCTGGTAATGCTAGTAAGATTAAGGTTCAAACTTTAGATGAGTTTGCTGATAGATATGCTCGTGGAGAATTAGCTGCTACTACTAAGACAGCAGTTGCAGTATAGTTTGTAGCAAAATTATAATTTTTATTCCAAGTTCTTAATTATCTAATTAATTTAATTAGTTGATCAGAAGTTCTTGAATTGATATCATCCCGACGCTGTTATATGCGAGATAGCCCGGGATTCTTTTCTGTTTCGAATAGTGGCTTTTTGCTTTATTGCGCACTTGCCCTCAGAGATTTTTTTCTTTCCGGTTTTACGTTTACTATCAAGACTCCTAGTGTTAGTCTTATAGGTAAAATATTTATATTATAGGAATTGTCAAATGTCCTAACCTATATAGGGATTGACGGCTGTTAACCCCTATATAAGGTATATAATTCTATTTTTTTGGTAAGTCCTGATTAAGATAACTCAAGACTTCTCATTTTTTTCCAGTTTGAGCTACTTTTTTCCTCCTAACTCAATTGCCCCCACATTTTTCGTGAATTCCTCCCTGTTTACAAATATAATTAATTTGATTAGGGCTTAAGTTTTTAGCAGAATTGAAATTAACTCCTCTTAAATGATCGGATTTAAATGTATCTATTGGGCTGGCCAAAAATTGATCCGTCTGATTAGGTTTTGGAGCTGCAAATTTTGCTCCTTTGAAATCAGTTCCACTTAGATTTGCTCCTCGCAAATCTGCTAAACTTATATCGGTATTTCGCAAATTAGCATTTTGCAGTTGAGCATTCCGAAAGTTGGCATTAGTTAATAAGGCTAAACTTAGGTCTGCTTTTTTTAAATTAGCTCTACTGAAATTTGCTCCCGATAAATTTGCTCCTTGCCAGTTAGATTCTCTTAGATCAGATAATTGGAAAGTAGTACCTTCAGCTTTGACTTTACTTAAATTAGCTCTGTATAAATTAGCCTTTGATAAATCAGCACTTCCTAGGTCTGCACCAGTAAAAGTTGCCTCTGTTAAGTTTGCTTGGTGTAAGTTAGTTTCTATTAATTTGGCACTACTGAAATTTGCTTGTGTTATGGTGGAGCCTGGCATTATAGCTTTACTAAGAGTTGCTCTGAATAAATCTGCACGTTTCATAATAACTGGACCTAATACAGCACCTGTTAAATTGACTTCTATCAGATTGGCCCCACTTAAATCGGCAATTGAGTCATCAAAAGTTCCTATACGATTATCTTTTCCAGGTCCATAGAAGCGACTATTTTTAAAGCTAGCCTGATTGAGAATAGCACTTCTGAGCTTAATTCCAGATAAATCAGTGTTTTCTAAGATTAAGGTGAAACTTGCTGGAGTCGAAGTAATTTGACCTAAATCGACCCCACTCAAGTTAATATCTCTAAGTGAAAGTGAGCCACTATAAACTTTGAGAATTTTGGCGATCGCTTTTTGAGTGGCTCGTATTCGCAGAGATACTAAGACTTGCTCTTTAGTATTACTACCATAACTTAAAGACTCCAGATCATTTTTAAGAGCTTGATTTAAGCGACGCAGTTCTGGCAGCACAGTAGGTCCAGCACTAACTAAAGATTGTTGAATTCCGTCAAGTATGCTTGGTTCCTTTTCTTGTGCTAACAAATCTACCAATAATGGTATGGCACGGGGATCTTGAGTGGACCCAAGGGCTAAAACTGATACTCGTCGTTGCTGAGGTTCATTGGAAGTTAATGACAATTTATTGATAAGAGCCAAAAACATATCATTATCTTGTTGTTTAAACTCACGCCAATTTGCTTGATTTTGAATATAAACGTGAGTACCAAAAATAGTTCCCAAAACTGAGACTATACCTACACTAGTCACAATTAGCCAAGTCACCCCTGGATTTTTTCGCATCCAAGACCATAGATGAAAACTTTCTGATTTTTTTTCACTCAGAACAATTGTTGCTATGGAAGTTTTTCTATTAGTATCACTTAAATTAAAGGGATTAGAATCTAATTGACCAGAGCGAGCATCTATAACAAAAGTATTTCCTAATTTATCATGCCCTGTACGACCCAGTTTATTAAAACGAACAAAATAAATATCAATACAGGAAGTTAATCCTCCTAAGAAAAAAAGGATTCCTAAAGAAGGAAATGCTCCAGTCATACGCCAAATTAAGTAGGCAGTTCCCATGGGAAATCCCCACTTTCCCAAACCCTCACGAATCAAGGTTTTTTTCCAACCAGGAGAATTTCCTAAAGCTGCCACTACTCTAACTTCAAACCAACGTTTAGGTAATGTTTGACCTGTTGTCGCTAATAAAAATAACTGCCAACTTATAATTACTGCAGGAGTTAATAATGCTGTTGACCATAGTAAATTAGCTAAAGGGGTTACTTTTTGATAACGATTTCGCAAAGGAATTCCGAAGGTATTGGCAATTACTTCTTTAGTTTTTGCTACAGCAGGATTAAGAGGAACAGATTTGTTACCTATGTTACCTAACTGACCTAGCCAAAATGGAACTGTTCCACTCACTAGAACGAGGGATATTTCCGTAGCCCAAGCACCACATCTACGAACCCACATTGGTAGTTGCTTAGATTTTAAATGCCACGATGCCTCTGGGTTGTTATTAATCCCTGAATCACGGCTTGTCATATTTATATAATTTACTTTAATATTCCCAACTTTTAGAGTAACTTTTTTGCATTATTAAGTAAGGTAGTGTAGCTAAATTTACCTGTTTTTAGCCTTGATTCTTAATTTTCCTGACTTGGAAAAAATAGAGTACAAGTGTTATATTGAAACTGGTTTTATCTCTACTTTACCGATACTTACTATCCAGTTATCTGTGAACTTTAGATATTGTTAACAGATAAAACCTACAATAGGTTTATATAGTTTTTGAAATTAATTTCAGGTAAATTATAGACTATTATTGTTTTGTGGTCAAACTTATTTTTAAAATTTTATTTGCCAATAAATAAGGTCTAAAGTTTCCTCTTTGAGGGCTATAAAAAAGGGAATTTTAGATTTGATTTTTTCTCTATTGCTACAGATCTTGAGAACTGATAAGTAAAATTTTTAAGTTTGTTCTTCTAGTATTTCTTACTATTACCTAAAATTCAAAAATTGTGTACTTATATCTATTATTTTAAGAAGGTTTTTCTCTAGTATTATAGATAGACATAATCAATCTATTGAATACTTTTGAAATTTTAATTTAGCGAGATTTATAATAATTAATTATTATCTGCAAAATCTAGATATTAGTATTTTTATCCTGACCTTTTTCTGGTGAATTAGGAATGATTAAAAAGCGATATCCTACATAAATAACCCCGGCAAATACACCTATAGTAATCAACAAAGAAACTAAACTGACAACTGCTTCTAATATCTTGATGGCAAAGATGGGGATAATAATTAAACCTATAATTTTTCCCCATTGAGGAAGTTGCTGAAACCATTCTAAGAACTGTGCAAAAAAAACTTGGATTGATTTGAAAAATTTAGAGAAAGGGTTCAATGAATTTGAT
Source organism: Trichodesmium erythraeum GBRTRLIN201 (assembly GCA_018457135.1). Lineage (GTDB taxonomy): Bacteria > Cyanobacteriota > Cyanobacteriia > Cyanobacteriales > Microcoleaceae > Trichodesmium > Trichodesmium erythraeum. The sequence continues at coordinate 116,779 of JAGGDU010000046.1, read as the reverse complement.
ACATATCCCTGATCTAGTTCAGGATTTTCTTTAAAGTTTTGATTGTTGTGATTATTCATTTGATAATTATATATGCTTTGACTAATCAGCTTATAGTATTTGATGATACAAAATTATAACTTATAAATTTATTTAGGGAAAATCTTCTATTTAAAAATCTGAACATGGAGGAATTTACCTTGGCTACTCAGAAAAAATATGTTGCAGACTTAATTAGTAGAGATTTGAACGCCACAAAAGTCACTAGAGGTTATCTACTGAATAGAGAAAAGTGGTCGATAAATTGGGCAACTACAGATTTATTCAGTTTATAGTATTTTATACTATTAGAATCTGTTGTGAAGTGATTTGGAACAAATAGGTAAGCAAGAAACAAGTAGCTTACTCAGCTCAAGCAAATAAACAGCATTATCTTTTTTTTACTTTGCGCTCTTATTGAATAAAGCGATCGCTTCCAAAAGTTAATTTTATATTATACAATCTAGCAACACAAAAGGTTAATATTTATCAACATGAGAAACTATGGAAACTGGAGAAATACCTCAAGGAGAAAAACCAAGTAATAAAATCACAAAAATTTGCATATTGGGTAGTGGCTTTGGTGGTCTTTACACGGCATTGTATCTGAATAGTTTTTGGGGTTTTAAACATAAAAATTGTGAAGTTATATTAATAGATCAACATGATCATCTTGTTTTTACTCCCCTACTGTATGAGGTAATTACAGATGAACTCCAAACTTGGGAAATAGCTCCCTCTTTTGCTAAACTTCTACAAAATAAGAAAATACTTTTTTGTCAAGATACGATTCAAAATATTGATTTTAAAGCTCGTAAAGTTAAACTTTTAGAACAAGGAAGTTTAGCTTATGACTACTTAGTTATTACGGTGGGTGTTACTAATGGAAAATTACCAACTACTGCAGAAAATGTTTTAACATTCCGAACTTTAGCTGATGCTCAAATATTAGAGAAAAAACTACAAACTTTGGAAAATTCTAATCAAGAATTAATTCGAGTATCTATTGTGGGTGGTGGTCCAAGTGGAGTAGAGTTGGCAGGAAAAATAGCAGATAGATTAGGAAGACGAGGAGAAATACGCTTAATAGAAAGAGGAAAAGAAATACTAAAAAACTTTACTCCAGCTACTCGTAAAAATGCTCAACGTGCTTTAGATAAACGAAATGTTTTAATAAGTTTAGAGACAACTGTTGATACTATTGAAGTTGACAAAATTACTTTATGGCAGTCTAATGAAAGTGTTATTATTCTAACAGATTTGGTACTGTGGACTGCAGGTACTCAAGTAAGAGAGTGGGTTAAAAATTTGAATTGTTACCACAATTCTAGAGGTCAACTTATTTGCGAGCAAACTTTACAATTAGTTGGCTATTCAGAAGTTTTTGCCTTGGGAGATATTGCTGAGATTTTATATCCCAATGGTAAAAAACTTCCAGCTACAGCTCAAGTTGCTTATCAACAAGCAAGTCAAGCAGCAAAAAATCTCTGGGCAATTTTAAATAATAAACGTCCCAAACCTTTTCGTTATTTACACTTAGGAGAAATGATTACTTTGGGAGTAAATTCTGCTGCTGTTTCGAGTTTTGGTATTAGTTTGCATGGTTGGTTAGCTGCTTTAGTGAGACTTAGTGTTTATTTACAACGTTTACCGACTTTTTCTCATGGTTTTCAGGTTTTATGTAATAGATTGAAAATTTGGCTAGCTAAAAGGAAAAGATAACAAAGTAAATTAAACGTTAATTTCAGTCTGAAAATAGATATTAAATAAAGCCTAGTATGATGAAAGTAGGTGAGGAATAACACAAAAATTAATTAAATGCTAAACTCAAAAATTTATTCAGTTTATATTTGCTATATATCACTCTATTTATAATAGGTTTAGCATTAATAATTAAGCACATTATACAATTTTTATCTACTATAATTGTACTGATAGTATATGGCATAAGAGGTTCATTATCACAAAAATTGAGATTGATTTTATCTGCATTTTTATAGCATATTTAATTATAATAATAGGAGGTTTAACAGATATTATAGTAATGGATTAAACTTCTCAGGGAAATTTCAAAACCTTTGTTATAAATTTTATAAGTTGTCAGTATGGATACTTGATAGTAAAAGACTTAAACTAAATGCTTAAAACTAAACTTTCTCAAAAAATTGGATGAATAATTAATAATGAGTAACCACCTACATATTCAAGAGATAGAGCTATATAAAGGTTCCCCTACTCAATTAGATATATCTATTGTGACGCCTATTTACAATGAAGTTGCTAGTATTCCTCAACTACTGACAAATATTTCTACTACTTTAATAGAAAATAAACTTACTTACGAAATTATCTGTGTAGATGATGGTTCTCAGGATGGTTCAACAAAACTTCTAACAGAATTAGCTCAAAAACGTACAGATTTAAAAGTAGTAATTCTCCGTCGAAATTATGGGCAAACTGCAGCTATGGCAGCAGGATTTAAGCATGCTACTGGTAAAATAGTTGTGACTTTAGATGGAGATTTACAGAACGACCCTGCAGATATTCCACTATTATTATCTAAGCTAGATGAAGGTTATGATTTGGTGAGTGGATGGCGAAAAAATAGGCAAGATAATTTTGTTACACGACTACTTCCTTCTAAAATTGCTAATTGGATAATTGCCAAAGTAACAGGAGTCAATTTACATGATTATGGCTGTTCTTTAAAAGCTTATCGTTTGGAGTTAGTTGCTGATATGAACCTTTATGGTGAATTACATAGATTTTTACCCGCTTTAGCTTTTATTGAAGGAGCAAGAATTGCAGAAATACCAGTTAACCACTATGCTCGTTGCTATGGTAAAAGTAAGTATGGGTTAGGGCGAACTTTTCGAGTTGTTATGGATTTATTAACGGTATTTTTTATGAAGAAATTCCTCACTAGACCTATGCACATTTTTGGAATGTTAGGTTTAGTTTCTGGGGGGTTAGGGTTAGTTTTTGGGATTTATTTAACTATTTTAAAACTTGGCTTTGGTGAGAATATTGGCGATCGCCCTCTACTAATTTTGGTTGTTGTTTTATTACTAGCTGGTTTACAATTATTCAGTTTTGGTTTATTAGCAGAGTTACTCATGCGAACTTATCACGAATCTCAAGAACGTCCAATTTATCGAGTGCGAGAAGTTATTAGCAAAATTAGGGAGTAGAGAGTAAGAGGAAATAATTGATAAAAAAAAGTACGATTCTAAGAAATGCAATGCCTCTGTATAGGAAGACTCAAAATTCATTAAAAATGCCATAATCAAGGAGCTACATGACAGCTAACAAGCATATTGCGATGTGGACTTGTGCGAGAAGTCGTTCAACACTTATGACGCGAGCTTTTCAAGAATTGGACGGATGTGTAGTTTTTGATGAGCCATTTTATCCTCCATATTTAACAACACAAGGGTTTGATCATCCCCACAGATTAGAAATTATTGAACGGTATGAAACTAATTATGAAAAAGTTATATCGAAAATAACTGGTAATTTACCTCAAGGGTACTCTTTTTCATTTCAAAAACATACGGCTAACAATCTTCCCAAAAACCTAGATCTAGACCATTTAATGTGCCTTGATAATTTTTTTCTAATCAGACATCCTCGTGAAATTATTGCCTCGAGACAAAAAATATACAACTATCCAAAAAATTTTACCTTGCATGAAATTGGTATGGAAGATCTGTATAATCTTTTCTTTCTAATTAAGGACAAAACTGAAAAAGTACCACTTGTTGTTGATTCAACTGACTTAATAAAAAATCCCAAAAAAGTTTTACAGATATTATGCACGAAACTAGGCTTATATTATTCTGAGAAAATGTTGACATGGCAGGCCGGCATGAGAGAAACAGATCCTCTATGGGCAAAAAGTTGGTATACAACAATTATCAATTCAAGTGGATTTATTGCTTTTACTCAGCAGGAAACAACCTTACCTGAGCATTTAAAGCTCATTTTTGAAGAATGCCTACCTTTTTATGAGGAACTATATCAATACCGCATGAAATTATAGTCTGACTTTGTCCCCTGCCAAAAAATTACTACAAAGGTTTTCTGAAATGATTAAGAATAAACAATATCGCATTAATAAATCAGAAATAACGCCAAACACTTCATTAATTGATGTTATCAAACAGGTAGTTGGAAAAGATGCTATTCGCTGGTATATTAGCCAAATCACATCAGATGAAATAATTATCTAAGCTACACTGTACTCTAAATAGTTTGCTGAAATAGATGAGTCTGTAGAGGGACAGTATTATCCTGGGAAAACTGTGGTGGTAAACATTATTCCCACAGGTATTGGTTGTAGTATTGGAGGGTATGCTGGTGATGCCACGCCAACAGCTAACTTGTTAGCTTCTACTGTTGATTATTTAATTACCAATCCTAACACAGTTAATGCCTCCAATTTTATCAACTTAAAGAATAATGTTGTCTATGCAGAAGGGCATTCTATTGACCTATTTTGTGGGGGTTACATCAATTTTCATCTTCCGTATGCTAATACCGTCGGACTAATTATTGAAAAATCAGAGGATTGGAAAATTGACATTCTGTTTAATCTGATTAATGCTGTCAGAGCTATATATGGTGTTAATATCATAGACCCTGTAATTACAGATGAACCGATTTACAGTCGATGCATTCAAAATGAAGTAGGAGCCTTTGTGGGTAGTGTGGATAACCCTGAGGTGTTAATTAATGCTGGCCAAGAACTGATTCAAAAAGGGGCTAATGCTATAGCTATCACAACAAATGTTCAAGATTTACCTTCTGAAATTTACGCCAAGCATTTCCGAGGTGAATGTCCCAATCCTGTTGGTGGTGTTGAAGCCATTATGTCACACCTTATGATGAAAAAATTCCAAATCCCTGTTGCTCACGCCCCTTTGCTAAATATTAAAGATTTAGATTTGGTAAATAATATTGTTGATGCAAGAGGAGCAGGAGAGATGGCTTCCACAAGTGGTTTAGCCTGTATATTAGTTGGTTTACAAAAAGCGCCACAAATTAAACAATCCAAAAACCGCATAGCGGATATTATCAATATTAATAATGTATTAGCTGTAGTTATACCTACAACTTGTTTAGGAGGGGTGCCTATTTTACAGGCAGAAAAATATAATATACCCGTTATTGCTGTGCGAGAGAATCAGACCATTTTAGATGTCTCTCAATCTAAACTCCAATTAAATAATGTTATTGAGGCTCACAGCTATGCTGAAGCTGCTGGCCTAATACTAGCTCTCAAGAATAACATTCACTTGGCAAGCTTATCAAGACCTTTAATGACATTACGACCCTAAGCATTTGTTCTCCAATAGGCATCCTCTGAAGTAAATCCCTTGCCCTACAAATATTTCAATACGTTCATGATATGTATATTCTCAGTAAGGAGCTTCAGTTCATGCTTATTGAATAAGACTTACGTAAAGACAATACTTGTAGTATCAATATCTGAATTTATTGTCAATAATGCACTATATATAGCTGCACTGCGTAAGTCTTGTTGAAAATATTGTTTAGACTTATTATGAGACAAGAATCGACTTGCTTACAGCGCTTTTCAGATTAATCAACCACATCGTCACAACCAAAACCTTATAGGGACGTTCCATGCAAGCTCCCTACTGTAGTTTACTAAAATGAAAACTGCTGTATTTGATATATACAAAGGAAAATCATCATGGATATTAGCAAGAAAGCTAACTGGTCAGAAGTTTACGTTCAGCCAACCCCAGCATCATATTTACAGATAGTATCTCAACAAGAATATAGAGTACCTGATTATGGTATCCGATATCTTCGCCCACTGTTGAAAATGTTATATGAAAAAGAACAACGCCCTATAAACATTGTTGATATTGGTGCATCTTATGGTATAATTTCTACACTTTTGCTCCATGATTTAACGATGGCTCAACTCATTGATTTTTTCATCGAGAGAGATGGCGCTCAAGAACCAACATGGGCAGAAATAGAAAGATTCTATAAGCATCAAGACATCCGTCATACAGAATATAAATTTTATCTATCAGATAATTCTAAACCTGCCATGGATTTTGCCGAACGAGTTCAGGTTTGTGAAAAAGCCTATTGTTTTGATATGAGACATGAGCCATTACCGGAGGAGTTGAAACACATTGTTGAAACAACCGATCTCTTTATTGCGACAGGTTCTCTTGGATACATTGGTGAATATTTCTTTCAGCAAATATTTCCTATCATCTCTCATAAATCTTTATCACCGTTATTTGCTTTTGTTATCTATCGAGCATTTTATTCTTCTGAAATTAACAAAGTGTTTCAGGATTATGATTATACTCTGCTCAAAAGCAGTGTTCCGTTTAAGAAAGGTCGGAAGTTTGCTAGTGTCTTGGAGCAACAAAACACTATTGAATCTTTACATCAAAAGAATATTAATACAGTTGGTCTTGAGGATGAAGGGTTTTATGCCTGTGAATTTTATTTTGGTGTACCTGTGTTGGAAAAAGAAAGGCTATATAGTTGGTTAAGACAAGAGGATCTAAAATATTAGGGCAAGAGTTATTCTTTCTTGAGGCCTTAAAGGATATCATCACAAAAAAGTAAGTTGCCTAAACTCTATACTCCCAACATTGCACTTGCCCAACCAAGGGGGATTTTTCAGCCAGAGAAACCCTGGTCCCTTAAAGCTTGCAGTAAGGCTTGAGCTCTAAGATAGATATTTCAAGGGCCAAATCTCTACTAAAAACCATATACTTTTTAAGCACTAATTATCCGGACATGATATGGTCTAAAAAACTTCCGCTCCTTCAAAATGCTTAACCTTTTGAACATTAGCAGATTCTCCGCAAGTTCGAGGCGTAGGAAATATTTTTTCAGGATTAGCTAAACCTTTCGGATTAAAAACACTTCTTACCCATTGCATAGTTTCCAAATCAGTCTCATTAAACATCAAAGGCATATAACACTTCTTATCTGAACCAATGCCATGTTCTCCAGACAAACTACCACCAACCTCTACACATAACTTGAGAATTTCCCCACCTATTTCTTCTACTTTTTCCAAATCTCCCTCTAGAGAATCATCATATAAAATTAAAGGGTGAAGATTCCCATCTCCTGCATGAAATACATTTGCAATACGATAACCATATTTCTTACTTATTGCCTCAATTTCACCCAAAACATAAGCCATTTTTGTCCGAGGTATCACGCCATCTTGTACATAATAATTTTTACTAATATTACCAGCAGCAGCAAAAGCAGCTTTTCGCCCTTTCCATAATTTCATCCGTTTTTCTGGTTCATTAGCGGTAGTAATTTCTATAGCTTGATTCAGTTCACATATTTCTTTTACTCGTTGTTTATTCACATCAACTTCTAACTCTGAACCATCTAATTCTACCAATAAAACAGCTGCTGCATTCCGAGGATATAAACCAGTATTAACTATATCTTCTACAGCATTAATACTAAAATTATCCATAATTTCCATTCCCCCAGGAATTATGCCGGCGCTGATAATATCCGACACAGCTTGCCCAGTACTTTCAATAGTAGGAAATCCTGCTAAAAGTACACATACTGATTCAGGAGATTTAAGAATTCTCAGAGTAATTTCTGTAGCTATTCCCAAAGTACCTTCGGACCCTACAAATAAACCTGTTAAGTCATAACCAGGCATCTCTGAAATTGGTCCGCCAATGTCAAATATTGAACCTTCAGGAGTAACTATTTTTAATCCTAAAACATGGTTAGTTGTGACACCATATTTGAGACAATGAACCCCTCCAGAATTTTCAGCAATATTCCCACCAATTGAACAAATAATTTGACTGGAAGGGTCGGGAGCATAATAGAAACCAGCTCCACTAACTGCTTGTGTCACCCAATTATTAATAATACCTGGTTGTACAACAACTTGTTGATTTTCTAAGTCTATTTTCAGGATTTTTTGCATTAATGAAGTAACGATTAAAACGCAGTTTTCTATTGGTAATGCACCTCCAGAAAGACCTGTTCCTGCACCTCTTGGAAGCCAAGGAATATTGAGATTATGACATATTTTTACTGCTTCCGAGACTTGTTCGGTGGTGCGGGGTAATATTACTAATGCAGGTCTTTGACGATAACTAGGTAGACCGTCACATTCGTATACTAATAATTCTTCTTTACGTTGAACTACACCTTTTTTTCCAACCACTGCTTCAAATTGTTTGGCTATTTTTTTCCAATTGTGTTTTGTTTTTTGTTTGTCTTCAGTAAGCATTTTATTTATAAATATATATATGAAGATTGGATTTTTAGAAAACTGTAATTTTTGATATTATATTTTAACTATAGCATCTGATGGAATATTTGATTTAGGGAATGGTTGAGTATATAAAATTATTAGATAAATTTATGTTTAGGTACTAATAAGAGAGTTTTTTTATCCTAGGAAAAAATATCTTAATTACTGAGTCAAGTTAACTTATAGCTAGACCAAGTTGATGTATATATATTGACAGTAAAATATTAACAAAGATTCAATATATTAGCGGTCTACTATAATAGTGTAATATCAAAAATGTAATTATGCTATTAAGATAAAAATAATTTCTGAAACTTGTTGAACTGTATTTAGTTAATTATAGCGTTTATAAGATTACTGAAGTGTAGTTGTTTTTCTTCTTTTTTTTTCTGTTTAAATAATTATTCCTCTCTATTCCCTAGAACTTACACAAAACTATAATATAAAATTGGCTAAAATGTAAGAAGCAAAGACTCTGACTTCAAAAAAGCATTAATCATTAATAAAAAAGGGATTTAGCCATTTTTAGGGATCGGCATAGTTCCCTTGCCTACAGTGACAGTTCCTACAGAATGGTGCATAAGCAAGTATTTTTTCGCCCAAAAAATGCCTAACTATTAATAGTAAAATTGTCAGCAAAAACAAAGTCATCATAGTTGAATGCTTTAAGAATAATCATCATTTCAAAAAGCAAATAATTTCTCTTAAATTTTTGTTTGAACAATTTTTTTTCTATGTTCAATTATAATCATAAAAACAAAAAAAAATATCTTATCAGCTATTTAATATAGTCGCTAGAGAACTTATTAAAGCATCCCATTAAAAATAATCTCAAAAATAATTTCTGAAAATTTTAGTTACATGAATAGCTAAAGAATCTAATCTTTAAAATAGAGATATTAAAAATCAAAGTGTTTATCATTTTGCTGTATCAAATAAAATTATAGAATCAATAAAAGCTATTGAACTGCTATATACTTTAGGCTTATTTAAAACAAACATTTGTAATCACTATGTTTGAGAAAATTCATTAAAAAAGAGGTTGCTTTTTTTTCACTTGGCACTTGGGGAATATCACACTGAACTGTATTGAGCTATAACTACTATTAGTTCATAGAACAAATCACAAAATAGCTTTCAACCTAACTTAAATTCAAATATGAACTTTCAACTACAGGAAAAACATCAGGATAAGCTTGCCAAACATTTCTAATAAAATGTTTTAATTTTTGATGTGATACCGGCTGGTCTTTCTCTTGACTATCTAAGGACTCTAATTCAGTTAAAAGAGGAATAAACTCTGTATCAATAGCTTCTCTAAATAGACAAATCGGCCAGACTAAATCTGCACCTTCTCGCAAATCCCAAATAGTAAATTTTCCGGAATTTTCTTCATGATTTTCAGACTTACTTTCTGAAGCAAATACTTTTAATAATAAAGGGCGAACCCAACACATTTTTCGTGTTACCAAGTTCTGAATTACTGTCGCATATAAATAAGTATACTCATATTCCAAACAAACAATTTGGCTAGGTTGGAAATTAGGGATTAAATCTTCTGATGCTAACTTCATAGACAAAATACCTGAGATAATATATATCTTTTTTCTGATTTTTTTTTCAGAGTATTAAGAAGTAAAATACCTTACCTGTATGAAAAATTATATCAATATCCTGAATTCATCCCGATTATTTAGATATTTGATCTATTTTTTCTTTTTTCTTACTATCTAATTTACTACCCATTGATATTTTTTACTGCTGCCTCTAAAACCATAGTTAAGTTTGCTGCCCGTTTTTTTCCAGAACCACAAATAATATTTAAGCGACTAGATTAGAGTGAATTTCACAACACAATTGATTTCTTTTCCTATTATCTAAACTTAGCAAACCAAGACTGTAATTGTTGACGGCAAGCACCTTCCATTATTCCCCCTAATACAGACAAACGATGATTAGAAAAAACACTATCTGGAAAATTAGCCACAGTGCGAACTGTGCCAGTTTTCGGATCGTCCGCTCCGTAGACCAATAAACCTATTCTTGCCTGCAAGATGGCCCCTGTACACATTGGACAAGGTTCGAGATTAACGTAAAGAGTACATTGATTTAAGTGCCAATTCTGCAAAACTTGTCCTGCTTGTCGTAAAGCCAATATTTCTGCATGACCAGTAGGGTCAAAATCTCGTTCTCGTCGATTCTGAGCTTCTGTAACTAACTTACCATCTGAGTTAACTACAGCAGCAGCTACTGGTACCTCTCCAGCATCACCAGCAGTTTTGGCCAATTCTAATACCCGACTCATCCATTTTTTATGGACCAGATAACTTGGATCGTCAATCATGCTTTGAGTTCTCCATGGTTTAAAACCAGATGTTGATCGAGGCCGTTGCTTGAAGCAGGTTAAAACTATGCTCCTTGCTTTACTTATGATATCATTTAGACAGACAACTCAAATCATTTCATTTTCCCCGATTCAATACTGCCCTACATAGCTTAAGGGAAATGATATAGAGGTTTAACAAATGCTTTCCGTGCACTGACCCCCATTAAACCGTAGCCTATTTAGAGAAGTTTTTTGGGTTATATTTGTTGAGCAACATTATGAATATTAGATATATGAGTAATCAGCTTTCACAAGTAGAATGGCAAGTTGTTAAAGAGTATAACGATATTCTTTACCACAAAACTGATGGAATTGCCAAAATAACTATTAATCGTCCTCACAAACGTAATGCCTTTCGCCCTAAAACTGTATTTGAACTTTATGATGCTTTTGTTGACGCTCGTGAAGACCCTAATATTGGAGTGGTTTTGTTGACAGGTGCGGGACCCCATAAAGACGGTAAATATGCTTTCTGTTCTGGTGGAGACCAAAGTGTACGAGGTACAGCAGGTTATGTAGATGAGGCCGGAGTGCCACGGTTGAATGTCTTGGACTTACAACGGTTAATTCGTTCCATGCCTAAAGTTGTCATAGCTTTAGTAGCTGGATATGCTATTGGTGGAGGCCATGTTTTGCATATTATTTGTGACCTAACTATTGCCGCAGATAATGCAATTTTTGGTCAAACTGGCCCCAAGGTAGGTAGTTTTGATGGAGGCTTTGGGGCTAGTTATTTAGCAAGAATTGTTGGTCAGAAAAAAGCACGAGAAATTTGGTTTCTCTGTCGGCAATACACAGCTGAACAAGCTTTAGACATGGGTTTGGTTAATTGTGTTGTACCAGTAGAGGAGTTAGAAACAGAAGGTATTAAGTGGGCATTTGAAATTTTGGCAAAAAGCCCGATCGCTATTCGTTGTCTCAAAGCAGCTTTTAATGCTGATTGTGATGGACAAGCTGGTCTACAAGAATTGGCAGGTAATGCTACTCTTCTTTATTACATGACAGAGGAAGGAGCTGAAGGTAAAAAGGCGTTTTTAGAAAAACGGTCTCCAGACTTTCGTAAATATCCTTGGCTACCGTGACCTTTGTGCCACTTGTCTAGCATTTTTCATTAACAGCAAATTGCTTATAAAGCCTCGTCTCTTCGGGGCGACTTTTATTTAATTTTGCTCTGATAAAAATTTGATCATAGTATCCATTAATTTGAGTTTATAACATGGGATTAATAAGACCCAAGCAAGTGCTATAATTCGGATTAGTCGTGATACGATCAGTAGTTATATTACCCCACTTTTCTATTCAATAAAATGTAGAAAAGTTAGGAAAAGCAAAGGGTCTAAAAAGTATGAAAAAGTAGTGGTGAAAATAGCTTAATTTCAAAGATACTAGAATAGATTTTCGATCATCAGTTGTCTACTAAAATAATTCGTGAAAACCAAACAATTATTTCAGTAGATTTGAATGTTTCTGGTATACTTAAAAATCTCAATAGTAAACAAACAGTAATAATTATCCAAGGTCTCCCAGGAGAGGATGTAGGTAGCTTGGAGGGGTGGAGGGGTGCTTCACATAATTAAATTTCAACCCACTGAGGAGCTACGGCTTGAAAGGAATTCCTCTTTATCCCTGGGAAAATGTTAAATCTGTACTTAAATTTCTTGATGATAAGAAGCAACTCCAATCATATTATTTATTTGATAAAAGTTATTAGTAGTAGGTTGCAGGGGCAATACTACTTCTAATGTTTGATCAATTTTCTGATTCCACATAACTGTATCATTCAGATTTTCCCAGGATGTGGCAAAAGGAGACAGAGCCAGTGAACAGGCTTTCCAGTTACTTTCAACTCCTGCCATTAACTTTTGGCAAAAACCACCACGTCTTCCTTCTGGTGAATAGTATCGACAATGACGACAAACTAAAGTAGATTTAGATTTCATAAAATTTTCCTAACTAAAAATTTATATCACTTGATTTTAATTATTTTGAATCTAAATGACTCATTATTTGAGCTTATAAAATACATTCTGACATGTAGTTTCTTAATATTTTTATTAAAATATAAAACTTTATATTATTTTTATAATTACTTGATATATAGATACATCATCTGTAAAAGTAATTAAAAATGGATGTGTTTATTAATACACATACGGGTAAAACTTAATAGGGATCAATTAAAAATGTAATTCATATCAAAGTAAAATAAACAATATTTTCAAGAATTACTTTGCAATATTTTAGGCTATAAACCCATAAATAAAAACTGAAAAAAATCAAAAATTTTCCACAATTGATTAATTTATATTAATTATTTTTTTTTCAATTACGTTTTACCAGTAATAATTATCAGATTTTAAAGTTTATAGGAATTACCCATAGATACCCTGGTTTTTAGAGTAAATAGTTGTTTTTAGAGATCTACTAAAAAAGCGGGTTTATCGGTTTACCCGCCTAAGTCCTAATTTAGCTAAATCCTCAATCAGCCAATACGATCGCCGATAATACCAAAAATTAATCAATGAAAAGTAAGCTACAAGATAGACTTAGCAAAAGCGTGGAGAATTTGCTTGAATTATTATTCAAACCTTTAATAGAGATTATTTGTTCAAAGATGTGATAGGTGCATTTCATCTCCCACCGATCACCCTCATATTTGTAAAAAAATTTGAACTAGTTTTATTTGAGTGAAATTTACAGCGCTTTCCGTTGTTATAAGTTACAGCTACGCGGGTAAGATGCTAGCGTTACATGATTTTCACTATTCACTCCATACATCATTTGCCCGAAATCTACGGTAAAACTTTCTGTGCTGTAATTTTTCTTTTCTCCCCTAGTCTAAATACCATCAATTATTTTTAAAGCTTGCTTTAAGTGAAAACTCAAACCATTTGACAAGATAAATCTTTATTTGAGATGCTGTAACTCTTCCTAAATTGGGTTTATTTCTGAGCAGTACTTAGGTAAAAAGAATATATACAACCCAAAACTGTCCCGCTTTGTCTATAATTGCTGTACCCCTCAACATTAATTTATTAGTCCCTTATTCTGAAAAGTGATCCTAGTATGCCCAGGCTTGCTCAGCTTCATGTTCCATTATTTAGATGTAAGATTTGCTCTCAAAATTGCCAATTACTAAACCGTAAACAAAACTGATTAAAAGTTGGAGAAAGCCAATAATACTTAATCTATCTACGGCCACGACCCTTTATTTGTTCGAGGGTATTTTCAAGTAATAGGTATAACTTAAGCTTGCTCCCCATAAAAAACCGAGATTCAGATAGGTACAGATACTCTATTTTTTCCAATGCTGTTGGTAATTGCAACATACAAATCATCAGCTTACTTGATTTGTTTTATTTTTGGGTCAAGTTTTGTGTTGATGACTTTTCTTAGTCTGCTTATGACCACTTTTTCGTGGCACAAATTGCACAGACAGACCAACGTTGAATTTCTCCAGGAGGTGTGGGAGATTGGCATTCAGGACATATAGGTAAAAGCTGGGACCGAGCTTTGACAGCTTTCGCCCAATTTTCAAATGTGGTCTGAGGACTCTGATTTTTGTGAGTTGATTTTAGCAAGGGTAGTTTTTCAGACTTAGAAATCATACTAGGGTGTTCTAGCCAATCATTTTTTTCAGTATCTACTAATTTATTCCGATGATAGGTACGGTAATGAGCACTAGAAAACCGGATATTATCCAGAGGTTTGGGCAAAAGGTGATTGAGCTTCTGTAAAAGTTGGGGAACCTGAAAACTAAGTTCAGTAGACAAAGTAGCGCTTGAGGTTGCTACATATAAAATTTCCCGCTTAATATATAGAGGTTGAGTATTTATAGCCAGAGTGCCTAAAAGTTGTTCCCAACATTCCATTACTTTTTGAAACTGTTTTTGTTGGGGCGATCGCTCCATAATTTTGAGAGAGGCTAAAATTTGATTGAGAGATTGAAAATCCATACCTGAAATTTTGTCTAACAGTTAAACTATTTATATAAGCTTTACTCACAAAATAAATCTAATCTAGATACTGGCTTTAGTACTATACACTATGGTTTAAATACCCAAACTTGAAGGTTTTTTGGGTTAGCTAGAACTTGCAAGGGAGCTTGAAAAAGCCAAAATAGCCACGCCAAATCTTTTTCAATTAATATAACTAGTAGGAGTTCTTAAATGAATCAAAGTTCTATAGTTAAATATACTAAAAATTCTACCCAGGAATTGAATCCAACTTTACAAGCTGTAATTGAAAATTTGGATGTAGAGTTAGAAGCAGAACTAACAAGATATCGCAAGTACCGTAGACAAGCAGAAAATTCGTCAGTTCCTAATAAAAATAGTAATAAACAAATTTATAAAATACCCGAATTAATGTCTGTATTACCAGTGGATAACCAAACAGTATCCTCGTTGCCATTATCTGAAACCGATACACCGCGGCCGCTGGAAAACTCTGAAAATTTTAATACTTCTACCAAAGAAAGTGTACCATTAGTGTACGATCCTCCCACACCAAAAGAAGATCCTATACCCAAAAAAGGCGATGTAGAAAATCATAATAGTGAGAAACAAACATCTCAATTAAATAATGATAGTTCAATAGCACCAAATAATTATCTTGAATCTTCAGAGAAACTTCTAGAAGGTTTAGATACATTAAAATCAAATCGTCAGAAGAAATCTACTTACTTAACAAGTTTGTTTACTCCTCTGGGAATAGTTTCTATGTTTTTGTTTTTGATCTCTTGTGCGACTTTGGGTCATGTTGTTCTTAACCCATCAGGTCTAAGTAATCTGGGTTTAGGTTTAGACCGTCTGTTGAAAGGTTCTTCTGCTCAAAAAAACACTGATGATCTTCCAAGTACAAATGAGCAGCCTTTACCGAATTCCCCTGACTTGGCTTCTGTTGAATTTGTAGATTTAGATTTGAATACTCTAAGTAACATTGACCCATCACCTAGTCAGTTCCCATCCCCTACTGCAACAGTCAAACCAGTTGTTCCACCACAAATATCGGGAAGTGTTAATAATGCTCCACAACTTACTAATAGTTCAATTGCACAGTTGGATAATCTCAAGACTACTTTATGGCCTGAAAATACTCAATCTTCTCCAACTCCATCGCCAATAGCTAAACCTTCCCCACAAATTTCTATTAGTTCAAAGATAACTAATCCCATAAAATCAGATGATGGTTGGTACTATGTAGTTGTAGATTATGGGAATGAAGAATCTTTGTCTCAAGCACGGCAAATAATTTCGGATGCTTATATTCGTGAAACGACTAATGGTATCAAAATACAGATGGGAGCATTTCCGGAGCCAGAAAGGGCAAAAATCTTTCTTCAAAGATTACGCGAGGAAGGACTGGAGCCAAAATATTACAAATTAAAACCTGAGAATTATTGATTAGAGCTTGCTAATTAAATCTAAAAAACTTACACAGTTACAATTTAAGGTATTTTGAACTAGAGATTCTACTCTGTTTTTAGCTAGAATATACCAAAAAGTGAGATTTCTATTTGTACAAGCTATATAAAGATAAAGTTGACTAACCTGACACTGCACTAGAAAATTGTATGGGAATTGTTGGCCACTAAGCCTTCAATCAGGATATAAATGGCCGTCCCAAGTCACTACATGAGGACAGACTCGACTTGTGAATAACTGTTATTACTTTATAGTTGAAATTCCTATCGCCTTGTTGTTAGGTTGACAGGGTAGGCCATGGGGTAGAGATTGAACATCAATCCCCGAAGCTGGTCTAAATGGAATCAAAGCTCTAACTACCAAATGAGTGAGATTTCTAGCAGAGATTGACAAGTGGACGAACAGGAAGATAATTAAAGTCTCGTAATGAGTCACTATCCCAAAGGTAGCTATGGGACGTATATTATAATAAATATTAATTAAATTAGCTCCCTAAAGGAAGTAAGAGGCAAAAAACGGACACACCAGTCAAAGACTATACTAGCGTCCGTATAATTTGTCCTCAGAAAAGCTAAATATTTATCAAAGCTAAAGGTATTGCTGAAAAATTAAAACTTGCGTAAAACAAAGTTTACATTTTGTCAAGTTGTTTACGTAAATCCTCTAGTTCATCATCAACAACCGGTTTTTCTACTGACCCTTGTGATGAAGCTGGTAATTGACTCTGGTTTACTGAACCCCCTACCAGTTTTGCTTTCATCGCTGCCAACTCATCATCAACATCACTATTAGCTTCTAACTGTCGAAAATCCTCTTCTAAGCCAGCACCAGCTAATTCTGCTGAAGCTTGGGAACGAGCCTCCATTTGAAGTACCTTTTCTTCCATCCTGTCAAAAGCGGCCATTGCCCCGCTAGTATTAAGAGAACCTATTGTGTTATTTAGTTGCTCCTGAGTTTTAGCAGCTTTTAATCTCGCGTTCAAAATATCTTTCTTAGCCTTAGCTTCAGAAATCTTGCCTTCTAAAGCTGTTAGATTTCTTTTTAGGGTTTCCACCTGAGATGTTTGACTCTCTAAAGATACTTTTATAGTGCTAGCAGTATCAGAATAAGTTGTCTTACGCTGTAGAGCTTCCTTTGCCAAATTATCATCTCCCTTTTTCAGAGCTAACTCTGCTCGGGAGTACCATTGCTGAGCTTGAGACTCAGCTTGTTTGTGCTGTTGTTGGGTGCGCTTCTGAGTAGCAATAGCACTAGCAACTGCCTGGCGCAACTGAACCAAGTCTTCTTGCATATCAATAATAGACTGTTCTAGAACCTTTTCAGGATCTTCAGCCTTATTTACTATATCGTTAACATTAGCTCTAGCGATACGACTAATCCGATCAAATAATCCCATAATTTTATATTTCCTTTTAATTGACAAAGCGCGAAAAGTTTGCCTCTATTGCCTCGCCCTTCTATAGTAACTTTTTAATTTTTTTTGATTTTAGATGTTATGATTAAGTATTTAGTTATAATATTATTATTCTAAGGATACTCCGAGATAAAAAAAACGGACGTACCAGTCAATAATTATACTAGTGCCCGTAGAATTTCTCCTCAGAAAAGCTAAATATCTATCAAAGCTAAAGGTATTGCTTAAAGGTAAAATTTTTATCTAAAATAAAGTTTACGTTTTGTCAAGTTGTTTACGTAAATCCTCTAGTTCATCATCAACAACCGATTTTTCTGCTGACCCTTGTGATGAAGCTGGTAATTGACTCTGGTTTACTGAACCCCCTACCAGTTTTGCTTTCATCGCTGCCAACTCATCATCAACATCACTATTAGCTTCTAACTGTCGAAAATCCTCTTCTAAGCCAGCACCAGCTAATTCTGCTGAAGCTTGGGAACGAGCCTCCATTTGAAGTACCTTTTCTTCCATCCTGTCAAAAGCGGCCATTGCCCCGCTAGTATTAAGAGAACCTATTGTGTTATTTAGTTGCTCCTGAGTTTTAGCAGCTTTTAATCTCGCGTTCAAAATATCTTTCTTAGCCTTAGCTTCAGAAATCTTGCCTTCTAAAGCTGTTAGATTTCTTTTTAGGGTTTCCACCTGAGATGTTTGACTCTCTAAAGATACTTTTATAGTGTTAGCTGTCTGAGAATAAGTATTTTTACGCTGTAGAGCTTCCTTTGCCAAATTTTCATCTCCCTTTTGCAGAGCTAACTGTGCTCGGGAGTACCATTGTTTAGCTTGAGACTCAGCTTGGTTGTACTGTTGTTGGGTGCGCTTCTGAGTAGCAATACCACTAGCAACTGCTTGGCGCAACTGAACCAAGTCTTCTTGCATATCAAGAATAGACTGTTCTAAAATCTTTTGAGGGTCTTCAGCGTTATTGACCATCTCATTAACATTAGCTCTGAAGATACGACTAATCCGATCAAATAATCCCATAATTTTATCTTTCCTTTTAATTGACTATTTGTTATAAGTTGGATCCCAGTTTTTAATGACAGATATAGTTATTCTAAACTAAGCTGTTGAAATGTTTATTAAGGGTATTTCTCCTATAGCTATGATATCTAATTTAACTGAAACGGTGAGAAGCTGTCCAAACTTAAGTTAGTTTATATAAAGCAAGTAGATAATAGTAAATAATATTCATATTCTAGGCATCAGTTCATGACCATAAATTAGTAAGAATGAATCAATACTAATATTCATAGCCTTTTTTTAGCTGAGAAAGTTGCGGGAATAGCTGGAAGTTAGGAGCCAGGAGTCAGGACTCAGGTGAGCCAAAAAATTTTCGACTACTTCCTACTTATCATTTTGGCCAATCTGTTTCATTTTCAAAGGTCAAGGAAGAAAGATAGAGAGACAGGGATAACTGAGAAATTTTGGCTCCTATAGTGAGGAAACATGTTAAATTTATCAATTTTCTTGAGGGTCAATTAACTAATTATTGTTATTTAAGCTAGTTAAACCAAATATTTAGTAAGAGTTTAATGACACTCGGATACTGAATTTAGCAATAAAATAAATTTTGGTAAATTTCCCTATTGTGCTATTCCTTTATCTCTCGTTCTCCCACCTATTGTTAACTTACGATACTTTGAAACTGCCATCCGGCGTTTGCCTTGTCTTACTCTATTATCCCTAGTTATTTTAATAAACCTACTCAAGTGAGCTAGTTCCTAGTCCCTGTTCCTAAAGGTTTTTATTGATGAGGTAATTGATAATTTCTACCTCTTTCGCAAGATTTTAGCTTTCATCGCCTTCAACTCAGCCTCAATATGATTATCTCCTTCAAGAGTATTAAACTTTTTCTCCAAACTATCAATTCCTAACTCAGCTATCATCTGAGACTGAGACTCAAGCTGCGTTATTTTTTCTTCCATTTCCTCAAAAGTACTTAAAGTATTGCCAGTATTTACTAAGTCTAACATTTTATTCAACTTTTCCGAAGCCCTAGCAGAACGTGCCCGGGCAATATACATATTCTTTTTTAATTTTGCTTCACTAACTTTGTGTTCCAACTGCTTCATATTTTGCTTCAGTTTTTCTACTACCTGTTTTTGCTGTTCCATCTGAACTTTCATGACCGTAGCTGTTTCTTGATATGAATTACGTCTGGTCAAAGCCTCCCTTGCCAAATTTTCTTGGCCTTTTTGTAAGGCCAAATGCGCTCGTCTATACCACTCATCGGCAGTAGATTTAGCTTGGTAAGATTGTCTTTCTGTCTGTTTTTGGGTAGCGATCGCTTCTGCTACTACCTGTCGTAATTTTACTAGGTCATTCTGCATATTTTTTATTGTCTGTTCCAGGATCTTCTCTGGATCTTCAGCATTAGAAATTAAGCTATTCACGTTAGCACGAATTACCCGCCAAAAGTGGTCAAAAATTCCCATAAAGACTCTCCATATTTATTGTAATTTCATAACTTACACGCCCAAACAGTTAACCGAGTTTATTGCTTTTGATTTAGGAATAATTATTATTGTAAGTTTTGCTTAACTATAAGGCTAAGTAACTTCCTATTTTATATGAAAAACACTTTTCATAAACTTAACTAAATTTAGCTGATTATTCCCGAGTTAAATCTGCTCAAAGGAATTATATAATTTACTGAATTTAAAAATTCCTGGATTTCTTCTATTATTATAAACTAATAAATATCAGCCCATAATTGACTCCAAAAAAATAGGTTTCGGGAATTTTTTAAATAAGCTATTCGTTAAAAATATTTGGTCTTTAAGGAAAATAAAACCTCATTATACCTACTTTCGCTTTTTGAGAGTGTTTTAGTTCTCAGTTAATTATTTTGTATTTAAAACTTTAGTTGCCCATGAAATAATCCTGCACTTTGTTTTCAAATTTTATCGATGCATAAATAGCTAATATATATTCAACTTAAGACTTTATTTTTTTAGTTTTTTTCGTTGTTAGCCTGGGGAATATTTAAGTTACTAATTATGTAGTATTTTCCTTGTTAATGATGGAAATTTATTTAGGAATAAATTATACTTTTTATCGTTGTTATTCTGGATTGTTTTATTTAGTAATTATGTATTATTTAGAAATATTTAAAATTGAGAAAATGGTGAAAAAAACTTGATTAGGATTTCCTGATTAAATCTAGAAAACTTATAGTTTAAGCTATAATTTTTGAATTTTATACAACATTTATTGAATTAGATAATTGAAATTTTAAAGTAGGAAAGTAGGAAAATATGAAAGATAAACAGATTACGCTATAAATTTTGAATATCAGAAAAAAATTATTGAATTAGATAATTGAAATTTTAAAGTAGGAAAATATGCAAGATAAACATAAAGAACAAGTGGTAAAATTTTATGCTATTAAAACAATAACAAAGTTGAGATTAAAAACCAATCTAAAAAAACATAAAAATAAAAATAACTAAGCCCTAAAAAAAATATCAAACTTATAATATGACATGGAACAATTAACTATTATATAAAGAAAAATGTACTAAAAAATAGATCAATTGATTACCAAAAATGAGGATAGTATCTGCATTTAAATCTATAGTTTTTTATCAATTATTTGATTTATTAACTAATAAAAAAAATGTATAATATGGCAATATTTATTAAATAAACTCCGTTATATTTAAGCTTGTATGTGTCAAAAATTTAGTTATGTTAATTTGTTTAATAAGCTTCTACAGGACTCAGATAAAATAATACTTTTAGGATTAGTATATTTGAATAGATTAAGTTGTTTTAAGAGATCCAATATTTTTGACAGTAAACATATTCAGCATTTTTAATTATAAATTATGCTCTATTTTTAGCTAAAATATACCAAAAATGCTATCGCAATTACTTTTTTAGTAATCAATATTTATGCCCTATGAAAAGAGTTTTTTCTCTTTTTTTGCATTTTTTTTTGAGAAAAAACAGTTTTTGCGGTCTGTTTAATGATTTCAACTTATTCTATTTATTAAGTCTTAATCCTACCCACTGAACCTAGTAAAATAGGAATGAAAAAACAACAGGAGTTAGGTAACAATAAAATGATGTTAATAAATAGTATTTATAAATAGACAATCTAAGTATAACTTTTTTTATAATTATTCTTATATTTGAATTAATAATGATAATAAAAAATAATTAATAGACTTGCATTAATAATACATTAACTATTTTTAGATTTATTCATTAACTCCTAATTATCCCAGTTTTTTTTGAGCCGTTTTCCAGCTTTTTGAAATTATTTTTCGATAGTTTTTTTAATCCAAATATTTTATTGTTTTACTTTCAACTAACAACCATCTTGGTTCTACTGCTGTATATATATTTGCAATATCTACATAATTAGATTCCCATACTTTATACCTAGCATG
This sequence comes from Trichodesmium erythraeum GBRTRLIN201, assembly GCA_018457135.1. Lineage (GTDB taxonomy): Bacteria > Cyanobacteriota > Cyanobacteriia > Cyanobacteriales > Microcoleaceae > Trichodesmium > Trichodesmium erythraeum. The sequence continues at coordinate 94,788 of JAGGDU010000046.1, read as the reverse complement.
ATAAATGTTTGCTACAAATAGCTAGGAGAATTTTTAATACTCAAAATTCAGAATTCATCACTGATAATAAATAGATTAAGGAGCATTTTTAGTAGGTAAATCATCTTTTTTACTCAATTGAACATTTCCTTGAAAATATTTTTATTTCCTTTACTATTCGTAGCGTTATTATTTCAAAATGGTATTACTTATAATCAAATCGTTATGATCAACAAACTTATAGGCTCTTTTTAGTAAAGTATGGTACGGTAAGAAAGAGTAATTTAGTCTCTAAAAAATAAAATCTTATTCTCTTACATTTAATGAAAAAATAATTAAAAAGAGAGTGAACATTATTATTTTATTGTCAATAAAATTGAAATAAATGAGCTTTAATCTAAGTCAAATGCTTCGATATGTAATTGATACTTTTTTTTATAATTTCCAGTATGATGAAAAGAAAAATTTTATTTTAACCAACTTCACATATAATTTTTTAGGACTATTACCTAGTATATTATCATTAAAATATTCTGCTTTTATTCCTTTTACTAGTAAATTTTATAATACATTTTATTGAGATAATTTTTTGAATAAATATAGAGGAGAATGACCCTAATTCAATACTATTTAAAATCATGAATTTTACTACTATCTCTAGAACTAATTCAAGAGTTTTTTTTAGTAGTTAATTTTTCAATTATCCCTATTTAACTAATGATTCTAATTACTAGTCCCAAGTAGTCGTGCATTTTTAATTTCTACTGACATTTTTTTTACTTTTTAAAACCAATGAATAATTTTTACATAAAAACTCTACTTTTTCTTCTGGATATACCTCCGTATTTTGACATAAAAACTTTGGCGATTTTTATGCCATCCCAGTATTAATACGTGATTAATTGCGTTGGTTTAGTAAATACAATAAGTATATCACTAACTTATGACACTTTTAGTGCTACATTTTGAAATGAGTAATATGGGTTTAAAGATAATAGCTAGTATCTAATTGTAAAAATTAGTAATAGTATTTTTGAGTTAAGAATCTTTGACTTGACGCTTTTTTCTCAATCAAAAGCTTGGGGTTCTCTTAGTATGAATCTGTAAAGTCCTCAATTACTTGCTTAATGGCCAGAAAAATATAATCATTAGTAGTATTTTATAAATATATTAACTTTTATAACTAGATACTAGTTCAACTAATTTATACCAATCAGGAATGATTCATAAGACTAGAATACCTAATGGGGTAAATAGTTTATCAGATATAATTACTGATTGCTATATGATTAAATAATTATTATTAACAGTCTTAATTAATCAAAAATATTTATTAACTTAACTATGTCTAATTTGCGCTGGCTAATTCTTAGTTCTTCTGCCTCTGGAGCTGGTCTTGTTTCCATTGGATCTTTAATTATTAGTTTATCCCATAAATCTACTTTAGTAGGTTTTTTATTTCTATTTTTTGTCTTAACTGTTTTTACAATAAATGTAATATTGACGGCTCATTATTATTCTAAAATTTCTAGGCAGCTATACATCAAAAATAAGATGCAAACACAAATGAAGATGAGGGCAAAACCTACAAGATATCGATACTAAATTTTGAGGTAATAAATAATTTCAGACAATAATATGGGGCACTAAATCCAGACATATGAGAGAATATTCGATAAACCTCTTCTTTTCTAAAGTATTTATGAGATAAGGTGAGTATTCAAACCCTACTTATTAAATAATTGAAAGTTGCCCGATGGGTAGTCGAGGTTTTAAAAGCAATTTTTCGGTAAAATAGAAAAAAAATAGGTTCAAATATAGACTGGCCAAGACTTTGATATTAACAAGATATAAATCTGGAATAAGCACAGGTTCTAACTATTGTGAGTGACTCAAAATAATTCCTTTGTCTAGGCTGACTTTGATCTATTTTTCATACCAGAAAATGTCTAAGTACTATTAATTAATTACTAAAAATGCTTGATTTTCTTAACCCTATTCTTGGTCGTCATCCAGAACGTATGAAAGCAAAGGTTGAAATTTATACTTGGCAAACTTGCCCGTATTGTATTAGAGCAAAACTTTTGCTTTGGTGGAAAGGTGTTAACTATACAGAATACAAAATAGATGGCAATGAAAGTGCTAGAAATAGTATGAGTGAACGTGCTAATAGAAGTCGTACTGTGCCACAGATTTTTATTAATAATCAACATATTGGTGGCTGTGATGATATCTATGCTTTGGATAACAAAGGTCAATTAGAGCCTTTATTGATTGAGGTTCTCCCAGATTAAACCAAAAATTATAATGATCTCAGTTTTGGTTGAAGACCTAGGTTTTTGTTCACGATAACTCTGCAATTGGAAAAAATAATTAATATTGCTATATTGACAATAGTGTGCTATAGCAGAGATATATATTTAATGATATAAAAGTTTCTAGAAAAAGCATCGAATTGGTGAGGTATTGTGGAGTGAGCTTTTGACTATAAAAAAGTTCGGCAGATTAGCTGCTATGTTTCGCTTCATGAGATGAAAAGCTTATCTATTCTTAAATAGGCAACAGAAACCTAACTGGACTTAGGGTTTATGAATCTTGCTCTGTTTTGTAAAGCAGCGCCGGGAAAATATCAGAAAATATCAAAGTATAGGATGATCAGCAAAAGAGATTTGATACAAATTATGATTTTCAGGGCAGTTGGTAATTTTAAAAATTCTTCTTTTTGAATTTTTAACTTAGAAAAAAAATATTCTGTAAATCTATTTATGATTTTCAGGGTATTTGGTAATTTTAAAAATTCTTCTTTTTGAATTTTTAACTTAGGAAAAAATATTCTGTAAATCTATAAATTATCTAACCGTCATCTAGGGTCAAGTTGGCGGTTTGTTTGTAATTATGAAACTCTTATTTCACTACTTCATAAAGAATTTAGTAACTGGTAATTTTAAAACCTCTTCTTTTTGAGTTTTCAATTTAGAAAAAATATTCTATAAATCTATAAATGTATCTAAATTATCTAACCGCCATCTAGCGTCAAGTTGGCGGTCTGTTTGTAATTCTAAAATCCTTATTCCACTACTTGGTAAAGGATTTAAAAGTTGTTGTAATTGGTTCCAGGAAGATATTTTTTGGTGTTCTAAACCATAAGTTTTACATAAATCAGCAAAATCAATCTCTTGGGGAGTAGCAAAAAATTCTGTAAAAGGTGGTTCAAAGTTAGCTATTGGGAGCATTTCAAAAATTCCACCTCCCTGATTATTAATCAAAATAATAGTTAAATGACCGACTAATTTATTTCTTAGTAAAAAACCATTGGTGTCATGTAAAAGCGCCAAATCTCCTGTTAACATAACAGTTTTTTGATACCGGTGGGCAATACCTAAAGCTGTTGATAAAGTACCGTCTATTCCATTTACACCTCGATTAAAAAATGGCTGAATTTGGGAATTATTAGGAACCCAGAAAAACTCTACATCTCTAACTGGCATACTATTAGCAACAAATATTGATGTATTTTTTGGTAATGTCTGAGATATTAACCAAGAAATTTTTGGTTCCAATATATGATTTATTTTTGCCATTTTTGTGTCAATATTTTCTCTGACTTTTTCTTCGGCTTGACACCACAAATTTAAGTAATTTATATCATGGTTATTGTTGAAATATTGAGTAATTAAAATTTTGGCTAGTTGTTCTACTGAGATTCGTAAATGAGTTGTCTTTCCATGAAGCGGATCAAAATTATGGTCACTTTGGTCAATAATTAATCTGTGAGAATTAGCTGCTTCTAGCCAAGTTCTTAGTTGTTTACTTGTTGGTAGTTCTCCAATTTGTAAGACTATTTTGGGAATAAGTTTGTTGGCTAATTTTTGATTTCTTAAAATTAAATCATAAGTGCTAATTAAATAGGGATTTAACTGGGAGTAGTTTCTTAGAGGTGATAAACCTTCGGCTAAAACAGGGAAGTTTAAAGTTTGGGAAATTTTAGCGATCGCCTGACAATATACTTCAGGTTTTTCTGGTTGTGCTAAACCTGCAATTATAATTCCTGAGTGAGATTTAAATTGATTTTTTAATAATTCTATTAAGTCAGAATTTGGGATTAATTCTGTTCTAATAATTGGTCGTAAACTAGCAAAAAAGTTTTGGGAAAATTTTGATTCTAAAGCGATCGCTTCTGGTTGATTTATGGGCGCTAAAGGGTCTCGAAAAGGAATATTAAAATGCACAGGTCCAGGTGTAGGAAACATAGTTTTTTCCCAACCATGAATAACTGTTTGTCTTAAATATTCCAATCTTTTTAGTTCTACTGAAGGTAAAGTTAGTTCAATTTGCCAGTTAGGATAATTACCATATAATTTGACTTGATCTATGGTTTGACCAGCATGACAATTTCGTAATTCTGGGGGTCTATCTGCAGTTAGAACTAATAGTGGGATGCGACTTTCTTTTGCTTCTATTATGGCTGGATAAAAATTAGCTGCGGCCGTACCAGATGTACAGACTATAACTATTGGCTGATAATTTTTTTTTGCTATTCCTAGGGCAAAAAATGCTGCTGAACGTTCATCAAGAATGGGAATAGTTTCAATTTTGGGATGGGTGGCAAAGGCGAATGTTAGGGGTGTGGAACGATAACCAGGACTGATAATTGCGGTGGTTAATCCTAAATGATGTAGTGTTTCTACTAAAATAGATGACCATACTGTATTGAGGCTTCTAAAATCAATTGACATAGTTAATTTTTTAGTCTTGAATAGTAAAATAGCAATCCTAAAAATATATTAGGTTATAGTTGGATAAGAACAGATATAAAGAATAGAAATTCCGAATCATCTAGTTTTTAAGTCTAAATATAACAATCCGGCTGAGGCTGTAACAATTCAAAAAGTAGAAATAGAAATAAACTCTGTAAGTTTTACTCATTAATCATTACCTCCAAACATATTCTTAAAAAGTGGCAATATTTTTGACATGAATAAAATAGGATTGTTATAGTATATATATTATTTGAGGAGTTTTAATTTATGAGTAATCCATCTATTAGCGGATTATACGAAATTGTTATCGGTATTACAGTAGAAGATGAAAGCAATTTAATTAACTACTGGGAGAAGTTTGGTTATACAGTTAATCTATCTGGAAACCTTCATGCAGAAACAGCTAAAAAATTGTATGGGGTTGACTCTAATTTACATTCTTTGCGTCTTCAAAACAAAGTCACAGATAGAAGTTTAGTTCGCCTAATGGTTTGGGATAATCCTATTAATTAAGGATTAGAATTAAGCCCTTTAAAAGTAGTAGGAAGTCGCTGGGGAACTTCTCTATCTTTAGATGTGTTTAATGTTGCTAATCATGCTGAAGATGGTCAAGCTATAAAACTTCCAATATATTATATTTCTCCACAACGGAATTTAATTGATCGTCCCGAAAATTTTCAGCCATTTTATCAAGCTAACCCCTGTGTTCATGAAATGGTTTTAATTCAACCATTAACCCGACAGGTTATCTTTCAACGTCATGATTATCATCGACCTAATTCTGGTATTGTTAACCTAGATTCTCATTTTAAAGCCTCAGAGTTTGTTCATGCTGGATTAATTGTTAATTGTGAACATAAAGCCTTAGATTTTTATGATCAAGTCTTAGGATTAGTTCGAGTTGTTGATAATGTTGAATGTGGATATAGTGTTGCTTCTCGTAAGATACTTGAGTTGAAAAAAGAGAATCCTGATGAAAGAATGTTTAACTATTATTTTATTGCTCCTGGTTATGACTTGAAAGAAAAAAATAAAATTCAGTCAGGTAACTTTGAATTTTTACGTTTAGAAGGAAATTTAGAGAATAAACAGACATATTCTCGTCCTGGTTGTTTAGGAACATCTTTATATACTCTACAAGTTACTAATATTGACTTATATCATCAAAAAGTTAGTAATAGTGAAGCCACAGAAGTTACAGAAATAATAATTAATGAATTTGAAGAAAAAAGCTTTTCTTTTGTTGCTCCTGATGGCTATTTTTGGACGTTATTACAAAGTTAAAGATCTCAATTTACTATAAATTTAATCTTCTATTAATAGGTCAAGCAACTTCTTCTTTAATAAAAGCAGCTTTAGGATAACATAAAAAGGCGATAATTTGACATATTTCTGTTGAGAAATACCAACGTTGTATAGGGGTATTTTTAATGATTTGCTGTATCATTTCACTATCTACTCCATCACATTTTGCTGTTAAATAATTCCAAGCTTCTGTTTTAGCCTCTTTTGCGGATGTTTCATTACTATTAAACCCCATAATTTAGATCATATTTATCGACCGGAATTTGTTGGGAAATGCCAAAACCAATACCTCGAGTACTACCGGTAACAATTGCCACTTTTTTTATCATAATTTTATGAATTTTAAACTAGAAATTATTAAATAATATATTATGGTTACTGCTTCTGTCTTATCTGTTTATTTAGCGGTTATCACTGAACAAGTTAAAACTAAGTTTGAAATTGCTTATAGTCATCATTAATTTAAATAATGCAGGTTTTTTTGAGGAAATAAAATTATGGATCTTAAAACACAAAACTGGAAAAACTTTATTGATCAACATTTGTATGCTTGGCATGGTGTTTGGACCAAATATACCCCAGAAGGATGTGTAGAAGAGTCATTTCGTAGTCTTAGAAATTTTGAGAGTAATTCTGACAAAACAGAGATTTATCACCTAAATAAATATATTTATGCTGAAGATAATGTGGAAGAAAAAAGTTGGACTTATTATCAATCAGCAAATAGTTTATCTGATGGAATTTTTCATCCTCAAGCTGAGGTGATGCGGGCTTATTTCTTTCCCTCTGGCCATGCTATTTGGTCTGTAACTCAGTTACCATCAGAGGCTTATTTTGCGATGGAGTTATTTTTTAGATACCAACATCTCAAACATAGTTTTGGTATCATTTATGATGACAAAGGAAACTTGTTTAGAACTGCCAATATTCGAGAAGACTCTACTGGCTATCCCTCCGACTATTGGTCGACCGAATTAGAACAATTATCTCAAAGAGATTTACCACAAAATTGCCAGGGAACGTCAATAACTATTACTCCTAATTTACAAATTTCTGAACCTGTTACTACTCAATTTAATTGGAGTTGGGAAGGAAATAAAACCTTCTTTTTACCTGATGGTGTTTCTATCAGTTGTCCTGAGCAAGTAACTATAGGGAATGCTTTTGATTGTGTAGTTAATTGGTTAATTAATGAAATAGAAATGCACCAATTAATTGCTCATTATGATATATCAGGAAAATTTGAATTTTTAACCTTACAAATATATGAATTAAAGTAATAATTGTGATTGTTTAAATTAGGGTATTAGCATAAATAAATTGATATCCTTTTTACAAATTTCTGAACCTGTTACTACTCAATTTAATTGGAGTTGGGAAGGAAATAAAACCTTCTTTTTACCTGATGGTGTTTCTATCAGTTGTCCTGAGCAAGTAACTATAGGGAATGCTTTTGATTGTGTAGTTAATTGGTTAATTAATGAAATAGAAATGCACCAATTAATTGCTCATTATGATATATCAGGAAAATTTGAATTTTTAACCTTACAAAGATATGAATTAAAGTAATAATTTTGATTGTTTAAAGTAGGGTATTAGCATAAATAAATTGATATCTTTTTTGTTGAATTTTACTGTTCGTCTAGCATCTAGGGAACTAAAGCAAGGTTTAGCTGAAAAAGTCTTTTTCAGGAGTAGGGGATCCACCCCTAATATCTTCCAGAAGTAGATGTAGGGACGTTGCATAATAACAATGCAAATGTTTCTACAGAGGAGAGCAGGTAGTCGGATATATTTGTACCTTAATTTTTATGCCTAGGGACTTCAGATACATTATTCAAATATTTCTGTCGAAGCTACAGAATTTTCATCAGGACTTACGCAAATTCACCTTGCAAACGCCATATTTAGGGGCGAATGCTATTCGCCCTCACGCTTGTGTATTGCCCGTGGGTAAGTCCTGTTCATTTTAAACTAAAGCTTTTAATAATGTCTGAAGTTTGAGTTGAACTTCTGCTAACTCTTGATCTGGTTTTGAACCAGTAACTATACCTGCACCAGCATAAAGTCTAGCGCGTTCTCCATCAATTAAAGCTGACCTAATACCTACAGTAAATTCTCCATTTCCTTGGTGATCTATCCAACCAATAGGTGCTGCATAAAGTGAGCGATCGAAAGTTTCAAAATTCTGTATTTGTTCTTGAGCAATATCTCTAGGAACTCCTGCCACTGCTGGTGTGGGATGGAGTTGTGCTAATATTTCTAATAAATGAATATTTTGAGAAACTTCTGCATTTATTGGTGTCCATAAATGCTGAATATTTGACAATTGTAGTAGATTTGGTTGGGGTAAATAATTTGGTTTTAATCCTAAATATTGAAGACGTTTAATAATGAAATCTATGACAAATTGATGTTCTCGTAAATCTTTTTCACTACATAATAAACTATTGGCTAATTTAGCATCTTGACTAGGGGTTTTGCCTCTAGGTGCAGAACCTGCTAAAGCATCTGTAACTAATTGATTATTGTTAATACTAATTAAGCGTTCTGGACTTGCACCTATGAAGTTTTGGCCCTTGCCATTACTAATAGAAAATACATAGCAGTCTGGATAAATGAATCGCAAGTTGTTTAAGGATTTGATTAAGTTGAAATTATTTTGAGAATATATATCTATAGCATGGGCTAAAACAATTTTTCTTAAATAATTTGAATTGATTAATTCTAGAGCTGAAGCTACTGATTTTTTAAATTTTTGTAAATGATTGACGTTGATTTTTATAAGTTTTTGATTGGGCTTGGTTAAAGTTGATAAATGATTATGTTTTATCTGGGTTATTTCCTGGAATTTATGCCAAATTTTATGGGAAAGATTTTTAATGTTAATAGAGTTATTAATAACGGTATTAATTACAAGTATATTATGTTTATTTGTCTGAGTTATTTGCCAGCATGGTAGAAATATTGTTGCTAAAGGAAAGTGAAGGTTTAGAGATAATTTTTGTTGGTAATTACCATTTTGATAAAGGTTTTGTAGATAGGCATGAGTATCTTTTTCAAAGAAAGTAAAGCTACAAAAAAAGTGGGGACCTGAATATGGTAAGTGTGTTGCACCTAGAGAAATTGTATTGTTTAAACATGATTGAATAAAAGACTCAGCTTGCGCAAAACGACTCCCACTTTTAACAGTAAAATGGGTAGCAGTATCTACAGCAGCGATCGCCAACCTATTTTTGTGGATGTTTTTTTCTCCAATGGCTTGTTTTTCTAAATAAAAATGTAGTTGATGTGGTTGACAAATTTTTTGCAATACTGCTAGGGGATCTACTGATAATATTTCTCGAGAAATACTAATTATTTTTGTTTGCATATTGTCTGTTAATGTCTGTTGACAATTAAACAGAAATTGATACAGATCTTGGTAAGTCTGAAATAGATTAACAGAAGTTGGTGTTACAGGCATGAAAATAAGAATAGCAAATTTTCACTGAATTAGATAGAGTGATTAGTGGGAATGTCCAATTTATGAAAGAGGCAAAATTTATCCCTTAATTAACATTAAATCTTTTTTGACATCCCTTTTGTAGCGATAAGAGATAGAGAATTTTTTAGGCAAGTCGAAAGCCTAAATAAAATCAAAGGTAAAGGAAAAATAAATTAAGTTATTTTTTGTTAAGATTTGAGTTAGACTAGGAAATGAAAGTGGTAAGAAATTAAAAATTGCTATAGCATCAAAAAAATCTCTCATATTTATATTTATAATTGTTTGGAGTTAGGGTTGATAATTTTATCATAATCAACTTAACTATAACAATCAATTTAACATGACTATTGTTAAAATAAAGGATTAATTATCAAATTAATATGACAGCTCAAACAGTAAATAAGTCTGATAAAAAATTATGGTTGGCTGCCATTAAGCCACCTATGTATAGTGTAGCAATTATGCCGATATGGATAGGAACAGCAATAGCTATCTGGGAAAAAAATGGGATTGACTGGTCTATTTTTTTAACGTTTATCACATCAGCAATTTTAATTTTGGGTTGGGAGAATATTAGTAATGATGTCTTTGACTCGGAGACAGGTATTGATAAAAATAAGCACCACTCTTTGGTGAATCTAACAGGGAATAAAAACTTAATGTTTTGGTTAGGTAATTTATGTTTATTTTTAGGTATTTTGGGAGTTGCAACAATTAGCTGGTGGCTGCAAGATTTAACTGTAATTGGATTAATATTACTGTGTTGTTTTTTAGGATATGTTTATCAAGGTCCTCCTTTCAGATTAGGTTATCAAGGTTTAGGAGAAATTATCTGCTTTTTTGCTTTTGGTCCTTTAGCAATTTCTGCTGCTTACTATAGTCAAACTAAGGCTTGGTCAATTACTAGTTTAACGGCTTCAATAATTATTGGAATTACTACTACTATTATTCTCTTTTGCTCCCACTTTCATCAGGTAAAAGATGACTTAGCAGCAGGAAAGCGATCGCCTATTGTGAGGATGGGAACTAAAGCAGGTTCTCAAGTATTAAATTGGTCTTGCGGAATTGTTTTTGTATTAATTTCTATTTGTGTAGGTTTAAAACTATTCCCAGTTTGGGCTTTATTAAGTTTTGCTGGCTTGCCTTTTGCTATTCATTTATGTCGTCACCTTAGTCATTATCACGACCAACCAGAAAAAATTAGTAACTGTAAATTTATTGCAGTTTATCTACATTTTTTTAGTGGATTATTACTTGGCTTAGGATTTGTTATTTGACATATTCTCAGAGCTGAATATTTATAAGTATTCAGTTATCAGTTTGAATAAAAACTGTTATTTTTAAGGTTTTAAAGTCTTATAGTTACCCTGACATTTTTTTGTAGTTCTATATATTTATAAGCTTTCTTAATATTAATCAGGTAAAGTCTTTTTTTTCTATTGCTTATTCCGTATTTCCTAAAATCAAACAATTTGATAATTCCTATATCTATAGATTAGATAGTAAGAAAAATAATCTACTTACAAAAGTAAAGTCAATCAACTTTCATTCGTAAATATCCTAAATTTATTCACAGGGCTTCTCAGCATTAGCTTTTCCATAAAGAATATGTTATGATTTGTAAAGTATAAAATATTATAGCACTTAAAAATTAGTGTTGTACTGGAAAATAGTTTGTCAAAATAAACATTAAAGCCATGGTTAATAAAATTAAAAAAAGTGAAAAAGAGTGGAAAGAACAACTTACCCCAGAACAGTTTAATGTAACTAGAAAAAAGGGAACTGAAAGACCATTCACAGGGGAATATTACAACAATAAAGAAAAAGGAATATATAAATGTGTTTGTTGTGGTATTGACCTATTTAGTTCTGAAGCAAAATATGATTCTGGCACAGGCTGGCCTAGTTATTGGAAACCTATTAATCAAGAAAATATCAAAGAAGAAACTGACTGGAGTTTATTTATGCGGAGAACAGAAGTTCTTTGCAATAATTGTGATGCTCATCTTGGTCATGTTTTTCCAGATGGTCCCCCTCCAACAGGATTGCGTTATTGCTTGAATTCTGCTGCGCTAAAGTTTTCTAAAGGTGAATAAATAATTAGAAATTATGGTGGGAAATATACCACCATATTTTTTTAGTTCAGGCATTTCAGTTATCATTAACTTCCAGATGCTGGAGACTATATTTATTTCTTATAATGGAGGAATTAGTTGTGATTAACACCAAAATAGATAAATGTTAGCTACAAACTAAGGAACTTGATTATAACTGCTTATTTTTTGTAGAAAGTTATTGATTTGCTTTCAGAAAATTATATATTATTTCCGTTACTTATTTATTACCAGGATTCTTGGTAAAATTATTTTTTTTAAAGGATATAAATAAATATTAAATTACTTTATTCATAATTATTGATTAATGTTTAATGGGAAAAATTATAAATTCAACTACTCCTTATCTCAAAAAAACAATAAAACAATAATTTTATTGTTACATGGATTTATGGGTAGTAGTAATGATTTTATAGAAATTATCCCTGAGTTATCTAAAAAATTTTGCTGTCTAACAGTTGATTTACCAGGACATGGAAAAACTAGAGTTTTTGATAGTGAAAAACATTACAATATGCACAATACTGCCACAGCATTGATTGGTTTATTAGATAATTTAAATATTGAAAAATGTTATTTATTTGGCTATTCAATGGGAGGAAGATTGGCATTATATCTAGGGATAAATTTTCCAACTCGGTTTGAAAAAATAATATTAGAATCAGCATCTCCAGGACTAAAGAGTAAAGCAGAGCGATCGCTTCGTTGTCAGTCAGATTTTCAATTAGCTAATAAGTTAGAAAATAGCAATTTTAAAGAGTTTTTAATTAACTGGTATAATCAACCGTTATTTGAATCTTTGAGGCAGCATAATAATTTTGAAAAGCTCATAGAAAGACGGTTAGAAAATAATCCATTGGAATTAGGAAAATCTCTCCGAAATTTGGGAATAGGTAACCAACCCTCACTTTGGAATAAATTATCAAATCATCAGATTCCTACATTATTAATGGTGGGAAAGTATGATCATAAATTTAAAGCTATTAATACAGAAATAGCAGAATTATGCCTGCCTGCTAAGTTGAAAGTAATTGGTGAATCTGGCCATAATATTCACTGGGAAAATCCTAGAGAATGGATGGAAACTATAATAAATTTCTTGATAAAGGGAAAGAAAAAAACTAATATAAGTTTAAAAAATACTACTAGAGTAACCTTTTTTTAGTAGCTAGAGAATGAATACCTTCGTTTAGCAATATAGAAAATTCAAGATCAAAGTTTTTCCTAACTCCTAACTATTTTTTTACTCTAATTTTTTTTAAATTTTATAGAACTCAATAAAAGTTAAAATTCAGAGAATTGATAAATATCAGTTATCTAAATAATTAGGATAGTTACTGTTATTAAAATATCGATTGTTTTGAATAAATTTAAATTTAGCAAATGTATATTTAGCAGTTTTTTTTATCAACAAATAGCTAGGAAAAACTGCATTTATTTATATTGATAAATAGTTCTATAATTATCAGAATAGAGGATAATGAAAATAGTATTTAAAATTAGGTCTTAAATTTTAAATCAAGGATGAATATGATATTTAAGTAAATTAATCAAATAGTAAAAATACACATTTTATAGATGTATTAGATATGATTAAAATACTATAAATTATTTCCTTATACTGCAATAAAGATAAGTATTCACCTGTAAACTAATCTCTTACAGAGGAATTATATTACCAGCTATGAGTTGTCAACTCATTATCTTGGAAGGAGGAATTAATATTCAAGGATAATTAAAAGTTATATTTGCACAACATGACCCAGGAAAAGCCAAATACTTACCAATAAAAATGTAAGAAAGTTAAGTTTTTCCAGAAAATCTTACAAAAAAAATATGCATTATAAACTAAAAATTTTTCCCTATAAACGGAACTTCAAACAACCTTTAAAAACAAGTCATGGTATTTGGCGTATTAGAGAAGGAATAATTTTAAAACTAACCAATAAAACTGGAGAAATAGGTTTAGGTGAAATTGCACCTTTAAGTTTTTTTGGTTCGGAAACTTTGTCGGAAGCTTTAGATTTTTGTCACCAGTTACCACCAAAAATTACAACAGAAACTATTTTTTCTATTCCCGATAATTTACCTAGTTGTAAATTTGGCTTTGAGTCAGCTTGGGAAAATTTTCAAGAAGTACAAGTACAGGAAAAAGAAGAATTAAACCCGAAATTTTACAGTGCTCTATTACCAGCAGGAAAAGCAGCTTTAGAAACTTGGCAGCAACTTTGGCAAAAAGGATACCGCACTTTCAAATGGAAAATTGGACTTGATCAAATTCAAACAGAAATAAAGATATTTCAGCAGTTAGTTAAAGAACTCCCTACCGGAATAAATTTAAGATTGGATGCCAATGGAGGATTAAATTTTGAAGAAGCAAAACAATGGTTAGAAATATGCGAAAATATCAATATAATTGAGTTACTTGAGCAACCTTTACCTGTTGATAAATTTATCGAAATGTTGGATTTAAGTAATTTCTATTCTACCCCTATTGCCTTAGATGAATCTGTTGCTAACCTCAGCAAAATGCAACAATATTATCAACAAGGTTGGCAAGGAATATTCGTAATTAAACCTGCTATTTTTGGTTCCCGTATTGATCTCTGTAACTTTTGTCAAAATTATCTCATTGATGCAGTTTTTTCTTCAGTATTTGAAACAAAAATTGCTAGAAAAGCATCATTGCAGCTTGCCACAAAATTACAACCAAACTTAAGAAAAAACCGTGCTTTTGGTTTTGGTATCACCCACTTTTTTGATGCAGATATAGAAAATTAAGCCAAAACTCAAAAATTTATGTCTTTATCTGCGGGAGGGAGTCAAAATTTATCTATATATTTTTCAGAAATGAAATATTTTAGTTACCAGCTAATTTGACCGAACATATCAACTCTTGTCTCAGATAAAATTTAGCCATAATTATAAATTTTCAGTCTTTATCTGCGGGAGATAGTCAAAATTTATCTATATATTTTTCAGAAATGAAATATTTTAGTTACCAGCTAATTTGACCGAACATATCAACTCTTGTCTTAGAGAAAATTTAGCCATAATTATAAATTTTCAGTCTTTATTTGCAGGAGGTAGTCAAACTTTATAGTCTTTTTTACAATAAAATTAATCATAAACTATCAGCAAAATACTAATACTATAACTAATTTATGAACCTAATCTTTAACTACCTAAAAAAATACCAAGTCAAAAGAAGTAAAACTTTTTTGAGCTCTAGCGAATTTTCTTATCTTACGAACAAAAAAATTAAAAACTTAATCAAAATTGCAAATCCAAGAACTCCTAGCAAAGTATTAATATCAGAATCAAATCCAACAGAATTTATTTCTAGTTTTCTTGCTGCTGTTGGTGCTAATTGTCAAGTATTTTTATGTAATCCAAAATGGGGACAACTAGAATGGGAAAAAGTTTTAAAATTAGTAGAACCAGACATGATTTTGGGAAATATTCTTAACCATAAATCTCTCGAAAAGTCTTTAGAAAAAATATCTAGTTTGTCTAGAGATAACCCCTGTAAAAAAACTCTGACTACTGAGGAAAATTTGATTATGATTCCTACTGGTGGCTCATCTGGCAAAATTAAATTTGCTATTCATACATGGGAAACTTTAATGTCATCTGTAAGAGGTTTCCAAGGATATTTCCAAGTACAAGAAATTAATTCATTTTGTGTTTTACCCCTATATCATGTCAGTGGTTTAATGCAGTTTATACGCTCCTTTACTACTGGGGGAAATTTAATAATTTTGCCATCCTATAAAGATATTTTAGAACAAAAAGAATGGAATATTAACCCCAATGAATTTTTCATTTCCCTAGTACCAACTCAGTTACACCATTTGTTACAAAAGGCAGAAACAGCTAACTGGTTATCTAATTTTAAAATAGTGCTTTTAGGTGGTTCCGCAGCTTGGGAAGAATTATTTGATGCTGCAAGAAAATATCAAATTAAATTAGCTCCAACTTATGGAATGACAGAAACTGCTTCTCAAGTTGCGACTCTTAAACCACAAGATTTTTTGGCAGGAAATAATAGTAACGGTCAAGTATTACCTCACGCTAAAATTATTGTGAAAAATGAAAGTGGGAAAATATTATATCAAAATCAAATTGGTAATATTAGCATTAAAGCTAATTCTTTGGCGTTAGGGTATTATCCTGATATATTTAATAATTATGAAAGTCTAGTAACAGATGATTTAGGATTTTTTGATCATCAAGGTTACTTAAAAATAGTAGGTCGTAGTAGTCAAAAAATTATTACTGGTGGGGAAAATGTTTTTCCGGCAGAAGTTGAAGCTGCTATTTTGACAACTGGTTTAGTTGATGATATTTGTGTAATTGGCTTAGCAGATAAATATTGGGGTGAAGTTGTAACTGCTGTTTATGTGGGTAATTATTTTGAAGTTTCTAAGGAAAAGTTGTTAGCTGCTATTGATAAAAAATTGAGCAAATTTAAGCAGCCTAAATATTGGCTAAGAGTAGAAAGTTTACCTCGTAATTCTCAAGGAAAAATTAATCGAGAGTTTTTAAAAGAAATTGCTATTCAAAGAATAGGAGAATAGGTCTAACTATTACAGCACTTTTAAAATACATAAACCACATTATCAAAACCAAAAATATGTGCAGATAAATATTTGGCATCAGGTTGTAAATTCTCATAAATGTGGGTAATTATTTTGAAGTTTATAGGAAAAATTGGTGCGCTGCTATTGATAAAAAATTGAGCAAATTTAAGCAGCCTAAATATTGGCTAAAAGTAGAAAGTTTACCTCGTAATTATGAAGGAAAAATTATTGAGAGTTGTTCAAAAAATTTGCTATTCAAAGAATAGGAGAATAGGTCTAACTGTTACAGCACTTTTTAGATAGATAAACCACATTATCAAAACCAAAAATCTCTAGGAACGTTCCATGCACCGTCACAACTTTAGTTTACTAATCATGAAAATTGCTGTATTAAATTATTTTCACCCTATTTATAACAAACTAACAAATATCCAGCATGTTCTTGGTCTTGATAAATAAATTCATATTTACTAAAACCAGCTTTTTTTTACTTGATTTATAATTGTATTTTCTGTTTCAGGAAAATTGCAATTTTTGATGTGTGTAACTGTTATATCTATTTCATCCTTAGTCAAGGTAAACCAATTTTTCCTAATATTTTGCTTATATTTTGCTAAATAGCAATCATGAGTTTCTCCTTCTTCTCTAAAAAGATCAATTAAAATAAAACAAGAATTAGGATTCAGTATTTGCCAAATATCATTAATTAGTTGCTTATCTAATATACTTAAGTGATGAATAGTATAGAAGGAAAAAACAATATCAATTTTTAAGTTTTTAGTAGAGACTAATTAACTCTCTAAATACATATTTAATATTGCCTATAATTAATTTTTTTTCCAAGGAAAATCGGCAATATTTTCCTGGGCAATTTTCAATGCTTATAGTGATAAATCAACACCAGTATAACTATAGATATCACTGTCGATAAGACAAGGTATTATAGTTGATAAATCCCCACAACCCAGGTCTAAAAAAGAAAATAATTTATCTAGATAATTGAGAATAAACTGATGTAAGACATTATACATTTCTTTATGTCTCATGTGATTATTTTTGATAATTTTCTGGAAAATATGCCAGTTTTTAGCAAACATTTCCGCATTAGAAGAGGGTTTGATTTCCAATTTTGGCAATATTTTTAGACATAATTATATAAATTTTATCAAAAGGTTTTATCAAAAGGTTTATTAGGAGAGAAAGGTAATACTGCTTTAGAATTATATAGCTTTTCTCAAGTATGGAGGTTGATTCAGTTTGCTACATAAATAGGCAACAAACAAGCAATATATTTAAAAGTTTCAGGGTGTTTATCTATAGCTTGATTTCTTCATATTGTATGAATAGATATCGGAAAAACAGTCACCATCAAAATAGGAATGTACCTACAAATATAATTTTCAGAAAAGTTTAGATAATCAAATGCTACAACAAAAGCAACTATAAATATAAAAATATTCTCAATACTATTCTCAACAAATTTATGAAATATAAAAAAGTTTAAATATATACATTATTTGATTTTTATTTAACTTGAAAATTTCTGTATATTTATAGCATCTATAAATTTTCATTGTTGATACAACATTCCCATTTTTGATAACTTCATACCAGCCTTACTTGCCATTCGTAAAGGGTTGCCAATAATTCCTTCTATTTCTAAAGGTCGTCGTCGCTAATAGTCAATTTTCATGCTAGTTAAATAAGGTTGTAATTTTTCAGTATGGTCTAACATTTTTTGAATATAATTATCTGGAATTTGAAGCTGACAACTTTTTGCTCCCTCTAAAACTTCCTGCATTATTTCTACTACTAAATTTATCGTATTAGCATTTCCGATAATTTCGTCAGTTCGAGCATCTAAAATTACTGAAAAACTGTTATAAGAAATATTCCAAACCAATTTTTTTCATCTTTCTAGTAGTAAATTTTCAGTGAAATAAACCGGAACTCCAGAAATTTTAAAATCATGAGTAATCTCGCGCATTTTATTAGTAATTTGAGCAAGTTGATAATTCCTGGCGTATCTTCCAATTCTAATTGAACTATCATCTATATGATGAATATAACCAAAACTTAATTTGTTACAGGCAAGATTACATATTCCTCTTATTAACCTTTTTTTCCAACAATTTTGGCAACTTATGGTTCTGCACTTAAGCCAGTTTGCAAGAGTAAAACAACAGTATTTTCTTTTAATAAAGGAGGCAAAAATTTTGCTAATAAATTATTTTGTGTTGTTTTTAATCCTATGAGAATTACATCACATTTTGGCATTTGATTAGTATTTTTATAGGCATTAACTTGAGATAGTTTAAAATCTCCATGTTTTGATTTTATAACTATGCCATTTTCCAGAACATGATGATAATCACTATGTAGTAATAAATGAACTTCTAACCCTGCTTTTTGTAGTTTTGCACCGTAAAAACCTCCTAGTGCACCACTGCCAATTATGGCATAAGTATTGCTTGACATTTAATCTATATGAAATTCAAATTTTTTTGATTAGTGAAAGTCTTCTATTATTCTTAACTAGATGAAAGTTGGTTCAGCTATTATAACTAATACATTTAAAACTTGAGAATACGAGACTAATATTTTGAGTATTTGGAAATATATTTGTACTTTTAAAATGTTTAAATAGTTAGAATTAATTATATGACATTCAAAAAAATAGAATATTATTAGTAAATTTTAAATCATCAATAAACCTATAATCCTTCAGTAATTAACAATTAAAAATCAATATTTTTTGATATGCTGATTCAATTATTAAATTAATATGACTGAATTTAACCACTATTAAATTCTGGTATCTTATGGTTTTATATATTCAAATTATTCGATTTTACTTGATTTATATTAATAGTATTTTTGCTACTCACTTAAATCTTTTCCCTAAAGTAAACCCTAGTATAAATGCTAATAAATTAGGTACACATATATCAATAAACCAAACCTCAGTTTCCTGAATATTCTGGATAAAAGGATAAAAAATGATAGCAAGAAAAAATATGATAATAGCTGCAGCTATCGCAAAAATAAGAACTTTATTATTACAAGCTGCCAATAAACCAACTATCAGGAAAAAATTATAAATCTTTTCCTAAAGAGATTTATAAAATCAAAAAAAGACTCCAATATATCCATAATTTTATTATTCCATAATTTTACTAAACTAGAAAGTTTGAAAACTCAATAACCATCGCCTTATTTCATCAGATAATTTTTGCCTACTTTTACTTTGAGGATGAATACAAACGTGCTTTGTGCTAGCTCTCGCTGCCCACTTTTTTCCTACCTCTTTTAAAAAAACTTGATAAGAAATTTCAAACTCATCATCTCCCCAAGTTTTAGGCATTAATTCAATAGTTAACTCATCCCCACAAAACATTGGACGACGAAAATCAACATTAGCATGAATAATTGGAATAGCAATTTCTTGATTACTAAAAAAAACCTTCAAATTAATATCAAATGCTGCTAAAGATGCCTCGTAAGCTTCATGGCAAATTGCTAAAACATTAACAAAATAAACCACACCTGCAGCATCAGTATCCTGAAAATGAACTATTCTTCTATAGTAAAAAGACATTAATAGAAATAAATCGAATTGTGAGGATAAAAAACATAGAATATAGCCAATTACTCTCAATTAGATATACTAATAGGAGGCTAAGTACCTATAATTAATAGGTTTGAATATTCATATTTCAAGTAACCAGCTTCCGTCAGAGGTACTGAAATTGATAACTAAGATTAACCCTTATTTTTAATCATCATTACATCAATAATATTATTAGCTACTGTTTCAGAAATTTCTAAAGCATTATACAATTCATT
The DNA here is from genome assembly GCA_018457135.1 of Trichodesmium erythraeum GBRTRLIN201. Lineage (GTDB taxonomy): Bacteria > Cyanobacteriota > Cyanobacteriia > Cyanobacteriales > Microcoleaceae > Trichodesmium > Trichodesmium erythraeum. Next base: position 74,714 of record JAGGDU010000046.1, on the reverse strand, counting down.
CAGAAGTTGTTCTTCCTCTTCAGCAAGGTTTCCATCTACTAAAACTAAATCTGTACTAACAGCAAACACTGTCTCCTTTAACTCTTTAGGAAGTTTAGCAACTGCAGCATCAAATAAAGGCTTAATTTCTTTATTCTTAATTATACCTAACAGACGGTCTAACATTTCTTTTTTACGTTCTTCTGAATAATTACTAAACAGTTCCATTCGAGATAAAATATTACTAATACCTTGTTTTTCACTCTCAGTAATAATATCATCTACAGCTACAGTAATTAAAGCGATCGCTGCAAAAGCTTCTGCTGGTTCAAGTTTAATATCAGTAGCTTGTATTGTTGTTTTTTCTTGCTCAAAAATACCCATGTTTTAGTTACCTTATTAGTAATTTTTTTACTTTCACTCAACTCTGATTTTTCTAAGATATTTAGTGCCAGATTTTAGGAAATAGTCTGTAGGTTATAGATGAAAAAATTTACTTAACACCTCCAACTTCCACCACTATTTAATAGAAACTAAAACTTATCACTTGCATCCTATATCCTTGTTCAACACTTCTCAAAAACTGCTAAATTAGCTTTGATAAAATCAATAAATTGTCGCGCCCCTCGCCCAGAACGACCATTATTTCTAGTTGCCCATTGTAAGGCTTGATAATCTAAATCTTCAGGATTTAGATTTACCTTTTCTTGCTTGGCTAGATGTCTAACAATTTTTAAATAGGTATCTTGGTTAGCAGGTTCAAAAGTTAAAGTTAAACCAAAGCGATCGCTAAAAGAAAGCTTTTCTTGAACTGTATCCCAATTATGCACCTCATCACTATCTTTTGGGGAAGGGCGATCATTAAAAAATTCTCTTATTAAATGCCTTCTATTTGAAGTAGCATAAACTACCACATTTGCTGGTCTAGCAGTTAAATTACCTTCTAAAACAACTTTTAAAGCCTTAAAAGTATCATCATCTTCTTCAAAAGAAAGGTCATCAACAAAGATAATAAATTTTTGTGGAACATTCCGTAATTTTTCTACAATTAATGGTAGCTCTTTTAAGTCAGACTTAGCTACTTCAACTAAACGGAGATTCCTCTGACTATACTCATTTAATAAAGCTTTTACTAAGGAAGATTTCCCAGAACCACGACTACCATAAAGTAAAACATTAAGAGCTGGATATCCTGCCAGAAGAAATTCTGTATTTTTAATTAAAGTATCTCGTTGGAATTCATATCCTACTAGTTCCTTTAATTTAACTGGATCAGGATAAGTAATAGTTAATAGTTGATCATTACGCCATTCAAAAGCAATTGATTCAGCAAATAAACCTATACCAAAATCACGATAATGAGTAGCTAAAGCCTCAATAGAATCTGCCCAATTTTCTGACTTTATGAACTTTTGATAGATAGGTTCTTTTCTTTCTATTTTTTCTTCCCAAGTAATAGGAAGTTTTTCTAATTTAGCTATTGTTTTTACCCACTGACCAATTGTTTTACTATTGCACTTATAAAGATTTTGTAAAATTTGCAAATCATTTTTTGCTGCTGCAATTAGATTAGGAGATAGGTTAGTAATATTGATTGTTTGAACTTGTTGACTAAAGGGATTATCATCCTGAATTATCCGATCAATTAGATATTCTTGCCAGGAAATATTTTGACTAGCAATAGTTCTAAACCAGTTACCATAAGCTCGAAGGCATTCTATAGCAACTCCATCATTTTTAGACAAAGATTCTAGTAACTTAATAAAAGCTTCACCCACTGTTTTTTGTAAAACCGACTGATACAACAATAGAGATGCTATTTGCTGTTGTAAGCTTTTAATTTGGGCTAACACTGGAGAATCTAAATAAGACATAGTTAATAATATAATTGCCTTACTAATAAATAACTATTTTTTTTGATTTTTTAGATAGTATATCATTCTCTAATAAATTTTACGAGCTCCAATTATAAACCACTTTTTTTTACATTTACTTAATATATAATTTAAAGCTAAGAAATATTGAAAAAAATATTATTAAATAGTAAAAATAAATTAGCTTTAATCAGAATTTAATAATTATTGAACCTTAATGATGCAATATTAATTTTTAATAAATTAGCTAGCTATTTGCGCAAGTAAGCTGTATAAATTAGTTTGAGTTTTTGGAAGATCATAAAAATGACTATAAATATTGCAATAATAGCAGCGATCGCCTATGGTATGTTAGCCATTATTGGAGGCATTATTGGATACACAAAAGTAGGCAGCAAAATATCCTTAATATCTGGTAGTATAAGCGGCTTGCTACTAATTATTAGCGGAATCATTCAACTGATGGGCATAAATTGGGGTCTCACATTTTCTACCATTATTACAACTATCCTAATCATTACATTCATGATACGTTTAGCAAAAACTCGTAAAATGATGCCTGGGGGATTAATGATTTTCACTGGTATTGTTGCTGTAGCAGTTATGGTTTATGAAATTAGTATAAAAAATTCAGCCACAACTTAAATTAAAACCTAGAAGTATGAAAATATATGGCAATAGAGTTGCCCAGAGTTGCTCGAAAAATAAATTGATAAGCTTCAGCAACCAAGCCTTTTCTGTTGCCCTACCTATCTAATAAGAGAGATTACTTTTAACCTTTTGACTTACCCATGGCTATATAACTATCTCTGCCAAAGTTTAATAGTTCTATCCTTACCACCACTAGCAATACTATTGCCATCAGGACTAAAAGCAACTGTATAAACTTCATCTGTATGTCCGGTCAAAGTATTCAACAATTCTCCTTTTTCTAAATCCCATACCTTAATGTTATTATCCTTACCGCCACTAGCAATATAGCGACCATCTCGACTAATATCAACAGATATAACTTCAGCAGTATGACCAGAGAGAGTTTTGATTAACTTTCCTGTTTTTAAATCCCAAATTTTAACCGTAGTATCATAACTACCACTAACTATTTTTTTCCCATCTGGAGTAATCTTAACAGACCTAATAGCTCCTGTGTGCCCATTTAATGTATTAATTAAATCTCCCGTATCTAAATCTTCAATTTTGATAGTTTGATCTGCGCTACCACTAACTAATTTTTTACCATCAGAACTAATATCAATAGAATAAATTGTATCTGAGTGATCGGGGAAACTAAAAATCAAAGAACCTGTTTTTAAATTCCAAACTTTAACCCTTTTATCCCCACTAGAACTAGCAACTATTTCATCATCAGGACTCATAACAACTGACCAAATAGGTGCTCGATGTTCAAAAATTTGAAATGGTTCTTCTGCTACTGTTGGCACATTCCAGATCATTACCCTCCAATAATAAGTACCTGCAACTAATTGAGTAGCATCACTATTAAAAGCAACTGACCAAATTATAGAATCATCAGCAGGAAATGTGTTGATAACTTTTCCTGTAGGTATTTCTAAAATTTTTACTGTTGTCTCTCTACTACCAGTAGCTAGCATTTTTCCATCTGGACTAAATACAACACTACTAACGGCCGCTAAATATTGAGAGAAATCTTCTACTTGATAATTTTCCCAATTTTTACCTTGTTTACATTTTTGTAAAATATCCTGGGCTTCAGAAAAAACACTAGAATTTTCGGTAATTATAGTATTTTTACTGATGCAATCTTCATAATTTCTTTCTCTATATAAGTTTCTCAATAAATTTAATTGCGCCACTTCTTGTTGTTCTTTTCTTAAAATTTTCTCTTGCTGTATCTTATAATCATTTTGAAGTTTTATATATATATAAATAACAAATATTACTGAAATGGTAATAGTGACAAAACGTACAATTAATAACCAGCTAATAGAGGCTCTTTGATAGTTATTTATAAATGTTTTTTTTAACTTTAAAAATAGAGATTTAGGAACTACTCTATCTTCTATTAATTTTACGTCCTCCTGAGTCAGTCCTAACACTTGCTGTAAATATTTCAACTCCTCAAGAGTTTCATTAGTAAAGGGATATTCTTGTTGAATAGTCTCTCGTAATCTTTGCTCATATTTTTTTCCTTTCTCCTGATATTTACGGTAAGGATTTAATATATCATCTTCTATTATTTCTGTTTCTTCTTGTGAGAGTTCTAAATTTTCTCGTAGTGCCTCTAAAATTCCTCTCCCTGCAGGAGAAATATCTCCGCGATAACTAGCGCGACGAATAACCTCTTCCTGATAAGCTTTTATTTTACTAGTTTTATTTAAATTATAGCGAATTTCCTTTAAATCCTCTATAACTTCTGTTGCTGACTGATAACGTTCACGATAATTATAGCGCACCATCTTATCTAAAACATCTGCTAAAGCTGTAGAACAATTTATTCGGTTTCGCCAAAATATTTCTTTTTTATTGCCATTTTCCTGATATTTTAGTTTAGATAATTCACTACTAGGTAACCCTGTAATCCCCTGAATTCCCATCATTCCTAAAGCATAAATATCACTATTTAATTGTGGGTTATATTCAAATTGTTCAATTGGCATATATTCCATTGTACCAATCCTTGCAGTTCGACTTGGTTGAGCAATATTAATTTCTTTAATAGCTCCAAAATCAATTAGAACTAACTTATTATCTAATTTTCTTCTAATTAAATTAGCAGGCTTAATATCTCGATGAATTACATTATTTCTATGTACAAACACCAAAATTTCTAATACTTCTATAAGAATTCTAATTATTTGGATTTCAGATAAAGCTCTACCTGGTAATATTTCATTATCCAAAGATTTACCAGGAATAAAAGATTGAACTAAATAAAATTCTTGGTTTTCTTCAAAATAAGCAAGTAGTTTAGGAATTTGATTATTTTGAGATAGCTTTTCTAGTATTTGTGCTTCTTGTTGAAATCTACGGCGAATAATTTCCAGAAATTTTTGGTCAGAAATACTTGGCTGTAAATGCTTAATAAAACATTCTGCAGCTCCTGGACGACGGATATCTTGGGCTAGATAAGTATGGGCAAGTCCTTCGGACTCAATAATTTTAATAATTTTATAGCGTCCATCTAAAATATTTTTAACCATTATGCTAGAGCCTTTCTTTATTGATAAAACCTCCTTCTTAAGAGGAGGGTTTTAATTAAGTAGTTGAGTATAAATAAATTTACAGCCTTAAGTTAGTCATCAGGTAAAAAAGAGCAAGATTAGAGGAGACACTGTTGCTTGTTCCCATCTTTTCTCCATTTTCTAATTAATTTTACCAACCTATCTTATGCCATAAAACAATTTACTCATCTTCGACATCTATAAATTATCAAAATAGCCAAAAATAAAGCTTAAAAAATTAGTAGATATACTTTGAAAATTATTTGCTCAAAAAAATAGTTTTAAAGTAAGCATTCAGCAATGCATTCAGTCAGCTAAAGGGCTTTTGAATAACTGCCAAGCAACTACTAAGGTTACCTGATGACCAATTACATAACAAACAAACATTTCTAACATCCCAAATGGGAAGCAAATGGAATGGGGAGCAAAAGTCATGCTGTGCAAACATAACTTTTTAACTCTCCTGGGAGACTAATTTCTCCCTCCAATATAATGAGTTAATAACTCATAGCTAATAGCTGACCACTGAATACTTACGTTTTAAGCCTTAATACTCCCATTAACAGGTAAAAGTTAAATTGTTAAAGCATCTTTAATAAATACCTCTGTAATAACAGGCTTGAGATTCATCAGTAGTCAAATAATGAATAACTACTGCTGAAGTTAAGAAAGTATCTATAAAATATATATTAAGGTCTACTCAAAATCTAAGTTTCGGTGGGTTAGGTGCTAATTACAGAGATTATTAAGTTAAACGAAGGAAGGAATGTACTCTTAACCAAGCTTAAACCAGGATTTAATATTTTATTTACAGATATTCTCCTACCTTAGGGTAGTTTGGGAGTAAATTTTTATTCTTTCTCTCAATTACTTTGACCTGCTTCTATCCCCAATAACTGATAGCTAATAGCTAACAACTAAATAGTTACATCTTAACTAACAAAATTTCCTGATTTAACTACTGAAGATTAGAAATTTCAGAATAGCTCTCAATGATTAATTCTAGAAAATATGTTATTCGAGAACATAAATTTATTCTGGTAAAAAGTGTAATATGGAAAACTGAGTAATAGTTAAGACTACTAAACACAAAAGCAAAATTTCAGTAGTACTATCATAAATAGCAAAGATCGCTAAAATCAGATATATGGAGTTAAGTAGATGAGTCACGAAATCATAGCAATTAACAGGCCTGTGAGACCAAAACAGGTAATTGAAGCTAATTCTGCTGAGAAGACACTGCGCGAAAAAACTGAGTCCAAACCACAAAAACCTACTCTAATAAAAAAACCCTCATCAAGAACAGAAAGTATAAATCAACCGAGTAAACTACAAAGACCAAGAAAACTAAGTAAACCAAAGTTAAAAGAATCTATAAAACAAGCGACCAATGCTCACGGAAAAATCTTTAGCTCAGGAGATAAAATTTTAGTATCAGCACCCTGGAGTAATGTGGTAGAAGCTAAAATTACGGGTTTTTATAAGAGTCCAGAAGGTTCGATTTGGGCAATTTTTATTCCTCAAAAATCTTTACCTAATTGGAAATGGGAAAAAGGTTGCATCCGCGCTGAATTATTAAAACTAGCAGAATTTAGATAATTATAGTATTATTAAATTCAGGATTATCAGTACCTATAAATCACAACAAAAAGTTGAAAATTCTGCTTAGGTTTTTCAATATATCTAGCTGGGAGGGAAGTTATTTCAGTTACTAGTTATTAGTACCTCCAGTTTCTCGAAAAGACTTTTTTTCCTCTTAAAATGAGAGGCTTCAAATCTTAATGTGCTGATCAAAATGAACTGGAATTAGGCTGAATTATCCCTCCCCCCCAAAAAAAAAGCTCAAATTAACCAATTTATCAAAGTGATAAAACTGCTAGTTTTTATGAAGCAAATTATTGATACAATAGAAAAAAATCTTATTGTTGTTTGGTTTTGATTGTATGTTGCCGGGTTTGTATGTCTTGATCGATCGCTTTATGCTATATTCAAAATAGATATAGTACTCTTGTATTTAATAATCATAGTATTTTCTTGAAATATATGGTTAGCAAACCTTGTCAAATAGGTTGAAATTTGTAATGGGAGGAAGCAATCTTTGTGATAGATTTCTGTCTTTCTCTTTTCTTGAGAACTTTGACTTTACCTGAGAATCAAGCACTATTCTAAATTGTAGTAGCTTAATTGTTAGATTTATACTCGTAGATAGTAGTTAAGGTATAAACTAGATGATAATTACTCGCATCTTTATTCTCTGCATTTAGTAGTATCTGTTCCCAAAAATTATTAGATTCCCACCCATTCATTCCTCAGAATTAGTCCTATGAATTAGACTTGTTTGAGATCAACTTTCAGGAAAATCAGGAATACTTGCTGAAAAAACTTATAAGACTTTTCTAATTGTTTGATCTGTGTCAGCTATTAAACCTAATACCTAAAGCCTAGATGGTTTTTATTTTCTCTCTGCATGTGTAAATTAAATCTTGATCATTTTTATTTTCTAAGTTTTTGATCCCATTCAAAAAGTTAATGCCAATTCTCATAGGTTCATGCTAACTTTTTACAAAAATTTAGTTATTAAATAATTAATTAATTAATATAAAAATAAAAAAAATATTTTTTTTTACTCTCTTTAGCTAACTTCATGTTAATTATTATGTTTACTTCTCCTACACTGCCCTAACTTTCTTATTCAATAAAATGTAGAAAAGTTTTGGATAAATGGTATAACAAATAAAAATTATCCAGGAATACCATTAATTTTTATTCCCATAAAAAATCACGAATAATATGAAAGGAAAAGAAAGAATACTTAACTTAGGTGAAAATTCAATTATTAAGTAATTAACACTTTACCAATAGCTTTTTTGATAATAAAGAACCAAAAGTGTGTTAATTATTCTGATGTTGTATAAACTTTGTATCTAAGTTTCTTACCCTTCCAAGGTCTTAGTGAGGGGAAGGTTTCTTACTCAAGCAAGTTTAACAAACATTTGTTAAATTCGTATAAAGGAGTGTAAACAATCTTTTACTATGATATCGACTACATGTCCTAATAAATCTTCTAAAAATTAAATTTGTGATTCATAAAAATTGATTTTATCAAAACCAGATTCAGTAACCATACTGAGATAATAAGTAATATAAAACCGGCCAACTGTGAGAGGCTTTTTTTAAAGTTACAGCCGTTATTAAATAAAAAACTAGGCAATGAGAAAAGTCTAAAAGTAGACTTTTATTTTAGTCTTTTAGTATTACATATAACTTTTTTTTCAAAAGTCAAAATATAACAGTCAAATACTAAGAAAATAAGTCCAGAAGTTCTAGTTCGATCAAGTTTTTTTAGAAAAGAAAATTTTTGTAATTTTGTTGTGTAGGATGCAATTTTTTTTAGGATTTATGAGTAGGGTCATATAGGCAATTCAACTTATTTATCCAAAAAATCAATTGGTAATGGTATAGCCATCTAGTCTTAGAAATGTTAATATTCTTAACGTAGTGTTTATTTATGTAAAGCCCACAAAAATTATCTGAAGCGATAAGAAAGTCTATTTTAGGTAAATCCCATTAGGATTATTTACCAAATCTAAATTCCAAAATAGTAAAACTTCTTTAGATCGCCAATAAATACCGATTTTAGAGCCAAAAAAATAATACTTGGACTCCTTACTCATATCTAAAAAATCTAAAATCTATAATTTAGACTCTCTATAAGCCAAATAAATCATAAATGGCCAGAGAAAAAAACTTTTTTTAAGAAAAATTCAAGAAAAGCGTAATGCCCGCCCGCTTTTCTTACTATCTCAAAGTAGATTTATCTAGCGGGATGAAGATTATGAAGATTGGTAAAACCTCAGACATAGATTCTGTATGCACTTATCTAAGAGAAATTGGTCGCGTTCCTCTATTAAGCCACGAAGAAGAAATTCTTTATGGAAAACAAGTTCAACGCTTAACGGCTTTGCAGGAATTTAACCAAACGTTGGCAGAAGCTTTAGGCCGTGAACCAACATTATTAGAATGGGCTGAGGCCAAGGAGCTGTCGAAGTCTGAATTGCAGCGAATTATTAGGGAAGGCGAAAGAGCCAAGCGAAAAATGGTAGAGGCAAATTTGCGTTTGGTAGTATCTGTTGCTAAAAAATATATCAAGCGAAATGTAGATTTGCTTGATTTAATTCAAGAAGGCACCATTGGTATGCAGCGAGGTGTAGAAAAGTTTGACCCGACTAAGGGCTATAGATTTTCTACTTATGCTTATTGGTGGATTCGTCAGGCTATAACCAGAGCAATAGCAGAAAAAGGCCGCACAATTCGTTTACCTATCCATATTACAGAAAAGCTAAATAAGATTAAAAAAGTTCAGCGCCAACTGACTCAACAGCTAGGACGTTCGGCTACTACTGGTGAAATAGCAGAAGAACTAGGTTTAACTCCAAAACAAATACGGGAATGCTTAGAACGGGCTCGCTTACCTTTATCTCTAGATTTGCGAGTGGGAGATAATCAAGATACAGAATTAGGAGACTTACTAGAAGATACAGGAGCTTCTCCAGAAGATTATGCTCTCCAATCTTCCATGCGAACTGATTTAGAATCAATCATGGTTGACCTTACTCCTCAACAAAAGCAAGTTTTGGCCTTAAGGTTTGGTTTAGAAGATGGCCAAACTATGACTCTATCGAAAATTGGTGCCCACCTGAATATTAGTCGTGAAAGAGTACGGCAGATAGAGCGGGAAGCTTTAAGTAAACTTCGTAAAAGAAAACAAGATATGAATGATTATTTAGCTAGTTAGGGCAAATACATAGACGTTTGTTTAGTATTCTTAGGGCTATGTACTGTAGAGAAACCCTAAGACTATACTGGAAGTAACCTCAGATTTATTTCCGATGAAACATAAACTGGCCTTTGTAAATCTGAGAAGGTATCTATAAAATAAATATTAAGGTTTGCTCAAAGTCTAAGTTTCGGTGGGTTATGGCTAATTACAAAGATTATTAAGTTTAACGGAGTAATTTGCGCCTAACCCACACGAGTAAACCGATAAGCCTTAAATGTTCCTTGAGAAAAAGTTCCCCAACCTTACCAAAACAATAATTATACTGAAAGATTTAATGCACAAATAAGATAAACCACACCACTCTACTACACCAGGATTTAATATTTGATTTCTAGATATTTTCTTATAAATTACTCGTTATAGCTTAATTACAATGTTGGGAAGATGTCAAGCTGCTAAATTAGTAATTAGGAAGTCAAAAAATATTAATAATTTCAAGAGATATGGTTGGTTAATTCCATCAGCCATGGTCGTCAAAACAAAAAAAATTTCTGAAATGGAGAGAAAAAATGGCTAATAGAAACAATAACGGGTCAGATTTATTTGAAGAAAGTTCGGAAGAAGCCAATTTACTTTGGCAATATGTTCAGTCTATGAGTCCAGATACAGTGTCTCACTTATCAAAACCAACTTCCCAAGAAGTTTTTCAGGTAATGGAGCGAAATATTGTTGGACTCTTGGGAAATATCCCTTCGGAACAATTTAATGTAAATGTAACAACTAGCAGAGAAAATTTAGGCAAATTATTAGCTTCAGCAATGATAAGTGGCTATTTTCTGAGAAATGCTGAACAAAGAATGACATTTGAAAAGTCTTTTAAAGTCAATCAAATGTTTAATAATGAGGGCTAACTATTGAAGTCAAATAATTTACAAAAGTTGATAAAATTGTATGTTATTTGTCATCATAATATGAGAGCTATGTCTAATTTATCTGAAGGAGGTAAATAACTAATTGACATAAAATTGATCTTACACAAACTCACAAACTAAAGATTTCATTAGACCTAAAAACTTACAATTGTTTTTGTTAAAATAGGCGATTTTGATTCCCTCGCCTAGACTAAAATAGCCGCTATTAACCCACGAAAACTATATGTATCATTAGCTTGAGTTTCAAGGGATTTCAAGCCTTAAGAGAGATAATAAGTTACAGAATGTCCTCAGTGGTATATGGCTGAAACACCCAAGCTAGCTTCAAAGCTCATGTAATCATCTATAAGTAAGTTTGGGTAATTTTAGTAGAACGGTTAATTAGTCAATTTTTAATCATTCCCTTGGTTGCTAGACTAAGGGTTTTTTTTATTAGAAATAAGAATTAATATGGCATTATCTAATAAGTTAATTGGCGTTGCTGTCATCTGGGATGAAACAGGAAAAATATTAATTGATAAACGAAGATTAGGGGATTCGTTTGGTGGTTTATGGGAATTTCCTGGAGGTAAAAAAGAAGCTGGTGAAACAATAGAAAATTGTATTAAAAGGGAAGTTTTAGAGGAGTTGGGAATTGAGGTTGCAGTAGAAAAGCATTTAATTACAATAGAGTATAATTATTCTGAAATTAGACTCATCCTTCATGTATATCATTGTCGTTACTTGCGGGGAATACCAAAAGCTATAGAATGTGATGAGTTTAGGTGGGTAACATTAGATGAGATAGATAGATTTACTTTTCCTGAAGCTAATGAGCAAATTATTACTGCTTTGAAGAAAATATGAATCTAAGTAGATTGATTTTGAATATACTGTTTCCAGACTTTATTTAAACTAAAATAAGTTGTCTGATATTCTTGTTTTATATCTAATAATAATCGTCTTTTTAGTGACTGTATAGCATTCAATAAGTCTGATGTTGATAACTCCAAATTTTTATCAATTTGATGCAAAGTAACTGGTTTATTTGCTTGAGAAAGTTGAATTATTATGGCTTTTTCATTCTGAGTTATTCGTTGAAAATTTTTATCTAATTCTGCTACTAAAGACTCACTGAAAATTACTTTTTCCCATGACAAAAATTTAGCAACACTATTGTCAAATAATTCTTGAATCATGGTGCCAGTAAATTCTATCCAACGAGGGTTACCTTGATAGATATTAATTAAATTTTCCCAAGCTTCTTCGTCTAACAATTTCTGGTTTTGGAGAATTTGTTTTGCTGCTAATCCTAAGTTACTTAAAATGAGCGATCGCACATACTTATTATTTGTTTCTAGTTGAGCTATTTCTATGGGTTTTTCCCTACTATTTAATATTAAACAACTGTGATGATTAATTTCGGCAATAAGCTGAAAAAATATCTGGTAATTTTCATATTCAGTTTGATATTGACCGGCAATTTTTCCACTACAAAAAAGTATTTGTAAGTCATCAAAAACAATCAAACAACGATATTGACGTAAGCAGTTGAGCAGTTGTGATATTTGGGTTTCAATATTCTCGTAAGTATCTCCTTGGTTGGGGAAATTTTTTAATAGTTTAGTAAGAGTTATATCAAGAGTAGGGGAAAAGCGCAGACTCCGATAAATGATGTAATTAAAATTAGTTTCTATTTGTTTTATTAATTCCAGTATTAGAGTTGTTTTGCCTATACCACTAATTCCTAAAAGTGCAATGAGGCGAGATGAATCTTTTACTATCCAGTTTTCTAAAGTTTTTAATTCAGAAGAGCGATCGTAGAAATTAAAAATGTTGGGTGCTTCAGCTAAATCAATTTTTGGTTGATTTTTAGTTTCTTGGGAATTTTCTATAGAAGTAGGCGATCGCTCTCTATCTGAAAAAATATTAATATTATTAGCTGTGGGGTTAGCATGACAATATCCCGAAATAATAGCCGATGAAAAATTAAGGCTTTTGATATTTCTAAATACACTTTTAAAATTAGACTTCTTAACTTTTTCACCTAAGACTAATGAGAGAATATTCCATAATTCTTGTCCTACATTTTTGACATGACTGTCACTAAAACCAATGTCTTTAGCAATATCTGAATATTTCTTACCCTCTATAGTGCCTTTCAATAAATTTTTTTGTAAATCTTCTAAATGTTTTCCGGTTTTAGCAAAAATTAAATTATCTACTAATTGCAAGACTTCTGCACTATTCATAAATCAATTAATATTAAATCCCGTTCTAATAGACCATTTACTTAAAACCCTAAATCCCTTTTAGAAATAAAATTTTAGGAATATAGTGTCACCAGAATAAACTTTGTATTTAAACTAAGTCATTTTAAAAGTACTATACTTTTCGTAATTTTTCTACTTTTATAGAACGGGTAAAGTTCATACTTTTTACACTATTATTAAGCCTTATTTTTATTTAGAATAGTATTGTTTGCTGTTATAAAAATCTCTAACAATGGCAAAATAAAGCCAACAGAAAATCAAACCATGAAATTTGAACTAGTCAAGGAGAAAAACAAGTCTAATGCCAAAGATGAAGTTAGTAGTTTACTCGAAACACCTAAATGGACGTTAGATGAAATAGCTTTGTCAAAAACTACAATTGAGCAAATTAAAGAAATGATTGCTTATGTAAAAAATCGGGATAAATTGTTACTTGAATGGGAATTTAATCGTTTTCTCAAAACAGGTAATGGTTTAAGCATCAACTTTTTTGGATTACCAGGTACAGGAAAAAGCATTACTGCTGAAGCCATTGCCAAAAAGTTAGAAACTCAGATCATCAAGGTTAATTATGGAGAATTAGAATCTGAATTAGTAGGTGGTACATCTAAGAATTTATCAAAGGTTTTCAAGCTAGCTGAAGAAAATCAGAGCTTATTATTTTTTGATGAAGCTGATGCTGTATTAAGTAAAAGAATTTCCAACTTATCCCAAGCAGCAGATCATGGTGTTAACTCTGCCAAAAGCACCTTATTAACATTGATGGATAAGTTTAATGGCGTAATTATATTTGCCACAAACTTATTTGAAAATTATGATGAGGCTTTTTTAAGGAGAATTATTTTTAATGTTGAGTTTCCCGTACCAGATATAGAAATGAGAACTCAACTTTGGCAATTTCATATATCTGAAAAAGTGCCTAAAAATATCAGTTATGAAAGAGCGGCTGAAATTAGTGAAGGATTATGTGGTGGAGATATTAGGAACATCACAATTAAGCTAGGATTAAAATTGCTAGTTGGTAAAGTAAAAGTTATTGATGAAGAAGTTATAAATGAAGAAATCGACAAATATAAAACTATCAAACTGCGTCACAAAAAAATTAATTTAGCAGAAACAGTTGTTGTAGAAAACGGAAATAATTCAAATTTAAAGGAGGAATAAATTATGCCGATAGATCCTATAACTTGGACAATTATAGGTTTAAGTTTTTTTGGTGGTGCTGCTGTTGGTTATTTTTGGGATGACATCACAGCTTGGTTTACTCGCGTAATAGAATCTCTACTAGATTTGATAAACCGAGCCGTTGAGGTAACTTCTGATGCTATTGTTTATCTAGTTAAAAAAGGCAAACGCATTTACAAAAGAGTTGAAATTTTTGCTAGAAATATTTATGACAAAACTACAAGACTTTTATCAGACCAAGAGGAAATTGATCCCTTAGATGTTCCTCAAGACTTAGAGGATCAACTCGAATACAAAGCAAAGCTGGAGTTAGGCCGAAGAGGTACTTAAAGTAACAACTAAAGTTAATACAAAATGATTCAAAAAAACTTTAATTTTTTTCAGGAGGATATCTATGAAAAAAGCAAACAATTTAGGAAATAAGTTTGGTGAATTTTTCAATACTGTTAAAAATGCAGGGGAAAAAATATCACAAGCATTACAAGAAAATGTTGTTGATATTGATACTTTGAATAGTATCCAGAGGGAAACTTTAAATTTTGCTTTACTGGAGGAAGATATTGAAAATATCCATACAAGAATTGAACAAGAAGGATATTCTGTGTTGGGAAGCCGTCTTATTCTTGATGACCAAAAAGAATTGATAGAAATTAAAACTTACAGTAAAAAAGGAGAAAAAAGTTTTCTCAATACAACAAGTGCTACAGTCAAGAGAGTGACAAATATTCCGACTGAGATTCTAGATGAAATAAAGACTAAAGGTAGCGCTGAAATAAGTGTTAAATTTGATGATTGATTTGACTTTTATTTAAAATAAATTATGGTTAAATAATTGTTATTATAAACCTCAAGAAGCAATCTCACAGTAATAGAGATTGCCTCTTTCCACTCCGTTCTATTCCCAATAAAAAATTTATTTTTAGATTGACTATCGCTCTTTCATAGTAGCGATCGCCAAATCCGAAAAAAAATAATTAAACTTTAAAAGAAGAATTATATAATAAGTATCTTTAATAATTATTCACCTAATAAAATTGAGTTCATTAAGTTTTTAGAAAAATCTATTAAATATCTAGTTAATTTAGCTGTAACTCTCTAGTTTAAGCTGTTTACTCTGTTGCTTTTTAATAATTTTTTTTATCAGCGATCGCACAATGTCAAATTATTCATAAATATTTAAAAAATTGGCTTTCTTATTAAGTAAGTTTAGGTCAAGAAAATAGCCATAAATTATAGTATAAAATATTTTGACCATGGGTTGTAATCTGCCTTGATAAATTTGGCTAATTTTTGAACAGCAATTAAATAGTTATTGTTTATTTGTGTAATTAATTGAGTGGTTTTTGACAATTTCAATAATCCATCATAAAAACAGTATTGTGAAGTAAATATTTGATATAAAGTATTGCACTTGTTGGATTTATGATAGTTTTTTATTTTCAACAATTTTAAGAAAAAAAAAGATCCACTATTTTGATTAAATAATGAAATCATTGAAACAAAATTTTGCTGATTATTGTGAAAATTAGTAAGAGTATTTCTGAAACCTTGAGCATCAACAGCCAGCCATTTTTGCAATCAATTATATCAAAATTATTTTCTTCCCTATTCATTAAAATCCTAAAGAGTATTCAGAAAATTTATTCGTTTTATTTTCAAATAAATTGTTGAAGATGATGATACTTTTTCTGGATAAATATTGAAAAATTCATAATATTTGATTTATTAGCTAAAGGCAAATCACCAAGAATCAAAAATAGATGTATATTAAGACATAGATATCAGAATAGTTATCATTAAGATTAACAACAATTCATTTCTTTAGCCTTGATATTTACCGAAATCATGGATTTTTTTGAGCTGTTTAATTAGAATATTTATATACACGATTTTATACAAAAAAACAGTTGATAAGTAAAAAAAATAATTACATTGACCAACTATTTTTTTTATATAAAAGCTTCAAATGAAATAGCCCTGCCCTCATGGGAGGGGTTAGTGTGGGTATCCTACTCAAGATATGGGCTGAGAAGTTTTTGATAAATGTTATAAAAGCGATATTTTTATCTTCAACAGTAATTAAATACCAAAACAAGAAACCCAGTTTCTTAACATAATTATTATTTTTGGCTATTTTCTAACTGGAACCTGTTTAACTCAAGAAAAAGCTATGCAATTTTCTAGTATCAAACTCAAAAAATAAAACAATACATCAAGGTCAACAAAACCGACTAATAGTTAAAAGCTAAAAGCGAAAAACTAACTACCACAAATTATCTATAAACAGGTAAAGTAAAATGAAAGCAACTACCATTATTAGGACTAGAATCTACCCAAATTTTACCATAGTGAGATAAGATAATTCGGTGACATAAAGCCAGACCAATACCATAACCCTCCTGTGACTCATCCCGTTTTAGTCGGAAAGAATCTTCAAAAATCCGATAGCGATTTTCCTTAGGAATACCAGGCCCACTATCAGAAACCGTTACTTGCACCTTTTGAGTTGTGCGATCAAGGATGATAATCTGAATCTCACCCTCTTTAGGAGTATATTTAATTGCATTATCAAGCAAATTAACTATTACCTGACGTATTCTTTCTCTATCAGCATAAATTAAGGGCAAATCATTAGGAATATCTGTTTTTAGCTGCAATTTTTTTGCCTTGAGTCGGTCTCGAAACTGTATTTTCACCTCTAAACATAATGCTCCGAGATCTAACTTGTCAGGTTCAATTGGTAACTTAGTACTTTTCCCTATAGGTCTTTCTAGAATATCTGTAATCATTCTATCAATCATACGCACTTGATAACGTGCCTGCTTAATCAAGCGTTCAAAAAAAGTTGGAGAACTTTTTACCGACTCATTATTTGCCCTTTTTTGAGTTGATTCTAAAGTTTCCAGAGCCAATGAAAGTGCCGTCAGAGGATTCCGTAAGTCATGAGCTAACATGGCAATGATACGGTCCTTAAATTTTAGTTGAGCTTGCAATTGTTCTTTTTCCCGCTTGAGGCGAAAAATTTCATCTGACATTTGCATTAATTCAGCAGCACAATTGATTGGACTAGAGGATAATTTTTGACTAACAACTTCTTGTGATAGAGGTGGAGAGTTATAACTGTGCCAATATTCTGCTAAGGAACGTTGCCAACGAGGCCACCAATATTCCATTTTTGCCACCAAATTTGTTCCAGTAAGAGTTTGTCTTGGTTCAGGATGAGTTTTTAGTAGAGCAGGAGTAGCAATTAACTTAAAATGTTCTGCCATGTAGGGTTGTTCTCCTACATCAATGATATTGAACTCAAATGGGTAATCTGTTTTTAAATTGGCTAGAGAATTATGAATAGCTTGAATTTGTTCTTCAGAACCAGGACGTTTATTAATAAACAATAAAAGTTGCAAGAATCCTTCGTTATTAGATTTTTCTAAAGACACCTGTACAAAATCCCTGGCTAAGTGAGATGGGCTATTAGTATCTTGTTGCCGAACAGAAAGAGAGGAATTAACCATCTGTAACGTTCCGAAAATATTCCCGCCTACTTAGATATTAGGCCTGACTGGACAAGCAGGGCGGGGTTTACCACTTAACCATTCACAAATTACTTTGAAATTTATTGGCCATTAACAGAAAATTTGTTTCTGAAATAACTTAATCTCTATTTTATATTGTGACACTCAATACTGTAAATTGCCTTTCTTGACAGTATTGAAATTATCCAATAGTCATTAGACATAATTTATACTTTATATAAATAAAAACAATAAGTCTGATTAGTGGCTATGATGACTCAAGAAGGTGTAAATTTCTGGTAAGTTGTATACTGCGAGCTTTAAGTATATATGGATAACAATGTTGGTTAGTAGGCAAAAAAATCAGTTCCAAATAAAGCTATTTGTGGTAGCGATCGCCTTTTTTGTAGTTTGTCTGTTGTTCAACCTACACCGTTATTACAGTTTTTACGCCTCTTACGACCAAGGTATATTTAACCAAGTCTTTTGGAATAGTATGCACGGTCATTTTTTTCAAAGTTCCCTCTCTTCAGCTCTTTCCACGAATGTAGTTCATCAAGGCCAAGTCTCAGAAGTATATTATCACCGCTTAGGCCAACATTTTACCCCGGCTCTTTTGCTTTGGTTGCCAATATATGTCTTATTTCCATATCCTATTACTCTAACAGTCTTACAGGTAACATTAATTAGTGTTTCGGGCTTAGTTCTATATATCCTGGCTAGACAGCATCTCCAACCACAGTTATCAGCCATGATGAGCATTAGTTTCTATGGAGCTAATGCAGTAATAGGCCCTACCCTAGCCAATTTTCATGATATTTGTCAAATACCTTTGTTTGTATTTAGCTTGCTATTGGCCATGGAAAAACGCTGGTGGTCTCTATTTTGGATTTTAGCAGTATTAACTTTAGCTGTTCGAGAAGATTCAGGAGTAGTATTATTTGGAGTCGGATTCTACTTAATCTTAAGTAAACGCTATCCCAAAATAGGTTTAGCTATCTGTACTCTCAGTTTTTCCTATATGATAGCTCTAACCAATCTTATTATGCCAGTGTTTTCTGAAGACATTTCCCAGAGATTTATGATGGAAAGATTTGGTCAATATACAGAAGGAGACCAAGCTTCTACTCTAGAAATTATTTGGGGCATGATGAGCAACCCTTGGCGCTTGATCAAGGAAATTTTTACTCCATTTTTTGGTACTCTCAAATATTTATTAGGTCAATGGTTACCTCTAGCATTTGTGCCTGCTGTTGCTCCTGCAGCTTGGATGATAGCAGGATTTCCTTTGCTGAAACTATTTTCTGCTAAGGGTTTGTCTGTACTGTCAATTACAATTCGTTATGCTATGACAGTAGTGCCAGGATTATTTTATGGTGCAATTTTATGGTGGGGAAAGAGAGAATCAGAAGTTAAGAATTCACCAGTACCATCACCAAAATTTCTTCGTTTCTGGGTAGTTTGTATTTGCCTGTCACTATTTTTTACATTTACATCTAATCCTAATCGCACCTTCTATTTTTTAGTACCAGATTCAGTTAAACCTTGGGTTTATATACCAGCAAACGAACAATGGCAGCATGTTAGTCAAATGCGACCATTGTTAGATAAAATTCCTGATGATGCTAGTGTCGCAGCAACAACTTATATTATTCCACATTTATCAAGTCGTCGAGCAATTTTGCGATTTCCCAGAATGCAATTTCGCAATGATGCTAAAAAGATTGAAAAAGTACAATATATTATTGTTGACCTGTGGCGGTTGAATAGGTATCGGGTAGCTTTTAAGAGCGATCGCCAACGACTAGAAACAATTGTTCCTCGAATTGAAGAACTTTATAATTCTGGTGAATATGGAATTACTGACTTTGGAGATGGTGTAGTTTTACTAGAAAAAGGAGTTACTTCTAATCTTAATGCTGTTGATGGATGGCAAAACTTCCGCCAAGAAATTGCTCAATCTTAAAGTTTCACGACTTACATATTACCTCTACATATAGTGTATTGTTAGTAATTCTTTAAAATATTTACACTACAACTAGTTATCTTATCTAAGTATTGAGGTCAAAAAAATAGTAAGGCTTCGTTTAAGCAAAAGCTTTATCAACAAGGCCAGCAAAATACAACAGCACAAGGTAGGAAATTACATATCTGTATGTAAATCAAATGAATAACCACTAGGTTTCAAAACACTAATAATAACCTCTAAGAAGAAAATCAAGGCCCATTGTCCAAGAATCACAAAAGTAAGTAATAGATATCCTAAAGACTTCGCCACAAGCTGCTTTAATAATTAAGCTGAACCCAATAATTAGAGGATGGTCAAACTATTACTCATCTGTAGTCAGCAAGGAAACATTTTTTTTACTAGATCACTTTGTTTGCCAAAAATTAAGAACTTGGGCTAAATCTAAAGGAAATAGGAGCATAAATATGGACAAGTACTGGAAAACAGTAGAAGATAGGAATGGAAACACCCCTATCAACTCTAACTAGGTTCAAGACAATCTAGAATACTGTTAGATATGGATTTGCAGAAAAATATGGTCGTGATTTCAGAGTAATTAGTCGGACATAACCCACATCTCAAATTTGCTCTTGTTGTGGTTTTAAAGTTAGAAAGTTAGACCTTTCAGGGGTAAGAATGGGAATTTTTCAACTGTGCTGCAAAACACGACCGTGATGAAAATGAAGAAATAAATATATTAGTCCCTCTTTGGGCAAAAGGATACAAACAACAGATGTAGAAGCAAGTGTAACTCACCCCCCAGCAATAGGTCGAGGTGTGGCAGCCTATCAAAAGTTAACCCTCATCGGAGCTAAGGCTGGGTGGTTTAAGCGTGCCTAACAGCTGGGGAGGATCTCAATAGTCACAAAGGATACTTTAAGTCAGAAGTTAGAATAAGCGAAACCCCTCAACATCAACTATATACCTGCTCATTCCTATATCAATATTTTCAATACAGAAATTCAAAAGCGCTGAATTTAGTGCTATACTAAATCCGGTTTAGAAAGCAACTAATATCTGAAGGTAAGGTACTTATGAGTCAGGCAGCAGGCAGAAGGGTTAGAGAAAAATAAAAAAAAATATGATTTCGATAAGCAGATTTACTATTATCCCATATTAGATAAAAAAACGTGATATAATTTACAATAGTTAATATTTGTAAATATTTGTGGCTAGACAAAAATGTACAGTAACACTTTTTTTAATTTTCCTGTTTATACAGTAATTCAGTTGACATTGTTGTTTGCTATTCTCTTAGGAGTTGTTTTTAAAGATATGTTGGAGTATAAATTAACTCTCTGGTCTCAAGGCAAAAACTATAAAAGAAAAATAGATCATCAAACACCTAATATAATAGCTACTTATTTAGGGACTACTTTATTTGTCTTTTTATGTGTGGCAGCTAGTCTTTCTGTATTTAATATTATTGAATGGTTATCTATTCTGATGGGTGCAATAGTAGTATTTCCAACTGCTTTATTGATTTGGGTGCAATTAGGATCAATGTTTGATTTGATGGCAAATGAGGGGATAGAAGCTATTAATATTGAAAAAGAATATATGTTGGGAGACAGAAAAGTAAAGGCAGGAGAAACAACTAATCAATAATTACTGATATTTTTAATAATTACGAATCTTTTTTTAGTAGTCTCACTAAATAAGCACCTACATATAATTATTGACTAAGGGTGATGTTTATACAGGGATTATATTTCAGCTTCTAAGTAGGTAAGCACTAATAAATCTTACTATATAACAACATATTAGTGTAGTCGAAACTCAAGAGAATTGCCTCTTTACACTTCGTTTTACTCTCTGCGGAGATAATTACCTGTGCTAAATTAATTTAACATTTTTCAGATAGATAGTAGGAGTAGGGAGTAGGGAAAAAAATATACCATTAAACTCTATAAGTAGATAAAAATAATTGAGTCTACCTACTTAACAAAAGTTGCAAATATAAAATTAATTTTGCTTGGCTACTTAGGACTTGCTGATGAATTCTCAAAACATTGATACAAATTATACCTAAGCCAAATTAGGAAGTTTCAAAAAATACCATAAGTTCGGTTACTTAAGTTCATGCATAGATTTGATGAATGGGCATATTGACAGCAGAAAAAGCAGGGGACAATTCCTACTATACCGGACCTGCTGACTAAAGGATTCATCCGTGTCAACCTGCTCACCTGTTGACCTACAAAAAACCTTAGCCCATAGATAATAGATGTGCTAACCCTATTTAGTTATAAATTTTCTCATTTATCTACTCAAAATGTGCAATTTATTTTGTTTACCTGCTTATCTGCTTCAATTAGTTTAAATGGCAACAATTAATTAATTGACTTTCAAGGATACAGCATGGGATCGGACATCATTAAGTACAAGGCTTGAATAGTAAAACTGTTGTGTTAAGAAATTTTGCCCGCTTTTAGGTAACCCTTGCCGGCAGTGGTAAGTCTTTCAGTTGATAAATATGGTATGTTTCCAGACTTAGGGTGCCAAAATTTCCCAGTTATGACTATCTCTCTATCTCCTTCTGTATTTTTAACAACTCTCCTGATATCATGTCTCTTTGAATAACCACTTTAGGAAAGTTTGAGTGAATTGGGAATGGGGAGTAGTTGATATAAGAAAAGCATTTTTATTATAGTTATAGTCGTTTTAATTAAGATTGAGACAAAAATTGAGTAGAATAAAATCGACTCAACTAGAAACTATTTTTAACCATGCCTTACAGTTTAGACTTAAGACAAAAAGTCATAAATTTTGTAGGAAATGGTGGTATACTTACCGAAGTAGTTCATATATTTGGGATAAGAATAGCTTAATATATAAATAGTTATCTCCCCCCCCCCAAAATTGGAAGCAACTAAGGTAAAAGTTCGTTAAAGAAAATTAGATTGGAAAGAATTATCAAAAGATATAAAAGCAAATAAAAAATATCTCATTAGCAGACAGAGCTAAAAAAATTGGAGTTTATTCTACAGCTATGTTTTATGCTTTGAAAAGAATAAAATTTCCTTAAAAAAAATAACTTCGTTATAGACAAATAAATAGATAAGAAAGAATAAAATATTATCAGAAACTACGAAATATTATCAAAAAAATTGGGATTAAAAGCCTTGTATTAATTTATGAGCCAGGATTTTAAGATAATCAATACTGTATTTATGCCTGGTCAAAAAAAGGGAAAAAACTTGATGATGAGCCAGAAGTAAAATGAGGAAAAAGATAAAATTTAGTAGCCTGGAAAATAAAAAATTAAAAGGATTTAATGGCAACAATTATATTCAAAGGAAGCCTAAATACCGTAGGATTTGAATAATGGTTAAATGATGATTTATTGCCCTCATGAAAAATTCCCAGTGTACTAATTATAGAGAATTAACCAATTCTAACGAAAAAAGGTTATTAGAGAATTAGTAGAAGCAGGGGGTCATCAATTACTATTTTTGCCAAAATACTCTCCTGATTTAAATGACTAAGAACATGATTTTAGTGCATTAAAAAGAGCTAGAATGTATTCACCTATTAACAAATATCTTGATGAAATTATTAGTAATTATTGTGCCCAATAGTGTCTCATTCTTATTTACAATCACTATAATTCATGAAACTTCATATTAGATAGAAGATGACAAAATATTTGATTCAGTATTTTAAGCTCATCGTTTCAGCGGTAGGTACTGATATTATAATTTAAAATTGAAATGACTTGTCAAAAATAGTTGTTAGTGATAAATTTTTGGCTGAGGCTTTAATTAAAATCCCGCTATAAAGAGCAAGGTTTGATAAAATAGCCGATAAACTAACTACTGTCCAGCTATACCTGTTTTGAAAACTTTGCCCTAAATGGCAAGATTTGATAGAAAAACAGACTTAAGGCCAGGGTAAAATTTTGTGAGGTAGTCATGCGTCTTCCAAAACAGACAATTTTGACAAGTGGTTGCTTGTCAGTATTAATTACATTAGGAGCAGTTTATCCTGCGATCGCGGCTCCTGAACTTGAGTTAGTTGCTCAACGTGAAAGATCTCGCCCTAGGGGAGGAAACCAAATTGAGGTTGTGGGCTATGTTAAAGGTATCGTTGGTAATGTAGTCACAATTCTTATAGATGAAGAAGAAGAATTAGGCATTCCTGGAATTGCAGGAAATAATGGTGAACCAACTTATGTCACAATTCCTGAAGAAGAACGTGGTCAACTACGAAGTCTATATTTTTCCCCTAAGCACAATATAGAGATAGCAGGTCTAGTACCTGGAATGCGGGTTTATGCAGTTGTTGGTAAAAAAGATGATAACCCAGAAAACCCTTGTGGTTGTATTGATTTTTTTAAAGTTATCCCAGATTATAATTACGAAAGGATAAAAGTTAATGTACCACGATATGACTTTCAAGGTCCACCATCTTTAGAGTTTCCACCGCTTCAACCACCACCTCCTATTACACGACCTATTCCTCCAGCTCCTGTAAGAGGGCTGTGGTAATTGTCAGTAAAAACTCTATAGTAGTTTTATAATGCCACTAATAGAATAGTGGCATTATTTATATTAGAGTTATTGGGAATTAAGCAATAAAAAAAGGCTAAAATCCATATCATGTCAAAGTTAAAGCATATTTTTTAATATAAAAAAAACTGAAAACTATAAAGAGTAAGCTTTTGAGCATTTTCAATTTTCCCACACCCAAAAACTCTATATTGTTTGGTTTTCCTAATGTCAACCCCACCTACAAGTTATTTTACCTAAATTCTTGGGTTTCCTTAACACCTTGTCAAGAAAGTTGTTTATAGAGGAAACCTAGCCTAAAAATGCTAATAAAATTGACTATACGACTTCTTAAAAACTTTACTATACTTAAATTTTCTATTTCCAAATAAGATTTATTGACGTAGTTATATTACTAATTAACTTCTGTGATTTTTATATTTATTTCTATTAATTTTAAAATCTAGTAGTACTTTTGATAAATAGTATTAGTATTATGGCAATTATATAGTAATTCTATCTTAAAAGTGAAAGAGATAAGCGATTAGAAGGCACCTATGCTGAAGGTAGAAAGCAAAAGCAGGAATGGTTAGAACTATTTGTCAATAAAAATAGTAATTTTTACTAATGATTTAGGGTTACTATATACTTAGATTTTATATTTCTAAATACTATTTATTAAGCATTATTTATTATTAACTAACCTTTGTGATTTATGTACTTATTTTTACTATCTTCTAATGGGAGTATTACTTTTAAGAAACGGTATTATAACTAAATTCGGTTTAGACAAAACCAATATTTCTGAAGGTAAAGCAGAAGACAGGAGTTAGAAGTATTAGAAAGGAATGAAAAAATGTTATGTATAATAACTAGACATCGTATGATACATCTCACAATACCTAAATTTGCTCCCAAGAACCTAGTTTTTGATACTATAAAATATGAGAACATAAAATAATTAACTAATTATTAAGCGATCGCTATGTTTAAACGTCCTATATATCTCGACTGTAATGCAACTACTCCCCTTGATGAACGAGTATTAAAAACAATGTTGCCCTACTTCACAGAACATTTTGGCAACCCCGCTAGCATTACCCATCAATATGGTTGGGAAGCAGAAGCAGCAGTGAAAAAAGCTAGAGAAATTTTGGCTACAGGTATTAATGCTAGTCCTGAAGAAATTATCTTTACCAGTGGTGCAACAGAATCAAATAATTTAGCCATCAAAGGAATAGCTGAAGCTTACTTTAATAAAGGCAAACATATTATTACGATCACTACTGAACATAATGCAGTTCTCGACCCCTGTGCCTATTTACAAAATTTGGGATTTGAAGTAACTTATTTACCTGTAAATAGAGATGGAATTATCGATATAACTCGTCTTGAAACAGCTTTGCGTGATGATACAATTCTCGTATCTATTATGGCAGCAAATAATGAAATTGGAGTCTTACAACCCTTAGCAAAAATAGGAGAAATATGCAAAGAAAATTCGATTATTTTCCATACTGATGCTGCACAAGCTATTGGTAAAATTTCTCTTGACGTACAGGCAATGAATATTGATTTAATGTCATTAACTGCCCATAAAATTTACGGACCAAAAGGTATTGGTGCTATCTATGTGCGTCGTCGCCATCCGAGAGTCAAAATAGCGCCTCAAATACATGGAGGTGGACACGAACGAGGAATACGTTCTGGTACTTTGTGTACGCCTCAAATAGTTGGTTTTAGTAAAGCGGTGGCATTGGCGTTAGCAGAAATAAAGTCGGAGGCAAAACGGTTAACTAGTTTACGACAACAGTTATGGGAGAAGTTACAAACATTAGAAAATATTTTTCTCAACGGACATCCGACTCAGCGTTTACCAGGAAATTTAAACATTAGTGTTGAGGGTGTAGATGGCCAAGCTTTATTGTTGGGCTTACAAAGTGTGATGGCGGTTTCTTCTGGTTCTGCTTGCACTTCTGCCAAAATCTCACCTTCCCATGTTTTGCAAGCTTTAGGGCGTTCAGAAAAGTTAGCTTATGCTTCTGTGCGCTTTGGTATTGGGCGGTTTAATACTGCCGAAGAAATAGATCTAGTAGCAGAACAGGCGATCGCCACAATTAAATCTTTACGTCAAGCAACTACGAGTATTAAATAATAGTAGGCTTATATTTGGTATAAAACTAATAATTTACTAATCATAAAAACCTAACCTTTTTCTTTGCTCAGAAAATAGTTAGGAGGTAAATTTAATCATTAGACTTAATCGATGTTCATTATATAATGTATTTGTCTTTTATACTATAAATAACTTGCTCAAATATGTGTAATTCATTTTGCACAACTATTTAATATACTTCTTGGTAGAGTAGGCAACAGGTACCAGACAACAAGGAATAAATTTTTAGAGATTTTTAGGAAAAATTTATAAAAAAGAATTTTTCTAGTGAATTTTGCTTGATTCAGTTAATCTTATGCAATAAGTCCCATTCTTGGAGGTTCTCCAACCCTTACCCTGCAGCTCTAAAATTGAGATTTTTGGAGATGTCTAATAAAAAACACTCAAAATATAAAATCAGAAAAAGAAAGGCGATCGCTATTATAAAAAAAAATTAATCTAATCAGGAGGAGGAAAAAAAAGATTTTCAAAACATCGAAATAAATCATATTAATTTTATATGATTATATCATGTACTGACATTTGCTCATACTGGAAATAAACTTGGGGGTTAGTTAATAGACTGCTCACAATATTTTTGATTATTGGATAGATATATTCCTATAATTATTATCACTCAGCTTATTAGAAAAATTTCAGGAAAAATAAGATGAATATTTATCAATACAATAAATGTTGAAAGAACAAAAATTAATTATAGATAGTATAGAAAAGAGTAGATATAGACTAAATAACAATTATCAACAGAAACAATATAATTTAGGCAAAAATAAGAGTTATATATAAAAAACACAAATAATAACTAATATTGAGCAACAGAAATAGTAGATGTAATAGTTGGATAAAAAGAACCAGAAAGTGATTAATTTACTCATAAAACAACAAAAAAATTAGTATTTTCCATGTAATAGATAAATCAACTCTTACAGAGTCTTTAGAACTTTTAACTCTTAAACCATTTTTTGAAGGTACTATTATCGACCATCATCAAAAGTCATAACTGATAAAACCGCAATCTTTTCAGTGGCATTTTTTGCTGCTTCTGGTCTTTGAAAACTATGAAAACAATTGACTACCAAAGTTAAAGTTAGCTATAATTACCCGATACAATTGTGTTTAATCAATCATTGTTTGAATGCTGCCACTATTCATTTAATCAGTACTGTTAGTGCTACCATAAGTACCACTTTTACCTTTATAATTAGGAATGTTTAGTTGAGTGTCTGAGTAGTCATATTTTTAAAGATTAATTCTGTAATTTTTTATTTTTTACCACTACAAAAAAACAAGCATTAAACATTGGGAATTAGGGAAATATCATCCCCAACTCTTCTACTTTCTATTACCGAACTACTTACAAACTTACCAACTCCTCTACTTTCTATTTCCAAGTCACTTGCGTCCTTTCTGCTAGTACTCTGTGATACACTCTATCAGTTTGTTTTGCTATTTTACCCCAGCAAAATTTATTCTCTAATTCCTGATAAGCATTATTCACCAACTCTTTG
Source organism: Trichodesmium erythraeum GBRTRLIN201 (assembly GCA_018457135.1). Classification (GTDB taxonomy): domain Bacteria; phylum Cyanobacteriota; class Cyanobacteriia; order Cyanobacteriales; family Microcoleaceae; genus Trichodesmium; species Trichodesmium erythraeum. The sequence continues at coordinate 46,815 of JAGGDU010000046.1, read as the reverse complement.
ACAAAGCTACGGCCTTTCAAAACTTCTAGAATACCCAATGCTAGAGAAGTAGGATTACCAACTTTAGTAACAATACCCGTTTTACCATGTTCTACCACTTCTGGCAAACCACCGGTATCTGAAACCACCACTGGCACCCTTGCTGCAAAACTTTCTAGGGCAACAATACCAAACGGTTCGTATAAGCTAGGAAATACTGCACAATCTGCGATCGCCTGGAATTTATCTAATTTTTCCTCAGACATAAACCCTGTGAAATAGAATCTTTCCGAAATTCCTAAATTCCAGATTTCCTGTTTCCAATAGTCAGTTTTGCCACCACCAATCATAATAAATTTTATCCTATCTCCCATTTCTTCAATTACTCTAGGTGCTGCATGAATTAACACTGACAAACCTTTTTCTGGAGTCATTCTACCTAAGTAGTAAACAATTTTTTCTTCATCTGTTGCAAAATGCCGACGGAAATGTAGATAATCAAACTGATTTAGAGTAGGTTTTTTTTCAGGACAAATTCCATTATAAATTACGTCTATTTTGTCCCAAGGACTATCTAAAGTTCTTGTTACATCTCCTCGCATATAGTTTGAGCAAACAATCACTCTCCAAGCATTATAAATTAACTCTTTTTCCTTTTCATGAATATACTGTTGGCTACGATTATGAATACCATTATGGCGACCATTTTCTGTGGCATGAATAGTAGCTATTAGTGGTAGTTTAAAGATATGTTTAAGAGCGATAGTCGCATCTGCAACTAGCCAATCATGGGCATGAATTATATCAAAATTTTTCTCTTCTTTAATTAGTTTTCCTCCATAACGACCCATAGCTTCATTCATATTTCCTATCCAATGAAAAAAGTTGTGGCTTGGTCCAACTGGCACTCTGTAGACTTCTATTCCCTCTACAATTTCATACATTGGTGCTTCACCAGACTTGACTGTAACTAAATGAACTTCATGTCCTAATTTCACCAATTCTGGGTATAGTTCTGCAACATGACGTGCTATTCCTCCTATAATTCTCGGTGGGAACTCCCAACTTAATACTAGAATTTTCATAACTACTAAATCCCAAATTTTGACTATTTTTACAATGCCTAGTCTTTAGTTATTTGACTCTAAAGATTTTGATCAATATTTAATAATTTTCCTGATAAATATTAGAGACACTTTAACCTAACTATATTTTGATTAGTTAAGTCAATCCTAGTTAATTAGCATACTAAAAAATTTAGGATTGATGCCAAAAGATATATATATAACTAACACTAATCAGAGGCAATTACTATCAATTATATTGCCATTACTTCGAGTTTTTTTTACCATAAAAACATTTGTAAAAACGATTAATTTTTGCTTGATATATCAACATCAAAATTTTTTCCAAGTAACTGAAATTTTATTGCTATACTATATATATTTTTTTTGCTTCAATAATTTTACAGTAATTCATTTTTTTATTTTATCAATAGTTTTTTCTATTTTCCTTTGTTAGCTTTTAAAATAATTACCAAACAATATTATACAAGCAATATTTTTTTTGAATTCTTATTTTTAAGCATTGGAAAAACTAAACTTATATTACTTGCTTAATTATGCCGTAAAATGCTTATATTTTACATATAGTTTGTCACTAAAACTGCACATATAATGTAGAGGATTGATTAAAATAATTAGTCTCTATATATTCTGTTACATTTGTGGAAACACTAGCCTAGAATAATTTTATTTTTTTTATCTATAGGAAAATCTCTAATCTTAATCATTTTTTCCTGAGATTAATTCTGATTTACAACATATTAATTTTCCAGATTTATATTTTTATATTTTTATATTTTTATACCAATTCCCATACATTAATGCTATGCTTAGATAGCATACGAGTTATTAAGTAATTAACATTAAGTACTGATAACCTTCTTCCTCACTTTAACTAAATTAATACTAATTTTAGGTTATTAAGGTTGTATTGTACGGACGTTGTATGCAACACCTCTAACCCTACTCCCTTCGACGTACAGACTTTGCATTCAATTATTCTCCATCCACCGTCAAGGTTAGGAGTTAGTCTTCTATAGAAGATGCGGATAGAAAAGTTTTTTAGAAATAGTATAGTACACCCCCTGTCTTGTCTACTCAACAATTCTTTTTTAAAGGAAAACAGTAGATTTTAATTAAGCTATCTATGAAGGCTATGAGTCTTTTAGTTGCATACTAGCTATCCATTGGTACTTTTTTTACTAGTATTTTATTACTTTTAGCACATCAATAATTATTTATTCTACATAATATATTTGACAGGACTTACCCAAAGTAACTAATTATAGTGTAAAAATCTGCAAAAATCACCAAAAATACATCATATGTAACGGTACTGCGTCAGTCCTTTTTGGTTCTTCTTATCACTCTTTGGGTTATAAATACGATCATCTAAGTTTCCCCAATTTTTCTATTTTTGGATAAAAATATAAGTAATTAACTACTTAAGCTTCCACGAATTACTGTATGTTTATTAGCACTATGCTGACATCGGAAAACTTCCTCTTTTAGAGCAGAAAAACTATCAATTTTTTGGGAATATATTTTATTTCTAACTGTATCGTCAAAAATAAAATCTTCATGTGTAGATTTAGTCTTTTCAATTTATTTTTTGATATTTTGCCATAAAACTTTACTCCCTAAATCAAGATTTTAAAAATAACGATTAATCCGATCATAACTAACTTTTTGAGGATAATTCGCCAGATTTGTAATAGTATAAATTTTCTGACTACTTATTAAATGCTAACAATATTGTATATAATCAAAGTCCATTTTTAAAGTCTTTGTAAAATTTTTTTGATTATACATCATAATACTTGATTAATATAGAAAGACTTGACTCAATTTTTTTTCAGCAATTCAAATCTTTATGTTGATGAGACGATCGCGTAGCGAAACAATTTTTCTCTGGCGACAGAAAGTATAACAGAGCTTGAGGACACTATCCAAATTTTCTAACTAAATACAAAAACATCATAATTATTAAGCACTATATCTAGTGTCTTTCCTTAATTTTTATTAATCATGATATTTAGTTATAAATTTATTATTATACTATTTTTTTCTTTTTGTCAAGGCCATCAAGTGATTTAAATAGAAGATAAATTTTGTGATTGAACTACTTAGAGATTAGGATATCACTTTCGTTTATAACTTGATTGCTTCTGGCTAATATCTTGTTAATTTGCATCAATTTAATATCTCAAGAATAAACAACAATAAGTTTTTCTATACAAATATGAGGAATTATTTAAAAATATTAAGTAAATTATAGATATTTATAGTATTAAAACTGAACATTACTTCCTTAAGGGTTAATTCCTGAATGAATATGAGGAAAATAATTACTGATTAGATAAATAGCTTCAATAAAATCCAACTAAACAAATTAACTCTTTTTCTAGGATTAGAATGTTTATTAGCCAGGTATTGACGGATATATTTAAAACTTCACTGTACAAGTTATTAATTAACTAAAATAAAATCCTTTATTTAAAGTTTTTTTAATCCGAAAAAATATCTGACTTTCACTAATATTTGACCCGAATTTATCAAAAATTAATTTTATATACTGGGAGACGCTACCAAAATTATAGTAATCTTAAAACTAGAAAAAAAATACTACTTTTCTGAGGAAGAATCTGAATAATTTAGCTAAAAATTGAGTAATTACATTCTGTCATAACAAACTTTTGTGACAACTCTTATTTGACAAGTATATGACTTTTCAAACTAAACTATGCCAAGGCTTATGTATTTCTCAATTCCTCTGTTTATGATCAATCCGGGTAGACGATGATATCGCGAAAGAAAAGATGACTTTTTTTTTGTTATCAAAAAAATCTAGCTCCTGAAATCTTTATATCAAATCTGGTTGAATAGTTGTTGTATAGTTGGATAAAAAAAGTGTGAGAGTAAAGGAAATTGAAGTAATTGTAGAATTATCAACATATACTAAAGTTGTTGGGAAATAAGATAAAATGACTGAAGAAAAAATTGACTAGAAAAATGCTAAATATTGAACGAGCCTTAAAACAAGATAGGTTCAAAAGAGCATAAACACCGATTAAATCCTAAAAAATTTGAATCCAAGTTGGAAGCCTTTTGATTAAATGTATGAGCAAACATTACTGGGAAAAACCTCCTCAACGTTCTGTTGGAATCGCGCTTTGGGCTAGTTTATGCACCAATAAAGAAAAATTATCAGCAGAGCAATAATGAGTTTTATTTTTTATTACTTTTATGATGGGAGATATCTATTAAAAATTTTCTAGTTCAGAACAATACCTTCCAATTTTTCTATACATGATTGCTCTTTTTGATTTTTATCTAATTTTTCTATAAGATTGTTTAAAATATCAGCATTAGGAGATGCATTGGAATCAGAGAAAAGCTTTGCTGCGATTCTCCAATTCATCCTTCCTTTTTCCTCATTACCAATATAGCAGTAAGCATATCCCCTTAACTGATAAGACTGATGAACATCATATCAACCTAAAACGTCGTTCCAGCTCAGGATTCTATCATCAAATATTCCTACAAAAACATAATCTATTTTTTCTTCTAAATAAAGGTCAATTAAGGAGTGTGTAATACTTACAGTTTTTGTTTCAATAATCAAACCAGGGCGAGCAATTTTTATAACCATTTTTTCTCCAACTTTTTTATCTAAAAATTTTCTTTTTTCTTCATTACTCATTTTGTCAGTCATATCTATAATTTACACCATCAATTTCTAAAATTTGATCTTTTATTTTTAAGCCTACTTTAATAATTGGGCTATTTTGGGAAAAGGTTTAAAATTTTGCAAATAAAGCTTCTCCCTCCAAGAAGTCAGCTCTAACACAACAGGAATTCGATAATTTGAATCATCTTCAGCAAATTCAACAAGGTCGCGAGCTAAATCTAACAAAGTTATTGTTTTACCTGCTCCTGGTTCCCCTAAAATCAAAAGCGTTTCTATTTTATCTAAAAAAATCAATTATCTTAGTGCTAGGAGATAAGGGGATGACTTTTTATTCGGGAGTTTCAGTTTTGGCAGCATTTTTTACTAAATTTAAACGTTTTTCTAAATTCAGGTTTAGTACCACCTTTTCCTGTAAACGTTTCTCTAATATATTTTCTAACCAGTAAGTTTTGATTCTGTTCAGTAACTTTTGACGCTCCAGATGAGTTGGTATTTCTTCAGAGCGCTTGCCACGTAGTTGATTCCAAGTTAGCGGTTATATTTGATAATGTTGAATAATGATAGGTAAACAAGTGGCTCCCGGTAGTGCATCCTTAAGTTTTTGGTTATTGTTTCCTTCTAATTCATCTAACCTTTTTCTTGCATTTAAAACCGCAGTATATAAACACGTATTTTCATCTTGATAAGACTTAAAAAAATGTTTAATAAAAGCTTGAGCTACCCTATCTGGTACAAGTTCTTAGCAAACAATAACAGAGGGATGAAGAAGAGTTAAATTTTGGATGAATTTTGCCAATCCTAATCCATCGCAGGAATTAAAAATTGCCAGCTTTAACCCATTATTAATAGCTTTTGTTAAAGTTGCTAAAATTTCTTCAATATTCAGATTTATTTCTTGATTATTTTTATCTCTTTTCAGAGTAAGTAAGCCTGTGTTTCCTTCTATTTTGCTGTGATCAGAAAACAAAAAATATCCCAGTTATTATTCCAAATATTGACAAAATATCGACGTTGAAGTTGATTAAGAAAAAAAGGATATGCTCCTCGTAACTTTTCTAATTCTTTACCTTCTTCCTACCTTTACTTGACATTTTTCAGGAAATAAATCCCATGAAATCTAAGGTAAACGATTTAAGTTATATAATTCTTGGTCTTTACCTTAAAACAGAAAATGAATAACATCTCCTGGTTTTAGGGCAAGAATTTTTTTTAATTGTTCCTTTAGAGGATTTAGCCAAGTATCAAGCTCTACTTTAAGTTGTCGAGAAAATATTTTACATTGCTCAACAGAAATAGTTCTTTGACCTGATATAAACTACCCCCTGGGATTTAACAGTATATTTCTATATTGAAACTGCCAATTATGGTAATATTTTAGGAAAGTTTCCGGAGGAAAATAAATTGTAATTTCTGATTTTTTTATAAGAATATTGATGTTTAATAACTTCAAGTTTTACCAATATTTATTTTGAGTAACCATTGGTGCTTACAAGCTTGTAAATAAGATATTTTTCTTGCATTATAACTATTTAAAAAAAATTAATTCTGAAAAATTTACATTTGTGTGAATGGTTTAATACCTATTATTAATATATGATTAGGCATGAAAAAAGCTGCTGATTAATATATGATTAGGCATGAAAAAAACTGCTTAAAAATCAAATATTTTTACATTTATTTCTTGAGCTGTTTGTGAGAAAATATTCATGACTAAAGCTACTTTTTGCTTGTTTATAACTAATTCCAATTCAATAAGTTCTTTTACTCTTGTAATTAAGGGTTGTTCACTAGAAAAAATAGACATTTTAGCATGACAAAAAGCAGGTTTATTTTCTTCCAGTTGTTTGATTTCTTCTAAAGTCTTCCATCCATCCTCAATAATTCCTTCTAAGCATCTGCGCAAATGACCACGGATAATGAAGTCTTGCTTTACTTCTTTTAAAAATTAAAGATTGCTAAATTTGGTATTAATGACATTAACTAAGCTCAAATAAACCCCATTCAAATCAGCATACCTTAAGTTAACCCCACTCAGATTTGCACCTACCAGGTCAACCCCTCTGAGGTCTGACCCTCTCAGATTTTTCTCTATCAGTTTAGTTTTTCTGTTAGCTAGCTCCGAACTAAACTCACTTTTCCTTTCCCTTTCCTTAATTTGTGCTACAAGTTGAAATTTTTCCTCTATCTTTTGATTTTTTTTAAATCAGTTAAAAGTCGAACTGCATCAACAAAAAAAAATCTTCATGGACAGCTTCTAAAACAGCAGGATCGTCAGCAATTTCATCAGATAAAAACAGTTCTTTTATTTGATTTAAACCTTGATTTGAATCTTTTAATATAATTCCTTTTAATATAATTTTGATACTCCCTTCTTCAATAAACTCAATTTCCAAAGACGCATCCCCACTTATTTTTTTGTAAAGCTTTCACAGCAGCATTTAATTGAGCTCTAGTTAAATTTCCCTCTTCAATACTTCCAGTTATCACAAAAGCCAATTGAGTGTCTGATTTGTTGTTACTTTGTTTTGTTTCATAATTGTTATTTTGATTGTGGATAACAACTTTTTCGACTTTTTTAAAAAAATAACTTGCTTGAGCTTTAATATCAGTTTGGTCTAGGGATATATTATCCTTAAAATTTTCCACAACACAGCCTTTACTATTAGAAATTAGCCGACGGTCTTGATAATAATCACCATCAGTTTTAATATCCCCTTCGCTCTTATTTGGTTCAATTATTACTAACTAATCCTTTTTTTTGATTTTTGCCAATCATCAAGAGCTACGATTATAAAACTAGAAGCTAGATGGCTTAGGAATTTTGCCAACGCTGCCGCACCGACTGTTTTTAAAGTATTAATAACTCGCTGTGTTAAACCCTGGTTCTTCTCAATTTCCTCAACGGCTTTTGTTGCAATTGTCATTTTTTCTGTCGTAGTTTCTACTGAGTAAGTATTCTCCAATTGTTCTAGTAGTTTTTGAATCTCAGCAGCAGTTTCGGCTAAATCTTGCTTTTATTCAGGAGAGTATTAGATGAAATATCCTTCATTTTTTTCAACCATATTACCTTTATTACCTGCATTTTTTTCAACCATATTGCCTTTGTTATCTGTTATGATTCGTCGGTCTTTATGGTAGTTACCACTTATGTGAATTGTTGGTTTTTTCGGTCATAATGTTTCTTTCATCAATAATGTCTTTGTAGTGCTGTATTATATCAAATTAGGTAGTATTATTTTTATACAAAGGCAAAGAAATCTGGTTTGTATAAGCATATATCGGTATTTTTGGATATATAATACCTTTTCCTAGTTTTTTTATGATTAGCAAGTATAAATTACAGTAATAAAGCTGATTTTGAGGCACACATTGAGCAGGCAAAATACTTACAAAGATTTTACTATTGGCTCATTGTACATCATGGTCATATTCCGATTAGTTACTTGCTCTGTATTGGGATTTGGACTGAAACTTACTCATATTGGTGTGGGTGGAGATTTCTTGTAGTATATGTCGCTATTTATACTCTATTTTTATCTTTTGTGTAACAAAACTCTTAAAAAGTTAAGGAAAAAAATTTTAATTTAACTCAAATTCTCAAAAGAAAAATTTGGTAAAATTAAATAATATCAACTCAAAAAAAAGAAAGTAATATGGGAAATTTTAATCCACTGCTAATGGTTATAAGAAAAGCAATAAATTTCCAAGTATTTAGGAAAATTATTAGTTTATCTACCCTAGAGTTAATAATATTTTTAGGACTAATAAATATCATTTCTCCTAATGCTATGTCACAAAATTATGAAGATAATAATCAACTTCCACAGGACTCCAAGTCAAGGAAAAAATCTCTATTTATTGCTTATCCTTCACCCAATCATAAAACTACTTCTGACAGAATTTTCTTAATTGGTACAGCTTCTCCAGAAGCTGAAGTTACTGTTAATGGAAAACTAATTAATGAGCGTAGTCGAATGGGTCATTTTGCTCCTACTTTTCCATTACAAATAGGGGAAAATATATTTACTGTACAACATCAAAATGAAGAGATTATTTTAAAAATAACACGCAATTCAAATCAACCACCTTTACCAGTAGGGGTAGCTTTTACTCAAGATTCTTTGACTCCGATAAAAGATATTGCTAGAATGCCCGGGGAGTTGATTTGTTTTCAGGCGATCGCTCCTCCAAACGCTAATATTTCTGTATTATTAGCTACCCAAACTATTCCCCTATTTGCCCAATCTCAAATAGTAAATTTACCAGGAAATTTAGCAGTATTAACAGGAGATAATCAACCTTTTCCCTCTGGGGGAGACTATTATCAAGGTTGTACAAAAGTAGAAACACCAGGAGAGTTAGGTCAACCTGAGTTTCAACTTAGTCTCATGGGGAAAACAGTGACTCAAAAAGCACCGGGAAAAGTGAGTATTCTTTCTCCAACTACGTTTGAAATAGCTGAGGTGACAGTAGAAGAGGGAGTTGCCAGAACCGGACCCAGTACCACCTATTCACGCTTGACACCATTACCAAAAGGTACTAAAGCTTTAATTACAGGGAAAGAGGGAGATTATTTACGCCTTGACTATGGTGGGTGGATCAAAGCAAACGAGACCAGGATATTTACAGATGCAACACCACCGCGTTCGGTGATTCGGAGTGCGATCGCTCGTCAGGTTCAAGGTGCAACGGAAATTAGGTTTCCTCTGCAAGTTCCGGTGCCAGTAACAGTTGAACAGGGCGCTCGCTATTTAAGTTTAACTTTGCATAATACTACTGCTCAAACTGATACTATTCGCCTAGATGATGATCCCTTAATTGAGAGATTAGACTGGCAACCAGTTTTGACTTCAACAGTACAAAATGAACAGGCAGTTAGATATAAGTTTAACTTAAAAACAGACCAACAATGGGGTTATAAATTACAATATGTTGGTACAACTTTACTATTAACTTTGCGACATCCTCCAGCGGTAAAAAGTGTTATTAGTTCTGCTACTCAACCTTTAACTGGAATGAAAATTTTAATTGATGCAGGACATGGTAGTGAGAATGATCTAGGGGCAATAGGTCCGACTGGTTATCCTGAAAAAAATGTGACATTAATTATATCAAAGCTATTACAAAATGAGTTAATTAATCGAGGAGCTTTAGTGTATATGACACGAAAGGCAGAGGAAGATTTATACCCTAAAGACCGTGTAGAAATGATTAATCAACAAGTTCCAGATTTAGCACTTTCTGTTCATTATAATGCTTTACCTGATTATGGAGATGCCCTAAAAACTCAGGGAATTGGTACTTTTTGGTATCATTCTCAAGCTCATAGTTTGGCAATATTTTTACATAATTATTTAGTGGAAAAATTAGACCGACCTTCCTATGGAGTATTTTGGAATAATTTGGCTTTAACTCGTCCCGCGATCGCTCCTTCTGTGTTGTTAGAATTAGGATTTATGATTAACCCTTATGAATTTGAATGGATTATGAATTCTCAAGAACAACAGAAATTAGCAAAAGCATTAGCAGATGGAATTGTGGAGTGGGTCAAAAAAAGTCAGTAAAATACTGAATATCAATCAAGTGCTAAAATAATATTCACTATTAAGCACACTTTAGTAGTTTTGAAATATTGGAGGTACAAAGTTTTACAAATTTAGTAGTGGAGGGAAGAGATATTAATATTAAACTCTACCTCACTATTCTCAAAAGTGTTGTCAGGAGTTTATCAGTTTGCATTTTAGTCCGTCAACGATGACAAAAGATATTCTATTTGTATTCTATTTGTGCTGGATCAGCTTCCTGGATATCCACAAATAACGTCTTTTTATAGGTGGTTCAGGTCAAATGTTTAAGTTGTCACAACTATTAAGCAAACTGAGATTGATCTCCCCTTATTTGTCGAATATTGCTATGTAAAACTGGAAAATTGTCAGGACTTTATCAGCGGAGAAAAACAGAATATCCTGTTTTTGCTTATTATTGGTCAATTCCAAGATGGATATGTGTATAATCCATTGAAAATGATGGTAGTGTGCAAATAATGATATTTGGAACAGTAATGTACAAATAGTAATATTCGTATCAAAAGTTAACTAAGGATTTTACAGTATTCTTATTAATGTACGGGAGGAAATTATAACTATTTAATTTTTGATGATATAGTTATTAATAATATATCTGTTGTTTCCCTACCACCGAGGGAATGGATATGGGTGGTAATTTGATATCATTTCTGATACATAACGATCTTCTCTTACTGTCTGGCTGTGGTTAAAAGCCAAGTAAGCAGTTAGTTTATGCAATGCATCTTTCCAAATATTAGCTATCTGCGATGTGTAACTAAGTCATTTTGAGAGAAGCCATGCATCCAGTTAGACGAACACTTAACTTTATGTTACTTCAAGTACTGTAGCCTAGATAATTTAGCTTCTAAACTTTCGCTCTTGAATAGTTCCTTCAAATACTTCACCAGTGGATAACTCGAAAAATGATTTGACATATAAATCGACACCTACTACATCTACCAAGAAATCAGTAAGTGATAGATTCTCTTTCTACTTTATAGTCTACTTTTCAACTAATAGTTACTAACTTCGGATTAGCATTATCTGGTAGGTAATATTTCATAAGTTTTAACCCATCCAATTCGCCGTAGTTTAATATGACCCTATGACCCAGCCCTCTTACTGGGGTGACTATGGAAACATCAAGAGTGAAGCTATCACCCCTACTTTTTTTTTGAAATTTAGCTACTCCCGACATTTTGGTAAAACAGTACTGAAAAGCTGATGAAAAATTCCTTAAAACACACTGAGGAGTAGATAATAATACTTCATAATACCAACAGTTTTTGGTTTAACCATAGCTACCAAAAGCTTATATAAGTCAATGGTATTGGAAAAGTTTATCTTACACTTGGTGAGATTTGAGAAGTTATGAAAAAAGGATGTTTTTTCTTAACCACAAACCCCAATTTATTTACATGACATACTACAGAGCTCGTGTTTGACCAGCAATGTTTTTGGCTGGTTATTTTAGTCTAATTCAGTTTTGAATCCAAGTAGTATAAAGAAAGATAATTACATATTATCATAGATAATATTAGATTATAACCAACAGTGATTAGCCCTAAAAATTTATTGATAGGGTTTTCTGTTTATTCAACTACATTACTCGTTAATTGTATACTCGCATTTCTCCACAGTTTGTCTAGTCTATTAGCTGGCATCGTTAAGTACAAAACATCACCTGAGTTCAGAGTCGCAGATAACAAATCCCAACCATGAATTTCTTTTCCGTTGCTTTCTATATACAAAGGTACAAAGTCAGCACTATGAGCCACATTTTTAGTAAGTTTACCACAAAAAGGATGTCCCGGTGTAATTAAAGTGGCTAATGCTACCCACAAACTATCTGCAGTAATTCCATTGCCAAGAATTCTACCACCAATAGCTGCTGCAGCAAAAGCAGGAGCTGCTAATTCTGTGGGACTAAGTACAGATTCAAATTCAAAGACTTGTTGTACCATGAGGGCTAAATGCGGATCTTGATTTCTCACTACAACTGATACTTTCGGCATCAGACCTTTGGCACTCAAAGCAATTTTCAAGTTAATAATATCATTACCAGTTACAGCTAATAGAGCTTCGGCTTTTTCAATATTGGCAACCTCTAAAGTCGAAGATAAACTTGCATCTCCCTCAATCACAGTAATTTTCATTGATCTGGCAATATTGAGAAATCGACACTTAGGATCGGGTTCTATTATTACTACTTCATAACCACTAGCAATAAGTTGCTTAGCAATATGTAAACCAATGCCACCAAACCCACAGATAATATAATGATTGCGTACAGGAATGCGGGCAGCATCCCAATATTCTTGCAAGCGAGTACCCAATACAAAGTCATTTAGAAGTGCATAGCAAATACCGACGATCGCTGTACCTACAAGCATCATTATTGAGGTAAATATTTTGATACTACCTGGTGCTTGTTCTGCTATTTTTTCATTTCCCCCTGCTCCTGTAATCATACCAACAGTAAAGTACAGAGAATCAACGAAACTATTATTCAGGTTAATACTAATATAAGTAATAGTACAAACTAAAACTGTTACTAAAAGAGCTAAGTTAAGGATGACTGCAGATTTACTATGTCGCTGAAATTGTCTAAGTCTACCAAATATTCTGAATAAGCTGTGAATTAAATTTTGTCTGCGATTTCGGATACTAGGTTTGCTAGCAATAATTACTCGATCGCCTACTTTTAACTCTCGCTCTTGTACTACTGCAGAGATTAGATCGATTGGATCTCCTACTGGTATGTAGTAAATTAACATCAAATCACGATCATCCCAAAGCGAAGTTAGCTTACGATCTACCCAAGGATGATTATGATCGATTAATTCTTCGTACATAGGCCAGGTCTGGTTGTACATCTGTAGCTGACCAATAGCATGATTTCCTAGTGCTGCAAAAGCAAACACTGGGGCTGCTAAAGCTGACACACTCATGCTTGTGTGGTCAGTCAAAGTATGATCTAAGCGATCGCCCAAACTTGTGTTAAACAAGCGATTAATAATCCGAATTTTAGGATTCAAAATCCTTGCTAACATTAAAACTCCCAAATTAACAGATTCATCTTTCCCTGTTAAAATCAGAGTATGAGCACTTTGAATACCTGCTGCTAATAAAGTAGATGCTGATCGAAAGTTGCCGATGATAATTTCTGAACCCTCTCCACGGAGTGGGCGCTCACTTATGCCAACAACTGTTGCACCCTGCTGTCTTAATAGACGGAATATTTTGTAACCGGTACGACCCAGGCCACAAACTATGATTCTAGGTTTCATAGATCAGGAAATTTATTAAAGTAATGTTAATAAGTCCTCTTTTATCTTCTACTGTAAACTATCATTAATTATTTAAACTAAAAAAAATGTAGCTTACTACACGATTTATCCCGTTGTATAGAGTGCAGGATAAATTGTAGTTTGAGAGGAAGAGGAAGTAAAAGATAGGATTTACTATTTATAGAAAGATTTATCCCTTGGTTTAGTAACAAGCTTAATACCCCGAAATTTTTCAATTTTTTCGACTTAGGTCAGGGAAAACTCCAAGTAGGATGAATGTTAATTTCATAATTTTTTGGCACTTTTCTCAATGTTTAGAACCACTTAAGCTAATTATAAATAAGGATTATATATTTATTTAGCCAGCCCTAATTATGGTCTAGGATCATACACCAGTATCTACCATAAATCTATTTTCAACTAAGGGTAAAAAACTGATTGTTAAATCTGACCCTTTTTTTTTAAGGGCTTAGATCAATAAGAGAGATTTTCGTGAAATTAACAAATTAATCAACTATTTATAAATAATAAAATTTTCTATTAATATCGTAGGTGCAAAAATTATTGATTTTTTACAGTATACTATAGCTCTCTATTAAACACTAAAATAGGAAGAAAGAAAAAAGAATAATCAGAAATATTAATTTAAATCAATTATCATGCTCAAAGTTAAAGATATTAGCGAACAAGAGCTTTTAAAAAAATTGCGCCATTTTTGTCCAGAAAATATTATTGGGGATGATGCCGCCATTTTGCCAACTCAACCCAACAAGTCATTAGTGGTGACAACTGATACACTTGTTGATGGAGTACATTTTAGTGATCGCACAACCTCTCCTGAAGATGTAGGTTGGCGTAGTGCTGCTGCTAACTTATCCGATATCGCAGCAATGGGAGCGTTTCCCATTGGAATTACGATCGCTCTTGGTTTGACTGTGGATACACCCATTGCTTGGTGCGAACAACTCTATCAAGGTATTTCTGAATGCTTGCAGCCATACAATACTCCTATAGTTGGTGGAGATATTGTGCGATCCCCAGTTTCTACGATCTCAATTACTGCTTTTGGACAAATAGATGGCGGATATACCATTCTTCGCTCAAATTGTCAACCAAAAAATGTAATTGTTGCCACTGGAGTTCATGGAGCATCAAGGGCTGGCTTAGAATTATTACTTTATCCAGAACTAGGTGAATCTCTCACAGAACTCGAACGTTCTGACCTAATTTTGGCTCACCAAAGACCTAAACCAAGGCTTGACATTTTAGATACTTTATGGGATTGTCTTTCCTTAAATAGTTTCAGTGCTACAAAAGGTAGCAAAAACTCTATTTTAGTAGGAGGAATGGATAGTAGTGATGGCCTGGCAGATGCAATTATTCAGATTTGTCAAGCATCCCAAATAGGGGCCAGGATAGAACGTAATCAAATTCCTATTCCTCACTCCTTGACTAAATTCGTCTCAGATGAACAAGCATTAAACTGGGCACTATATGGAGGAGAAGATTTCGAGTTAGTTTTGTGCCTTCCACCAAATTGTGGCCAAGAATTAGTAAAAAGGATTGGAGTCGGTGCAGCCATAGTGGGTACAACCACAAACAACACCGACATCTTATTAATAGATAGCCAAGGAATATACCCAAATGAGCAACTTACACTTAGCCAAGGATTTCAACATTTTTGAAAAAGTTATTTATTGTGATCTTCTCCTGCATTATAATCCAAACCTGATCATGGCTATTTTAATACTTGGAGTTTGATATTTCATTGTTAGAACTTATACACGGGAAACCCTGTTTATAAAATAAATCATTGTTTTTAACAATAAAAATCTACCAAAAAACTTGGTTTCCGGATTTGCCCCCGTAACTCCTGATTTTGTTAAAAGTTTAAAAAGTCAAAACTTAAAAACACTAGGCAGCCCAATTCTGTGCTACAACTTCAGCCAAGTCTACAACACGCTGACTGTAACCCCACTCATTATCATACCAAGCAATAACTTTTACCATATCCCCATCCATAACCATTGTCAGGCTAGCATCAACAATTGAAGAGCAATCATGGCCACGATAGTCGATAGAAACTAAAGGTAAATCACTGTATTCAATGATTCCCTTCATTGGCCCTTTAGCAGCCACCTCCATAACTTCATTTACCTGTTCAACAAATGTCTTTTTCTCAACTTGAGCAACCAAATCTACCACAGAAACGTTAGGAGTAGGAACACGCATCGCAATACCATTTAATTTACCTTTCATTTCTGGAATTACTAGAGCTACTGCTTTAGCTGCACCTGTAGAAGTTGGCACAATATTTACCGCCGCAGCCCTGGCTCTTCGTACATCTCTGTGGCTAGCATCCAAAATACGTTGGTCGCCTGTATAACTGTGAGTTGTAGTCATTGTACCTTTGATAATACCAAAGTTGTCATGGATGACCTTGACAATAGGAGCTAGACAATTAGTTGTACAGCTAGCATTACTGATAATATTGTAATCTTCATGCTTATAATCCTGATGATTAACACCTACTACAAAAGTACCAATTTGTCCACCCTTACCAGGAGCAGTAATTAAAACCTTTTTAGCTCCAGCCTGTAAATGCTTTGAAGCTCCTTCCTCAGTCACAAATACACCTGTAGATTCAATAATTAAGTCAATACCCCAGTCTGCCCATGGTAAATTTAAAGGATTACGGTCAGAAACACATTTAATTGTTTTACCATTGACTGTAATAGAATTTTCATCCGTACTAATATCTACATCTTTTAAAGTACCCAACATTGAGTCATACTTTAGCAGATGAGCATTGGTTTTGGGGTCAGAAGTATCATTAACAGCTACAAGATCGAGTTGACTATCTGTACGAGTAAGCAAGCAACGTAAAAAATTCCGTCCAATACGTCCAAAACCATTTATGGCAACTCTAATCACTTTTTACCTCCTAATAGTAGCTTATAAAATTGAAATTTTTAGACAGTCCCACATACTAATAAAAAAATTTTCAGTATAGGGTTTTCAATAAACTTATCCAGCTAAGTGGATATATTCCCAGTTAAAAGATTTAAGTCCCCGTAGATGCCCCACCGGTTACTTATTGATAGTTTCAAAAGTTTCAGATACAGCAGATTTAGGATAAATGAGGTACAAGGAGTTAGCAGTAACACTTTTGTGTTATGGGCATCAATATCGCCAAACATGTACATCATAAAAACAGAAAGTGCTGTATTTATTTCAGCTCTAAACTCTAAGAGGGCTTAACTCCACATTCCTTATTTTTCAAGAAGTTATATGAATTTTGCCCAGGAGAGCTTAAAAAAAAATTAACCTTGAGAATTATCATACAACAAAGTGGTAATCTAATATTCTTTTGTAGTTTTAATTATGATTCCAAGTAATTTATTAAAGCAAATATGCAGTTAACTTCAAGTTCTGTTGTACTAATTGTGGTATAAATCTTGACAAAGTTACTGTTTTATCTTAAATGGAGGTTATATATCCTCAAAGACTTAAACTACAATATTTTTCATATTAAACTTTTGGTTACGGTATACAGACAATAGACAATTTTGCTCCTACTCTATTAGTCAACTGTTTATTATCCAATTAACCAAAATGGAATAATGATTTATCCTCGCGACACTTAGATTTTCCCCAGGGCAAGCTCACCTAAAATTTTATTGACAAATAAATATTTTTATGATCTATTTGCAGTACAAGCTTTCTAAGGAATTATGAAGATCATAGAATTTTCATATTATCGGTTTTCGTGGCTTAACAATTGGAATGTATTTTTCTCACTAAATTAATCTCAAAAACTTTCAGGGCAATAGGTTCAGAAAAGATGCTATTTGTCAATGATTGTTAAGATGAGCTGAACCTGAGATTTTCCCAAAGTCCAAATAATTGTTCGGTAGAGACGGAATAGGTGATACAAGGCATTTAGTATTGACGCCCGCGATTTATATTTTAAGTTACTAATTCCTAAAAATAATGCGACAACTTGTTCAATACTTCAGTTATTAGGTAATAAATAATTAAAAGCAAAGTTTTTAAGGATTATAGAGCCAAACTACAGTAACTACTTATTACCGAATCTTACTTTCTATTCCCTACTGTCAAAAAAAATCGCAAGACTTTTGAGGTTTGGTATTATTAAGTGGAGAATTAGAAGAAGTAGATGTAGGAAAAAGATTGAAAAATACTCCAAAAAATACTATATTCTCATAGCTATAATATGGTTGAGTATAGGATTTATTTTTAGGATTTATTTTGCAGTTTCATAACATGAATTGCTCAATCAAGGTTTCAATAATTTGATAGTTTTGGTTTTATCTGAAGCTTATTTACCATTGCCATTTCTATTTTTCAATTAACCGATTTGGGTTATAAGCATTTATTCGGTGGTTTATGAGGTACATTAACAAAAAAAACAGTTTGGAAAATAGTTTTGAAGTAATTAGTTTTTAATAAAAAGAGTATCCTTAGCTTATATTATATCGACCATATTTGCTGTGATAGGTTTCAACCCAAGCAAAAAAAAATTGATGGTGAGCACCATAATTCTATGGGATTAAGCTCCCATGAATAAGATGATAAATTCATTATACTTACCCCAAATGAATTAAATTAATGCTTCAATTATTTTGAATTTGTGGGCTGCTAAATTATCCATTACTACTACTGCTATTTCCCATAGACTAGGCATCAAAAAAAGTTATATAAAAAAATATTTTTTTTTACCATATATAAACCCCATTAAGTGTTATTGATATTACCAATTTTGTGATACTAACTTATTCAATAAATATAACTTTTTTGCCTCTTGAAAATGGTGAATAATCATAATACTCTACTACTAGATTAAGAATGTGCATAAGTTTCAGAGTTGGCAGACATAAAACGTATTAAGCCCAATCAAACACCCACTTCATTCAAGAAGACTAAGTTTTTAGGCTTT
Source organism: Trichodesmium erythraeum GBRTRLIN201 (assembly GCA_018457135.1). Taxonomy (GTDB): domain Bacteria; phylum Cyanobacteriota; class Cyanobacteriia; order Cyanobacteriales; family Microcoleaceae; genus Trichodesmium; species Trichodesmium erythraeum. The sequence goes on along the minus strand of JAGGDU010000046.1, from coordinate 28,264 downwards.
ACATTTTTCACTTTTTCCCAATTTTATACCTCAAAATTTTGACTATTTCAATGGCCGATTGGCTTCTGCGTATGGTTTTTTCTGGTAGGATTGCATTTTTTTAGTTTCGGCTCTCACCGATATAAAAAGCGACACATGATACTAGGGCTCAAAAATTGGTTATCTCACTATAACCAATATTCAAAGTATTCATTTAGGGTATAGTCTGAATATTTTTCTACCATCTCTATCAATTGAGTTCTGTGAGAATGTAATATACTTCTTAGTTTGCTACCTTGCTTTTTAAGGTGAACATTACCACCGAATGCTATTTTTGTTTCAATAGTTTTTGAACAAATATTTTATTCACATCAAATTGGGTTACTACGAAGGGGGATGCAAATCTGACATTGTTAGCTTATTTTTAACTATTTTTTTTCACGGAGATAAACTGAATAAGCTTTCATGCTTTGGATATTTTACTACTAAAATTAGTAGACCATATATACATAGAATAAGTTGTATAAGACTTTCAGAACTTTTATTTTATGTAATAAAACCATAAATATTTGTTATTTTGTGAAAAAATCCAGATAATGAATCCTCAAACAGTTTTTGAGATATGTCCGGAAAAACACGGGCCAATAAGTAAATATTTGATATCAAACAGATTAATCACAAGATTATAGAGACTATTCACAAAGGTAATCAATGTTTTGAATAAATTACTGCTAAACTCTATCTAAAAAAAAAAAATACTGCTATGATATCGCGTGTTAAGGGTGTGGTGTGTGTGGATTTTAAGGAGCAATTAATGAGTAAATATGTTGATTTAACTGGTAAACCATTTCATTTTATTGGTATTGGGGGCATCGGAATGTCTGCTCTTGCTTATATTTTAGCTAAACGCAAGTTGCCTACTTATGGCTCCGATATCAAATCAAGCCATATAACAAGACGCTTAGAAGCAATAGGAGCCCACATATTCTGGCACCAAGAAGCAAAAAATTTAGAGTTATTTCAGCAAACTACTGAAGAACAAAATTTATTTCTGTCAAACAATTCAAGCTTAAATTTATCTCAATTTACTCCTTGCATAAGTCTAGGAGAAGTAACAACAAAAAAACATAATGTCAAATTAGAAAATCACAAAGGAATTTCTCAACTACCACAAGTAGTTTGTTCAACAGCAATTAATACAACAAACTCTGAGTATAAGGCAGCAGTTGAACTTGGATGTCCAATTTTTCATCGCTCAGATTTATTGGCAGCCCTAATTCAGGATTATCAAAGTATAGCTGTAGCTGGTACCCATGGCAAAACTACAACTAGCAGCTTAATTGGGTTTATGCTTTTAGAGGCTGGTTTGGACCCCACCATTGTTATTGGTGGAGAAGTAGACGCCTGGGGAGGTAATGCTCGTTTGGGTAGAAGTCCTTATCTGGTGGCAGAAGCAGACGAGTCGGATGGCTCTTTAGTTAAATTATCTGCTCATATTGGTGTAGTGACCAATATTGAGTTAGACCATCCAGACCATTATGATAGTTTGGATCAAGTGGTAGAAATTTTCCAAGTTTTTAAAGAAAACTGCCAAAATCTAGTAGGTTGTATTGACTGCTCTACAGTTAGAGAAAAACTCCAGCCAACTATTAGTTATAGTATTAACTTCGAAAGTGACGCTCACTATAAAGTAGATTGTGTACATTACCAATCTAATGTTACCTTAGCTCGTGTTTGGGAAAAAGGCCAAATTTTGGGACAATTAAAGTTGAGGTTATTGGGTAAACATAATTTAAGTAATGCTTTGGCAGCAGTGGCAGTAGGTAGATTATTAGGTTTAGAATTTTCTACTATTACCTCGGCGATCGCTCTTTTTGAAGGTGCTCATCGTCGTTTTGAATATCGAGGAGAGTGCAATGGTATTGTATTTGTTGATGACTATGCTCATCATCCCAGTGAAATTAATGCAACTCTAGCAGCGGCTAACTTACAAAAAAATCAGGAATTAAGTCCCAAGCCTCATATATCAACAAAAAAATTAACACTCAAAACACAAAATAACTCATTGAAGATCGAAAGAGTTGTTGCTATATTCCAACCTCATCGTTATAGTCGTACTCAGGCTTTTATTTCTGAGTTTGCTCAATCTTTTAATGACGCTGACATGGTAATTGTTACCAATATCTACAGTGCAGGAGAATCATCTGAGGGTCAAATTAACAGCCAACAAGTAGCTGAAGCTATTTCTAGGTATCATCGACAAGTTTACTATCGATCATCTTTAGACTCAGTAAGTAAATTTTTGTACCAAGTTCTTAAACCAGGAGATTTGGCAATATTTCTAAGTGCGGGTAACCTAAATCAGATTATCCCAGAACTTATGGCACGTTATCAACAACCTCACTACCAGGTCAAGTCTTGTGAAATAGCCTAATGAAGAATATGAATTTGAGCCAAAGAAGCACTCAACACTCAGCATTCAGTTCATTTTTTTTGACATTTATAAGTTGGTTTCAACCACTTCTACATCATCCGGTTGGGGTTTGCAGGGATTTAAATCTCTAGCTCTAACGGCTAACTAATAGCTGTTTGCAAAATATTTCGGCACGGAAATGGTAAAAGCTGATAGGTAGTTAACTAACTTCAAAACAAACTCCTTAAATTACGATAATTCAAGCATTAGTTATCACCATGACTCTTTCTTATCACATAGCTAGTTCAGAAAAAATGCCACAAAGACAACCTATTCCCTTGTTAGGAAAAGACTGTGTAATTAAGTCTAATGTTCCTCTGGCACCTCTAACGTCTTTCCGCGTTGGAGGGCCTGCTGAATGGTATGTTACACCAAAAAGATTAGATCAACTACAAGCTAGTTTTCAGTTTGCTAACTATAAAGGATTACCAATAACTTTTCTAGGAGCAGGATCTAATATACTAGTCAGCGATAGTGGTTTATCTGGATTAGTTATTGGCAGCCGTTATCTCCGTCACATCTCCTTTGAACAAGAAACAGGTCTTCTTAGTGTAGGAGCAGGTGAGTTTTTGCCACGTCTTGCTTGGAAGGCAGCTAGAATGGGTTGGCAAGGTTTAGAATGGGCCGTTGGTATCCCTGGCACTGTTGGTGGTGCTGTGGTGATGAATGCTGGGGCACAAGGTAAATGTATGGCTGATGTATTAGTGAATGCCCATGTTATTTTACCTAATGGTGAGATAGATATTTTGTCTCCTCAAGATTTGGAATACAATTACCGCTATTCTAAATTGCAAGGTAAATCTATTTTGGTCGCTCAAGCTACATTTCAGTTACAACCGGGAGAAAAGCCTGCCTTAATAACGGCCATAACTTCTGAAAATTTTCAGAAGCGAAAAAGTACCCAGCCTTATCATTTACCTAGCTGTGGTAGTGTTTTTCGGAATCCTGGACCAAAGACTGCTGGTTGGTTAATTGAACAAGCTGGACTTAAGGGCTATCAAATAGGTATGGCCCAAGTTGCTCACCGCCATGCTAACTTTATTCTGAACTGTGGTGGAGCTACAGCTAACGAAATTTTACAGCTAATTTACCATGTTCAAGAACAGGTGGAAAAGCAATGGTCTTTGTTATTAAAACCAGAGGTAAAATTTGTGGGAGATTTTTAAGAAGTAGCAAGCTTATAATTACAATAAAGCATAGCTTTTGTTTGACAATAGTTGTATAATTTAGGACCACAAATAAACTACATAAAATCTATAAATTATCGCGGAAAAGATAATTTTTATGCTAATTGACTCAGTAAAAAAAAATAAATTACCATTGTTTTTTTATTTTTAAAAGTACCTAAAATTAGCAGCAGTTTCAGATTCCTCACCTTCTGAAACTATTGATTAATATATTTAAGGAAGTTGAAAAGCTGTAAATAGTTTGATTGTTTTAGGAGATATTCAATAAATTAGGACTGTAAATGTCGATTTATTAATTATAATTAAGTGCTAAAATATATATGCAGTGTTATGATTTTTATGATAAATACTATAATAATATGCTAGAGTAGTTTGGCATTGTCATCAACTCCTGATATAGCGCAAAATAAAATTAGATTTTATCTAAAATTATGTCATACGACCCCTACTAAACTAATGGTTGGAGGTTAACAGTGAGATGAATGGTAGTCATTTACAAGAAAACTTATGAAAAGGCCTGAGGGTCCATAGGGTATTAGAAAATACCTGTAGAAATGGGAAACAGGCTCTTTTACAAGTCTTGATACCATGAAGCAGGAAATCTTAAACTTATATTTTAATATTCTTCAATTTTACTGCATAGCGGTTAACTGAGGAATATGTCAATGGTAACTAAACAAATATCAGATAAAACTTATCATAGAAGATTAATTATGTCAGAAAACAAGGACAGCAAAGGTAAAGGTTTTGGCTTTGGCTTAGGTAAAATGAAAGAACTAACTGAAGCCTTTAAAAAAGCTCAAGAGGTTCAAGAAGGAGCCAAAAAACTTCAAGAAGAACTTGAACAATTAGAAGTTGAAGGATCAGCAGGTGAAGGTTTAGTGAAGGTTTTTATGAGTGGGAATCAACAACCAAAACGAGTAGAAATTTCTCCAGATGTATTGAAGGAAGATGCAAATCGAGTTAATCAACTGGTGACAGAAGCAATGCAGGATGCTTATAAGAAATCTACTACTACTATGCGGGAACGGATGGAAGAGTTGACAGGTGGCTTAAATCTACCAGGGTAGTCCTAGTTTAAATAGTAATAATGGCTAGGAAAGGTTTCAAGTTAGGTAGCTACAAAATATAATGAGTTAGTAGACTAACTGGAAAGCTGTATCCTAGTCTTTTTTTTGATTTATAAAAATAATATTCGTAACTTGTGGTTTTAGAGTTTAACTCAGAAGTCAGAACTCAAAAAGCGCGAAGTAAAATTTGCAGTATGGACAACATTTGGAAGTGGTGAGAATGTCCTAAAAATAACACTAATTAATGAGACGTAAAATTAAGAGTTAATTTTTCCCTCAAAATAAGGGGTCTATTGTTACCTTATTTACTATTTTATCTTGCCTGTTGTCTAAAAAATATAAGTTTATATTCAGGCTTTTTCTCAGAAAAAAATCGCTAATAGTAAATACTGTATATCCTAGTTTTTGCCACTATTTAATACTTACTTTTTCACTTTTTTACTATTGTCACAATTCCCTTAAGCCTCTTTTATTTTTAAGAGCACTCATTTTTTACCTCCCAAATCAAAACCCTATATATTGATGCAGTATTACTGTAAATTATCTTAGTTAATATAGATAGTATATTAGACTTAATTAAGTTTAATACCTAACTTATTCGTTCTTCTATTTGATTAATTTATGCCTCATAAACTACTATTTGTTTGTCTTGGTAATATCTGCCGTTCTCCCTCGGCAGAAAATATTATGAATCATATTATAGAAAAAGCTAATTTGAGCGAATTTATAGTTTGTGATTCTGCTGGTACAGGAGGTTATCATATAGGTAGCCCTCCTGATTCTAGAATGACTTATGCTGCTAAAATGAGAGGTATTAAACTCAAAGGTTCAGCACGTAAATTTCAAGAAAAAGATTTTAATAATTTTGATTTAATTCTCACAATGGATAAGGAAAATTATCGGGATGTACTTTCCTTAGATAAGGCTGGTAAATATAGAGATAAAGTGAAGTTAATGTGTGACTTTTGCAAAGATTTTGATGTTCAGGAAGTACCTGATCCTTACTATGGTGGTTCAGATGGATTTGATTATGTGATTGAAATACTTTTAGATGCTTGTGAAGGGCTATTAGATTATTTGATCAATCAAAATAAAATATTAATTAGTAATAAGAATGGCTGAATTCAAAATTATTTACCTGAAAATTTTTAATTAAATTCAACTTAATTAGGGCTTGCTGATTAACCATCAGAGGGTATCTTTAAATAAAGTTTAAGTATTGGTTTAGGTTGGGTTAAGTAATAATTTATAGTTAACACTGAATAATTTCTGTGATTTGCGCTAACACACCGAAAGGTGATATTTCAGTAGACCTTAAGATTGATTTTATAGATACTTTACCGGAAAATTAACTGATATTGGCTTTAGTCTTTTGGGGTCTAAAAAAACTGTCAGCTTTTCATTTGCTTGAAAAACCAAACTTTGCAGGGAGAATAATTTCAGAAAAATTAACGGATAATTCTTACTCTTACCTCCTCTTAATACCTATTTCGATCTATAGATTTTGCATGTAATGTCTTTACCTACTCCCTAAAATACTTTTTAAGTAAACCGTAGTTAAGATTAATTAGTAAAGTAATTTTCCATAGTAAAACGAACTAACTCAGCACGATTTTTAGTATCAGTTTTTCTCAATAAACCACTAACATATTTTTCAATAGTCCTTGGACTTAAATGCAGGCGATCGCCAATTTGAACATTAGAAAGACCATTAAGCAAAAGACTTAAAACTTGCTTTTCTCGACTCGTTAAACTAATCTGAGAATTGACAATAATTGACTGAGATATTGATTCTGAATCATCTGATCTTGATGGATTTTCTGTTACCAAAGATTGACTATTTATAGGTAAATAATTGGATCTAGGTGAGGCTTTGGCTATCAGAGCATATCGATCTAATAAAGAACGAACTACTGCTCCTAACTCTACTAATTCAAAAGGTTTTGGCAGATAAATATCACACCCCAACTGATAACCTTTGACTCTTTCCTGTGTACTTATATGAGCAGTTAGAAAAATCACAGGTAAGAGACGAAAACTTGGACGTGCCCGAACTCGTTTTACCAGTTCATAACCGTCCATTTTTGGCATAGCAATATCAGTAATAATAAGATGAGGCTCAGATTTTTCAACTATATCAAAAGCTTGTTGACCATCTTCAGCTTTGACAACTAAGTAACCAGATACCTCTAGGTAGTCACTGATACATAACCTAGTTCCTAAATCATCATCAACAACAAGAATTGTGAGGGGCATGGTTTTATGGGGGAGTCAAACAAGTGAATGTGTTTGAATAGAAAAATACTTAAATTATTAATAATAATAGAGTTGTCCCGAAATTTACCATTAAGCATTTCCGTACTGGAATGCTTTGCACACAGCTAATTAGCTCAAGAAAAAACTATTAGTTGTCAAGGGCTTCAATTTTATTAATGTCTTAACACTTTTTTATATTGTTGTTAAGATGAAAAAAATTGATCTAACTTTTCAGGTCAGTCTTATTAGGCCTGGTTTTATTATGGGAGAAGGTTGCCCTAGAAGGGCAAAGCTTCAATCCCATTTTTTCTGTTACTATAGAAATGCAATTAAGTTTGCTTTACAAAGAGGTAGGCCTTCAACACTCCTCTTCATGAAAGTTACTCAAACTTACTTAAATATTTAGATAGATTAAATGTCCACTTCAGTATTTTATCCTATCGTTAACAGACTTTCCTCAGAAAAGTTTTGATTATCCAAAGACTTTACTTTTAGACAAGCTATCGGCCATTGAATATTGTTTGAGATTAATACTCACATCATAATGGCTTCTTCTCAAGAGTTTAACCTTATTTACTTTTAATTATAACTTACCCCTAACTTATCTGGTTGGCCGACATTTCCGTGGAAAACAATACCTCGCTTGTTAGCTGCCAAATGACGCAAAATCTTGTAGATAGTTTCTATCTGATCACCAGCTCCTGCCTTTTCAGATAATTCTTCTAAAGATAGAGGAGATTTCTCTTGCTTGAGGATATTTATTACCTTGTGTTGTAATTCTAGCACTGCAGCTGCAGCTTTTTTGCCAGCTTCTACTCCTGGCTGGTGATAAGCATTAATATTAACCAGAGAGCCATAAAAACCAACAGCTCGCTCATAAAGGGCAATTAATGCTCCTAAATTATAAGGATTAACTTTGGGAATAGTGACTGTAATAGAATCTCGATCGTTTTCATAAAGCGCTTGTCTAGTACCTTGGATAAAACCAGATAAGTAGTCTCCAGAAGTTACCCCTGGTTCTACTTCAGGAGAAGTACCTTCACGATCTTCTAAAACTTCAATCAAAGTGACAAAGAAGTTAAGTACACCATCGCGCAACTGTTGTACATAAGCGTGTTGGTCTGTGGAACCTTTATTACCGTAAACTGCAATACCTTGGTTGACTACTTTGCCATCTAGGTCTTTTTCTTTACCTAAAGATTCCATAACTAACTGCTGTAGATAACGACTCAATAGCAATAGACTGTCTTTGTAGGGGATAACTACCATATCTTTTTCCCCGTGGCCCTTACCTGCAGCATACCAACTCAAGGCTAATAAAGCAGAAGGGTTCCCTTTTATTTCATGTGTACGAGTAACTTTATCCATTTCTTTGGCCCCGGCTAGCATTGCCCGGATATCAATTCCTTGCAGTGCTGCGGGTAGCAAACCAACGGAGGATAATTCTGAAGTACGTCCACCTACCCAGTCTGCCATGGGGATAATATCTATCCATCCTTCAGATTTAGCAATTTGGCCTAGTTTGCTACTAGGGGTAGTGGTGGCAACAGCTTGAGTGGCAAAGTTTAAGTTTTGAGATGCAAAGGCTGCTTTAACTTCTATCATACCATTACGAGGTTCTGGAGTCCCTCCAGATTTGGAGATGACTATAACTAGGGTGCTTTTGAGGCGATCGCTCAGTTTGTGGAGTACCCGGTCTATACCTGCTGGATCTGTGTTGTCAATGAAGTGTATTTCCATTGGTGGGTCATCAAGACCTAAAGCTTCGGCGACAAATTGGGGGCCTAAAGCTGAACCACCAATACCAATGGACAGAATATCTGTAAATTTGGGAGCAGATGATGGTTTAATTTCTCCACTATGGACTTTCTTCGCAAAAGTTTCTATTGCTTCTAGGGTTGTGGAAATTTCATTTTTAATTTCCTTAGTAGGAGCAATATCGAGGTCTCTCAACCAGTAGTGACCAACCATTCGATTTTCGTCTGGGTTAGCGATCTTACCTTCTTCTAATTTTTTCATCTCTTGGAAGGCTTTTTCAAATTTAGGTTTCATGATCTCGACAAAAGAGTCGTCAAATTTAATACGACTTATATCAACATAAAAACCTAATCCTTCGTGGTAGTAAAGCCAGTCAATATAGCGTTGCCAAAGTGCTTTTGATTCCATAAAAATTACTTTATTCAATATTTTTGCTCTTCTACTATCTGTAGTTTAGAAGACTAGATTTCTGGCTTTGGTAAAATACGGATAAATTTAACAATTTTACCTGTTACTTCTATGCCTATTAAATAATTTTCTACGGTAAATCTGTAGAAAATATTACTAGTTCCAATTTGTTTGAGTTCTGGCAATTCTTGTAAGTAATTTATTTTACTGAATTGAATGAAAACAAAATCATATACTTGCTGATAGGCACTAGATTCTATGATTTTAAGATCTTCAATAAAAGACCGACAATAACGCACTTCTAGGTTCACAACAATATTTTTTTTATATACCTTTTCTATTCTAGTTTAATAAATAGTGCTAATTTTTCCTTTAACTATTTTTATAAGAATTAAGTTATCAATTATTAGTTCTTAAATCATTGCCTAATAAGCATAAATTGGTATTGATAGTTTAATGACAGCTTCAAAAAAATACTGCTATATTAACTTTTTTTTTCTTTAGGTAAAACTAGTATTTTGTTATACAGAAAAATCAAATAAAAAAAATAGAATAAAAAGGAAGGGTTTTCCCTGTTTCCTAGTTTCTTATTCCTTTTTTTACTGTGACGACTTTTTTTGAATTTGATCTGCACTTCAAAAGTCATTACCAGACTTGCCTAATTTTATAGTGAAGATATACAGTATATAAAGATTTAGCTTATAAAAATATGTTATTAATTTTTTCTATCTGCTTCAATAGGTCGATATCTATAAAATAAATCTATTAGCTAAATCTATTAGGTAAATCTATTAGGTCTATTTAAAGCTTGTCTTATATTTCCAAAATTTACGGCAAATTACAGAGATTATTCAGCTTATCTATGCTATGAATTTACGCTTAACCAATTCTTAACCAGAATTTAATACTGTATTTACAGATATCCTCTAAGGATAATTTAAAATTAATTTTCAAAAAAAACAGACTTTGGCAAGGGATAGTCTATATTCATTATTTATGAAAAAGCTAAAAACTAACTACGAGTAGGTCAATATCTACCTAATCTTCTTTTTCAAAAAATAATATTTGTAAGGCTTCTTCTTTGGTAAATATATCTCCTGGTTTGTGACTTGTTTTAGATTTTTGAATGGCTGTCATAATAAAGCTATCATAATAAAGTATTTGCAAAGATTCCCAAGCTTTTTTTAATTCTAAATCAGACATTTTTTCAATTAAGGAATACATTTTTATCTTGATAAAACTGATAGTGTTTGATTTCACTTTATGTTTCTCCTCAATTTATTATAGGGTTTCTGCAGTTACTCAGGTACAGTTATTTTTATTCTTTTCTATTTCGTTTTCCACAATTACAAATCTGTGGGAACCTCAAATAAAAAAACTATACTTAAACAAATAAACGCCAGCAATTTTATACTTATAGGATTTGCTATATGTTATATTTACTGATAAATTAATTTTGTTTGATGGCAATTTTCTTTAATTACTAAAGTTTCGTTGAAAGCGGGGATCAAAATGATGTTTCTTTTTTTTATTGCATTTTTGACAGAGAGTTTGTAAATTACTAATATCATTACTGCCTCCTCTAGCTATGTTATATTTACTGATAAATTAATTTTGTTTGATGGCAATTTTCTTTAATTACTAAAGTTTCGTTGAAAGCGGGGATCAAAATGATGTTTCTTTTTTTTATTGCATTTTTGACAGAGAGTTTGTAAATTACTAATATCATTACTGCCTCCTCTAGCAAGGGGAATAATATGGTCTATACTAAGTTCTGTTTGGGTTGAACTTTTACCACAACTTTGGCAGTGGTAATTGTCCCGCTCAAACACATATTTTTTAACTGAACTAGGAATTTTTATCCGTGGTGTTTTATTCATAATTAATTTCCCAGAAAATTACTGATTTTAAATAATGTAATTATAGCGTTAATTTAGGTTTAATGGATTTAAAAAAAAAATACTCCAAGAGCCTATAAAATAATTATGTAAACTCAATAATTTATGGCTATGTCTTCGGAAATAAATTCTCTGCCTGCACCAACTACTGGAGCGGATGCAGTTGATGAGGCGATCGCTAAAGGAATAGATTTAGATGGCTCTCCTATTCCATCACCAAAACTCGAACTTTATCACAAGGTTATGGCATTAGAAGGTCAACGACAAAGGAGCGGGGTTAGTAATACAATGCGGTCTCGTATCGTCCGTATTGGGGCGAAGCATATTTCCCAAGATGAGTTAAATAATATGTTAAAAAATGCAGATTTTGCTCAATTGAAGGAAAAAGAAATTGCCTTTTATTATAGTGGGAAATAGAAATAGTTTCTAAGGTTGGAGTTTAGAAATCAAACCTGCTTGGTATCTAAACTCTTAAAACAACTAAACTCCTACAAAAAAAATATTCAAAAATTAAATTTTTGACATACTTAGACTATTAGAAAATATTTGTAATTATTGGCAGTTTCGATAAGAAATAATTGTTTTTATTATATATTAGTTTTACTGATTAAATTTTTCTCATAAATCATCGAGTGGAAATTGTGATTTACTATTTTTAGATGACTTTTTTCCTGTTTTTGAGAAACTTCTTCTTCATCAGGATAAAATTATACGGCAAGTTTGATTTTACCTTTTACCCAAAGGCATAAACTTAATTTGAATAAATTAAAAATCAAAACTATTAAAAGTTAAGTTTTTCTCCCTAACTATCTTTTTATCTAATTTTTTTACTAACTGATTAATTTGAAAGGTTGTACTTTTGATTATTTGGGATTGATTTTTACGAAGCTCTTATTCCACTCAGATAACTTAATCATGTCTGTAATTTTCAAATTTGTTTCCCATATAATTTTTCTCTTTCACTTAATATATATAAATATATATAACCCATCTGGTATCTCTTACGTTGATTTTTATTTCTACAAAATTCGTGCTCCCTGATAAATTATGCTATTTGTGTTGAATAAAAAATCATACATATAGGCGAACAACCCCATCTAACCTTATTATATAAAAAAAATTGTGAGAATGCAACTAGTAATACCTTTTATCTGTAATTTTTAGAGCTTGATAAAATGAAAATATTTATGATTTTCCACTGAAAAAGAGAAGAAGAATGGATGGAAAGGTTTAATGATAAAAAAATCACCATTTCTTTTTAGGAGCTTTTTAAGATGAAAATTTATCAACAATATTTAATTCTTTTTCTGGACTAGTAAAATTAGTTGAACAAAAAATCATACACTTGTACGAGTTAGCCCTTACACTTATAAAGATATCACAAAAATTGTGAAGATGCAATTAAAAATATCTTTGAAGCGCGATTTTTTTAGGAGCTTTCAATAACGAAAATATTTGTAGCTTTCCACTGAGTACGAACTGGGAAAAAATATCCATTACTTCTCAGAATTTTGGAGGGAGCTAGTAAATATGTAGGGAGAGAGAATGTCTGACATAAATCAAATTTTTCCCAGAAAGTTTCTGTAGGTTTTCCTGTTTTCTCCAGAAAATTTTTAGCCATCAGTTTTTAGTGGTTTATATTGATTTTCCAGATAAATTTACTCCCAGAATTTTGGAGGGAGCTAGTAAATATGTAGGGAGAGAGAATGTCTGACATAAA
>JAGGDU010000046.1:9235-15415 GCA_018457135.1 Trichodesmium erythraeum GBRTRLIN201 | reverse complement strand
TCAAATTTTTCCCAGAAAGTTTCTACTAATTTTCCTGATGAAATTTTTGCCGTAAGTCATCAAGTGGAGATAGTTCAGTTTCCAGATATTCTGAATTATTATCGCCATAATTTTCCTCTTTATTTTCTGAGTTACTTAATTTATTTTCTTCTATTTCTTCTTGAGGCTTATCAAGGTAAAACTTGACAGGAAATTCAAAATGAAATTTTCCTTTTTGCCAACCTTGAGTGCCTACTCTCAAAACTTCACACCTTAAACTTGGATAAAAGAATTCATGCTTTATGACAGGATTAATATTTAGTAACTTGATAATTGATCCTTGTAATTGATTAACTGTCATATATAAATATTGAAAGTTATAGTTTAGATTTAAATTTGTTCCTATACTTTGATCAACTTGAATAACTTCATCCCCTTCCAAAAATTCTGAATTATTATTGCCATAATTTTCTGCTTGATTTTCTTCTATTTTTTCTTCAAGTTCATCAGGGTAAAATTTGACAGTAAATTCGACCTTTAATTTCCCTTTTTTCCAGCTTTTGGCATCAGGTTTCAAAATCCAAACATCGAAACTATAATCAAATAGTTTATTTCGTATCTCAACAAGATAGCGATGAGATATATCAGGAGAAAACTTGTGGATAATTTCAGTTTTTAACTGCTCAATTGTTAGGCACAAATATTCAAGTTCATTTCTATCCAAGCTCAAAAAATCACAATAATTTGCATCAATTTTCACAACATCATGCAAATTCAACACAACAAACTTTTCATGATCTAAATTTTGTGACATATTTAATTCTTCTATTTCCAATAAATTAGCATCTAATTGTAGGATATCTGTTGAGACATCCTACAGTTTTCTGTGATATAAAAAATGCTCTTAGCAGTTATTTAGGTAATTACTAATGACTAAATATTTACTAAAAAATATCTCTAAATATTCACATTAATCTGTTTACCTAAATCGCCAATAGACCACATTTACTCACCTTCCAATAACTTCTCATCCTCATTACTTAGTACCTCCAAATTTTCCTCACCTTTGCCAAAATTAAAATCAGAAATGATTGGCAACTGTCGCTCATTCAACAACATCACCTGTAGACAACTATTAATAGAAGAAACTGCTTGATTATAAACCTTAACCTTCTCATCTACCTCAGCTTGTAAACGTAAATTTCTTTGAATTTTCTCTCCAGCTTCCGCCTCTAAACTTTGCTCTAAATATTTCCGAGCTTGATTATATTGCTGCATAATATCTTCCCCTTTTTTTTCAGCCATTGGTAATAAATTAGTCTTCAAAGTTTGATTCACAGTTTGTCGAAAAGTTTGCCGAATAGTCTGAGAAACTTTTGGCTCAAAATCTAACTTCAACAACTGTCTAATTGCAGGTTCCGCCTCCACCATACTGCTACAGTCAAAACTTTGAGAAGTCTGTAACAAAGTCTGCCGAAACTGATAGATAGAAAAAGTTCCTTCATCATAAAAACGCGGACTTTCTCGCACAAATCTATCACATTCTATTCGCGCTGCACTTATTAATGCCGTACTAACCTTTTTTTCTACCTCTTTTAAACATTTTTCAATTCCTCCATCATTACCTAACAAACGATAGAGTTGCCGATAATATTCTGACTTGCGAATTCGGTCAACTAAACCTTGAAAAAATCCAGTTATTACTGACTGAGTAGAGTCAACTAAAATATCCTCTAATTGATTTGCTAAATAATAAAGTGCTTCAACTAAAACTGCCAATAAAGGAGCCGTTGCATTCCGTGGATGATTAACAGTTGCCCGACTATAAGCAGCCTCTACAGAAAAAGTATCTAACAGTTCATCTAAACGACGAATCATTCGAGATTGAAGTTGATTAAAATCTGCTTCAAAAGCATCATATTTATTTGTAACTAGTAAATTTACTTCCTCAGTAATATGTTGATTAAATCCTTCGCCCACCTCCTGAAGTTGAAAATTTAATAATGATAATTCCTGAGCTTTCATTGCCTCTATTTCTTGAGGTTGACTTGCTAAGTCTCGCTGAGTTGCCAAATAATTTTTCTGTAACTGTATACAAATATTTTGTAAATCATCAGCCAAATTTGCAAATAATTGTGGGCGTTTTTCTTCCTTTAAATATCGAGTAATTCCATCCCTAAATTCTTCTATACCACTATCAATTATTAATTGTTTGATTAATGGTTTACCCCAGTCCGCTAAAATCCTGACATAATTTTCATTAGGTGACTCAAAACCATTAATACTGACCCGAAAATTACTCGGCAACTTGCGAGAAGTGCCACAATAATTATTAAAAGCATAAACAAATTGAGGTGTTTCTTCCTCTCCATCTAAACCTTTAATACTATTAGCAAATATACTATCTAAACCAAAGCGCTCCCGCCCGCTTGTATCCTTAATTAAACTACCATAAAAACCTAATAAGCCACTAGTTTTATAAATCCTTTTTGTATCTCGAAAATCAGAAATAATCAAATTGTCTAATCGTTGTCTAAGTTGAGAATTGTACCAAGTTTCATCTATACGGTTAAAGACATAAAAAACCCGATCTCTAATACCAGGATTTTCTCGCATTTTCTCTAACAGTTCCGTTTCTTCTATTGTCATATCTCCTGCAGCAGCAGCTTTTAAAATACAGACAACTGCAGAAGTTTCTGGGTTTTCTATTTTGTCATAAGTAACTTGAGCATCTTTCTCTACAGGAGCATCAATTCCTGGGGTATCAATAATAATATTGCCATCTTCTAATAAAGGATGATGACAATAATATTCTACGCGCTTCAACACAGAACTATTCATTCCTCTTCTGGCATAACTTGCTGCTTCTTTTAGGTTAGAAAAGTCGAACTGTTCCATTGAATAAATAGCATTTTCAATAGGATTAATATATTCTTTATTTGTCTCAACACCATCCACTAATAATTTTAATGCTTTTGCTTGCTTGGCACGTTCCGATTTATTTTCTCCTCCTTCATTTTTAATAATTGCTTTGCATTGTTCCCGGATAATTCCAATTACTTCTGATTGTTCAATATTGGGATTAGATTCTAAACCTAATTGCTGTCGTAAAATTCTTACCTGTTCTTGAATTTCAGCTCTGCTTAAAAATGTCAAAATTACTCTTTCTTTTTCTGGTTCAGCATATTCGATATAGCATTCTGTTCCTGTTGCATGACCTTCAGCACTATAAAGTAATTCTCTCCCTAATAAAGCATTAATTAACATCGACTTTCCTGCACTAAAAGCTCCGGCAAATACTATTTCAAACTTTGGGGAAATTACTTTATTTAAGGAAGAACGAACTGCTGTTGTATCTTGTTGTCTAAGAGTAGGCTCTTGATATAATAGTTGAAGTAGTATACCTACCTGATTTTCTAAGTCTTGACATTGAGTTGGAATTGTGTTCATTTTTCCTTGATGGTATTAGTAATTCTCTACTATTTTAGTATATAAGTAGTCATCTCAGTTATCGGTGACTAGCTATGATTTAATAGTTAATAGTCAATAGTTAATAGTACATCTTGCTAAATTAGGGTCTCTATTGCTATTAGGACTTATATAGTTTTTTTCAAGCTACTAACCTACAGTTTTTTCTTCATTTTTGATTCCCAAAACCCTAATTATTACCTTGTGGCAACCTTGTAAATAACATCAGTACTACTCCCTAAAACAAATGATAAACTTTATATCTAATTATTCATTGATGACTAAAAAGTAGCTAATTATTGCTATAATAAATACTTTATTTATTTATTTTGAGCAATAAATAAGTTTAGTAAAAAGCAAAAAATATGATATAGTTAATCATATATTTACAAATTATAAAGGTTAAATAATCTATGGTAATTAAACTTTACGACTTGGTTGCTGCAGAAGAAAATAGAGCTTTCAGTCCCTTTTGTTGGAGAATTCGTATGGCTTTAGCACACAAAAATTTAGAAGTAAAAATTATACCTTGGCGACTGACAGAAAAAGAGGCGATCGCTTTCTCTAATCAGGAGACAGTTCCTGTAATTGTTGATGGAAATAAGGGAGATAAAGTAGTTGCAGATTCTTGGAATATTGCTAATTACTTAGAGGAAACTTATCCAGATAAACCTTCTTTATTTGGCAGTTATGAAGCCAAATCTCAAACGATGTTTATCGACTCTTGGAATAGCAGCTTATTAGGAATTTTAGCTCCAATAGTTTTATACGATGTATTTGAAAATATTGATCCAAAAGACCAGCCTTATTTTCGAGAAAGTCGTGAAAGTTTTTTGGGTAAGTCTCTAGAAGAATTTAAGGATGTTACAGAAAACCAAATTAATAATTTTCAAAGTTTTCTAGAGCCTTTAAGAAACACTATCAGTCAGCAATTTTTCTTAGCAGGAGAAACACCAAACTATGCTGATTATCTAGTATTTTCTACTTTTCAATTTGCTCGTGCTATGTCTCCTAAAAAACTCTTAGAAACTAGCGATCCAGTTTATGCTTGGCGAGAAAAAATGCTCGATTTATTTGATGGCATAGGACGGAAAAATCTGGGTTTTAATTAAAAAAAATAGACAAAAATTGGAGTTTTTTTAATTATGACTCTTGATTTATATTACTGGGCGACCTCTAACGGTTAGAAAATAAGTATAATGCTCGAAGAAACAGAAACTCCCTATAATTTAATTCTTGTTAATATTATGACTGGAGGTAAATTTCAACCAAAGTTTATCAAAGTTAGTCCTAACGATAACATGTCTGTTATTGTTGACCGGAAAATTGTTGTCTCAAGACTTCTCTTCTAAGGAGATAAAAAAAGATAATATTCTTTATCTCAAGCCTCTAACTTCAGCTAGAGGTACTGATAACTGATAAATAATCACTTAAATGGCTCCAACAAACCTAATGGTAATCCTATTTCTATCTTTTAATCAGGAGCTATTTTGCTTTATTTAGCATAAAAAAAAGATCGCTTTCTTCCTAAAAAAAACATGAGAATACTACCAGTTATTCTATGGTTAATTTTGTAAGTAGGTGTTGTTATACCGATGCCAGGAAAAGCTCATAATTTTAGTCAATATGCAAAAAAAAAATTCCTATGTCATTGAAAGATATACAAATGAAACATCTAGTTTGTATCGAGTTTTAGATAAACAACTATCCAAACTTGAATATGTAGCGGGAGATTATTCCATCGCTGATATGGCAATATATCCTTGGATAGTACCTCAGGAAAAACCAGGACAAAATTTAGCAAACTTTCCTCATTTAAAGTAATGCTTTAAAACAGTTGGTCAGCGACCTGGGGTAAGTTGTGGTTTAACAGTTTTAAGTAAGAGTCGGATGCAAAATGTGGATGCAAAAGCAAAGGAAAATCTTTTCGGCGCTCGTCAGTTTCAGCAGTAATTAATTATTAGTTTTTATTGGAATATTTATTAATGGATAATGGATAATTAATCATGAATAATTACCTCCGGTTAAAATTAAGAGGATTTAAGCAAATGCGGAAATATTATTTCTTTTTGATCCTTAAAAATAGGTTTTAAGCCTTTGGGGATTAATTATTAATTATCTATTGGTAAGTATTTTTATGCCCTCAAAATTTCTGTAGAGATGCTTTCTAGAATGTCTCTACAAATATGATTCAAGCTACTAACTTTTATCAAAAAAAAATCTTCAATCTGCCAATTTTTTTAAAGATACTCTTTTACAGAGTTTTGTCTAAAGAATATCTAAAAAAATAGGAAAAATCTATATCATTTTCTGGAGCTTATAAAAAAACGTCCAAGTAGTTAGAGTTGCACCCCGGAAAAAATTGTGATACTATTTACATAGTGGGGTTAACTTGTACCTAAGCATGACTTTTTATTCAACTAAAACTATATCTTTAGGCAAAAAAAAAATCCATCAGGCTGTTATAGGCGATCGCCCTAAAATCATTTTCATTTTCTGAAGCTCATTAAAAACGTCGAGGTAGTTAGATTTGCACCCCGGAAAAAATTGTGATACTGTTTATATAGTTGGGCTAACTCGTACCTAAGCATGACTTTTTATTCAACTAAAACTATATCTTTAGGCAAAAAAATCCATCAGGCTGTTATATGTGATGGGCATAAATCCATTATCATTTCCTGAAGCTCATTAAAAACGTCGAGGTAGTTAGATTTGCACCCCGGAAAAAATTGT
>JAGGDU010000046.1:0-9135 GCA_018457135.1 Trichodesmium erythraeum GBRTRLIN201 | reverse complement strand
GATACTGTTTATATAGTTGGGTTAATTTGCACCTAAGTATGACTTTTTATTCAACTTTTGACGATACTTTAGGGGAACCTGAACCAAGAACAGTTCTTCCATCACAGATTGCTATTCCTTTGGTTTAGGTTTCAGAAAGATTGAAAGAACCACCAATACTCAACTATGCTGATTATGTCTTAAGAAACTGGAGAAAACAAGATCCAACTGGAGATTTTACCACAAACAATCTTAAAAGTCTGGTTACATTTTCATTTTAGAAGATGAAGACCAATTCATAACTGTTCATGTAGCCTATGAAGCAGCTGCTAGGGAGTGTTATCGGCAAGGGATAAAAGCGATGAGCTAGCGGAGGAAAAAGATGCAGTTTCTCTAACTATTGTCTTACGAGAAATGGCTAATACGATTGTTAACATAAAAGATGTTTTTATGACTACAGAGAAGATTGTGTCTCCTGAAATTTTCAGAAAATACATCAGACAGTTTCTCAAGGGATGGCACAATAACCTTGAGCTTGTTTATCAAGGTACCGAGATTAATGCTTCAGTTCTCAGAGGAGAAACTGGTTCTAAAAGCATTGCAATGCCTTTATTAGATAGGATTATGGGTTGTATGTCTCTAGATCCTGTACAAAGAAAAATTCTTAACGAAAAACAAGAACTTCCTGTAGAGTTAGTTCTAGAAAATTACTACGGTTTTGTTAACTATATGCCAGCTCCTCATAGAAATTTTTTGGAAGAAACTTATCATAAGAGCCTAGTAAGAAACTTTGTCATGGACAATAATTCTCCAGATTTAAGAGAAGCTTACAATAACTGTATTGACAAAATTCTTTTGATGCGAACTAATCATTTAAAAATGATTCCTAAATACATATCTAATCCAGGTGAAAATAATAATACTGTTTATGGTACAGGTGGCACTTCTTACAGAACTTACCTAGGAACTCTCAGAAACGTAACAGAATCTGCGGCCATTAATAATAAAAATACAGCTAAAATTTAAAACTAAATACAATATCATATCTGTTCCCCTTAAATAGTTATAATTAAAGTTTGTAGTATTACTAGAGGAATACTACAAACAAAAACTTTTTTATCACTTATTATCCCAACATCATATAATTAGAGTTTACTGAAAAAGTTTTATGAGTAAGAATAGGAGTCAGGTATGGACATTTTGCTGCGCGACATGAAACGCATTTTTGTTATACAACATCCGTACAGGATAAATGTAAATTATAAAGGAGGTAGCAGAAAGAATTAGAAGAGTGATTTTTCCCTCATAGTGAGCCTTTAATCCTAACTTTTTAGGAATTTATGCTGCAGCAAGCAAAGTTATCATTGAGCAATAATTAGGGTTTACTGAACAGACACAAACCAAATTAAACAGGCAAATCTTTCCGTGGTTTAAGCCTCTCAACCTCCCGTAACTTCTGATAAATCTCCAACTCCTCTTCACTAAGCTTCTTCGGAGTTACAATCTTAATCTCCACCAACTGGTCCCCACGATCACCCATACCATCAGGATAACCCTTACTAGCAAGTCGTAAACGTTGACCAGAAACAACCCCCGCCGGTAACTTCATCCTCACCCAACCATCCAAAGTGGGAACCTCAATATCCCCACCCAAAACTGCCTCTACAGGAGTAATAGGTAACTCGCAGAAAATTTCTGCCCCCTGTAACTGATAAAAACCATGAGGAGCGATCGTAATCTTCAAATACAAATCTCCCCCACCAATACCCTGATTTTTCAGACGAACTTTTTGACCACTAACCATAGCTCTCGGCATATTTACCTCGATCGAACGCCCATCCTCCAAACGTATTTTCTCCACCCCTCCCACATAAGCTTTTTCCAAAGGCAAAGTCAATCTAGCCTCAATATCCTTTCTTAGCTCCTGTTCCGTTGCTTTATAAACAGCCTTTTTCTGACCAGGGCGATAAACACTTGATGACTGAGTTTTTGGTTTTGTTGCTGTTGCCGGAGTCTTAACTTCCCGACGACGACCCAACAATTGATCTACAAAAGTATTAAAATCTGAAAAATCACTAACATCAACATTCTTGTCTGACTTAACTCCATTGCCAGAAAGATTATCTCCCCAATTTCTAAAATCAGGAACTCGCATCCCCATCCTACTGGCAATTCCTTTTGGTTTCCAATATCGAATAAACTTATCGTACTCTAAACGTTTCTCTACATCCGATAAAATATCATAGGCTTCATTAATATCTTTAAACTTTTCTTCCGCCTCTTTACTTCCTGGATTTACATCTGGATGAAATTGTCGCGCTAATTTTCTATATGCTTTCTTAATTTCATCCACTGAAGCATCTTTAGAAATATCTAGAATCTGATAATAATTCCGAAAGTTTTGCATCTGCTAACTTAAACTTATAAATAACTTATTAATATTTTTAACTATAAATATTTTCTCTAAACTCTTGAAGCAAAATAGTACCAGATCTTAGACTTCTTAATTGAAGCCAAAATATAGTAATCAAAATACTACGCAAATAATTAAGGATATTGTTAAATCCTTACAAGCGCGGCCTTTTCAGAGGAAAAGCCTACAAGGGATATGAATCCGTGACTTTTAACTTGCGCGTAGCGCTATACCAATTCAGTTAAGATATTTTCAAATTATTACTTTTCATTTATAGCAATAACTTGACTCTTCAATTTTGAACACACCCGCATTTCATCTAAGGTATATATTGAAAGCCAGTGATCAACTATCTCTGGCCCCATCTAAAATCCACAATAGTTATAGCCAATCATCATCATCATCATCCCAATCTTGACTTTGATAATAACGATTAGCTCGATTAGAACTAACTCGATCAGGAGGACGACTATAAACCCTACTTTCATAATCATAACGTTCCCTATCCCTAGGGTTACGCTCTTCGCCAGATATTGTCCGGCGCACAGAGCCAAAGAAGTTATCATCATTTTCAGAGGAGGTATAAATTGAAACCTCACGTTTGAGATCGTAGAGAGCATCTTGTAAGTCAACTCCTACCCGATCAATACCCCGTTCATCATCCCGTTCCAAACTATCCCGCAGCTCCCTAATCAACATCTCAATGCGTTGACGACTTCTGGCTGCAAACTGCATACCATAATCCAAGGCTACCTCTCGCAGTTTTCGTTCTGCCTGAAAGGCCAAAGCCTCAGCCCGGTTACGCTTGTCCACTTGCTCCCGTTTAAGTCTGTCTGCTTCAGCAAATTTTTCCGCATCCTGAATCATCTGAGTAATTTCCTGCTGACTTAAAGTAGAAGCTCCTTGAATAGTAATACTTTGAGTTCTACCAGTAGTCTTATCCATTGCCGTCACCTGCAAAATACCATTAGCATCAACATCAAAAGATACTTGCACCTGTGGCACACCTCGTGGTGCAGGGGGAATACCAGTAAGCTTAAATTTTCCAAGAGACTTATTATCAGCAGCTATTTCTCGTTCTCCCTGAATCACATGAATCTCAACTAAAGTCTGATTATTTTCTGCAGTAGAAAAGATATCAGAACGTCTGACTGGAATAGTAGTATTCCGAGGAATAAGTTTTTTCATCACCCCCCCAATAGTTTCTAAACCCACAGACAATGGAGTAACATCCAAAAGCAGCACATCTCGCACATCACCAGCTAAAATACCAGCCTGAATAGCCGCTCCTACCGCCACAACCTCATCAGGGTTCACTCCCTGATTTGCTTCTCTATCTATAAGAGAATAAACTAAGTCTTGGACAAAAGGAATACGAGTTGAACCACCTACTAATACTACTTCATCAATCATAGAGGGATTAATACTAGCATCTTTTAAGGCCATTTTTACAGGACGTCGGATTCTAGAAACTAAATCTTCACAAAGTCCTTCAAATTGGGATCTAGTCAACCTAGTTTCCAGATGCTTAGGGCCATCTTCTGTAGCAGTAATAAAGGGAAGATTAACCTCTGTTACCCCAACCCCAGATAATTCAATTTTGGCTTTTTCGGCAGCTTCAGTCAGTCTTTGTAGAGCTTGACGGTCATTCCTTAAGTCTATTCCTTCTGACTCTAGAAATTGTTCAGCTAACCAGTCAACCACTCTTTGGTCAAAGTCATTACCCCCTAATTGAGTATCTCCACTGGTAGCCTTGACTTCAAATACTCCATCTCCTACTTCTAAAATTGAAACATCAAATGTACCTCCACCTAAGTCAAAAACTAGAATTAACTGATTTTCTGTACTTTCTAATCCATAGGCCAAAGATGCTGCCGTTGGTTCATTCAAAATACGTTTCACTTCTAAGCCCGCAATAGTCCCTGCATCGCGAGTAGCTTGTCTTTGGGAGTCATTAAAATATGCTGGTACAGTAATTACTGCTCCTGTTACCTCTTCTCCCAGATAACGACTTGCTTCATCTGCTAGTTTCCGCAGTATCATAGCTGATAGTTCTTCAGGAGCAAAATCTCGTTTCATTCGGGGACATTTGATTTTGATATTGCCGTATTCGTCCCGGCGAATTGTATATGGAACGCGCTTTGATTCTGGTGATAGTTCAGAGTATTTACGTCCAATATATCGTTTGACTCCGTAGAAGGTGTTCTGGGGATTCAGAACTATTTGCCTTCTGGCCATTTGTCCAACTATTCGTTCTCCTTCCTTTGTGAAGCCAACTACAGATGGTGTTGTCCGCATTCCTTCTAAGTTAGCTATCACTATTGGTTTTCCTCCTTCCATAACGGAAACAACGGAGTTTGTTGTACCCAGGTCTATGCCAACTACTTTGCCCATGCCTTAGTTTATTTGTTTGTCCTTTTATTAATTCTATTGTGTCAAATTCTTTGGTATTTTGAGGAAGGCCTCACTATCTCAATATATTGACTATAAATTGGCCTTTGGTTTGAGCCAATCTCTAGTCAAGCATTCTTACATTTTATTAGGATAATACAAATCTATTACTAATTTCGCTGTAACATAACCATATTTACATTGTTTTGTCAAAACTAAGGAGATAAATTAATTTTTAGAGAAATCAAAAATAACTTAATCAGGTCTTGCTGAATTGTGTAACAACTTGTAAAGTTATAATAAAAATAAGTAAATTTATTTAAGAGGTTTTTACCAAATAAATGCTAGTGGCAATCGCGGGAGCAGGTCTAGCAGGTCTTTCCTGTGCTAAATATTTGACAGATCTGGGCCATACCCCAATAGTCCTTGAAAGAAGGGACGTTCTTGGAGGTAAAGTAGCAGCCTGGAAGGACGAGGAGGGAGACTGGTACGAAACTGGTCTACATATATTCTTTGGAGCTTATCCAAATATGTTACAGCTATTTAAAGAGTTGGATATACAGGATAGGTTGCAATGGAAAGACCACACAATGATTTTTAATCAGCCAGATCAACCAGGAACATATTCTAGGTTTGATTTTCCCAATATTCCAGCACCAGTAAATGGCATAGCGGCAATTCTGGGCAATAATGATATGCTAACCTGGTTAGAAAAAATTAAGTTTGGCATAGGTTTAATTCCAGCTATGCTTCAAGGACAAAAATATGTAGAAAAAATGGACAAATACAGTTTTTCAGAATGGCTGAAAAAACAAAATGTCCCTCCAAAAGTGGAGAAAGAAGTCTTCATCGCCATGTCAAAAGCATTGAATTTTATCGGGCCAGAAGAAATATCCTCAACTGTTATTCTCACGGCTCTAAACCGTTTCCTCCAAGAGAAAAATGGTTCTAAAATGGCTTTTTTAGATGGTTCACCCACGGAGCGATTATGTCAACCTCTGGTAGAATATATTACTAAGGGAGGTGGGGAAGTATATCTAAACTCACCTATAAAAGAGTTTTTGCTGAACGACGATGGCACAGTTAGTGGATTCCTCATTAGAGGATTAGAAGCAGCAGAAGATAGAGTTATAAGTGTTGATGCTTATGTCTCAGCAATGCCCGTGGATCCCTTAAAGGTAATGTTACCATTACCCTGGCAACAGATGGAATATTTCCAAAAGCTCAAGGGTTTAGAAGGGGTACCAGTAATTAATCTGCATTTGTGGTTTGATCGCAAGCTCACAGATATAGATCATTTACTATTTTCACGCTCACCCCTACTCAGTGTTTATGCAGACATGAGTAATACCTGTCGCGAATATGCTAATCCCAATTGTTCCATGTTGGAGCTAGTATTAGCACCAGCTAAAGATTGGATTAGTAAATCTGAGCAAGAAATAGTCGCAGCAACAATGGCAGAGTTAGAAAAATTATTTCCGGCTCACTTTACAGGAGAAGATCCAGCTAAGTTGTTGAAATATCACGTCGTCAAAACACCCCGCTCTGTATATAAAGCTACCCCAGGTCGTCAAGACTGTCGCCCTTCTCAAGTAACTCCAATTGCCAATTTCTTCCTTACAGGAGATTATACAATGCAACGCTATCTAGCTAGCATGGAAGGAGCCGTACTTTCTGGCAAGCTGACAGCGCAGGCGATCGCAAAAGCAAAGCTACCCTAAAGCTTCTATTTACCCTGAATCTCATGCAAATCTGCAACGAACAACTCCAAAGCCAGCAAAGAATGCTGCCAAGCTCTAAATCTTCTCAGCGTATGACTTGTTCATCCCTGGTATCTATAGAAGATTCTTATGAGCTGTGCCGTCAAATCACAGCTACCTATTCTAAAACTTTTTACATGGGTACTCAGTTAATGCCAGAGGCTAAAAGTAAAGCAATCTGGGCAATTTATGTCTGGTGTCGTCGTACAGATGAACTGGTCGATGGACCCACGTCAAATACTACAACCACAGAAACTCTCCAAAAGTGGGAACAAAATCTTGAATCTATCTTTGCTGGCTATCCCTTAGAAGATGCAGATGTAGCATTGGTAGATACCTTATCTCGATTCCCCATAGATATACAACCATTTCGGGATATGATTGCAGGTCAGCAAATGGATCTGTACAGCAGTCGCTACCAAACATTTGAGGAACTGAAACTTTACTGTTATCGAGTCGCAGGTACAGTTGGTTTAATGACTATGCCAGTTATGGGAATAGAAACATCAAATGTTGCTGCTCCACAGAAGAGCCACCAACAATTTCAGTATCCTGCATCAGAGGCGATCGCCTTGGGAATTGCTAATCAACTTACAAATATTTTAAGAGATGTAGGAGAAGATGCTCGCCGGGGTAGGATTTATCTTCCTTTACAAGAGTTAGCTTTATTTGATTATACTGAAGAAGATTTATTGAATGGTGTAATTGATGAGCGTTGGCGAGAGTTGATGAAATTTCAGATTCATAGGGCGCGTAAATTTTTTGTTGATGCAGAGAGAGGTATTAAACGTTTAAGCCCTGATATTCGTTGGCCTGTTTGGTCAGCTTCTATGCTTTATAGTAAGATTTTGGATGCTATTGAGCATAATCAATATGATGTATTTAATCGTCGAGCCTACGTTTCTACCCCTCGCAAGTTTCTATGTTTGCCCATAGCATTTCTGAGGTCAAAAATCTTATAGAATTCATTTGGTATCTTTTTCAAGCTAAATTAGCTACTTCACCAAGCCATATAAGTAATTTCGACCTAGGTAATGGACTAGTGGAGGGTATTTGTGCCAATAAGGATTAAACCAAGAAGCTGTAAAGCTAATGATTAATCAATAGAGATATCAAATGGTTTCTATATAAAGCCTACTGATTCAATCTAAAAACTTGCACAGTAAGTATTTAAGCATCTTTAGAAAAAGAAATATTTACCTCTTTGAAGCTAAAATACAGCAATTTTCAGGCATCTATTTGCAGTAATTAAGTAGAAAAAAGTAGGCTAATCTAGGCCGACGCCAGAAAATTTTAAATGGTCACTTAAGAACCGACTATCCCCAGATAATCCCTAGCTTATGATGGCCATTTTAATTCTGTGGGAGTAATTTAAACTGGAACATGACTTACGTAAAGGCACTAGTTATAGTGTAAATCTCTGAAATAATCACTAAAAATACATCAGAGTTGTTTGGAAATAAAGATTTAAAATGCTCAAAAGTTTACTCTATAATGCTTTCAGGATTTTAATACTCAAAAGCACTATAAACCTGGACTTGTTTTAGGTTTTAGCTATTTTAAAAAAAAAGGCTAATATTATGTCCGGTAGCATCGGTATTGTATAGAGAAGGTAAGAAAGAAGGAAGAAGCTTTAAAAGGAAGAACAACCTTATATGACGATAGATATTGTCCAAACTTTTACACAAACGATATTAACGGACATAATATAAAACCAAAATTAAGTCAAAGCTTATAGTGTTTTTCAGTACTAAAATACTCAAAACCATTAATAGTAAGCTTTTGAGTCTTTTCAATTTTTATTTACCAATAACTCTACTAAATGCCTGTCATATATGAAGCTTTTATCATCAAATCCTCGGCTTGTCAAACAAGTAATCTAATACAGAAGAAAATACAAGGCTTGAACTCTTGAGCAACCTTATGATGCCGTTTGGCTGTGTATCATCTTTTTCTGGCTGTTTAGAGATTCCTGTAATATCAATTTTTACAACTCAAATAATAGTCACAAAAATATTTATAGCCTTCTCTACTAATTGAGACATACTGTAAAATGATTAAATTCTTTTTACTTTTAGGACTATAACTGCAAAAATCACTAATTGTACGTCACTGCTAATTTAGTTTTACTTCAACAATGAACTCTGAGCAAAAACGGAAGTGGGAAGACCCTTCACAAGCCTATCGTCAAACCTTGAAGTTGAAGCCAGATGAGATTTAGGTTCATCATAACTTAGATTTAGTTTTGGTTAATTTGGAGCAATTTGAAGAGGCTTATGAGTGTTTCAAGAAAGTTAGCTCGCTAAAATCTGATTTCTGGGATGTTAACAATAACAAGATCAAGTATACATAGCAATTGTAGCAAAAGCTAGGGGATTTTTATTCCAGCAGCAGCACTGGGAAGATGCGTTAGCTGTATATCTGCAAATGATTACTTTGAATTCAGATTTTGCCTGGAGGCATTTTAATTTGGGGCTGACTTTGAGGGAGATGGTTAAGTTTGAGGAGGCTATTGCTCCCCTAAAAAAGGGGATAGAATTAGACATCTCCAAAAATACTCAAACATTTATCCTAACTATCTTTAGTGGTGCG
>JAGGDU010000045.1:26399-50107 GCA_018457135.1 Trichodesmium erythraeum GBRTRLIN201 | reverse complement strand
CTTGTGCCACACGCTTATTGTTACCATATTTTCTATCTTTATACAACAAAGCCTATAGTGACCATAAATTCAATGGCCGTATTGCTATAGGTATTTGATGCCCCCCTACGTCCAGTTTTTTGTTGATTTACCCACTGCTCTATGACTTCATCATTCAACCAAAATGTGAGGCTCCCTCTCTGTCTTAGGGACGCATCAGACCTACGACCAGTTGCTGAAGAGGTACTTAGACTTGGACTTGGACTTACTCATCTCTACCCTTACTATAGGTTTCTTGTGCCACACGCTTATTGTTACCATATTTTCTATCTTTATACAACAAAGCCGATAAAAATTAAAAATTAAATGGCATCTACACCTCAACTTCGGCGAGAAATTGGCGTGTTTGGCGCTACCCTCATGGGTAATGGTTCCATTCTTGGTACCGGAGTATTTGTCAGTATTGGTATTGCTGCTAGCATTGCAGGTCCGTCGGTAATTATTGCAGTAGCGGTAGCTGGTGTTGTTGCTACCTGCAATGCTTTTAATAGTGCCCAGTTAGCGGCAAACCATCCCGTGAGTGGGGGTACTTATGAATATGGTTACAAATATCTAAATAATTGGTTGGGTTTTATTGCCGGATGGATGTTTCTATTCGCTAAAAGTGCTTCTGCTGCTACTGCTGCTTTAGGTTTTGCTGGTTATTTCCTTAATGCTTTTGGTGTGAATAATAACACTTGGTTAGTATTGACTGCTTTAACTGCGGTGGTTGTATTAACTATAGTTGTGTTAAGCGGAATTCGTCGTTCTAATGTTACTAATATTATTATTGTTTCTATTACCTTATTTTCTCTAGTTCTGTTTATTCTGGCAGGGGTACCTCAAGTGGTCTTCTCTGAAGGGAAGAATTTAATGCCTTTCTTTCCAGGGGATAAACCTATAGCATCTTTACTGCAAGCCACTGCTTTAATGTTTGTCGCTTATACTGGTTATGGTCGTATTGCCACTTTGGGCGAGGAAGTAAAGGAACCACGACGTACTATTCCTAGAGCGATCGCTCTAACTATGATTTTTACCTGTGTATTATACATATCTACCGCTATAGTTAGTGTATTTGCGGGTCAAGAAGTAATTCAAAAATTATCTCAGGCAGATGTAAGTCTAGTTGCACCTTTAGAAGTTATTGCTAAAGTGGGAGGTTTGGGTATTCCTGTTATTCCTAAGTTAATTGCTATTGGTGCTATTACGGCAATGTTGGGAGTACTGCTAAATCTGATTTTGGGGTTGTCGCGGGTTTTGTTAGCAATGGGGAGGCGACGAGATGTACCTAAAGTTGTTGCTAGGTTGGATAGTGGGCAAACTACACCTTATATAGCTGTAGTAATAGTAGGAGTAGCGATCGCTTGTTTAGTTTTAATTGGAGATGTGAAAACTACTTGGTCTTTTAGTGCTTTTAATGTATTAATTTATTATGCTATTACTAATTTTGCTGCCCTCCACCTTTCTCCAGAAGAAAGACTTTATCCTAAATGGTTAGGTTGGCTAGGTTTAGCTTCTTGTTTATTTTTAGCTTTTTGGGTAGAAAAGCAAATTTGGTTAGTAGGTTTAGGATTAATTCTTATTGGTTTAATTTGGCATAGTTTGATTCATAGATTTATAACTGATTAGATTCACAATTTTTCTCAAGTTCCTTTCTTGACTTCTTCTTCCTTTTTCTTTTGAAAATAATAAAGGCTTACAGAACTTGGAATCATAATTTTTCCGTCCTCCAACTCTTTTGAATTGCTACTCAAATAATCCAGCAATACTTTTAATTGTGAAGGAGAAAAATATCTCGTCTTAGCACTAACTATAAAATCTAATAAATGTCTACCCAATTGAGAATCTTTCTGAAAACATTGTGCAATATTTACTGAAGAGTTTATAACTTCTTTATGAAAAGAAATATGGTGTTCAGAAAAGAATTGATATAAATCGTGGCTCCAAACTGTTTGCTTTTGATCAAGTCGCTGATTTACATAGTAACTAGGCTCCTTTAATTCTGTTTTTACAGCTATTGCAATAATTACTATCCCTTCTTCTCCAAGAAGTTCATAAATTTTCTGGAAAGAGGATTCTATTTCTGAAAAATAGTAAAATGAATGAATTAATAGGATAATATCAAAAGTTGGGGATGATTCAAATTTTTCAAACTCAACTGGATGAATTTGATATCTAAATTTATCCACTTTAAATTTACTAAGTTCCTGACACCATTCTTTGATTTTTATACATCCTAATTTGTTTGAGTCTACTCCCACAAAATGAACAGATTTATTCAACTCAAGGAGCTCTGTTAAAAAAGGTTTTTCAAAAAGTCCACTGCCACAACCTATACTAAGGATACTGTAGTTTTCTTGTGAAGACTTATATTTTTTTATAGTTTGAAATGTAGCTTCAAGCATCATCTCTTGTTCATTTTGCTGACTGCGAAAAGCAATTTGTCCTTCCATATATTCTTGCTCATCCAGTTTAACGAGCTTGAGTTTTTCGTCTGAAAGTAAATTAGCGATCGCCGACTTTTCCAAACTATCCATCATCATTTTTTACCTTTTTTTCTCTGCCCTTGATTATTAATTATATTTACAAATTTTCCCTAGTCTTTTCAAATAACCATTCTAGAATTGCGTGTTCTTTTCCATACACATAATTATATTTTTTATCTATTTTTTCCCAGTCAATAGTAGTATCTAAGCCAACCTGTTCAGAAAACATATTTAGTACTTTTCCAGAGAAACATTTTTACAGACATTTTTTCATCATCAAGGAACTTTCATCAATTTTCCCAATACATTCAAAAAAAGTATGAGTTAATCAACCTATCATTGCTTTAAATATCCACAATAAATCTTCATCATCAAATAAATTCACCCGAAAAACTTCTTTAATTACTTTTATTTTAACAGAATTTCTCTCCTTTTCATTATCAATTATTTACCACCATCTTGTACCAGGTTCCCCTTTAAATGGTCCGACAATATCAGAGGTAATCCATCCTCCGTAAAGATTACCAGATTGAGCCTTTACTAACTCATCATTAACATAACAAGCATCCATTAAATTAGCATAAAAACTATAATATCCTTTTATAGGTAGAAAATCAGGGGTTGGCTCCAAATATTGCCAGACTGGATAATTAACATACTTATCCTCTACTGAAATATCGTAATAGGAAGCGTAACCTTTCCACTCACAAAAAGTTTTCCTGGGATTAGGAATTAAATACTCTCTTTTAACATCTTCAGGAGGAATATAATAACTAGGAGGATGACTAGTTTCTAATACTCTTTTTGCTTTATTTGTTTCTGCCAAAACTACATTATTAAAAATCACTCGAATAGATTTATTTGTATCTTCTAAACGAGCTGGACGAGGATAATCCCAAACTGATTCTTGGCCTGGTTGGGGTGGAATTGGATTTGGTTTCATTGTCATTTCAGTTATCAGTTAAAAAATCAAAATTTCAGACTTTATAGCAAACAAAATTTGTAATTTTTAGTAAATATAAAATAAAAGATAGATGAAAATCATGATACTTATATCTCTATTTATATATTTCAATTTTGCTGGTTATTTGGCAGATCTAATATTAATAGCAATTTATGTCTGTATTTAACACCTATTCTGAACTATATAAATAGCTATTCAGTTTGTATTTAATTACAAAACTAGCATTAGGTAAATCCTAATTCATAAAAACATTAATTTACCCCTTTGCTTCTGTTACCGGAGAAACAATATGTAGACATTTATCACCCATCATAACTAACCGTAAACCAGGCTGATGTATAATAATAATTTATTTGCCAAAGGTATGACGAAAAAAACTAAATTTTTGTACCCTATCTATCACTTTTTGAAATCTAGAAAATTTAGCTTTGGGTAAAATAATTCTATAATTAGGATAAAATGCAATTTCTCCTCCATCAACTTTGTTCAAATACAACAAAGCTGTAATAATATTTCGAGCATAATGCCAAGGATATTTACCTTTTTTTTCAATAATATTAGTATTGCACCCAACCTGAGATATTGTCAAGGAAAAAGTTGTTTATTTGTTAGATTTTTAATAACTTGATTCACAGTTTCGCATAGTTTTTGAGATTTTGGAATCTGAGGCTGAATTATTTTTCCATATCTGACAAAATAACTTCAGGGTATGGGTTTAATATTGCGATAAATTTCAGGAACATAATTTGTCTGGTGAGAATCAGTAATTGGCTATAATCAATAATTACATTCTGCCTAATAAATAAAATTTATTTGCAAAAATTATCCTGTAATTTTTAATTCTTTTTAGGACGTAATTTGAGAGTAGTTAATGTTAATTTATCTAGGATTTTTTCTATTTCATATAGTTAAATTAATCCCAAGGAAACTTGGGATTAATATTGTTATGCTTATTGTCATTCAAAAACTTCAATTTACTTAGAAAACAGATAATGACAAATAATACTTAGGTCAGTTATTAAGTCAGACCTTTTTTTGAGTCATAATTTATGCATGCCCTTCTACTATAATATTTTAACAGCAATTTACCGAAAAAATTTAAAGTATAAAGCCTCTCCATTTATGAATAAAAATTTTTTTTAGCTTAATTCTATTCTTTTTTATAAGCTACATTCCCCACGTCAAAACGTAATATTTTAGGCTAGCCATTGAAAGCCTTGCCTGGGAATAACCATGAAGTTTATAAGTAAAAATAAATATTATAAAAACTATTGATAGTAATTATTAATCAAAGAAGCTGTCATCCACCTTCTTCCTTAAAAAATACTGTTTTAGTATGCTTTTCGTGGGAAATTTGGGTTACAAAAAGAGATAATAATTAATTATTAATTATTAATTGTTGAACACCTACAGCTTTCTAATTATTGACACCAGTTAGACAAATTTTCTAATCTGCTAAAACCATCAATTATTATCCCTAAATTTTCTAACTTTTCCAGAGATAAATATTGAATATTCTCTTTAATTATAGCAAAAATTTATGCTGAAAATTTTCTCTCCAGTTGACCTAATATTAGCCTTTACATTCACAACTTACCTGCTTCTAACCCTTGCTCTATTCCTTGTTGCCCTCCCTCTTCTCGTCCCTCTTCTCGTCCCTCCTGTCGAGCTAGTATAATTTGACCCGCACGGTCTTCTAAAAATACTTCCCCCTTGTGTACTTCCTCTAATTCTTTTCTTAATAGATTTGTCATATTAGCAATATTTAAAACTTTTTATATCTCTTCTATTTCTGCTAAATTAGTGAAAATTACTTCTAGACTTGGAGTTAATTTCACAAAATAAATCCATTTATCTGTGATGTTTTCTAGCTCATCTAATGTTTTCATTAATTTTGGTAATTAAACAAATATCATTGCTACTTCTTCATCTATATAGTCAAATGATTTCTCTTTCTCCTTAAACAAAAAATGATTAATATATTAATCTGTTTTCTCAAACATTTTAAAATCTTTAATCGTTAAAGCAATTGCTGGTTTTAATATTCGATATCCCTCTCCAGTATCTAATTAATTCCCATAAGTTTTACATAGATTATAAACTACTCGCTTTTCAAATACTGAAACGTTTAAAACTTGCATTGAAATTATCACATTCGAGCCATTATTTAAGAGAGCTTTTACATCTAGATAAATATCTTTTAAACTAATGACATCTCCCGGACTATAGGGGTCGATTATTTCTAAATCTTGAATTATTGATTTACCAGAATATATTAAAGCATTCAAAAAACTAATTAATATATCTTTACTATAAGTAGAGCCAAATATTTTTTTGAAAGCAAAGTCTATTTTTTAGCTAATAAATATCATGATTTTACTATATTAATTAGGGCAAGTATTTCCTGGAAAATCCTAGGAAGCAACAGGATATTATAGTTATTAATTTAAACACTATAAATAACTAGATTATAGGGTGTGGATATCACCTCTGTTTGTCCTATAAAAATTCCTTTTAGAGTAAACGAAGGAAATAGTTGTTTCTTAATTTTATTCACTATTATTGTTAGTTTATTTCTCAAATTATCCTTGCTATTAATTCCTTTTTTAATGAGAATGCCAAGAAAATAAAACGATATAGAACCAATAGTCCAGTACACAATAATTTGTGCTATAAAATTAAGCTTTGTATGCTTTAATAAAAAATATAATACCTGCTGAAAATTGTGCCGCTAATAGCAATTTTTAGATGAAATTATATTTCATAATAAAAATCAAATAACTTTTGTATCTTTAGTATTCTAAATCTCAACTCATTTTATACTATTTGAAAATAATTACAGCACTTTTCAAGATAGTGAGATACAGTTCAACATTAAAACATTCAACACTTCTGTAAAGATAGGTCTACCTCGTTAGTCTGAGAAACGCTATACATCTTTCTATCCCTGAACTATTCTAAAACCAACATGCTGATAAAAGTTAGGTCGGAACCAATTACGATAATATCTGAAAGCTTCTGTACCGCTAGTTATCCAACATCCTCCTAACATCATATTATGTCTACTATTAAAAAACGGAGCAGAATAATTTTCATATAGTTGATGAGTTTTATATCCTGAAAGAGGATTCAAATTATCACTTAACCATTCCCAAACATTACCCCGTAAATCATATAATCCTGATTCATTTTTTGCAGTTTCTAATAAACCAACTGGAGTTGGAGAACCAAATTTTAAATTCAAATTGTAATTATCTACCTCTACTTTTCTACCATTACCATAAGTTGCTAAATTATATTCTGCTTCACTCATTAACCTAGTATTTTTACCTCTCCAACTACAATAAGCCATTGCTTCATAATGATTGACTTCCACAGGCCAATTTAAAGGTAAATTAATTGCATCAAACATGGCTCGATATCTATATATAGATGTACCATTTTCAGGTATCCAAAATTTTGGATGTTTGATATTATTTTCATTTTTCCAATGCCAAGATTCTTGAGTCCAATAATCTTGATTTTCGTAACCACCACCCTTGACAAATTCTAAAAATTCTGCATTAGTAATTAAATATTTACTAGCAACAAAAGGTGCAACTTTAACTTGGCGATCGCCGTATTCAATATCCCAACCATAAGTAGGATCATCTTCTGGCTTACCCAGTTTAACTACTCCACCAGAAACTTCTATCATCTCATTCTCAACCACCTCACCATTAGTAGGAGCATATTGCCAATTACTAGGACGTCTTAGTTTTTCAGTCGGTAGTTGCCGAAACAACATTGAAGAAGTCTCAATATGAATACGTTGATGCTCAATACCCATCATCAATGCCCAAAGAGGATGATCTTGATGGATGGGTAGATTTAAAGGGGTTTTCTCAATTAGGCTTATAACGCTTTGATAGACTTTTTTTCGATACTGCCAAACATCTTCAAGTTGAGGCCAGTTAATGTGAGCGATCGCCTGATCTAACTCTTCTGATTTTTTTGGATCTACTCCTAACTCAAATAATCTTTCATAGTTAAAGTTGATAGGCTTTTCTAATAATCCCACGAAAACTAATTTATTGATGTAAAAAACCGCCGTATGTCCGAGATAAAAAATTAGAGGATTTCTCAAAGGATCGGGTTTTGAATAAAACGTTTCTTCTCCCACTAAACTATGCATTAAAAGATCTTCAATTTCCCAAGCATTCTTAAAATATTCAAGGATATATTGGCGAAAATCAAGGTCAGCATGACAACTATCAAGTTTTGGTGGAGTAGTAGATTTTATACTGTTCATAATTGTTATAAATAGAAAAAAATTTAATCTCTAAATTTTGCAATTTAAGATATTTAAATTCCAGATAATTATACTATTTCATGGAATTTATAGATTCATTTATTAAGATTTTTAAAATCAAAAACTTTGAGGTTCTCAGTCATTCTAGGAAATTATGTCTGAAATATTTAAAGTGAATTAGTATTAGTAAGCATTCAGGTATCAAGACTCAGCAAAAGCTTTTTTGAATTAATTAGGAAACCTACTTGTATGGATAGTTAAGGTTAGTAAATGTATTTTTAACTATAGCTAAGAATATTATTTGAGTAGAAAAAAAATAACATAACTAATTCATTATTTATAAAGCTAATAACTGAGATATGACAGTGAAGTGCTTACCATACTTTTTTATTTATTTCCTGAAGTTAAGTTTGACAAAGAATTAATCCAAACCACTTTTGAGGGTCTGTCCAAACTTTCCTAACTTTTAATCCTTTAGCTTCAAGCTCTGTTGGTAAAAGTGCTAGATTGAATTTGCGAGAAATTTCAGTTAGAATACTTTCCCCTGCCTGAAAATTAACTTTTAAATCTAGAATATCCAGAGAAAATGTTACATTTTCTTCGCAATATAGATACATTTCTATTTGACTTTTAGCTTGATTATAAATTGCTTCATGACTGAAGAAATTGAGGTCAAAATTTCCTTGAAAACGCCAATTTAAATGAGATAAAATATTCAGATTAAAAGCAGCCGTAACTCCTTGAGTATCGTTATAGGCAGATTCTAAAATTTCTTGATTTTTGTGCAAATCAATACCTAGCAAAAAATAATTTTCTGGCTGTAAACTTCTAGTAATCTGATTCAATAAATTGTCAAATTCTTGTCTAGGAAAATTACCAGCAGAACTTCCGATAAAACAAATTGTTCGTGATTTTTTAGGAGTTGATTTTAGGTAGGCTAAAGTTTGTTGGTAAGTTCCAAGTAATCCCTCAATAGTGAAATCTGGATATTTTTTTTGTAGGTCTAATACACTAGTTTTGAGTATTCCTCCACTCACATCAGTTGGTATGTATGTAAAGTAATTATCTACTTCTTGATAAGCATCTAACAATAAGCGAGTTTTAGTAGAACTGCCACTACCTAATTCCACTAGTTCACGACTACCAGTTATTTGAGCAATTTCATCAGCATATTCTTTTAAGATAGAAGTTTCTGTACGAGTCGGGTAATATTCAGGTAACTCACAGATTTGTTCAAAGAGTTTAGAACCATGATCATCGTAAAAATACTTGGGTGGCAAACTCTTGGGACTTCTACTTAATCCTCTAATCACATCTTCTCCATCATTTTTCACAGCTTGATAGCTATCATTGAGAATTTTCACAAGTTTAGGGGGCATCGTTTAATTCCTACATAGAGGTGGACACTCAATAGTTTTTTGTTGACCAAATTATGGACAAAAAAAATATAATTATAATATTATAATAGCGATAATTTTAGTATAAATTTTGTTTAAAGTAAATACACAGATAATTAGATTAATCATTCCTAGTTTAGTCTTCTTCTATCCCTAAAATAAAACCATAAAAAAATAAAATTATACCATCTAATCGAAGTCATTGTACACTCTGAATAGCATAAAAATAATAATCAAAAATAACTATTATTCAATGAAAAGTCACTATCATAAATGTTATGATAACTGATAATTAACATTTTGTAAAATTACCATAATGTCATCTTTAACAAAAGCATTAGTAGTGTTTATATGATATCCGGTTGAATACTTATAAATCAATAATTAGGGAATAAAGAGAAAGGAATAAAAGAAAAATTAAATTGTAAAAGATGAAATTATTTGTGAGCACTAATTAAGTAGAAATAATATTATAGAATATAATTATACAATAATTAATATTATAAACATATAAAATATCAAAGTTATAACTGTCTTATTGATGCGGATGCTAATTCCCGAAAATAATGCTATACTTTCTCAAAACTTCAAGAATTAAGTGATAAACAAGGTGAGCAATGTTTTTAATGGTTCTAAGCAAAGAAGGCGATTATTATTTACTCGTTCAGCCCCAGGACTTAGCTTTTTTACATGGAAGGTTCCTACCTACTCTCAAGAAGATACAGCAATACTTTTGAGATTTGATATTATACTAA
Source organism: Trichodesmium erythraeum GBRTRLIN201 (assembly GCA_018457135.1). Classification (GTDB taxonomy): domain Bacteria; phylum Cyanobacteriota; class Cyanobacteriia; order Cyanobacteriales; family Microcoleaceae; genus Trichodesmium; species Trichodesmium erythraeum. The sequence goes on along the minus strand of JAGGDU010000045.1, from coordinate 40,196 downwards.
TCCTGATAAATATTTGCTACAAATAGCTAGGAATTTTTTTTTGCGTCAGGCGGACTAAGTCAAATAGGAATAGGTTCGATACTACTTCTTAGTTTATAACTGATATTTTTTAATTAAAGGAACACCTATTATCAAGTCTTTTTCTAGTCCTTGTTATTAGAAAACATTCTTTTTTCACCCTTGTTATTAGATGTTTTCTGGAATAAAAAATGCCTAAATTTTAGTCTAGGCAAGGAAACTATCCTGGTTCCCTAAAAATGGCTATAATAATTGGCAATGAAGAATTAATTTTTTTTTATTCAAAGCATTTATCTATATATATTTGAACCTATTTTTTGACTTATTTTTTGTGTAATTTCTATTATGTTTGTTCAAGTCAAACTGACTATTATCCAAGGAAGTCTGAGTGGCAAAGAATTTATATTTGAAGAAAGAAGTATCTGTATTATCGGTCGTCATCACAACTGTCACATAAGACTACCAAATAATGAAGAACATCGTACTATTTCTCGTTATCATTGCATACTTGACATTAATTATCCTTATGTACAAATATATGATTTTGGCAGTAAAAATGGTACTTATATTAATGGTAAAAAAATTGGAAAACTTCAAGCAAAATATAAATCTGAAGCTACGGCAAAAATGCAGTTTCCTGAATATGATTTAAAATCAGGAGACAAAATTCAATTAGGTACAACTATTTTTCAGCTAAGTATTGAAACTCAAATAGAGATTCCTCCAGAGACGATTTCTATACCTAAAATTACCCAGACAGAAACTATTGAATTATCGGCTAAATCAACAAAATCAGGAAACAATAATATCATCATTACAATTCCCAAAGGTTATAGGTTCATAAAATTACTAGATAAAGGTAGGTTGGGAGAAGTTTATTTAGTCAGAAATACATCTACTCAAAAATTAATGGTTTTCAAAACAATCTTGCCAGAAGTTGCTATCCATTCTCAGGCTATAAATCGTTTTTTAGTAGAAATAGAAAATATTAAAGCTTTAAATCATAGGAATGTTGTGAAATTGAAGGATTATAGTTATAGTGAGCAGAGATTTTTTTTGACTTTAGAATATTGTAATGGTGATAGTATTGAGGATTTGTTGGACCGTTGTGGTGATCGATTATCTATTAGTATGTCAGTCGCAATTATTATACAAGCTTTAGATGGTTTAGAATATGCTCATAATGCAGAAATTCCTTACATTCAAAAAGCAGATGGTAGTTTTGGTACAGGGAAAGGTTTAGTTCACGGGCGTATTAAACCAGCTAATATTTTTATAAGTAATATAAATAGCTCAACAGTGGTAAAAATAGCAAATTATGGAATAGCAAAAGCTTTTAATTTAGCTGGTTTTAGTAGGCAAATAATCACAAGAAACAAAGGTGAAACTTTTCGGTTTATGCCCAGGCAACAAATAATTAATTTTAAACATATAAAACCGGAAGTAGATGTTTGGGCAATGGCAGCAACTTTATATAATATGTTAACTGGTGAATATCCCCGTGATTTTGTTGGGAAAGACCCAATTTTAACTATATTGCAAACTAAACCTGTGCCAATTAGACAAAGAAATATTTATATTCCCCAATTATTAGCAGAAGTAATTGATTTAGCATTAATTGATGAGCCAGAAATTTATTTTAAAACTGCTGAAGAATTTAGACAGGCATTATTAACTAGTGATTTTAGTTGAATCAACAGGTACGTAAAATTAATTATACATTTTGTTAAGCTGAACATCTTATACGTAGATATTACATAAAACTATACTAGGATTACAATGATTGTTTAATTGCTTAGTTATATTTTAAGTAATTTCATGGGCATAAGCTGTTAACTATTTAGATTGCTTATTCTAATAACAACCAATTCAAGCAAAAACTTTGTACAGTAAAAAATTGGCTATTTTGCTAAAATTTATGATAATTCGTTGAAATGCTTAACAGCTTAGTATAATATTTTTATATATAAAATAAAAAAATATTATCAAATTGATGGATTGTAATTTTTATTAGTCAGGACTTACCCCAAAACACTATATATAGTGTATGAAAATAAGATCAATCTTTACCCTCTATTTTAGAAGATACAGCACTCCGCTACCCTCCGCGATCGCTTAACTATTTATTCAAAAAAAACTGCAGTTCTTCAAGTTAAAATTGGCTTCATTTTAATTGAATGATGTTTCAATTTAAGTTCTGCAAATATTCTGATCACAATTCGTGGCTGTTCTTTATAAAAACTTTTTCCTATTTTTACAGCAAATATTTTGAAAAAAATCCACACGCTCTATCCCACAACCAATATAATTTTTGGAGATTTTTTCTATGACAACATTAACAAAATTTTCTGGCCTGTTAATTCCTTAATTTATCCATTGAGATCTTCAATGTTGGATATATTTCGAGACTCAAAAAAGCCTGGTTTTTGATTAAAAGATTAGACAAATACCCTGCTCAAATAAAGTCCCTATGTGGCGGGTAAGATGGCCGCACCACAGAGGTTAGACTATGATTTTTGTACCTTATAGAACCCTTAAGCTGGAACTTTAACTACCTCATTAGCAGACAAACAAAAAGCTTTATGAATAGCTTGCAATGCCTTCACACCATCCTCCTCTTCTACCACACAACTAATTTTAATTTCCGAAGTGGTAATCATCAAAATATTGATTTGACTTGCTGCCAACGCCTCAAACATCTGTGCTGCTACCCCTGGATGAGAAATCATTCCGGAGCCAACTACACTCACTTTCGCGATACTACTCTCCAATACCACTTCTCCCCAACCAAAGTCAGCCGCTGTATTTGCCAAAATTTGATATGCAGTTTCTCCCTCTGGTTGAGATACAGTAAAAGCAATATCACGAGTCAAAACTCCATCCACACTGTGGCAGCGTTGAGATTGAATAATCATATCTACACTAATATTCTGCTGCGCCAACAAACCAAATATCTTGGCTGCCATTCCTGGATGATCCGGAACTTGACGCACTGCCAGTCTTGCTTGCTTTATATCCAAAGCCACCCCTCGCACTGGTGGGGGCACTTCTTCCGACTCACCAGCAGTAGAGCTACTGGAAATATCTGCAACATCCACATCAAATGCTTGACACAAAGAATTAACTGTTTTTTTACAGTCTTCTGCATCTACTACACAACTGACCTTAACCTCCGAAGTGGAAATCATTATTATATTGACTCCTGCTGCTGCCAGAGCTTCAAACATTTTGGCTGCTACTTCTGGTCGCCCGATCATTCCCGCACCCACAAGACTAACTTTGGCAATAGGTCGCTCTTCTGTTTTAACTTCTGGTTCCCCCAAACTGGGGTGAGCATTTTTTCCTAAAGCCGGCAGCATAGCATCTGCAACTGCTGCTGCTTGTTTCAATACATCTTTACTGACGGTAAACGCAATATCATTAGTATTGCTTTCGTGAATAGATTGAATAATCAAATCTACATCTATATTTTGTAGAGCAATACCAGAAAATAATTGGGCTGCCACACCAGGGCGATCCGGAAGGCGCAGCATAGAAATTCCAGCTTGGTTAGTATCATATTCTACGGCGTCTACAGGTTTAGTTAATTCTAAATCTTGCAAGGCAGGACGTTTGGGTATTGCTGAAACTACACGGGTACCTGGTGCATCGCTCCAACTTGATAAGACTACTAATGGCATTCCATAATTTCGAGCAATTTCAACAGCCCTAGGATGTAGCACTTTTGCTCCTAAGCTTGCCAACTCCAACATTTCATCACAGGTAATTTCTGACATTAACTGTGCTTCAGGTACTATGCGGGGATCAGTTGTTAAAATTCCGGGTACGTCTGTATATATTTCACACCTTTGTGCTTGGAGTGCTGCAGCTAAAGCAACTGCGGAAGTATCTGAACCACCTCTACCTAATGTTGTGATTTCCTGATGGCGAGTCTGACTAATACCTTGGAAACCTGCAACAACTACAACCTCTCCCAGTTGCAGATGTTCTTCTATCCGTTCGGTTTGAATATGTAAAATACGAGCCCGGGAATGTTGAGCTTCTGTGACTATTCCTACCTGGGCTCCAGTGAGGGAAATAGCTGGTACTCCCAACTCTTGTAAGGCCATACTCACTAGAGCGATAGTAACTTGTTCTCCTGTAGATAGTAACATATCCATTTCTCGGCGACAGGGGTTGGGGGAGATGTCGTTTGCTAGTTTGACTAGGGTATCTGTGGTTTTTCCCATCGCTGATACGACTACTACTACTGAGCGATCGCTAGCTGTTTTAGCAATACGTTGGGCCACGGCTTTAATCCTTTCCACAGACCCTACTGATGTGCCACCGTATTTTTGGACTATTAGCATATTGATTTAAGAATTAGATTTTTAACAGATAAATTGTATTAATTTTAAATTCTTGTGTTCAAATTTTTTAACTCGATTAACTATGGAGCTAAAGTTAGCTATAAATCTACAAATTGGGTATTACCTTCCAATCCTACTACTAGATTTTTTGATGACTTGTTTACCTAATTTATTCAGGCAAATACCACTAAGCGATCGCTGGCCATTTTAGTGATATTATTACTCAGAATAGCTAACTTGAAATAGATTTTCCCTAAAGTAACTATTCTCAATTTTCCTATTGTCGATGCTCATGTCCATTTGTGGAACCTTCAACAATTTGACTATTTGTGGTTGAAGAATTGTCCACCACTCCAGCATCCTTTTCTTGTGCCTGATTTTCAAAACGCCTGTAATCCAGTTATAGTCGATACAATGGTTTTTGTTGAATGTGAAATTAATCTTTCCCAAAGGATAGATAAAACAAATTGGGTAGCTTCATTAGCATCCGAAAATTCTATTATTCAAAGAATTGTAGTTTTCTGTGGTTTGGAAAAAGGTCAACAGATTAGATCTACCACTCGAAAAATTATCTGCCATTCCAAAGGCTAAGGGGGTTCGACGACTTATTCAAGAAGAAGATTTAGAATTTTATTTAAATCCCAATTTTATTCAGGGACTCCAGTTATTGCCTGAATTTGATTTGAGTTTTAATATTTGCATTTACCACAAGCACCTGGAGAATATCATCAAAATGGTGTAGAAATGTCCCAAAGTATTCTTTATGCTTAACCATATTGGTAAACCAAATATTAAAGACCAGTTGTTTGAACCCTGGAAATTACAAATTCAGGAACTAGCAGCATTTCCCAATATTTATTGTAAGATATCGGGACTAGTAACTGAAGCAGATCATCAAAACTGGACTGAAAAACAGTTAAAACCTTATATAGATTGGACAATCACTTGTTTCGGCTGGGATCGAGTTCTCTGTGGTAGTGATTGGCCCGTGTTTCAACTTGCTACCGAGTATCCTCGTTAGGTAGAAGTATTAGAATTAGCTATTCATGAATGTACTCCAGAACAAAAGCGTAAACTGTTTCGAGAAAATGCATTACACTTTTACCGACTAAATTAAACATTTCCAAAAAATACTAAGTTTTAAATGGTAGGATAAGGATTTGATAATCTTTTCGTGCTTTAGGTAAGATATCTACTGTCTAGTAGATCTATTTATTGTTGTAGATTACCAAGCTTTTATCATTATTAATACCTTGAAAATCAAACCCTACTTCATTGAATGATTTCTGATAAGTATCCAACTTAAACAAGATAATAGTTACTTTTTCTTGAGCTAAAAATTCAGCCTTTTCTTAAGGCAATAGCTTTTTTTTACGATATCAATTCCAAACTTTTGTATATTTCAAAAAATGAACCTCCTTTTCGTAAATGACCAACTAAATTTTTGAGTTATTAATAGTTAGTTTCAACATCAGGAATATGACTGACTAACTCTAAGCGATCGCCACAACTAACAAATAGCCAAACTCCTCAATTTGATATAGCAACATCAAAAGTTGTATTTAGTTCCATTGTTAGAGCATCAGCTACAATTAACTTAGCTTTATTTCCCAAACATTTTTTAGTAATTTACATAAACGATAGTGTAATATCAACCCCCGTAAACTCACAAGTATTGTCAAGTTTCATGTACTTTTCTGCAAGTAATCCCGTTCCTACTCCTAGTTCAAAATATGACAATTATTACCTACAATTAAGTATATTAGTTTAGCTCTATCATCATAGTTATAGTAACCATAAATCATCAATCAATACTAATAATTAGTAATTATTTTATATTGATTAACCATTTTTTTAATTAAATTTATTACCCAAATTTTTAGCTTTATTTCCCAAACATTTTTTAGTAATTTACAGAAACCATAGTGTAATATCAACCCCCGTAAACTCACAAGTATTGTCAAGTTTCATGTACTTTTCTGCAAGTAATCCCGTTCCTACTCCTAGTTCAAAATATGACAATTATTACCTACAATTAAGTATATTAGTTTAGCTCTATCATCATAGTTATAGTAACCATAAATCATCAATCAATACTAATAATTAGTAATTATTTTATATTGATTAACCATTTTTTTAATTAAATTTATTACCCAAATTTTTAGATTTAATCATATCAAAAAAAACCATTTTTTTAAAAAAAATTATATTAGTTAATTTTGAGAAATTATTTTTATTATTTATGAGCATTTTTTACGAATTGTTTATAAATTTACCATAAATTTTTAGCCTTAGCACCAGCATTTATAATCCTCAACCTTTGATTTAATCTCTGAGTTTAATAAACTGAAAAATACAATTTATTATTACCTTACTTTTCTATGAATAAAAATCATAACTATTCAGGAATTTGCCATAAATTTTCAGCTTCAGTACCAGCAGTTTTCATCCTCAATTTTTGACTTAATCTCTGAGTTTGAGAAACTGAAAAATGTGACCTCCAATCTCCCACCTTTCCTTGACGAATAAATGGAGTCATATTAACAGGACGTTGACTAGACCAACGACTTTGATTTTGGCTCATACTAGTAAAACTTGTATGATGAAGAATGCTTTCTAGAATTTGTAGATTTTCGATTTTTTCTAGATAATTATCACCTAAAAATTTTGCCATAGCAATAATATTCATTTTCGGGTCATTTTTCATAGATTCATAAGTTAGAAACAGAACATTTTGATCATTTTTATGTTGAACCCAAGAAAGCAAATGATCGAAGTAATCTCCCCAGTCTACTTCTCCAGTAATAAAACATTCAAAAAAATCATCAAATGTACCTTCAGCAAAATCATAATGTTTGATAAATCCTTGAGTATGATAATAAAAAGAAACAGCACAGTCAAAAGGATTACGAGCTACATAAATGTATTTTGTATCAGGATTATAGGGAGTTAAATTATAAGTTAAATGAGTTTTTATAAAACGAGGTTTCGATAAATATTTAACAAAATCACCTCCGACTTCTTCCAAATGAGGAACTTCTAAATTAATATTTTTATCTAAAGGTAATGGTTTTCCATCGTGGGATAACATCCAAATAATATGTTGAGTCCAAGTTGTTCCGCATTTAGGATAAGTAACAATAAAAGTATCTTTTTCTTGAGCTTGATATGTAATTCCAGAGTCAAAATTTTCTGGAGTAAATCCCATTGGTAAGCGAAAATTTTTGTGTAGTTTATAGCTTGGTTTTATACTTTTTTTCATCAAAGCAAGCTCCTGTTTATAACAAATTTACTAGTAGTTTACAAAGCATTTTTTTGATCATATTTTGACTATAAATTTATAATTGTAGTTCAAGTCAGAATAACTTAATAGAAGTAAATATGCAATCCATAACTTTGGAAAAATTACTTTATGAAAGGCTGGAAAAGAACTTTTATGAGTATAAAACCCAAGCCCATCGTAATTGGAAACAACTTTTAAATACACAATTAGAAACTATTGAAAGTCGAGCAATGAAAAATTTATTGCTGGAAAAGAACTTTTATCAGTATAAAACCCAAGCCCATCGTAATTGGAAACAACCTTTAAATACACAATTAGAAACTATTGAAAGTCGAGCAATGAAAAATTTATTGCAGGTTTAGCAAAAATCAAAAATTTGATTCAAGATATTCCTAATATTAATCATCTTTCAGACTTTTTACAAGAACAAATTGGATAGCAATTATGGCCAGTTATAGGATTATTAGAAGCAGACACATTTTTTTATCTGCTTTCTCATCGTTATTTTGCCATAGCAACTTTTATCAGATCGGATACTGATATTAATTTTTCTCGACTTCTCAATCTTTGGCATGATATTTTTGGTCATCTTCCCTTACTTTTTTTCCTAATTTATTCTAACTTTTTAAAATATTTAGGCAATCAATATATAATTAGAAAAAATGTTAATGACCAAGATATACAACATGAAATAGCTAGACTTTTTTAGTATACAATTGAAGCTAGTGTTTGCTATGAAAAAGGGAAACTTCAAGTATATGGAGCCAGTCAACTTTCTAGTATTCAATAAATAAGATATGCCTTGAGCGATCGCCCGATTAGATATCCGTTTAAATTAGAGAAATTGATAAATTATCCTGTAAAAACTGAGCAAGTACAAGATAGGCTATTTGAGATTCCTTCCTTTGAATATGAAAGAGTAATTCAAGATAATTTTGAAAATTATATTCAATCTAATTAAAATATTGAAAATATAGAGAAAATCATCATTATAATTATTTATTATTTCTATGTTCCATCCTGATCCAGAATTGTTTGAAAATCCCAGAAATTATTATCTTAATCCCTGGATTTTTGGTATCTTAATTATTGTTGTTGTTTTCCTATTTATAATTATGTATTCTCTAGAATATCAATCCAAATTTTTAACAGACCCATTTCTCCAAGTTCCCACAAAAAATTCCATACAAGTTGTTTGGTTTACTGAATTTCCTGGCAAACGTAATCTTGTTGTTTATGGTGAAAACTTGAATCAAGTTGTTGAAGCAAATACTACTAAACTTAGTCGTACTCGTGAAGACCAAGATTCTTTTGTCGGAAAACAAACAGAAAAAGGCTTAATTTATCAACAACCTATTGTACGAAATATCTGGCGACATGAAGCCAAAGTTATTGGTTTAACTCCTAATAATTATGTGCCATACCGAGTTATTAGTGAAAGAGAAAATGGGGAAAATATAAAAAGTAAAATTTTTCATCTTGCTCCTAAACCAACCCCAGGTACACCTTTAAAAATTCTCCTAACTTCCGATCATCAATTAAAACCAATGAGTTCAGCAAATCTCCAAAAAGTAACAGAAACTTTTGATAAATTAGACGCTATTTTTTTTGCTGGAGATTTAGTTAATATTCCCGACCGTGCCTCAGAATGGTTTGACGATAATCGAGGAAATGCTTTTTTTCCAAATCTCCAAGGTAGGGCAAATTATGAATTAGAAAAAAATGGCAAAAAAACTATTTATAAAGGTGGTAAATTAATCCAAAATATGCCTCTATTTCCAGCAATTGGAAACCATGAAGTTATGGGAATATTTTCCATGGAAACTTCTTTGAACTATCAATTTAGTCAGTCATATCCCAGGCAAGCTGCCAAAGATTTATATAAACAAAACCCACAAAAATTTCAAAATATTAGCCCTGATACCTGGCTAAAAAATAATTCTTTTAATACAGAAACTTACCAAGAAATTTTTAGTCTGCCTCAAAATAGTTCAGAGAAAAAAAATTATTATGCCCTGACTTTTGGTGATATATATTTAGTAGCTTTATATATCACAAATATGTGGCGAGTGCCCCATTTAAAGGATAATGCTAGAGGCAAATATCGGGAAAGAAAACAGGATTTTAATAATCCCGCTGAATGGGGTTACGGTCAGCATATTTTTGAACCTATTATTAAAGGTAGCGAACAATATAATTGGCTAGAAAAAGAACTAGCAAGTCAGGAATTTAAACAAGCAAAATATAAAATAGTTATGTTTCATCATCCGCCTCATTCTCTTGGCGAAAATATTATTCCTGCTTATACTAATCCTATCCAATATATTGACAGAGATAAAAATGGTAAAATTACCATGATTCGTTATGAATATCCCCAACAAAACGACTATATTATTCGAGATGTTTTACCATTATTAGAAACTGCTGGTGTACAGTTAGTATTTTACGGGCATTCTCATCTTTGGAATCGTTTTATTAGTCCTGGTGGAATGCATTTTCTAGAAACATCAAATGTGGGTAATAGTTATGGAGCTTATTTAGGAAATACAAAGCGCAATATTCCTCTAAATTATCAGGAAAAATATCCTGAAGTTGGTAATCCTAATGGTTTAGAAGCAATAATTCCAACTATTGCTCCTTTACTAGATGAAAATGGTAGAAATCAGGCTTTTATTGCTAGTAATGATATTACAGCTTTTAGTATTTTTGACACAGAGACAGGAAAAGTTAGTAGTTACTATTTTGACACTAGAAAACCTAATTCTGACGTCGTAAAATTTGATGAATTTCAGCTTCAAAAATAAATATAAATTCAGTTTGTCAGACATTTTTTAATTCCAAAAATCAGCTAAATTAACTTTAACAAAACTAGCTAAAGCACAACTAAAAACACGATAAAGAATGGCAAAAGTAACTAATTTATAAAAATTTTTTGCTTTTGCCATTCTATAGCAGCAGTAGTAGGGCATCCTAAATTTCCTTGCTACAACTAACTCAGCTAATTATAAGTTTAATAATTTACTAGCTAGTAACATAAAAAGCAAATGAACAGTCAAAATTACCCCAGGAAAAATAAATACAACTAGTGCAAATTCTATAACTTTCCAGATATTAGCACTAGCTCCAATTACAGCAAAAAAATATCTGCATTAACAAAGCACTAATTTAATCTGCTACTCTTGATTTTTAGAAATATTTTGAAAACTTTGTGGCTAGAGAAACTAAAAAAGATAGATGAATTAAATTGTTACCTTACAAATGCCTAATAAACTAGCAAAACTAACATAATATTATACCTAAATCCCACTAATAGCTAATTCTTAACTTATCTAAGTAATCGTGCCAAATTCATTAAACACCTATAAAAACTAAATTATTAGTATTCTTATGAGTTCAACTAATTACAGTTCGCTGAAAAAAACTCAACCCATTTACTTAAATATTACTAAGAGCTTTTGTTGTGGAAAAAATGTGCAATAATATTGCAATAATTTGCTCAAAATAGAAGATATTAAAGTATTAGAGGGACAACAATTGAAACAAAATACTTCCGACTACATACTCTGTAATTCCCATTTATCCGTGCAGCTCCAATTAGATCGTGTCTCCTTGCATTCTCCCCCTCACCTATAAACCTATTCATTAAGTCCTAATTAGCTTATATAAATAATAATGCAACTTCACTTCTATAACCGATAATTATTGTGTTAGTAACTCATAACAATTCCTTTCATTTTATTTTATAAAGCTTGTATCTTAAAGCAAATTATTACCAACAAAAATTTGTTTTACCCGTTTCCGATAAAGTCAAGTAAATAACAATATAAAAAACTAGGTTATAGTCAAATTATCTACTGTTGTTACTGTACCTAAAAAATATCGCACAATCTAAATTTAATTCAATAATTGGAGCAGTATAAAAAAACTATATATCCACCTATATAAGTAGTCAATAAAGTTCCAACTAATTTCCTATATAACTCACTTCTATTAGTCAAAAAACATGGTAGTTTACTAGAAAAAAAATTTCAAATAATATAAAAATAATAAATTAAAACTTGCCCAGATTCACATGGAAATTAAAGTAGAGAAATAGAAATAGAAAGAAAACCATAAAAGAGCAAACTATATTATCAGCAGGAACATCAATCAGTCTAATTCTTAAATTAGACAGAAAAAATGTTACTATCATAGTTATGACGGCACCAAAGTTACTTGCGCCTCACCTTTTTTGTTCTTCTCAAAAATCAATAGTTACTGCCGAGAGAAGAATTGCTCCAATAGTGAAACTTTGCTCAGGTTGAATCAACTATTTGTCTAAACATATTAAAAATTGTTTTTTAGGGATAATCACAAAATTTGACAAAAATATCTTAGTAAATATAATAGATATCTCCAAAAAATATATAATTTCTGGCATTTTTAGATACAAAGCAACTAGCAATATATCTTTATTAAAATATAAAATTACGGTTTTTAATTAAAATTAAAATTGCCAAAATAATCATCAATCTTTATAATTTTATATTCTGCATTTTAAGCAAAACTTAATTATGAATCTAAATAAAATAGAATCAAAAAAAGCTCTTTTATTAGTAAATTTTCATGCCAGAAAAGCTAAAAAAAATCTACATTTAGCCTTAACTTACTTACAAAATTTTGGGCTAGAAATTATCTACAAAAAAGTTGAATTTCCCCAAGATTTTAACTATTTTATTCAAAGCTATAAAAATCAGGTAAATCTGATAATTATCGGTGGTGGGGATGGCACATTAAATTTAGCCATAGATGCTCTGGTTAAAACAGGTTTACCTTTGGGAATTTTACCATTAGGAACAGCTAATGATTTAGCCAGAACTTTAGGAATTCCTATTTCTTTATTTGAAGCTTGTCGAGTGATCGCTACTGGTAAAAAACGTTATATAGACTTAGGCTTAGTCAATGGTAAATATTTTTTCAATGTTGCTAGTATTGGATTAAGTGTAGATATTACTAATCATTTAACGAAAGAAGCAAAGCTTCGGTGGGGTGTACTAGCTTATGCTATTGCTGCCATTAAAATGATTTTACAAAGTCACCCTTTTACAGCAGAAATTAGTTGTAATGGTGAATCAAGAATAGTTAAGACTTTACAAGTTGCCGTAGGAAATGGCAGACATTATGGAGGTGGAATGACTATCGCTCATGATGCTACAATTGACAACCAAAGGCTAGATTTATATAGCTTAGAAGTGAAATATTGTTGGCAATTTGTTGGTATTTTACCTTCTATATGGCAAGGAAAATATCAAGAAAGCTTTGGTTTTCGTTCTTTATCTGCTTCTTTTATTAATGTTTATACTCGGAAACCTCGTCCTATTAATACTGATGGAGAAATTGTCACTTATACTCCGGCTTATTTTCAAATAGTTCCTTTAGCTTTAGCAGTTATAGTGCCGAAGAAATTAACAATTGAAAAGGAAAAACTTAAACCTGTAATTGATTAAAATCAGGAATTAATATAAATGGGTAAACAAAATAAATGATACTTATCAAGAAACTGAAATCTAATCTATGTATAAACATCGTACTTTTTCAATAATTTTGTGTAGTTGCGCGCCAAGGTTAATGACAACTTATATTTATTTTTTTGCTTGTTCTCTGCTGCCTATCTTCCCTACTCTCTAATTCCTACTCCCTAGTTCTTAAAATCTTAAAAATGACAGAAAATTTAATTATTCCTATCCATGAAACATTCCAAAAAACTATTCAAGGAGAAGGTTATTGGGCAGGTACACCAGTAGATTTTATTCGTCTTGCAGGTTGCCCAGTAGGTTGTCATTATTGTGATACTGGTTATGCAGATGGAGGCATTAGTTTACCTCGTCAAATTCAAACTTTGGATAAGTTAATTAATGAGTTATTTTCTCCTAGAGTTGTTATTTCTGGTGGCGAACCTTTTATTCATAAACAACTACCAGCTTTAATAAACAGAATAGAAGCGACAGGTAGACAAGTTTCTATTGAAACCTCCGGTTGCTACTGGCAAAATATTTCCCCTAACGCTTGGGTAACTCTTAGCCCTAAAGAACACATTAGTCATAAATATCCAATTGTCCCGTCAATGTGGACAAGAGCTTCAGAAATCAAATTGGTTATAGAAACAGG
>JAGGDU010000045.1:0-26299 GCA_018457135.1 Trichodesmium erythraeum GBRTRLIN201 | reverse complement strand
CTCTGACCCATGATACTAGCGTATGTTGATAGAGCTATGAGTAGAAGAGGTCAACCTCAAACTTTCAAACCTTATAGACCGATAGACAAGTAATAATTGAAACCAACTGTTGCTACTGGCAAAATATTTCCCCTAACCCTTGGGTAACTCTTAGCCCTAAAGAACACATTAGTCATAAATATCCAATTGTCCCGTCAATGTGGACAAGAGCTTCAGAAATCAAATTGGTTATAGAAACAGGTAAAGAATTAGAATTTTATAGTAAGATTTTATTAGTAAAGAATAAGACTCCTGTTTTCCTATAAGCAGAGTAGTATAATTATGATCTAACTTTACCATTAGTCCAACAATTACTTCAGGAATATCCTCATTGCCGACTATTTATACAATTACATAAATATTTGGGTATGACATAATTACAATCAATCTGAGTATTAAGTTCAGGAATTGGTATCATAAAAAAAATACTGCCTATTGAAAGAATAGACAGCGATTTTAGAACTGCAGATGAAAGATACGCCCTGATAGTTAGATGAAAAGTAGATGCCCCTGATGGACAACTCCTAGATGGACTAGTTACCTGATGGCTTAACTCCCTAATGGTTTATAATCCACATCCCAAATATTAGGATTTAGGAGAATATAGTGATAAGACTACTAATACCTCAATTCCAGTTTTTTGTAATCCATCAGGTTGTGCCTATGTTTCTTATATAATTACAGACTGATTCTTTGGAATACAAGAGGGCTTTTGCAAAAACCCATTTTTTACAGGTGGCAAAAGCATTAGTGGTTAATTCCAAGCACTAGACAGGGTTCATCTACTACCATGAAACAGAATATTATCGCTTTCGGATTAATAGCCTCCGCAGGCTTAACATTTGGCCAAATGCCAAAGGCTACTACCTGGAACTTAGGGCTATCTTATGGGACAACGATTGAAGAGAGTCAAATATTAATTAGTGATAAACCACCTTACGAAGGAAATGATGAAGATGGAAACGCAGAGGTCATAGAGACAAATCCATAAATATACACCGAAAGTATAAATAAATTCCGGGAGAATCGTTCATACAGATTAAACTAGATTTAGAATTTGGTAGAACTCTCTCTGACCGATTAGAGTTCTACCTTCGATTATTCTAGTAATATGTTCTGATTAGTATTATTGACCAAAATAATGGATACAACAACTACTACACGCAGAAAAAGGCTTATTACGAGAACTGCAGAAAGAAGACAAGCAACTCCGAAAGAGAAACAGTTAATCCATTTGTTAGCTAATCTTGGATGTAGTTGTGCCAGATATGCCTTTCAACACGCTACTAGCAAAGGGAAAATACCTCCTGAAGAGCGAAAACATTTGGCAGAGTGGCACTTTCTTCGGTTACAGCAAATTAGGAGAGTAGAAAGAAGCTTGGAGCCTGTAGCTCAACTTAAGCGTGTTTATTATCGCTCTCAGCTTAGTCCAAGATCCCTCAAGTCTTTAAAACTTTTGTGGGTTGAGGATGATAAACAAAGAGTCAAACGACTTGACCCTGAATTGGACGAACTCTTAAGTTTCAATCTTAATTTAGGAGATACCCTTAAACAGATATTTCACACTATTGAATCAAGGGAAAGGGTATTCTCAAGAACTCCTATACAAGGGGTAGGGGTAGTGCCATTATGGGTTGATGAGTGGGAAGAGTCTGAGTACGATATTAATTTTTTTCCTCCTTCTTTCCCAGATTGGGCTCAAATTGTGGATGACTAAGTATGAAATCTACATGGCTTGACTTAGAAGGTTTGGGTAGGGAAACTAATAGTTTCTATCATCCAAAACTTACCATAATTGCTGTCATATTCATGAAGAATTAAAGTCAAAGGACTGTACTTTCAACTGTCCTCCGACAGTAGAATAATTATAGACTAGGACTTAAATGTGACAATTATGTTATCCCAATATGGATTCGTCAATGTTAGAACTAGGGTGGGCTGCACCCGCCGAATTTATGCTTGTAAACTGTTTGGAGCCAACTCCCCGGTTTGAAGCAGAAAATAAAATATTACCCACCTTTATTACTTCCCTGGAGAGGAGTATTAGGGGTGGGTTAAGTTTTACCTAACAAGGCCTGAATTCTGTGGACTGTGTACTGTAGATTTTAATAATCCCGATTTCAGGGATTTCAAAATTTACAAAAATTCAGCTTTTTCAATGAAATTTAAAATAGAGAGATTTGGCGCTTTGCTTATGACACATAATTTAGTAAGCCTTTAAAAATGTTGACAAATTTGGATGATTTTGTGAAATTTTCATTTGTTCGATAAATGATTATTACTTTTATTTAGGAGATAATTTCCTACCTGGCTTTTTCCTTTGATCACAGATAATACCAGATTCTAGCCAAGACCTTATGTGCCCTCTTCAACTGTGTTAATTTTATCTTGTAAGTGTTCGACCGATATTTCTCGAAGCTTTCTATTCCTAAATAAATCCTCAGAGTTACAGGTTTCCCCTACTGAACATACCCAGAACACGATGCTCTGGTAATGTTTAATTATTTTCTCAGATTTGATATAACTCCTAACTCCTCTCTTGGTTATTTATAACTATTAAACCGAGCATGATATTAATCATAATTCAGATTTAGTTAATTATTCAATTCTGCAAGAGCTATTGCTATTCCTGTTTTTAACTGTGAGTTAAGGCTTGCTTGTGCAGATAAAAAAATAAGTCTTTGATATGCTTTTTCTGAATCTAATTGTTTCATCGCTGCTACAGAATGAAGTCTAACACTATTATCTTCATCTTCTAATAATTGAATTAGAGATTCTAAAGCATGAATATTTCCTAAGTATCCCAGAGCTAAAGCCAAAGATTTTTTCACACAAATATTTTCTAGATTAGAGTTATGACTGGTAATAAATTCAATTAAAATATCTGTTGCTTGAAGTTTTAATTCAGGTTTTTCTAACTTACCCAATGCCGTGATAATTTCATTAACAATTTGTGCCATATCATAATCTTCAACTAAGAAATTATACTCTAGTAAATTTTGCAAATATTCTAAGGATACTTGAGTTTCAATTCTACCTAAAGCACGCACTGCATCTATCTTTAAAAATATTGGCACTGTGGCAGTTTTTAATAGTTCATATAAAGCTGTTGCTGCTAAATTGGTACCAATTTTTCCCAGAGCGATCGCTGCTTGTTGAGAAACTTCAACATCCATATCCCATAGTAAGGGTTGTAGTAACTTCACCAAACCTAATTCTTGGTGTAAATTAGCATAACTAGCTAAACTAATCACTGCTGTTTTTCTAACTTTTGCCACTCTATCTTTTAAAGCCGAAATTAATACAATAGGAATGCGTGAGTCACAATAATTATTCAAAGCAGAAATTCCCATGATTCTCACTTCATAATTTTCATCTTTAACGAAAGTTAACAATGCTGGAATCATACTAATACAGTTAATTTTAGCTAAAGCTTTAATGACCAATAATTTTAACTCTGGCTTTGCTAATAAATTTGTTAATAAATCAACTCCCGAATTACCACAATTTGCTCTTATTTCTGCTGCTATTTCCTGTATATCTTTTGGCTTTGATCTAATAACTATATTCCCCATAACTTCTAGGAATTCTTCAGTGTTAAACTCTGCCAATATCCTAGTTATAAACCAACGTTCTTCTAGATCTACTTCTTGGGCGTTAAGAATTTCAATTAAGGGAGCGATAGCTGGTTTTCCAATTTGCTTAAACAGTTTATTAATATCCCATTTTTCTTGAAAATCTCCATTTTCCATAACTTCTATTGCTAAGTCAATTACCTCATCTATAACAACATTGTTGTCTGGGAATATTAAAGGAGTTTTATTTGACTTACTCTCTAAGATAAATTGCTGTAGATAATAATTGACTAAAGACCAGTTTTGTTTTTGGGCAGCAATTTTTGCCTGTTCAAGAAGATTTGACATATAAAAATAGGAAATAGGGAATAAGGAAAATTTTACCTAAAATTTAATTTGACCAGCTTTAACTTTAGTATAATTAATTTATTAGGTATACAAACCAGACTAAAAATTCTACTAATTACAGTGTATTGATGCTCAACTTAGGTGACACTTGAATTATTAAGTAATTAACATTAATACATAGATTTTTTATAGTTACTAGCCAGTTAAATTAATTATCCATATTTTGTCGGGACATTAACATGCAAATTTCCTACTTTGCTCTCGGACTTTGTATGCAACATCCCTACTGTCAGTCAAGAAAATGTAAAAAAGTTTTTGAGAAATGGTCTTTCCGCCTAAATCAGATTGAATATGAGAAAATATTATGGCTATTTTCATTATTTCTGTAAGACAGCTTAGGGCATAGATTAACCTCTGAAGTATGCAGTTAATTTTTAGGTCAAATAAATTATAACTTACAAACCACTAAACTCTATTTTATAGAACTATTCATTTAGAGCGCGGACATTTGTCAATCCTTTTTTGCGGAGCATTAAAGCCGGAAAAACTTATTCAGAAATTAATTTTAAATTTTGACTTCCACCAATTCCCATTGATACTATGCTTAGGGAACAGTTCATAAATTTCAGTAATTAACACTAGGAAAACAAATTCTTACATAATTTTAGCTAACTTAATGTTGATTTTTATTATGTTTACTTGTATCCCACTCCCCTGCTATTCAAAATATATAAAAGTTTTTAAGACATGATATTAATCCTCAGACAATACCTATTTTCTCAACCTCTAAACTTTCACAATTTTTCTTGATTTTAATCTTTAAAAATGCTTGATAATTGCATCAGCAAACTCAGAACATTTCAAAGCCGGCACAGATGGTTCCATTAATCTTGCTAAATCATAAGTTACCTCACCATTAGAAATAGAAATCTCAATACCTTTTTTAATCAAATCTGCAGCTTCTTGCCAGCCTATATATTCTAACATCATTACACCAGAAAGAATTAAAGAACCAGGGTTTACTCTATCTAAACCTGCGTGTTTTGGAGCAGTACCATGAGTGGCTTCAAAAATAGCACATTTATCACCAATATTAGCACCTGGACCCATACCTAAACCACCAACAATAGCTGCTGCTGCGTCGGATAAATAATCCCCATTCAAATTCATAGTTGCCAGAATAGAATACTCCTCTGGTCGAGTTTGAATTTGTTGGAAAATACTATCAGCAATTCGGTCATTTACCATGATTTTCTCTTTCCATTTTCCATGCCCATGACTATCCCAAATAGCTGCCAATACATCCTCAACTTCTTGGCAAATTTCTGCTTGTTTTTCTGGTGTTAAAGCATCATAACCAGGGTCAATTTTTCGAGAATTTTCCTCACTACTAATATTAAGGTTTTCCTCTTTATTAGAAAGAATCCAAGATTCTCTTTCAGTGACACATTCTTGACGAAATTCTGTAGTTGCTAACTCATAACCCCAGTCACGAAATGCGCCTTCGGTGTACTTCATAATATTACCTTTATGTACCAAAGTTACCATTTGTTTGGACTTAGGTAAACGCAAAGCATTTTGAATAGCACGTTTAACCAAACGTTGGGAACCAGTTTTACTTACAGGTTTAATACCAATACCAGAGTCGAAGCGAATTTGCTTTTTGCCGTGTTCGAGAGTAGCAGGAATTAAGTCTTTATTTAAAATGTCAATCAATTTGCTAGCAATATCAGTTCCCTCGCGCCATTCTATTCCCAGATAAATATCTTCTGTATTTTCCCGGTAAATGATGACATCTAATTTTTCCGGTGTTTTGTGAGGAGAAGGTGTACCCGTGTAATATCTACAAGGACGAACACAAGCATATAAATCATTAATTTGACGCAATGCGACATTTAGGGAACGAATACCTCCACCTATGGGTGTTGTTAAAGGACCTTTAATGGCAATACCATATTCTTTTATGGCATTTAGAGTATCTTCCGGCAAATATTGGAAAGTGCCATATTTGTCACACGCTTCATCACCAGCGTAGATTTTAAACCAATTAATTTTGCGTTTGTCTCCATAGGCAGTAGCGATCGCTGCGTCAAAGACTTTTTGAGATGCTGGCCACAAATCTAATCCAGTACCATCGCCCCTAATAAATGGGATAATAGGGTCGTCGGGAACGATGGGTTGGCCGTTACTGAAAGTGACTTTAGACCCTGTGGTTGGGGGGGTTATTTTTTCGTACATACCTTGATAGTTTCTTGATAGTTTGGAGTAAAATATATGCTTTTGTGTCCAGATTATCAATGTATAATGACATATTTTGAAATATACATAAGATTTTTTTTAGGATTTAATAGGACTTACCCACGCGCAATATATTTTTTTCATTACGAGGGACAGTCTTCGGGTCGCAGTCGGTCAAGATAGTAATCTCAAGGGAATTCTTTTGGAGTGGATATGTCAGTCTTATTTAAGTTAAGGAAAAAGGAAGGAGGAAAGAAGAAATTTAATTATTTTTGTAGGTTTTTGGAGTGCAAAAGTAGCGTAAATAGCAGATTTTTTATGAATAAAATATACTTTTTTGTAAAAAAAATATATGCGTTTTTTGTGTTTTATATTTCTCTAGTTAAGTTTGTAATTATGGCGAATTTTAGTAAGATAGACTACTAGTTGCAGCATTAAATATATCAATAGTAATGGAATTGTATATATAAATTTTAGAGGTTTTTGAAGAGTCGAAAAATATTGGTAATTTTGATGAAAGAATAGTTCTTAATTTCTTGTCAGAAGGTAATTATTTGGTTAGAGTTTCTCAGAGACTGGTTGTAAAAAAAAGATGGCTATGAAGAAATATTGAAGGTAGGAAAATAAAAAAATAATGATCACTGCCAAATAAATGTCGCGAAAATCTTTAGCCAGGGATCTAAGCCCTCGCGAGTGGGAACTACTCGAACCTCTGCTACCGAAACCTCTCTCAAGCAGTGCCCAAACTAAATGCTAATCTCACAGAAGTAGTAAATGGTATATTATATATCCTTTACTCTGGTTTTCATTAGCGTTCTTTTCCCCAGAAGCTACCAATTTTGCAAACTTTATCAATAAAATTTCGTAAATACTACGGATATAGTGTTTGGGAATAAATTAATTATACTCTACGGTTAGAGACAAGAGTCTAAGAAGTACGACTCCAAAAACTACTACAGCAGTTGTTGACTTTTATAGGGTAAAAACAACAGCAAAAAGAGGGAGGTGTATGGCTTAGATAGTAGGTAAAAAAGTAAAAATTATGAAGGGTCGTATCTTATTTTCTAATCAAGGAAGACTACTAGGAGTAGTGGTAAGTGAGGCAAATATGGGAGAACCCTGATGGACTAAAGTCCTGGTCATGGAACAGAATGAAAATATTTCAGAAGGACGAATTAGTTTGGGCTGAGTCTGGTTATAGAGGATCGAAATTGGCTATGGTGATCGCAGACCTGATTTCAGCAGGAGTGGAAATAGTCAAGGGTAATACTCAACAATTTGAAGTTTTACCTAGAAGATGGCTAGTTCAGAAGTGACGTTTAGCTGTGGAGTATAAATAACTACCTGAGATAAGTGAATATCTGATTTAGACTGCAATAATTAGATTGATGTTACGAAAGCTTGGTACTAAAAACTCATGCCGTTTTTAAGATTTGTTTGACAAACAGCCTTGCAGTTTGATCGTGATATAAATTATTCATTGTTTTTAGAAGCTAATCAAATTTAGAGTCGTCAATAATAGTAGAACCAGCAAATATTGAATTATCTTCAAAGAAGGATAAATTTTGACCTCTTTCTTTGCCAGCTCTAAATTTAGTTATTGCTTGGCTAAGGAAAGTAAACAAAAATATCTCTCTTTTGAAAATAAATATATGATCAAAATTTGTTGGCCAGGGAAAGGAGTGGGCAATAGTTACATTGATTAATTTTTTGGTATTTTTTTCAGTTATATCATGTCCGGTAGAATCATTATTAGGGAAAATAAGGAAGGAGAAATAAGGTTCTAGTTATCTAGGAGAGAAGGTTCAAGAAAAGGAAAAACCTTAAATTAGATATTTCCTTAGCTTTGACACTAGACTATACCAACGGACATGATATTAGGTGAAGGAAACCCCAAAATTTTGAATATTAATTTAGTGGTACTTCTTGGAAAAAACTATTTGTTTGTGCAGCATTTGGAAAAGTCAATTTATACAAGGGAATTGCGTCAATGCCCTAAAAATGGCTAAAACCCATACTTATTAAGGATTTATATGTTTTTGACGTCAAAACTTTTACTTGTCTATACTTGAGTATATTTTCTGCTACTGTTTTGTCTAATTCCCACTAACTCAAAATCCAATTCACTAGAGTCCGAACACCATAACCAGTTGCACCTTGATTATTGTAACCATTTTCTGTATCTACCCAAACCGGACCGGCAATATCTAAATGTGCCCAAGGCGTATTTTTAACAAATTGCTTCAAAAATAAAGCTGCAGTAATAGCACCACCAGGGCGAGGACCGGTATTCTTCATATCAGCATGCATAGCTTTCAAACCCTCGAAATATTTCTCCTCCAAAGGCATCCGCCACATTTTCTCTCCAGCTTTTTCTGCTGCTGCTGTTATTTCTGCAGCTAAATTATCATTAGGGCTCCACAGACCAGCAATATCATTACCTAATGCCACAACACAAGCACCTGTGAGAGTCGCTAAATCTATAATTGCATCTACTCCCAACTTTTCAGCAAAGACTAATGCATCTGCCAAAGTCAAACGTCCCTCTGCATCTGTATTATTAACTTCAATAATTTTACCATTGGAAGCAGTCAGAAAGTCACCGGGATGTATGGCGTGACCACTAACCATATTTTCAGTTACAGCACTGATAAAATGAACTTCTACATCTGGTTTTAACTGAGCGATCGCCTTAATAGTACCAAAAGTTGTACCTGCACCACCCATATCAATTTTCATCATTTCAATGCCACTACCAGAGACTTTTAAGTTTAACCCACCAGAGTCAAAAGTTAAACCTTTTCCTACTATTGCTAGCTTGCGACGAGGAGTAACTTCTGGTTTATAAGTTACATGAATGAATTTTGGTGGCAAGTCAGAACCTTGAGCAACTCCAAGAAAAGCTCCCATTCCTAGTTTTTCACAATCTTCTTTTTCTAAAATTTCTAGAGTTAGACCAAACTCTTTAGCTAAGGTCTGAGCAGTTTCAGCCATAGTTATTGGGGTACAGGAATTAGCAGGAGCTGCTACAAGTTCTCTGGCAAAGATGACTCCTGAACAGATTTTTCGAGCATGGGCGATCGCTTCATCAGAAGCAGCCAAACCAATTAACTCCACTTTTTCTAGATCTGGCCCTAGATTTTCTGGTTCAGATTTAAAACGATTATCTTGATGGAGGGCTAACTCAATACCCTCTGTAATAGCTATAGCTGTAGAATCAGCATCCTGACACATTGGCAGGCTAATCCCTAAAGTTTTACATCTCTCCTTTTTTGCCAAGCGTCCACAGGTAGCTGCAGCTTGGCGCAGAGAATCTAATTTGAACTTCTCTAATTTACCTAGGCCAACTACAATAATTTTCCGAATAGAGGTTTTTATACCGACACGAGTTGAGACACTGCTATTCGCTTTACCTTTAAATTCTGTTTCTTTAATTAATTCAGATAAAGTACCAGATAGCATTTCGTCCAATTCGGCCATTTCCTCAGTTAATTCTATAGCATCTTCAGTTAATTTTATAGCATCTTCAAATAAACCAATAGCTAGAGCATCTCCGGCCCATTTCAACTGAGGTATGTTACCTACTTTAATTTCCATGTTGATTTTTTCTTAAGTGTTTATAAGTAGATTATCTTAATCTGTCTTGCTAATATATTTGCTTTGCGCCTTTCATCTACAGTAGAATGGCTTGAGGCATTGCAAGTCATTACTTTACCTCAGAGATACCTACTTTCAAGTAACAAAATCAATCTTAGGAGATAAAAGTAAGGGGCGAAAAATATTACGCCCCATCAAATAGATAACTGTAGTTAAAGTTTAAGAAATAAAGCTGGAGCTACTCTAGATAGCTTAGGAAGCTTGATCTTGATCTTGATTTATTTGCCGTTCTATAGTTTGAATAGCCGCATTAAGTCCGGCCAATCTGGTTTCTAAGTCATCTCGCATCCACTTAAGGAATTTAAGTTTATTCTCCTGGTGGGCCTTACGAGTTTCTGGTTGAAAAAAGTCCCCACCACAGCAGGACTTAACGAAGAATGGAAACATAGACAATACTCTCAACTCATCTTTACTTAATATTTTGAAACAAAAATTTAAAAATTGACACCCACTAAATACAAATATTATTATAGTTCTATTTTTTCCTTTTCTGCCCTATTCTTTACTTACGGAGCTTTTCAGATTTATCAACCACATTTTCACTACTAAAACTTTCTCAGAACTTGCCATGGATCTTCCCTTCTATAGTATATCAAACTGTCCAGAGTATAAAGCAAAGCTGAAAGTCCAATCCATCAATATAATTACGGTAAATCTGATTGACAGCCCTATAGTGCTTGACACCCGCGAAGTCATTTTCACATATCACCCGCTTATTGACTCAATGTCCTATTTTCGATCTTTTGCTGTTGAGTTAATTCTCCTCCCTCTGGTTTTTTATGGGGTATGCGGATACTTTCATACTGTTGTTGAATACCTTGAAAGCTAGTATCTACTTCAATTGGTATTTCCCCATGTATATTTCCTATCAACTTTTCTTCGTCTAGGAATTTCTTGTCATGTAACTGTCCAACTCTATCTTGGCTTAATACCAGCACTTGTTTATTTTGGTTTACTGCTGCTAGATGTTTACGGGATAGACCCTTTTTTTTCCCGAATAATTTATTTTTTGTGTTTCTGAGTCAGTAGGCCGTTTTACTGGCCGTTATGTGCCATCCATTACCACTCGTTCTACTCCAGGGAAACGCTCTATAAATGCTTGGACACTATTGATTTGGCGTTCTGGTAGTGCCTTTTTTTCTCCCAAGGCTGCTTCTAATATAGGCTGTAAACGATGAGCCCAGTGATGTGCCTGGCTACGGTCTATATCGAACAAGATACCAGCTAAATCAAAGGTAGGGTAGCATTTAAAATAGAACAGAATATAAAAAATTTATTTGTGCTCAAAAGTCCGTAAACGAGCCTTACGGCCTCATCCAACAGAACGTTGACGAGGTTTATCCCTCAATGTTTGCTCATATACCTGAGTAAAGGTTAAGAGTAAGGATTGAAATGCTTTACGATTTAATCGGTATTAATGCTCTGAGCAACCTATCCTGTTTTAAGGCCCGTTTAAGATTTAGCATTCTTCGTCAATTTCTTCTTAACTTAACTTATTTTCACTTATTTACCAACAACTCTAATATAAAAAGAATGTCTTTAAGCGAAGAAATAAAAGTCAAAAATATCCACCACTTAGGAATACTAGCAGGACTAATTGATGAGATGGGAATAGTAGAAATAATTAACCAAAAATTAGGAATTGATAGTAAAAAAAAAATTATATCAGGACAAGTAATTGTTACCATCAAGTTTCCTAGAATAGGTAAAAAAAACTCAAGTGACAAAGAAATTATTAAGTAAATTTTAACAGCATATTGAGTTAATCATAGATAGCTATGAACAGGGTATAGAAAGGCTATAAAAATCTGAAAAACAAAAAGAATATTACTCAGGAAAGAAAAAAAGTCATACAAGAAAAAGTCAGGTGATTGTGTTACTCAATGGTAAAGATATTGTTGATATCGAAGCTGGAAAACTAGGTCAAATAAGTGAGATAAATTTTTTTCGTGAAACCCAAGAAAAATTCCATCAAGAGCAAAAATTTACCAGGGACAAAGCTTATGTGGGAGAACCAGCAATAAAAACGCCTAAAAAAAAGCCCCATATTCAAGAATTAACCAGTAAGGAAAAGTCTCAAAATAAAGAGCTGGCATCTGAAAGAATTTTTGTAGAACATATAATTAGATTACTCAAAATATTTCGAGTAGCCCAGGAAAGATTCAGGCTAAATTCTGATAAATATACGCAAATAATAATGACTATTTGTGGACTTGTAAGACTGGGAATAGGGACGGTTATTTTGTCTTAATAAATTTGCCAATAATTTCTGAAAAAATTCTTGGTTGAAAATACTATAATTAGGGCTATATATTAATACTAACTATCTCTAATACCTATGAGACTGTAAAAATCAACTATCTTCTTGAAATAGCGATCGCTCCAATTAAGATAGTTATAGTATTGATTTGACTATTTTTGCAGAAGTCTATAAAACACTTGGTTTCATATGACAAAAGGCTCAATTTTCGACGGTCTTGTAAATGGTGATCGAGCATTTAAGAATTTAGTCAAAAGTAGCCATTACATACTTTTGTCTATTTAGCAAGTGTGAGTCAAACTATCTGTTCCCTCGGATAACCATTGGAGGGCAAAGTACTAAACCAACAAGGAAAATTCGTATTTACTCAATATGATGGGGTAGGTAATAATTGATCACTACTCTCAACACAAGAGTGATAGAGTGTATCAAGCTAATATAGAAGTAGAAACCAAAAGTTTAACTGGGACTATAACTATAGTAATGCTTATGGGCGTTGGTGAATTAAGGTATGATTTGAGTTTATAGCGATCGCTATGAATATCTATAAGGAACTGGAACATCCCAAAATTGATGTTTACTGAATCAGTAAGCGAATTAAATGCTTGAACTTCTCGGAATTATTTTGAGTAGCAAAGAGCTCACGGGGTGACAAGTCAGCTTAATAGTAGGTATAGTAATTATTTGAGATAATAAGTTAAATAATAATTCAATTTAAAAATAAAGTTTATTGAGGTTGGGAGGTAGCGATCGCCAATTCACTCTTATCCACCATCTGAGTTTATTATTTATTCATTTAAAAAGTTTTGAAAATAGTTAAAAATATGATAAAAAAGGGTTAGTAATTACAAAAAAAATAAATAAAAGTGAATATATTAGGCTTTTATAAAAGCCATATTAAGCAAAAATTGAGTCCATCTCAAGTAATAACATTACAAATATTATTATACGTAAGTATCTGTACATAAAACTGTACAGATATCAAAATTAAGTAATTATTTTTCCCTACCAATAAAATTAGAAAGTAAGCGAAAACTTATGCGAAAGGTTTTTAACTTTAAAATAGTTAAGCCTACCTTTATTTTAGTTTCCTTTAGTTAAAAAAAATCATAGAAAATTTATTTAGTATTTCCTCAGAATTAGTATTAATTTTAGATATAACTCAGTGGCAAAATACTAATATATTAATGATTAGTTTAGCTTTAAAAAAGAGGAAAATACCATTATATTGGAAAATTTTAACTCATAAGGAGCTAGTAATTTAACCGAACAAAAAGCAGTAATTTATCCAGTTATAAGATTATTAAAAAGCCAGAAAATCATGATGACAGCAGATAGATAGTTCCATAGTATTTTTCTATCTCACTGGTTGAAAAAATATCAGAAGCAAGATGTATATTTTGTTTTCTAAAAACAAAATCGACGATAATTAAACGAAGTAAAAAATATTGTAAAACCTCAGAATTAAAAGTAAATTTCGGTGAGACTAAACTATTATTGAAGCATGTATTACCCAAAATTTTGAAGGCAAAAACATATAATTTACTCGTGTATAAAAAACAGAAATATTGTCAAAAATATGTTCTAGATAAATGGTATATTCTCTCCAATTTATCATCTCCTGAAAAGATTAAAAAAATATATAGTCAGAGAATGGGAAATGAAGCAATTTTTAAAGAATATAAAACTTGTGGTTACAATCTAAAATCAGCTAAGGCTAATGAAACGAGATTAAGTAATTTAATTTTATTAATAGCTATTTTATACACAATTAGTTCATTTCAAGTCCAAAAAAATTAAAAATAAAGTGGTTAAAAATATATATCAATAACTAATGAAAAAGTGAGAATAAAAAAAGAAGAAACAGTATTTTTCTTGTAGAATTATCTATGATTTATTGGGCAATAAATTATGATTTTATCTGGGGATTAGTAGAAAATTTAATGAGCCTTAATCCTCATAAATTACTATATTATCAAAGGGGACTCAAAGCGATGAATACAGTGGTTAATTAGACTGTAATTTTTGATTAACAATAAATTAATTCATGTGAGTTTTTTAATAATATTATATTCTCATACAGCTTGGATAATTATTCAACTCAGATGGTAGATAAGAGTGAATTGGCGATCGCTACCTCTCAAACTCAATAAGCTTTCTTTTTTAATTGAATTAATTATTCAATTTATTCTCTCAAATAATTACTATATCTATCATTAAGCTTACTTGTCACCCCGTGAGAGCAAAGAGTCTTTCGATGTCATCTGGCAAGATATTGCCGAAGTCTAGTATTTTCTCCAACTACAATGGTCATATAGGTTTTGCCGATAATTTTATCCCCATCATTAATAGGCCTTGGCATATACTTTCCATCCATCTGTAACTTAAAGGAGGACATTCCTATTTTTTAACTTGTTCCCATAAAGGATAAAATGTTTTTCCACTACAATTTCCAATAACCCATTCTAAAATTCCTTTTTTAAAATGATTTATTGCCGTTCATAGCCAAATTTGGTTTTTTTGAGCATAATTATGTCTGTAATTCTTCTAGCTATCCTACTTGAGGAGTTTCTTCAGGAGAGTAAGAACTTGATAATAGTTTTCCTACTTATTTAATCAAGTTGATAATTGTAGTACAGTGTACCTTTTTCACTCTTGATATTCCTCTTAAACCCATAGCATTAACATACATTTTAACCATTCATCTGTGAGTTGATCACTATAAACTGTATAAGTTTCAGCAATCAATAAATTAACGACCACAATAAACACAGATGTAGTTTTGCTTTCCTTTCTTTTGGCCATTTTTATTGATGTGAGTTGATTGACATTCTGGACATTCTATAATTTTTCTGCCTAAGATCGCGATCGCTATAAACTCAAATCATACCTTAATTCACCAACGCACTCAACTAACACTTTTCTTGCCATAGAGCCAGAATTAAATTTATCCCTTTATTTATCTAGGCTGTATTTAGAAAAATATCAACTTGGCACAAATAGCAACTGTATTTTCATCTAATGCCCAAGTTAAGTTCTAACTACAAACGCTTACAAAGGTTTCTCCCACACTTTGACATAGATACTAGGGAACTTGTCCAGGCTGTGATAGCCATCATAGACTGCTCGCAAAAATGGGTTTTGAGTAATTACTGAACTTAGTGGCAGCTTGGTAAACATAAATACAATATTCTCATGTTGGGAGTTGTTTACTCTCGGCTTGGTAATTTCTGTAGTTGGATAAATATTATATCATGTCTGGTAACATCGTTTATATAAAATCTGAGAGATATTGCTACGCAACCCTACCGCGAACCCCACTCTTCAAGCACTTGATAGATTATCAGTAGGCCACTAATGAAAACAAGTGAGACCCTGAATAAATGATATTGCGACGCAACGCTACCGCGAACGCTGTTTCATTAAGTTGATACATCGCTCAAAGACTATATTTCCTATCTGGGATAAATTTTCACTCGTTTTGATTACTTATAGGTTCATTAATTATTGGCTATAGTCGTTCTGCTAATTGTAGTTAAGGTGTATCGGCTGGTAGAAACTCCAAGTGCAATGCCTCTGGAATTTTTAGTTTTTAACTACTGTGCCAACCCGCCCTGTCTGATACTAATATCATATGCTTACTGTTTCTGTTACCAAAATGTTCAGCTAAGTTAGACAACACTTGGTTAAAAATATTAATATTAACTAGCGTTGCTGAATTAGAGTATGATTTGGGGACAGAGCGATCGCCAAAAAAGTCAACTTATTAGAATTCAAAATTATGCAATGTCCTAAATGTAAATTAGGTCATATCAATAAAAATGGTCCTAAAAAAGGAAAACAAAACTTTTTTAGTGTCTATTGTGGCTGACACTTCATAGAATGCTATGAATATGGTAGAGGTTACTCTCAAGCTCTTAAACAAGAATGTCTAAAAATGTATGTAAATTTTATGTGGTTTAGAGGTATTGAAAGAGTCAAGAAAATGCATCAAACCACAATTATTAATTTGGTCAAATAAGTAGGAAAACTATTACCTGATTGTTATGCTCTAGAGGAAACTCCAGCAATAGGAGAATTAGATGAATTGGACACATTTGTAAGCTCAAAAAAAACCAAATTTGGCTATGGAAAGCAGTAAAAAACTTTAAATGGGGTATTTTTGCATGGGTTTTAGGAAACCATAATACCAAAATTTTTGCTCCATTATAGGAAGTTATTAGTAAATGGAAATTTTATTTTTATGTGACACATGGATAGAAAGTTTACCCAAATTTTATTCCTGATGGAGATCAAATTATTAGTAAAACATAAATGGTTTGAGTTAAAGGTAAAATACACTTTATAAGACATTATTTAGCAAGGTTACATCGTTCAAATCTTTGCTATTCTAAGTTCGAAGAAATGCTCAAATATTTTATTAAATTATTAATTCACTATCTAAAATTTAGAGATGTGCCAACTTCTTATTCAAATAATATAAATTCTTTTTAAGTTTAGCGATCGCTCTATTCCCAAATCATACCTGAATTCAGCAAAGACTATTAACTTTGGGCAGGAGCCACCAATTAGTTTGCTTTTGCCACACGGAGATACAAACCCATAGAGCCAAAACTACTTTATTTCGCCAGTTAACCTCTGCAGTTAGTTCTACTCCAACAGGTGTCCATACTCGTCATCAAATTGACTTTAAACCCAAACAATGTTCATCTATTTCCCATAGTTCTATAGTGGCCTCTTGATATTCAGCTTTAAAAAGTTCAAGGTAGCTTTCCTTCTCATCCCTAGATCAATACCAGCACTTTCTTGTTTTGATTGACTGCGACTAAATGTTTGCGAGTGTGACGCTTTTTTTTCCCAAATAAATCAGTTTTTGTTTTTCTGAGTCAGTTTGTCGTTGTACTAGCCGTTCTGTGCCATCTATTATCACTCGTTCTACTCCAGGGAAACCCTCAATAATTATTGGACACTGTTAATTTAACGCTCTGAAAGCGTCTTCTTTTCTCCCAGAGCTGCTTCTAAAATAGGTTGTAAGCGATGAACCCAGTAATATACTTAGCTACAGTCTATATCAAACAAGATACCAGCTAAATCCAAAGTCGAGTAACACTTAAAGTAGAAAAGAATGTAGAACAATTTCTCTTGATTGGTGCGTAAACGGGCCAAAAGGGCTCTTCCAACAGAGCATTGACGAGGTGAGCGAGTGCAATGTTTGCTCATACAAATGTTTGCTCATACATTTGATCAAAGGACTCCAACAAAGATTCAAATGCTTTACCGTTTAATCAGTGTTAATGCTCTGAGTAACCTATCCTGTTTTAAGACTCGTTCAAGATTTAGCATTTTTATGGCCAATTTATTCTTGAATCATTTTATCTTATTTCCTAACAACTCTATTGGGTCATGGGATGAAGAGTCAGCTAAGGTTTTGTGGCTGTCCTTGCTCTCTGTTTATCATATCTTGTGTGTTGGCGGAGGATGGTGGCGGTAGCTAGATCACACAAGATAATTTTTGGGCAGCCTTAAATGTTGTTTTAACTAGTAAAAGACATCAAGCAGTAGGAAAAGAAACAGGAAAGACTTCTTATATTTAACGACTCAATAATACCCTTTTGACAAAGGTTATTCAGGCTAGTACGAAAAACTTTATCCTTTTTGTCATCTGTGAAAAATCACATTAGTGAAATTTGGTATTTTATTCATCACTATAATTAATCATTACTTGTTTAGCACTACCTTTAATTTGATGATTTTTTTCAAAATAATTAATTATTTTACCCTAAATTTAACTTGTTTTACTTTTAGCAAATCTTTAATCAATGATAATTTTTACTTTCATTCTGGAGACTAGGAGATTTAGCTAATCAAATTCAGGCAAGGTAAGGATTTAGTCTTTGGCGATCGCTTTTTTTTTGAGATATCTAGGATTACCACTAACTATATTGTAGTCGCACAAGTACCTCTTTCATATTAGCTTCCCTATCAATTTTTTCCGCATATTTTTGATTAATAACTGTATCATCAAAAATTAAGTATCCTTCTAAATATTGAACAATTTTCTCTTGGACATTTAGCCATAAATCTTGTATTAGTGCAACTCTTTTTTAGCAACTTAATTGACTACTTAAATCTAACACTTTTAAATCAGGATTTATTATATCTTTGCTGATTTTTTTAAAAGTATTTGTCTAAATTATACCATTTTATATCTTAGCATTACTATACAGGACTACCTTCTTTTTATTCAGCTTTTAACTAGCTATTATCGAATAGTTAGCAGATATAGCAATTGGTATTATTTAATATTATTAGGCCAGACATTCTAGCTCATCTCAAATTTATTCAGAGTCAGAATACACAGGGAAATAGCCTTCGTCCTTACAAACTATTAACTTTGCGCCTTATGCCTTAAGCTATAGTATTGTGTACAGCTATCCCTAATAGGTTTTATAAAGATCAGTAACATACTCTTGGTAACCATTGTAAAGTAAAGTCGGGCGTTTTTCCCAAGACCAACTAGCACCTTCACTGACTATTCTTTCCGTTGCTTGTGACCATCGAGGGTGAGGAACCTCAGGATTAACATTTGCTTCAAAACCATATTCATTTGGTATCAGAGTATTCCAAAATGTTGCAGGTCTTTGTTCTAAAAATTCAATTTTTACAATAGATTTTGCCCCTTTAAAACCATACTTCCAAGGAATAACTTCTCTTAGAGGTGCTCCATTTTGTTTCGGTAATAACTTACCATACATTCCCATAGCAAAAAAAGCTAATTCGTTAGCCATTTCATCTATTCTTAAACCTTCCGTATAAGGCCAAGGATAATCACTTGCCCAAAAACCCGGACCTTTAGTAATTTGTGGGTCATAAAAAGATGTAAAACGAACATATTTAGCCTTTGATGTTGGTTCTACATCAGCCATTAATAACTTCATAGGAAAGCCAAGCCAAGGTATTACCATTGCCCAAGCTTCGACACACCGAAATCTATATATTCTTTCTTCGAGAGGAAACCTTTTTTGTAGTTCATCTATGTCATAAATACGAGAATTCTTGACTAAACCTGTAACTTCAACTTGCCAATTTTCAGTTGGTAAAGCTTGAGCATTTTTCCAAATAGATTTAGTACCGCCAAATTCATAGAAATTATTATATTTTGTTCCTAAAGCTTCATCAGTTATTGAACTTTCAAGTTTAGCGAAGTTATAATTAGGTGTAAAATTGCTAATTTTTGGTAAATTTACTGCTTCATAAGTTGGAGATTTTTTTGAGTTTTCAGCACAGCTTGTAAGAGTAGATAAAGCAGTAAAACTTATACCAGTACCTATCAGGTTTTTCATAAACCGACGGCGGTTTACATAAACTTTTTCTGGTGTAATTTCTCTTTCAGGAATTTCCCAAGATTTTTTGATATGGATTAGGGGCATAATTAATTTTTAGTGACTATGAGTTTAAACTAGAATACAAAAAAATTATTACTTTTGCAGCTAGTTAATAATATATATTATTAAGGGTATTGATACTATAGCAATCCTATTTTTATGTTGTCCAAAACTTGGCAACTTTTGGGAATGGGGATTTGGATAAGTGTGGGTAGAAGGATAGGAGTTTTGGAGTTTATTTTTAGTTTTTGAATTGTCACAACCATTTTATCGGATTACTGCTACAAATTTTTCTTTGTCATTTTAACAACCATAAATTCATACAACCACCAATTATTCCATGATGTTTGTAGATAAAATCTGATAAATATTATCATAGAACAAATATGCTTATTGATTGCTGATCATGAATTATCGCATCAATTCTCAAAACCAGAATCCAGAAGATGCTGACAAGAATATTGTCAGTCAAAATGAGACAATAGTGGGAACATCCAAATGTCCACCTATACTCAAAGAACGCTACCAAGTGATCAAACCCTTGGGTGAAAGTGTCTGGAACCATACATTTCTCGCTATTGACCACGATAAACCTTCTAAACCACCGTGTATTATCAAAGAATTTGTCAACCTAGACGACATA
Source organism: Trichodesmium erythraeum GBRTRLIN201 (assembly GCA_018457135.1). Taxonomy (GTDB): domain Bacteria; phylum Cyanobacteriota; class Cyanobacteriia; order Cyanobacteriales; family Microcoleaceae; genus Trichodesmium; species Trichodesmium erythraeum. The sequence continues at coordinate 6,154 of JAGGDU010000045.1, read as the reverse complement.
AAGGACCTAGTTTTTCAGAGTCAAGAAGTTATTCCAACATTTTTTAGCTGTGACCCAGTGCAGCTAGACAAAATTGGCAAACATCCCCATATTCCGGAACTATTAGCATCTATAGAACATGATGGCCACCATTATTTAGTACAAGAATACATTGAAGGCTCAAATCTGGCCACAGAACTTATAGAATATGGTGTCTTTAGTGAAAGTAAAATTTGGCAAATATTGAATCAATTATTACTAGTTTTGGAGTTGATCCACGACCATCACTTGATTCATGGAGATATTAAACCAGAAAATATAATTTGTCGGAGAAAGCAAGGAACAAATACTCAGGAATTTGTTTTAGTTGATTTTGGAGTAACTATCTCCGCTACTGGAGATTTATTCTCAATAGGAAGTATTAATGGTTCTGCTGAATATGCAGCCCCAGAACAAACACAGGGGAAAGTCTACCCCAACAGTGATATATATAGTTTAGGTGTAACTTGTCTGCATCTATTAACAATGGTTTCACCCTTTGAACTGTTTGATATTAAAGCCGAAAAGTGGGTGTGGCAAGACTATTTGAAACATCCCATAAGTAGACATCTTGGTCGTATCTTAGATAAAATGATACAACGAGATCATCGTCAAAGATATCAGTCTGCAGCAGAAGTTATTAAAGATATCAAGTATGGACCAACACCAGCAGATGTTATACTGCAAAAACAAAATTGGAATGTAACTATTTGGGGGGGAGTAGCGATCGCTATGTTATCATTAGTAATTAGCTCTCGTGTACCATCTGCCAAACCTCGGCCATCACTTTCTCCATCTTCCAACACTACTACTATTCCTAATGAAGAGCGAAGTTTCCCCAGACCAAAAATTAAGGAGGAGTATAAAAACACACTCCCATCATTACAACCATATACAGGAGTAGGAGACAAACTTTCTCCACTACGAACTTTAGCAACAACTTCCGGTCCAGTATGGTCGATCACCACTAGCCCCGATGGTCGTATTGTTGCTAGTGGTAGTACAAACGGGAGTATTCAACTATTGCATTTGCGTAGCGGGCAAAATTTGGGTCAATTATCAGGACATGATGGACCCATCTGGTCTGTTGCTATTAGTCCAGATGGTCGTACTCTCGTTAGTGCTAGTGGTGATAGTACGCTCAAAATTTGGAATCTTTACACTCGTAGATTGAAAAATACCTTATCTGGTCATCTTCAAGATGTTTTGTCTGTAGCCATTAGTCCAGACGGCAATACGATCGCCAGTGTCAGTAAAGACAAAACTATTAAACTGTGGGATATTAATAGTGGTTTGTTGTTATATACTCTTTATGGACATTTAGATGTAGTTCAGTCTGTTGCTTTTAGTTCAGATGGCAAAACCTTAGCTAGTGGTAGCAATGATGGTACTGTTAAACTATGGAATTGGCGTGATGGTAGACTACTCAGCACACTGAAGGGACACCGAAAACCTGTGTGGTCGGTTGCTATTAGCCCCGATGGTAAGACTTTGGCTAGTGGTAGTTGGGATAAGACGATTAAACTTTGGGAGATTAATAATAATAGTTTTCAAAGAGTAATTAGACGTTCTCAACGTACTTTAATTGGTCATTCTGAGAAAGTACAATCTCTCCAGTTTAGTCCAGACGGTGAAACCTTAGCTAGTGGAGATTTTGACGGTACAATCAAACTCTGGCAAATTAAGACAGGTGGTTTGATGGGAACCCTTAAAGGACATTCTGCTTGGGTAAATTTAACCTTTGATCCTAGAGGAAAAACATTAATTAGTGGCAGTTTTGATGACACAATTAAAGTATGGCGCTTTTCTCCTTTGAGATTCTAAAGTTTTTTGGATGACAAATACCTAAAATTATAGAACCAATTGTAGGAATTTTCAATTGAAAATTCCTACAAAAATTTTAATTGTAGCTATTTATAGAGATTTTTCCTTTCATTTGAAAAAGGGTTTGATGCTGCTCACGATAACGCGAAACAATGTAAATAACTAGCTTTAGCTTCCTGGCTATTTTGTTGCCTGAAGAGCAAAGATAAGTTATAGACTACAGTCAGTGGTATAAGTGTGAAACACCGAAGCTAGCTCCAAAGCTTATGTACTTCCTGCTTCTTTTGGTTTGAGTAAGTTTAGCAGAACGGTAATTCTTCCAATTACACCCTAATTTAATTCCCTTTTCTATGTACAGACGTTGCATACAACTTACCTCTCTATTCCTAATTCCTAACCTCAGCCATAATACTTCTCTAAAGCTTATGTACTTCCTGCTTCTTTTGCTTTGAGTAAGTTTAACAGAACGGTAATTCTTCCAATTACACCCTAATTTAATTCCCTTTTCTATGTACAGACGTTGCATACAACTTACCTCTCTATTCCTAATTCCTAACCTCAGCCATAATACTTCTCTATTGATCTCATTTTTTTCTATTAACTCAAAAAATGCTGTCATGGCTAAAATCAAACTCAAAATATTAATAATAAATCTATTAGTTTCACTAGCTTTTGCCAAACCTGTAGTTGCATACATAAAGTGGCAAGCACAAACTTTAAAACGCTCAAGAGAATGTTTTTATTGTGATCTTTCCAAGATTAACCTCAGTAATTCTAATTATAAAAAAATGAATGTAACTGGTTCAGTATTACAGAATGCTGACTTCTCTAATACAAATCTTGAAAAAGCCAATTTTACCAATACAGATTTAACAGAAGCAGAATTCGACAGTGCCAACTTACAAGAAGCTAACTTACAGAGATCTATCCTCAAGAGAACAAACTTTTGGGGAGCAAATCTCCAGAAGGCAAATTTACGCGGAGCTGATTTAACAGAAACTATTTTTTGGAATGCTGATTTAAGAGACGCAGATTTGCGGGATACTAATATAAATAATGCCAGCTTTATTGATGCTCAACTAAAAGGTGCAATTTTACCCGATGGTACTGTATATCCTTACAAATAATCATTGTTAGTAAATGTATAATTTTTGTTTTTTTCCAGAGTAATATTTTTTCTGTTTATCGTGATTATCTTGCCTATATCTATTCTGTTATTTACTATTTAATATAACTTTATTCGGTTAAATTTATGACCCTTAATAATTTACGCAACTTTAGTCATTGGTGTGTCAAAGACATGAATTTTATCTATGACTAATAGAATGCTTTTTTTTCATATTAAATCGTTTTTATCCGATTAAGTTAATACCTTCTTAGGTCTGCGTCTTCTGCAGCAGGACATGATAATCCTTCTTCTTGAAATTTTTCAATAATTGAAGGTAATTGCGGACCCCAGTAATCATCTTTTGACCATCTATTTATCCACTGTTTAGCCTCCCTAAATGAATTAGAATTTCTAGGTATTTCGCATAGATTTTCCAATCCTTTATCAACTCTATTATTCTTAGCAAAAAAAATAGCTGACTCAATCAAATTTTCATTTTCTTGTTCATTTAATTTTTTATATTCCTGTTCATTTTTAGGCTGAATTTTCTCCGGCATATTATTCTGTTCATTTCTAGCCTGAATTTTCTCCGGCATATTATTCTGTTCATTTCTAATCTGAATTTTCTCCGGCATATTATTCTGTTCATATATTAAATATACTAAAAAGAAAAATACTAAAATAATAATATATAACGGGAATATTAGCACTATCAAATGCCAAAATTTTAATTGATATATTAGTTTTTCATTATCAGACTTAAGAATATTTGCTTGTTTTTCTGACCATGTCTGCGAGTTAAATTTTTGTTCTTTATCTTCTTCTATTTTTTCTTCATTTGGATGATAATTTTGCTTTAGCTGCGACTCTGTTTTTTCTTTCTTAGGAATATTTGCTTGTTTTTCTGACCATGTCTGCGAGTTAAATTTTTGTTCTTTATCTTCTTCTATTTTTTCTTCATTTGGATGATAATTTTGCTTTAGCTGCAACTCTGTTTTTTCTTCCTTTTGAGTTGCTTGTTGAGAAAATGTATTACGCTGATTCTCTAACTTCTCTAATCTAGATAATATATCAGAGCTCACCTTTCCCAAATCTATATTTTTGGAGAGGTCTATTGGTGGACTAGATTCTGTTTCTATTTGATCTTCTTTAAAATCATTTTTCTTCTCTTGCTTAAATGATAGACTCCGTAATTTTTCAAATGACCTTCTTAGATCTTCTGCTTCTTCAGGTATAAATATTTGAGCTTGTTCCCATCTTTTTAAAACTTCTGAATACTTCTTTTCTTCGTATAGAAAATCACAATATATAAGCAGTACGATCGCTACCCATTCGTCTTTTTTTGTAGTCTTATCTGATTTCTCTACCAATTTTTTCACAAGAGAATACGGATCTTTTCTTTCCATGAAAACAGCTTTGAAAAGTTGGAAAAATTCATAGTCTTTATCAAACTCACCAGCAATTTTTAAAAGTTCAATCACAAAATTATTATTATAACGCCACCCTTCTACTAAATAGGGAATCATATCATTCCATATATACTCCACATTATCTTTACTACTTAGCCAGAATCTATGATAAAACCAATTAATTATAAAATCAGGAAACTCTTCGTTCCGAAAACGCTGTTTTGCTGTTGTTAGTTTTCCAGTTAAGTCTTCTATCTTATCCTGAAAATAATGTGCTGCCTTACGATTAAGATTTTTAGCTATTTTTTGAGATTCACTTTCATACTTGTTGAAATTATTTTCATTTCTCAGTGACAGTAAGTATTGTTTCGTAAACTTCTGATGTATCTCCTCTAGCTGTTGTTTTTCTGGCAAGATAAATGGGTAATTATTGTGTAATTCCTGTAATTTAGCATCTAGGTTTTCACAACCTAACATGAATTTCAGAAATTCAGGATTTGGACAATATGCTATGGCAAGTAAGTAAACCGCGCGTTTATCTTCCTTGTTTACACAGTAATGTAACAAACGTTGAACAGTTGTTGCCAAAATTTGTTCATCAGGACTCTTAGCTGCGATAGGCATGGGAACATCATCAACACCTAATATTTCATCTAAAGAAACTACACCAAACATGGTAGCTATTTGCTCTATTATCCAAACATTTCCACCACTGTACTGATATATTTTTTTGGCTTCATTATCATTGATTTCAAAATATTTCTTTTCGCTAAAATATTCTTTAATTAGGGATTTATCAAATTCATCAAGAGAGTAGTTGACAACTTGATTTTTCAAATCGCTGTTATAGCCTTCAACATATACTAGCGTTCTCAATTCCCCTAAAGACTTTATAGCTTCGTAACGTACATCTGGATCAGGATGATCGAGTAACTTAGTTAATAGTTTAACTACTTGCTCTTTTTCGATTTTTCCAATCGCTTTTACGACTTGTTCTGGTTCTATTTCTAATTTAAATTTTTCAGATTTTTGGTTGAAGTTATCCTCTTGTTGATCAAAAAAATTAGAACCATAGTCGAAAGCAAAATAATCACGTAGTGTTAAATGCCGAAACTTATAGGTTGAAGTTGGGTTCTGATTATTAGCTTTTTCTTCAGATTCTAATAAATATAGATTTTTAGTCAAATCAATAAATTTTTTAATGTCTTCTTGAATTTGAATTACTTTATTGAAGTGTTCTGGCAAAATTTCATTATCATCTGGCTCGCGATCGCTCATCATTAATACAGCAATTTGACCTAATAATCTCTTGACTTTATTAAGTGACCATGGTATCGGTATTTTGGACTTTCCAGACTCTCTTTTGTACTGTTCTCTAACAAATTTATCGAGTAATTTTTCTAAATTACTGACTGCTTTATAAATAGCCTCTATCCCTTGAGAAATAGAACTCGGATTTTGTTGATAAATTGACACTAAAGTGGATGATAGAACATACAGCAAAAATGGAGTCCGAATTAATTCCAACAAATCTTTCTTTACTTGAATAGTATTCCATAGTAAATCAAAATCAATTTTTTCACCATTTAAAGAATTATTCAGCTTTTTTTGATTAATCTCTTTCAAGTATGTTTTAATTTCATCATTTTTTAAACGGTTGAGAACAACTAACCCATGAAAAATATTCTTAAAATCCTTTTTTTCTTCCTGAATTTTGCGCCGTATTTCTTCATAATCTCTATTACCGGGACTTTAGCAAATTTCAAGCCCAAACAAACCCTAAACTCTCTTTATG
>JAGGDU010000044.1 GCA_018457135.1 Trichodesmium erythraeum GBRTRLIN201 | reverse complement strand
ATTAGTTTGATTTTTATTGTTCGCGCTCCCTAAGTTATTTCCCAAGAACTCTATTATAGATTATTAGAAATAAGAGATATATATTAACAAAAAAACTTGAAAATTACATATCTCAATCTTGCGAATCTGTCAATCTAAGTTAATCTATTGAACTTAGTTAATTTTTTTTACTTTTGTTGCAATTTTTTGGGCAGTTTAATATTTTTACTTAATACTTAAAGCACAAATAATAGACTAATTTAGTTTGATATTAATGAATTATTGATGCTCTGTAATCTCATCGCCATGCTTTTCACCATCTTATAATATTATGGCTGTGGCGTTAGTAAAGGTTGATTTTATGGTAGCTACTGTAGTTAGTACAAAAATTACAAATAGTCAGGAAACTTTGATAATTCAAAACCCAAAGTTAGGTTTATCTCTTTGCGGTAATATTTCAATTCCTGGAGATAAATCAATTTCTCATCGCGCTTTGATGTTAGGAGCAATAGCTCAAGGCCAAACTAATATTCAAGGTTTACTCTTAGGAGCTGATCCCTACAGTACTGCTGGATGTTTTTCACTTCTTGGGGCGAATATTTCCCAACTTAATTCGGAGTTTGTACAAGTTGATGGAGTGGGTCTTTTAAATCTTACAGAACCATCTTGCGTTTTGGACTGTGGTAATTCAGGCACTACAATGCGACTAATGTTGGGAATTTTAGCATCCCATCCTGAACATTTCTTTACTGTGACAGGGGATAGCTCCTTAGTACAACGTCCAATGTCTCGTGTTATTCAGCCACTCACAGAAATGGGGGCTCAAATCTGGGGTAGAAAAGGAAACAGCTTGGCACCTTTAGCAATTCAGGGACAAAAGTTACGACCAATTCATTATTATTCTCCCATTGCTTCAGCTCAGGTGAAATCTTGTATTTTGTTAGCTGGTTTAATGGCAGAAGGGAAAACTACGATAACTGAACCTGCTCTTTCACGAGACCATAGTGAAAGAATGTTAAAAGCTTTTGGAGCAGAAATTCAAGTGGACCCAGAAACAAATAGTGTGACGGTAACAGGTCCGGCTCAACTTAAAGGCCAAGATGTAGTTGTGCCTGGTGATATTAGCTCCGCAGCTTTTTGGTTAGTAGCAGCAGCTATTGTACCTGGCTCAGAATTAGTAATTGAAAATGTTGGTGTTAATTCTACCCGTACAGGTATTTTGGAAGTATTAGAAAGAATGGAAGTAGATATTAGACAGGAAAATCACCGAGTTGTAGCAGGAGAACCTGTAGCAGATTTACGGGTATGTTACAGTTCATTAAAAGCTTGCGAAATTTCTGGTTCTATTATTCCCAGATTAATTGATGAAATTCCAATTTTGGCCGTAGCTGCTATGTTTGCTGAAGGGACAACAGTGATTCGGGATGCTGCTGAGTTGCGGGTCAAAGAAAGCGATCGCCTAGCAGTTATGGCCACCCAGCTCCAAAAACTGGGGGCTAAAATTATAGAACTACCAGATGGTTTGGAAATTACTGGTGGTGTTTCTATAACTGGTACAGATGTTGAGAGCAATGGGGATCATCGAGTAGCAATGAGTTTAGCGATCGCTGCATTGAATGCTACTGGCATTACTAATATCCATCATGCTGAAACTGTCAATATCTCTTATCCCAGCTTTGTTCAAACTCTACAACAAGTCTGTACTTCAAACATAAATTAGGTTAAAAATTACCCAAGTTTTAGGCATCGGCTAAATTATGAAAAATTAACCAATGCCTAAGTTTTAAAGTCCTTTCAAGTATGATTAACTATCAGATGGCCTATTACCTAGTATTTGCTCTTTCCAAGCTTTAATTTCTGCTGATAACTCCTGACGGTTAGAAGCACGAATTAGATACCGATATGTAAACCAGCCCGAATAGATAATACCAATTAACTCAAAAGTTGGAGCTAGCAGTGGAATATCATTTAATGATTCAAGTACTGCCAATATTACCTTGAAAGTAATAATGAGTCCTACAACTGTAACCAGAGTAAGAATTGGCTTTTTATATTGTCCAAAAAAACCACTAATAATTGCTGGTAATTCTGAGAATGTTTCTAAGAATTGGTTCTTGACATCTCCAAACTGATTAGATGTTTTTTCAGAATTGGAGACTTTAGCTAAAGAACCTGCTTCTGTAGCATTTATTTCTACTTGCTGTATAGTGTCTTGTTTTTGTTGCATAATAGTGCCCCTTCGTTAATAAGTTAATTATGACAAACATAGAGGTTTTCCATGATTTTATAGGACATGACCTACTTTACCTTGAAGTTATCTCTAGACTTAAACGTAAATCAAGAAAACTTGACATTGCCAGAATAATTGATCAAGTTGATATATCAGTGTAGTAAATCACAATTGAAGGAATAGATGTTAAATCCTTCTAAGTCCACTTCTCTATGCTCAGTCAACCTGGATCTATGGGCTATGGTTAAGTTTTTCCCATTTTAAACAGAGATTATGAAAAAAAGCAGGTCAGTTTTGGGCTGAGGCGCATCAAAATTATGTTCCAACCCCGGGTAATATAGCAATTCCCATAGCTATGAGGTACAGTAACAAGAATTGTTAAACCAATTGCGGATATCTTGTTAACTAATTTTTAATATAGTTGAGGTAATGGCATCAATTAAATCTTTATAATTTCTTGCTTTAACTATTCTTAGAATAGCTTTCGTCTTTGACTAAAAGTTTTCAATTGAAGAAAAATTAGGTGAATAAGGAGGTGAAAATAACAGACTAGCTCCAACTTATTCAATAACTTCTCTCACCATTTAGGAGAAATAAATTTTCCCATTGCCCATTATAACACAAGCTCCCTTCCATAGTCATGGGACTACTTCTTTAAGTATAAAAGTCTCAAAAGTTACTCCATTTACTGCTCCATCAATATTTCTTTTTACTACAACTTTTTCTCAAGATATAGCTCCTATCATTGAGATATTTTGTGCTAGTTTTTGAGGTTTTTATTCTCTGGTTCTTTTCCTTTTTAATGCTGTAGCATATAATTGAAGAATTCCCAAATTTACTCTTTATTCATCTATATAAACTAAATTATAGGCCTTTATCCCTCTGACTCTTTCCCAATATTCTACTCTCTTATATTGGAGTTGAACATTTTCTTTTTCAGCTGTATACAATATTTTTTGTGAGACTGTAGTTTAATTTTTCAGTTATCCAATTGATTGTATTTTTTCCTACTTTTACTCCTGTGGCTACTTCGAGTAATTCCCATGACTTCTCATTAGTTGCATCATTATTTTTCTCCATTATTTCTACTAAGATTAATAACTCTTCACTATTGAGCTGAGAAGGAGGACTTACTCTTTGAGGTAAAGGTTTAATATCTCCAGTTTCTTGATATTTTTTGGTTAAGGTTTGAATAAAATTTTGACTCTCTCCAAACCTATAAGCTAGATTCTTTATAGACATTTTTTCCGTAGCCACAAATTTCTACAATTTTTTTTATAAAGTCTATAGAATAAAGTTTCATCAGTTTCGCGATCGCTAAAAAATTAGCTCTTCTAGTGTACCTTATGACTATGGGAAATACTATAAAAATATTCATGCAAATATGATTATTTCTGCTCAATTGAGTATTTTTTGTTAAGAAACCCTGATTATTTAAGATCATCTGTTAATCAGCATCTCTTCCTAGCTGAAGCACCTCAATTAAAATAATAATCACAAATATTTTTTTCTCGAATCTTGAAAGGGGAGGCTATTAACCTAATTTTTTTTTAAGGAATATATTTTAGTACTACTAATACCAAAAGAATGTTACAAATAGTCGGAGTAAATGAAGAGAATTTAACAAATTTATTTTTGATTCAAAAGGAATATTAAAACGAACATAATCATATTTAAACTAAGTAGCTCAGTATTGGGCGTTGCACAGTGACAAATGATTAGGAGAATTGAGGAATGTGCCGATGTTTCAAATTGCCATGTTTCAAAAATAGATCAGCAAGCGCATTGACTTGCATAACATATCAATTGACTTGAAATAGCATAAAGTTTTATGATGCAACTTAACTAAGTAGTTTCTTAGACGGCAGTTTTCTAACTCTACTCAGGTCAAGGCTGTTTTACTGACCTTGTGATCGCGATCCTCAATTAAGCAAGGATAAACCTTGTAGCTATCAGTAATATAAAGAAAACAAGCTCAACCTTCAATCATCTGCCATAATATTGTCAAGGT
>JAGGDU010000043.1 GCA_018457135.1 Trichodesmium erythraeum GBRTRLIN201 | reverse complement strand
AGAGTAGCTAATTCTTTGCCATTCTCAGTATCCCAGAGGCGGGCGGTTTTGTCATTACTTGCAGTAGCAATGGTTTTGCCGTCGGGGCTAAAGGCTACTGCTCTTACCGAGTCCTGGTGGTTGAGAGTAGCTAATTCTTTGCCATTCTCAGTATCCCAGAGGCGGGCGGTTTTGTCAGAACTTGCAGTTGCAATGGTTTTGCCGTCGGGGCTAAAGGCTACTGCTCTTACCCTGGACTGGTGGTTGAGAGTAGCTAATACATTGCCATTCTCAGTATCCCAGAGGCGGGCGGTATTGTCATAACTTGCAGTTGCAATGGTTTTGCCGTCGGGGCTAAAGGCTACTGCTATTACCCTGTCCTGGTGGTTGAGAGTATGGAGATGATCAGGCAGTTGAGTTAACCCTTTGCGAATAGCTCCATCAGCGGCATTTTGAGGTATATCTGAGAACTGACTCCCTAAAAATTTCCTAACCACTTTTCGCCACCCAGAGTCTTGCCATTCTTTAAATTCTTGAATTCTGTTCATTGACTGGACTCCCAACAAAACAGTTGTGTCATAACTGTTATAAGTTGTCAATAATTCTGCTTTTGCCGCTAACTGACGGGTAAAGAATATTTCACTATTATGTTTAGCTATGTTTTGCTGCATCCAAGCATAACCAGATACCCCAGTCATTAAAACCAAAGAAACACCCAAAATTTGATTCCGTCTTTGAGCTAATTTTCTAGCTTTCTTTTCTTGCTCTAACTCCCTTTCTTTACGTTCCTTTTCTTCCTTTTCCTCACGAATTCTCAACTCCTGACTCGCCTCAATAAATTCATAAGCCAACCCATCCAACAAACCCATATCCCCATACTTTGTCACATATTCTTCTGCCTTAGTTAACTGAGTTTCTCGTAATAACAAACCCTCATTTTTTCCATCCTTTTCCCACCCAGCCGCATCAGCCTCAATTTTCCTTTCCACCGGCAAAGCCTCTTGATATTCCTCCACCCATTTCCTCAAAGTTTTCCAACTTCTAATTAAGTCCTCATGAATAATATCTAATAATGTTCCTGCCTCTGACTTATCCTTAGTAATTAATCGATTATTTGGGTCAGCCAAATTATCACTAACCTCCAATAAAAGCTCTAAAGTATGTTCTTTATTAGGCAACTTTTCCAAAATTACTCGCCGCCGAGTATCCGTTACCTTGAGAAAATTAACTGACCGTTCCCCAGGCTGAACTAACTCTAAAAATATCCTCTTGGCAACCGACTTTTTCTCTTTATTCAAACTCTCATAAACTGCATCAGCTTGCTTCGTCAAAGTACCCTGAATTCCACCCAACTTTTCATAACTTGCCAGAGTTAAATATTGACTTTTATCCTCCCCTTGAGTAGCAGATTTCCACAGAGCATCCAAAGTATATTGTAACAGAGGTAAACTACCAGGATTACGCAAAAAATCTGCTGCCATTTGAGCAACTAACTTAGGTTCTACTCCCATTCCCACTAATTCCGCCGGCTTCTTAATTGCTTCCTCTATCTCATCCTTTTCCAAAGGAGTTACTAATAATTGATGCTCCTTAATTTCTGTTGCCAACCCAGAATATTTTGAACATTGGTCAAGAAAATCTGCCCGCATTCCTAAGACCAAACAAAACTTATTTTTAGTTTTTTCATTTGCCAAAACAGACAAAAAACAATCAAAAAATTCCCGTCGTTTTTCATCAGTTTCACAGAGAGTAAAAGACTCCTCAAATTGGTCAATTACCATCAAGACTTTTTCCGCCTTTACTTCATTAATAAAATCGATCAGTTTTTCCGTTAAATTCTCTATTTTTTCACTCTTTATATTAACTGCCTTTTGCAGACTTTCCAGAGGAGAAGAACTCGGAGTAAAAGGCTTAATATATAACCATCTGTCACTTCCAGATATTTTCTGCCCCCGCTTCAATTGATATAACAAACCCGCCCGTAACAAAGAAGACTTTCCACTACCCGAAGCCCCCAAAACCGCCACAAAATTATTAGTTCTAACTCGGTCAATTAACTCATCAGTCAACTGAGTTCTACCATAAAAAAATACCCCATCTTTTTCCTGTTCAGTAAAATAAGATAAAGCCCGATAAGGAGGAGTTTTTTTCCAACGTCCGTCTAGAGATTTAGTCTGAGTATTAGTAGTCAGAATAATCGCATCTCCTGAATTATGAAAAACAGGAGATTGAGAAATATTCAGCATATTATTCTTAATAGAATCTGCCAAAATATAGTTAGTAACCCAACCATCAATAGAACTTTCTGGATTTAAACCTTTAAGTAAATTAGCCGTAAAAACACCATGTTTTCCATCTATTTCTGACACACTTTTTTCAAAAGAACGAGAAGAAGTAATAAAACAGCGACTTACTTCTTTTCCAGTACCAGGGTCAGCCTCTTGAGAATTTAATAATTCCCCACCAAAACAACAGTCTAACCAAACAATTTGTTTTTTCACCGGACTTTGGCGTAATAAATCTTTCAACCAACTTAAAGATATGCCATAAATATCCCTTTTTAATTGCACATCACTAGTTACTAAAAATCCTTCTCTAACACCCCCTTCTGTTGTTACAAAACCATGACCAGCAAAAAAGAATAAAGCCACATCAGGAATTTCATTTTTTGAGATAGGATTAAATAAATTACTAACTTTTATTTTGAGGTTTTTCCTATAAACAAAGCCATCAGATATAAATCTTTCCCTACCAGTTTCATCATAATCTTTTGGCAAACCTTGAACATGAAAATTGCCATACTTTTCCAACATTTCAGCAATAGCTTCAGCATCTTTAACTGGAGCTTTAAGGTTTAAACCAGGTTCAAATACATGTTCATTAATTCCAACAACTAAAGCTTCTATACGCATAGTTAAAACTGTTTAGTAGTAATACTTTTCTATTAGTACTTAGACATTTTCTGACAGAAGAAATGCATAAAAGTCCATTTAAACAAGGGAATTACAGCCATTCACCTGATTATGAGGTACACCCACGGGAGCTTGATCCTAGCACTACATAATTTTTACAATTTACCCTGTACCTTATACATCCGAAATCTGCTGTATGTCGACGTCCTCAAGGCTAGGGCTAGAACCTCGGCAGCCAGACTTAGACATTTTTGAAGCCCAAAGCTTTTACTAGTCTATATTTAAGCCGATTTTTTTTCCCCAGACTTTGTTGAAGTCTCACTATTAATAATAAAACCTACGCAAGTTCACTTAGGTCCGCTATGTTTAGAGCTGAATAGCATTCCTCCTCACCGTCAGGACCTGCCCGGGGGTAAGTACTGAATAATCAAAATTTTAGGTTACAATAGTTGACAACTATTCAAGTGTATTTTACATTTTTTATTTTGTAAAGATAATTTAGGATCAGCCTCTCAACATCTTAGGTTTGAAAAGGCGGAGTTAGAGACAGAATTATTTTGATAATTAAGCAACTCCAAACTTAGAAATATTAGCTTGAATAGGGAAAAAAATAATTGATAAAAGGATAACTAACATGAACAATTCTATGGACAAATTCTTATTATCTTTAATGTATGCAATCAAAGAATTAGAAACCCCTTTAACTTCAGAGGAAAAAAAACAACTCAAAAGTGCTGGTAAACAATTAGAGACTGACCCCACAGCTTGGGAAACTTATACTAAACCCATGTTAAAAGAAGTAATTAGCAAGAACTCATCTCTGAATAAAATCTTTCAAAATATTCATTCAAACCTCGAAAAAATCAGCGATAATTCTCAATATTTTATCCAACCCACCGAAGATTTAGTAACAGTTACCCCAAGGGAAAGTTCATTAGAAGAACGCCCACTTATTAAACCGGATCCTGAAGAGGAAGATAATTATGAACTTCTCAATATGTCTATTCAGGTTTTACAATTTCCAGAGCCACAAGAAAAAGTAAAAAAAATTAGTAAGCTTGAGAAATTCTGGAATTTGATTTCTCAAAATAATTCCGACAAGAAATAAAATAAAGCTTCAAATATTAGGAGTCATCTCATTTTTTTTAAGCCTTGATTTAGGGTGGGTTTCAGCTATCTAAAAAACCAGAGACAATTCTATTAACTAAGACAATTTGATAGATTTTCTAACCCGCCATTATTTGCCTTCAACTTCTGGAAAAATAACATTCTGGAAAAACAATATTCTGGAAAAATAACATTCTGGAAAAATAACATTCTGGAAAAACAATATTCTGGAAAAATAACATTCTGGAAAAA
>JAGGDU010000042.1 GCA_018457135.1 Trichodesmium erythraeum GBRTRLIN201 | reverse complement strand
CAAAATACTTCTAAGTATCAAAAAAGTACAAAGTCAAACTTGAAATGTCAAAGATAAAGAATTGATGTATAATCAAACATCAAGTTATAAAATAGCTGTAAAAAAATCAGATTAAAAAAGAGATAAGAGGAGATAGGGATACTAATGCTTATTGTTTTACCTTCTTCTCGTATTACGTATCCGATGCTATGAATACTCAATTTGTGCCCTTGATGAATCAACCTATTAAAATCTGAATTTGGCCAAACTCAAAATTATTTTTTTTAGTTAATAGTTAGGCGATCGCTATTTAGGTGTTAAATACTAGGTTTTAGGTTTTAGTTCTAAAAATTAATAAGTTGATAATATCTTACTACCAAATCTATTGATTTTGGCCCGTTAAATCTCGATAACTTTTTACTTCAATCATTTTCTATCTTTGCTATCTACCACTAAACCACCAAAGCTACTAACTATCTTTGCTATCTACCACTAAACAACTGAACCAGTAAGCTTAATAAAACTTAACATATTTGGCAGTACTAATGGTTAGTTAGCAAAACAATAACACTTAGTAAAACTATGTATTGAAAAAGAATAACTAAAAAATTCTCTGATAGCAGTCGAGGCTTTAAACCCAATTTTTCAGTAAATAATACTATTTCGGAAAAACTCTTCTATCTGTACTATTTATTGGGGGTAAAGATATTGCATAGATCATCGAGTTGGGTTGTGGGAGTAGGGAAATTGGATAAAGACATCCGGACAACTTAATAATAATTAATATACTCGGGGGAGTGCTAGCTACTAAAAAAGTTGTTTGGTCTGTATTAATTACTTAATAATTACAAAGTAACCTGACTGTAGCATTATTTTCAGGAATTGATGTAACAAAGTTTATTTTTACCCAGGATGACTAACATTGAAAAAAAGAAAAACTTAAAGTATGGTAGCCTGAAAGCTGTATAAAAATCCCTATACTCTAGCCCAAGACTAACAGATGAATTAATAAAAAAGCTCAGTGTGGAGTCAAGAAAGTGAAACAGCAAATTCAATTTAGTGGTGGACTTTTGACTGGAGTTGCGGCTATAATTATGGCCCAGACCCCAGCTTTTGCAGTAACCAAAATAACCCAAGTTAAGTTAAATTCAGTAGATGGAGGAATTAATATCCTCTTATCTACTAGTAATGGCGATCGCCCGGAAGTATTCTCAGTCAACAGAGATAACTCTTTTGTGGCAGACATAATTAATACTCAACTAACCCTACCCCAGGGCAATAAATTTCGGAAAGATAATCCAGCTCCTGGTATAGAATATGTAGAAGTAATACAGGTGGATGCTAATAGCGTGCGGGTAGTTATCCGAGGTACAGACAGTCCTCCTAGAGGTAGAATTATCCAAGGAGCAGGCCAAGGAATTATTCTTAGTGTGGCTGCTAGCTCAGGAGAAATAGCTCAAAGACCTCAACCTAATAGTTTTCCCCCTCCCGATCAAGTAGCACCTCCTCCCTTAGAACCCCCAAATTTACCTGTACAACCTGAAAGAAATTTAGCACCGCCAAGAGAAACAGTTAGAACCCAAGAAAAAGTATTATTACCAGATTCAGGACTAACTGGAGATGGTTTTCCTAATCTACCAGGACAACCATCCCCCAGTCAAGTACCACCTTTTTTGCCACGAGCAGTAGCACCACCAGTAGGAGATATAGCAATATCTAATATCAACCCTTCGGTAGAAGTTATAGATTTAAGTACCCAAGAAAAAATACCTCGTTTAGTATTGCGAGATGCTCCAGTTAGAGATGTTTTGGCTTTACTAGCTAGGGCAGCAGGATTAAACATTGCTTATAGTTCAGGTAAAGAAAAACAAGCAGGAGCAGAAGAGGAACAGACTATTTCTCTAGATATTGAGAATGAGCCAGTTCAAGATGTTTTTAATTATGTTTTACGTTTAAGCGGGTTAGAAGCAAACCGAGTAGGTAATACAATATTTGTGGGGCAAGAGTTACCAACACAAGCTAGAAATGTTGTGGTTCGTTCCTTCCGTCTAAACCAAGTTACTGCAAAAGCTGCAGCAGGTTTTTTAGTCAGTCTAGGAGCAGAAAGTGCCTCTGTAACAAGCAAAACTGTAACTGAAACTGACGAAGTTGAGATTGATGATAAGAAACTTAAAAAGACTAAAATCACTGAAGATACAGTTGTTGAGCCACTACGCTACGAGCCCAAAGATGCCCCCCCAATATTGAAAGGTTTACAAGTAGCGACTGATGATCGACTCAACAGTATTACCTTAGTTGGTTCGCCGCAAAAGGTAGAAATAGCAGCAGCCCAATTAATTCAATTAGATTTAAGACAACGGCAAGTAGCTGTAAATGTCAAAGTTATAGATATTAATTTAGTAGCGGAAGAAAATTTTAATAGTAGTTTTTCTTTTGGAGTGAATGACACTTTCTTTATTAACGATAATGGGGCAGCATCTCTAAATTTTGGCAGTCTCCAACCGGCTACTCGAGCACAGCAGACTACCAGTTTTCCTCTGGCTCGTCCTGTTACTGGTAACCCACTTGTTGGAGACCCTTTCTATGATAGCCAACGTAGCTTTGAGGTCCCATCAACGGGTTTCCCTAATGTTAATCAGGGTAGAGGTACTTTTCTCAGACCAATAGCTCCTACAACAGGGGAACCTACAAGAGTTGGTATTAGAGATTATACACCATCAGACGTAGGTGTTAATCCTACTAATGGACTATTAGACGTAACACCAGGAAATGCAGACTTTGGTTTGTTCCCCCAAATTTTGTATCCTAAAAGATTCCTCTCCCAGTTGCGGGCTACTATTGTAAGTGGTAATGCTAAAATTCTTACCGATCCAACTTTAGTGGTTCAAGAAGGGGAAGTAGCTAGTCTCAAACTTGTAAATAATATCGTCAGAAGTATTGACAGTAATTTTACAGATGATGGGGGTACGAGTCGAGAAACTAGAACTGTTCAGTTTGAAGATGTAGGTTTGAACCTCGTTATACAGGTGGAGAGAATAGACGATAATGGCTTCGTAACTGTAACGGTAAATCCAGAAGTAAGCTTTATTTCGGACAGGGTACGAACAGATGCTAATAATTCAAGTGAATTTGGTACAGAAATTGCCAGCCGTAAGGTACAATCTGGTAGAATTCGTCTACGGGATGGACAAACTCTAATTATTTCTGGCATTATTCAAGAGCAAGAAAGAACAGCAGTAACTAAGGTACCTCTTTTGGGAGATTTACCAATTATTGGTGCTCTCTTCCGCAGTAGTCAAAATCAAAATGAACGAGCAGAGACAATAGTGCTACTCACACCTCAAATACTCGATGATGGCGATCGCTCCTCTTGGGGCTACCGATATAACCCAAGCCCAGATGCTTTGCAAATGATGGAAAGGGGGCAGCCCAGACCACGCTAAAGTTAAATGTAAGGGATGGTCTATGTTGCTCAATTTGAACCATCTCATTTGACTTTATTTCCCAAAAAAACTAAGACGTCTTAGTTTTTAGTCACTATCTCAGGACACTAAACTCTAATGGTTAACTAATTTCTATTTTTGATTATATATTAGCAAACAGTTAAGGCTAAACAGCCTTGACTAAAGAACTGCTTCTAACTCAGTTAGTATGAATTTAGGTAAAACTTTTACTAAAAATTTAGTTTTAAAACCTCTATCATAAGCAAAAAAATTTATCCTTGTCTTTTTTTAGTTTATATGTTAGTTTAAACTACTATTTTTTCTCTAGCAAGGGTAGTCTGGGACAAAAAAACAGACAAACATTGTAAGGGTAACCCAACTCTTTAGTTGCCCTCGACTTAACTCCTAAGAAGCTGAGTGTAATGTTTTACTTATGAGAAAAACTAAGACGTCTTAGTTTATAGTCACTCTCTCAGGATACTAAACTCCAAAATTAACTGATAATCAATTTTTAGCTCTTAACTATAATGATAAGTTATTCATTCCCAAAATAAATATTAATATGTAGAGCTCAAGAAAATGAGTTTTGACACCCTACAAAAATCTAGAATCTAGTAAAAAAAAGTCCTTTAATCAATCAACAACAGTCTTGAGAGGCCAAAAATATCATTAAAAACTAAATAAAAACCAAAGAAGTCTAGAAATCTAGATAAATTTACATATTTCATGACTCCATATCACCCAAGTACAGATTAGAATAAACCAGTGAAAGCTAGACATTATAGGGTTTTCAGCAAAAATATTTAGATGTTATCCTTATTCCTGTTGGTTATTATTAGCAAGAGGATACGGGAAAGCATTATGATTCAAAGAGTCTGAGGTTTTTTTAAGAGAAAACAAAGGTTGAAGTTAATCAAAAAAAAGCCTAATAGTTGAAAACCTATTTATGGTATGTAAAGACCTGACATGCTTGAATTATGCATTTACTGATAACTAAACCCTGCTAGAATATCTTGTCCACTATAAAAAAAGGAGTATCTCAATGAACAAAGGTGAATTAGTTGATGAAATATCAAAAAAAGCTGAAGTCACGAAAAAGCAAGCCGATGCTGTACTAAGTGCAGCCCTAGAAGCTATAATGGATGCTGTGGCTAGCGGGGACAAAGTTACCTTAGTTGGTTTTGGTTCATTTGAATCTAGAGAACGTAAAGCCAGAGAGGGCCGTAATCCCAAAACAGGTGACAAAATGGAAATACCTGAAACTACAGTGCCTGCTTTTTCTGCGGGCAAATCTTTCAAAGAGTTAGTTGCCGAAAGAAACGGTAAATAATTATTATCCAGCTTTGAGTAAACCATTACACGGAGGAAACTTAGCTTGGGCGGCCACAGTAGCAGGTTGCCCGATGTCTGCTATTGTTGATTTCTCGGCTAGTATTAATCCTCTGGGGCTACCTGATTCTGCTATCCAAGCTATTCAAACTAATATCAGCAAACTTGGAGCTTATCCAGACCCTAATTATCAGGAATTAAAAAAGGCTCTTAGTTTGGCTCATCCTCCTCTGACTTCAGAGTGGATATTGCCTGGCAATGGTGCAGCCGAATTATTAACTTGGGCGGCCCTAGATTTATCAAAGCTGGAAGCTGTTTATTTACTAACTCCCGCTTTTGGTGACTATAGACGCGCTTTAAAAACTTTTACAGCTAATGTAATTGAATGTCCCCTAAAAGTTGGGGAATCGAAATTAACTGAATTACAAGAATTACAGATAGAAATTGACACAGATAAAGGACTACTGCTCAATAACCCTCATAATCCTACGGGATTATTGATGGAAGTGGAAACAATAGTCCCTTTTTTAGAAAAGTTTGGTTTAGTAGTGGTAGATGAAGCATTTATGGACTTTTTACCACCACCCCAAGCTCAAAGCTTGGTGCCACTGGTAACTAAATTTCATAATTTGGTTATTTTACGCTCTCTGACTAAATTTTACAGTTTACCTGGATTAAGGCTAGGTTATGCAATTTCTCATCCTGAACGCCTTCGGAAATGGCAAAAGTGGCGAGATCCTTGGCCTGTAAATACTTTAGCTATAGCTGCTGCCCAAGCAGTTCTAGAAGACCAAGTTTTTCAACAGCAAACTTGGGATTGGTTAGCAGATGCTCGTCCTCAACTGTTCCAAGGTTTGGCAGAGTTACCTGGTTTACAGCCATGTCCTGGTGCAGCTAACTTTTTATTAGTCCACTCGGAAAAGTCTGTTGATTGGCTACAGACAACATTACTGAAAAAGCATAGAATTTTAATTAGAGATGGGTCCAGTTTTCCAGAATTGGGCGATCGCTATTTTCGAGTTGCTGTTCGTACCCAAGAAGATAATCAAAAGTTAGTTGATGCTTTGGGACAAATTTTGAAGTAATTGAAATAAGTTTTAGGTAAGTAGGTAGGTATAAAGAAATCTGACAAATAAAAAAAATCGGAAAAAGAACTTAGAAGTAACTTTTTAAATGATTCTCACCTTGTGGGAATTGACCTTACTATTTGATAGATGATTAAACCTACTTATTAAGTAGGTTTTGAGTATTAGGTTAGTACCTAGGGATGCTTTGAGATTTTTAAGTTCAAAAATAGCTTAAAACTCAATAGGGACAAAGAAAAAAAATTATAGATTATGCTGGATTACGATGTAGTAATTGTAGGTGGAACAATAACAGGTATTTATGCAGCTATCACTGCAACAAAACTTCAAGGTCGTGTTGCTCTTATACAACCTCCTCCTACGGAAATAAATACAGTTACTTCCCCAATTTTTAGTAATACTCAAGGATTTAATCACAACAAAATTATCAGTAAAATAGCAAATTTTGTCGAACAAATACACCACAAAAAACAGTTTGGTATTTATGAGGGAACTGATGATTCTGGAGAAGTTTGGGTAAAGTTTCAAGAAGCTAAAAAGTATGCTGATTATGTAGTGAATAATCAATTAGCTAAATATGAACCAGAAGTTTTAGCAACTTTAGGAATAGACGTGATTTTTGGTGAGGGAAAGTTTGTCGATCGCCCAAAACTTGCTTTTGTTGTTAAAGGAAGACATCTACGCTCACGCAAATATTTATTAGCTACTCCATCTCAGCCTATAATACCAGCAATTCCTGGATTAATAAGTACTGGATTTATTACTCCCGAAGAAATTCAAGAACTATCAAAGGTTCCCGAAACTTTAGCTGTTATTGGTGGGGACCCCAGCGGAATAGAAATAGCACAAAGTTTTTCTCGCTTAGGAACTCAAGTAACTATAGTAGTCAAAAATTCTCATATTTTAGGTAAAGAAGATTCAGAAGCAGCATTTTTAGTTCAAGCTCAGTTAGAAGCTGAAGGTATTAGAATATTAACTCAAACAGAAGTATCTCAAGTGAGAAAAATTAAGAATAAAAAATGGATTTTAGCAAGAAATGAAGCTATAGAGGTAGATGAAATTATCTTGGCAGCAGGTAATAAAGCAAATCTGCAAACTTTAAATTTAGAAGCAGTAGGAGTCAAGTTTAATGGTCATAAATTGTTATTAAATAAAAAGCTACAAACTAGCAATTATCGAATTTATGGTTGTGGAGATTTAATGGGTGGATATTCATTTCGCCATGTTGCTAATTATGAAGCTAGAGTAGCAATAAAAAATATTCTCTATTTACCTATTTTTTCAGTTAATTATAGTGGTATTCCTTGGGCAATATTTTCAGATCCACAATTAGCAAGAGTTGGTTTAACTGAGCAACAAGCTAGACGACGTTATGGAGAAAATGTATTTGTTCATCGGCAATATCTCAAACATCAAGATTGGGCACAAATTTTAAATAAAACAACAGGATATTGTAAAATAGTAGGTCATAGTAATGGTAAAATTTTAGGTGTTTCAGTGGTAGGAAATCAAGCAAGTGAGATAATTCATGTGATGGCATTAGCTATTCGTGAAGGAATAACAATAGAAGCGATCGCTGACTTACCTCATATTTGGCCAACAGCATCAGAGATTAATGGTCAAACAGCAACAGTATGGTTAAGGCAAAAACGAGAGAATAATAAAATAGTTAAAGATTGTTTGTTAAATTTATTTCATTGGCGACGTTCCTTGATAGAATAGTTAGCTCAGGAGTTAGGAGTTAAGGTATTAAAGTGTAAGATTTAAATAGGGTAAATATCACAGGAATGATAGGATAAATAATATTGAAACTCTAATTTTTCTGAAATACTAAGGCATAACTTTTAAGGGTATTTCAAACTCCACAACTAATATTTTACCTTGCTATGCTTAAGGGACCTAAGTGTAGTCACAGTTTATAAACTATGCACAGGATATTAACAGGCCCATTACAAGTAGATCGCTTAACCCTAAAAATTAATGGGTTGCCTCAAAATTTACAAGGGACAAAACTCGTACAACTGTCAGACTTCCACTATGACAGAAAGCGACTATCTGAATGGTTACTTACTAGAGCGATCGCTATTACCAATAAAGTTGAACCAGATTTAATTTTACTGACAGGAGATTTTATCACTGATGAACCTACACCTGTAGATGATCTGGTATTGCGGTTGAAAGATCTTAAAAGTCGCGCTGGAGTTTATGCTGTCCTTGGTAATCATGATGAAGAATATCCAGGTGCTAGGGATAAAGTTATAGAAGCTTTTACTCGTGTTGAGATTCCCATTCTACTGAACCAAGTCGTTTATCCTCTGGGTTCAGGTTTAGCCTTAGTGGGGTTAGAAGATTATTGGTCTGCTAACTTCCAACCATTTCCAGTCATAGAGTCTATAAATAAAACAGTTCCTCGGATTGTTTTATCTCACAATCCCGACACAGCTAAAGTATTACAAAAATGGCGTATTGATCTACAGCTATCAGGTCATACTCATGGAGGTCAGATTAGACTACCATATCTCGGACCTCTAGCTCAGTTTAGAGAACCTATTCGTAAATTAATCCCCAAATTTCTACAGCCTGTTGTACCATTTATCGGAAAATGTGAGAAAATAGTTAAGTATTGGGAATGGTCTCAGGGATTGCATCAAATTGGAAATAACTTTTTATATGTGAATCGTGGTTTAGGAACTTATTTTCCAGGGAGATTATTTTGTCCTCCAGAAGTGACAATAATCACGTTAGTAACTAATTATTAAGGTTTGTAACTATTGTCTATAATTTTGACCTAGAGATCTCCAAAATCAAAAATCATTACAAATTATAGTAGTTAACTATTTAAATACAATCCCAATTTGAATCAACTTTCACAAATATCAATATATCAATGACTATATAACTATATGAGCATATAAAGTTGCAAAATGCTATGAATTTTAGAGTTTTTTATTCTAAAAAAGAGTGCTAAAAATAAAAAAAAATGGGTAAAATATATGCAGTATATATATTTCAGCTAATTACTATAGGTGCAAAAGTCAAATGAAAGAAATAACTTTAGTGGCCATGCCCTCTTTTTTCCATATAAGTTAGTATCGCCTTAGTCATATATTTAAAATATTCATATTACAAAACAGGTGTTAGATACTATTATAAAAGCAACTTCAAGAGGCATATAATTTTGGTATTTTGTGCTGATAAACTTATCATTTTTTTGCATTGCTTAAGTGGGGGTAGAAGTAGTGGTTGGGTTAACAAAACTTTAGAGGTATTTCGTAGATCTATCTCTGAGAATTTTGTGGTATTGGTTAAATAAAAAAAAATTGAAGTATTTGCCCCTAATAAAGAGAATTGAGGATAGGTTTAGGTTGACAATTTGCTAAAGTCTTATTAATAGATTATTTGGTTATATTGCCTTGTAAGATATAAATATTTAAACCAATTATTAACTACTAAATACTGAAATTATATGTTAAGATTAGAAGCTTTGATACTTTTCACCGTATTATGTGGATTTTTCGGCATTATATTTAAGAAAAATTTGGTGATGAAAGTCATGTCAATGGATATTATGAGTACAGGGGTTATTGCTTATTATGTGTTGGTGGCATCACGAGATGGTGTATTCACTCCTATTATAAGTGAAAGGGAAAATGTTGTTGCTTATTCGGATCCTGTGCCTCAAGCGGTTATATTAACTGCCATTGTTATTGGTTTTTCAATTCAAGCTTTAATGCTGGTGGGTGTGATCAAGTTGTCAAAGGATAATCCTACTCTAGAAGCTAATGTGATCGAAAAAAACAATCTGCCATAACAATTGATAACTAAAGTGACCAATATGACAATTGCTTGGATGGCGTTGCCATTTTTTTGTGGGGTTAGTTATCTATCTACATATCCAAACTTTATGGCTTTTTAGTATCAGCAGTAGGATCATTGCTGTATGCTAAGTATGTCTTGATGATATCAGTATTATCAAGCTAAAGTACAGTTAAGAAAAAAAAAAGAAGGAAAAAACTTAAATGAGATGAAATAGGGCTATACAGTTATCGGATTTACTATTTTCCATCAAGAAAAACTATACTCAGTAGACTCTGAAAGGATTGGCTGAAATCTATCTTTTTTTTCTTAATGTATGACTTTTAAATGCATTATTTTTGACTTTTATGTTTTATGGCTAATTTGACAGTTGCCTGGATGGCATTACAATTTTGTGTTGGTTTCATTATCTATTTACTACCCAAATGTTCTCGCTTTCTGGCACTGGGAGTAGCATTGCTTTCTGTTAACTATGCTTTGATAATATTTGCAGACCCATCGTTTCTTTTAGAAATAAAGTTACTTGATAATTTTGGTGTAACTTTAACTATTGACCAAATAGGTGGCTTTTTTATTATCACTAATGCTCTAGTAACAACAGCAGTAATATTTTACTGTTGGGATAGCAATAAAACAGCTTTTTTCTATATGCAATTAACGATTTTGCATGCTAGTGTTAATGCTACTTTTATTTGTACAGATTTTATTAGTTTGTATGTAGCTTTGGAAGTAATTACTATTGCTTCATTTCTACTGATAACTTATAGTCGTACCGATAGGTCTATTTGGGTAGGGTTACGCTATTTGTTTGTGGGTAATACAGGAATGCTGTTTTATCTTTTAGGGGCAGTTTTAGTATATCAAGCACATCATTCCTTTGGTTTTGAAGGTCTGCGGGGTGCGCCTCCAGAAGCTATTGCGGTGATATTTTTGGGATTATTGATAAAAGGTGGTATATTTGTATCTGGGTTATGGTTGCCCTTAACTCATTCTGAGTCAGAGAGTCCGGTATCGGCAATATTGTCAGGAGTGGTAGTCAAGGCAGGAGTTTTTCCATTAGTGCGTTGTGCGCTAATTGTAGAAGAAATAGAGCCGATAGTTAGACTTTTTGGAATAGGTACGGCCCTTTTAGGAGTTAGTTTTGCCATATTGGAAAAAGATACTAAGCGTATGCTGGCATTTCACACTATTTCTCAGTTGGGTTTTATACTTGCTGCCCCAGTAGTAGGAGGTTTCTATGCTTTGAGTCACGGTTTGGTTAAATCTGCTTTGTTTTTAATTTCAGGAGTTTTGCCTAGTCGTAATTTTAAGGAATTACAGAATCATCCTATTGATAATAGAATTTGGGTAATTTTAGCGATCGCTAGTTTTTCTATTTCTGGTTGTCCATTACTTGCTGGTTTTGAAGCCAAGGTATTAACCTCGAAAAATTTATTATCCTGGGAGGTTATTGCTATCAATATTGCAGCAGTAGGAACGGCAATTTCTTTTGCTAAATTCATTTTTCTGCCTCACCAGAAAAATGAGGAACCAATCAAAGTTAATTTGAGTTTTTGGTTTGCGATAGTACCATTGATCGGTGGTTTGATAGTGGCAAATGGTTTTTATTCTGAAGCTTACAACATTGAAAATATTACTAAAGCATTGATAACTATAACTATTGGTTGGGTAATATATATATGTATTTTTCAGAAATTGGCGATTAAGTTACCAAGGTCGATGGAAGAATTTGACCATCTGATTGGGTTTATGAGCCTAATGTTAATTTTACTATTCTGGATGATATGGACGCAACTGCCCTTTTTAACATAATATTACGACTGGCAATTTGGTTTTTACTCACCACCGACTTAAGTTGGGAAAATACGATTATTGGTGTTAGTGTTGCTTGTTTATTGCCCCATAAAAAAACATCTCTGGGATTATTAAGTGATTGGCTGCGAGTCATATGGGAAATTATCGTCGCCATTCCTCAATCTTATATTGAAGCAATACAAATGATGCTTCATCCCCATGATGAAGAAGTTGTGGTTTGGGAACATCTTAAAACACAACGAACACCTCAATTGATTTTTCTAGATATATTTTTGATTACCTTTACTCCCAAAACTATTGTCTTTAAATATAACGAAGGGGGGTGGTATGAAGTACACCGAGTGAAACCGAAGAGAAAAAAATGAAGTATATTTTAATTGTTATGAGTTTGTCTGTGCTCATACCCATTTATGAAGCCTGGCAGGATGACGATATTTGGCAGAAAATGCTGGCTTTTAGTAGTATTGCTACTAAAACCTCTATTATGATATTAGTTGTGTCGGTTTTACGCAATGATTGGTCTATTGGGGTAGTTGCAGTAATTATTTTGGCTGTAGGTAATGCGGCATTAATGCTACTAGCACATTTAATTAAAAGTTTAAACAAGGTATGATTGACATTTTAAGTTATGGTTTAATAGTTGTGGGAGTGTTCTTCTGGTTTTGGGGAACATTTCCTCTAGTTGGTCACAGATCGGTTTTATATAAGCTCCATAGTTTGTCGGTGGCTGATACCCTGGGTTCAATAAGTATTGTTGTGGGTTTACTCCTGAAAATACCTAGAGAATGGCCTTTATTGCTATTAGCAATTATTACTTTGGCGATTTGGAATACACTTTTAGGATACATTTTGGCATATTGTTCTAGTGTTGATACCGATATTGAAAGTTAAAAGATAGATGTCTATTATTCTGTTCGGTTGAATGCTTATAATTAAGCTTGTAGTTTTGTTGTAGCTTCTCAAATATTTATAGCCGGGCTAAAGCCTAGGACAGAAAAAGGCTTATAGTAGCTCTTCTGGAGGATGCATATAATATTTCTTAATGATTATTTCTTGACTAATACCAATGAATGATATTGATATTGATATTTATGTTTATGTTATCATCGGGCTTTTACCATTGGCCGCCTTGATACTGGTACTTCAAGTTAATCCTTATAATGGTCTTATTATCCGAGCCATTTTAGGAGAAATAGCAGCATTAGTTTATGCACTTTTGGGTGCTGCGGATGTAGCTTTAACGGAAGCTTTAGTTGCAACAATGTTAGCTGTCAGCCTTTATGTGATTACAGTTCGTTCTTCTTTAGTAATGCGTTTGGGAATACTTAAAGAAGTTGAGGCAGAAACAGAAAGTTATATGAAGGAAGTTGTCGATAATATGAGAAAAATTATTGATAAATATCATTTGCGTTTGGAATTAGTCGAATATCCAACTCAACAAGCTTTAGAAGGAGGGTTACGATCCAAAGAAGTTCATACTATTTTTGGCAAACCAGATGAATTAAAACTAGAGGGCAAACAAACTTATCAGACTACTACTAGAGTGTATCGTCTATTTGAAATTATGGAAAAGGAACTAACTTTATCAGAAACAACTGTGAGATATATAAATGTCAGTAACTTGGAGGAAAAAGATTAATGAAATTGGTTTATTTTTTAGCGGGAGTAGCATTGTTTATAACAGTGCTATTTATACCTAACCCAATGGGAGAATGGGATAGAATACCTATTGTTGAATCAATAGTCGCGGATAGTGGAGTAGCTAATGCAGTTTCTGGCATCATTTTTAGAAATCGACTTTATGACACGGTTTTTGAGGTGATAGTATTTACGATAGCTATCTTGGGTGTTCGTTTTTTATTGTCAGACGAAGAACCTACCGATAATTTTTATAGATTAAGCGATCCCACATCCAGAGTTTTAGCACGTTTAGGAGCGACTATTGCGGCGATGGTGAGTATTGAGTTATCAATTCGGGGGCATCTGAGTCCGGGGGGTGGTTTTGCTGCAGGGATAGCAGGAGGAACTGCTATTGGTTTAGTTGCTATGACTTCATCACCGGATAAGATGGAAAAGATATATCAGAGATGGAATGCTGCTATCTGGGAAAAAGTTTCAGTTTTAGTATTCATAATATTGGCAGGGATAACTATGATGGGATGGGAATTACCTCAAGGAACATTAGGAGATTTATTTAGTGGAGGAATTGTTCCGATACTGAATTTTTTGGTGGCTATAAAAGTGGCATTGGGTTCGTGGGCGGTTATTTTATTGTTTATTCGTTATCGGGGGTTGTTGTGAGGGTGTGAGGTGGATGGAGTGATGGGATGATGGGGCGGTAGCATATAGTTTTTATAGTTTGATGGTTATAGTCATAAAAATACTAATAATTTTGATTTTTTATAGGTATACTAAGTTGCTTTTGATGCTGCTATAAAAGATTTTTTAAACTTTAATGATTTTATTCTGATTATGTTTGTTCTAATTTAGCATAGCATGGAGGAGAAAAGGTGCTCAAGGTTTATTTTTATGAAGATTGAATGACGCTGAGGTTGAAGCATCAGCAAGTCTAGTTTGGCTAAAGTTTGCAGTAAATGTATATGTTTGGATATAGAAATATAAATAAAAATCTACAGTTAATATAACTAAATCTTTTTGAATATATTTTTGTAGGAATTTAGCTGAATGCTTAAATTTGTATGTGATTTCCTTGAAGTATATTAATACTACCTTCTAAATAGAAAAATTATAAATAGAAACTGTCTTTATTTCCCCTGTTTCTTAAAGTTAGGGAATCCGTATTTGGGAATATTTAAAAAGTTTTTTAATGCTCTCTGTCAATCTCTTAATGCTTGCTAAGGGAAAAATTTTACTTCATAAAACCAGAGACTTTGACTTTTAACTTCAGCAAACAAGGGGAAAATTTTACTTCATAAAACCAGAGACTTTGACTTTCTTTTAACTTCAGCAAACAAACGATTATGGAAAGTGATAGCACTAAGTCGCTTCTTGTTTGTTTGCACTCTTTGATACAAGTTTATAATTCCCATTTATAAATATGACGGGGAACTGCAGGGTGTTTTACCAGTATTGTTTTTTGTTGATTGTTAAGTTTTAACTTAGTTTCAAAGCTTTGATACAACATTTTTTATTTATTGAACAATTTGTTTATTTTTGTGGCTCCGAAAACTATATAATTTAGCTGAAAAGACTGTAATTATTTCCAACACATTATTAGCTAAATTTTATTCAAAAGTTGATTTTTTTGAGGGATTAATTATGAATAATTTACCTAAAAAATTGGTTGCCTTTTGTACACTTAATAAATTACTCATACTCTTATGAAATCCCTATATTATGTTTGATTTTCAATTAGTGTAGTTAACTTTTTTTCAACTGTTAAATTTCCCGGATAACATTGAAGTAGTGACGTTGTATGCAACGTCACTAAAGGGTGGTTCCGTGTAACACTATTAAATAAAAAAAAGATAAATATTGCCCCACAAAACCCTAGTTAATTAATGCTCAAAAATATCCTTATATTGCAACAAATCTAATCCTACAAATACGGGTAAACATTCAAAACATTGCTGTGCTAACTCCCACCTTTCTTCACGTTTCAATATTTTACTTAACTTCTCCCTGACGCTCAATAAATATCGCACATCGTTAGCAGCATAATTCAATTGTTTTTCTGTTAAATTCTCTGCATTTCCCCAGTCAGAACTTTGGGAAGATTTATCTAACTCTACTTTTTCTAACTCCATTACTAAATCTTTTAAACCATGTTTACCTGTATAAGTTCGTGCTAATTTACTGGAAATTTTGGTACAGAAAATTGGGGAAACTTTAATACCTAAATAATGTTGCAACATTGCTACATCAAATCTAGCAAAATGAAATACTTTAACTATGCTATTTGCCTCCATTAATTGTTTTAAATTTGGTGCTTCTTGTTGCCCCTTATGAATACGAATTGCTGTAACTTGGCCAAGAGGGTCACATAACTGGACTAAACATAAGCGATCGCGCCTTGGTAATAACCCCATTGTTTCTGTATCTACTGCCATACTATCAGCTTGCAAATAATTAGATAATATGTCCTTGGTTAAATCGCGATCGCATACTTGAAAATCACTCATTACTCACCTGATAATTACTAAATAATTACTAATATTTTTTCAGACTTAGTAATTATACCTTGACGGGATAATAAGTATTAAAGTATTAATTGTTAGGTGTTAGGTTTTAGGTTTTAGATATGTGGAGGGGAATTAGTTAGGGAGGTTGAATGGAACTTTCCTAAAAAGAAGCAAACATAAAAATATTTAACATACTCCTAGCTAATAATTATCAAAATGTTATTGTTATAGTTTATTAATTACTTAGTAAGTATAGCTATTGTTTATATAACTATAACTAAATACTTTAGGGCTTTTCCCTATTGCCTATTGCCTTATCGACAAAATCTAAAAATATTAAGTATTTCTGTAGAAAAAAATACTTGCTTAAATTATTGAATTTCATTTAAAGAATTTATTAGTCATCTTAATTTTTTATAGAGAAACTATTATTATGAATGATATTTTTGGAGAATCTAGTAACTTTAAACCAGAGTTTACTAACCCAATGTTAGCTGGAATAGTTGATAATGAGATTATCGCTTCTTCTTTTAACATTATTAAATTTAAAAGCACAGCAACTTTTGCTAAAACTTCAGATGAGACTTACCCGATAGTTAATAGAGACGAGAAGCTACAACTTCACAATAATAAAGGGGAAAATAATACTGACAACACTCACTAGGACTGGGATGGTGTGGCGGTGGAGTTAGTTTCAGTAGCTGGTTATCGTTTCTTACTCCAAGGTAAAAATGCCTTGAGTGGTAAAGCTTATGTCTGGAATACAAATTCTTAAGGTGTGATTAATAGGGGTTCTGGTTGGTTGGGAGGAGATCATTTGTTGCCCCTAAAAGAAGAGTTTAATATTGACCTGAATAATGATGGGAATATCTGTTTAGAGGAGTTCATAACTGTCACAGCTTTCAACGGGGGAACAGTCTAGAAACAGAAAAAAGCTACTACATTGACTGGGAGGATAATATTAGGGAGAATGTTCGTATCTATTTGTAGAAGAATGATGTATTTGATAGTATGATCTCTAACTCAACTCCTAGTGATAGCAGTTATACTTTGAGAGTGGGGACAAGTTTAGCTACTGCTAGTGATTACCAAGTGGCAATTCAGAGTATTGTTGACAGTGACCTTTTTGACTACAGCTTTGACTACAGCGACAGCAAGTTAACTATTGAAGCAGATGATTCAAATTCTGATAAATATTACTTCACCTACTTTTAGGATCTATGCGACTCCTATTATGGTTTTTTGTAGGAAAAACTAGGAACATATTCTTTAAGTGACTCATTGCTTAAGGTTCGGCTGTTTCTCAAACCGAAAATTTTATAAGCTTCCCCAAATCATTTCTGGGATTTAAATTTAGGGAGATCAGCAAAAATTTATCAATAAAAAACAACTGATTTACTATCAACAAGTTTATTAGGGTTTGAGGGAGTAAGTTAGCTATAGAAGGACCTGATACTGACACGATCGCTAACTTACTCCATTCTGCTGACCTAATTTGTAGAAAACTATATAGGGTAAAATTTATAGCTGTTTTTGCAAAGTATTCCCTAAAAATTTAAGCGGACGGTGAGTCATTATACACCAGTAATGGTCGCGAACAGACATGGGGTCTTAAGAGTGGTGTAGGTAGTAAAATGATATTGGCGATGTTTACGTTTATGACTACTACGATGAGAACTATACTGGTGAAACTTATGAACTATTCTGGGGGGCTTCGGGATTTGCATCAGGTAAAAATCTGTTAGGTAGGGAGTCTGACGAAATCTTGGGTTCCTTGGTTCTGAGTATTTTGACCCCTATAATGAAGCTGATGGTTAAATTTAGAGATTAATTTTTCTTGTGCTAAATTCAGAGGAACATTATTCGGAGTTGTTGATAGGTGGCTGTGATTTTTGGGACAGGGGCGATAGCCTCACAAAGCGATCGCTCCTCCCAAACTAACCATATTTAAGGACAGATCGCCTGCCAATATTAGAACAACGATCGCCCCACCAACAACCCATCAGTTACTAACCTCACCCACCGAACCCACTATCAACCTGATACGACTAAAGTCTTGATTACAAAAAAGCGATCGCCTTTCCCTACTTCTTCTAAATGAAAATCAACCCACTTTGAAGATCCAACACCGTGACTCCAACAACAATAGCTATTAAATCTTCATCCACAAAAATTCCTGTACCTTGATCCGTACCTACAGAAGCAGGTCCTAAAACAATTCCATCACCACCAAATACAATCATCTTATCACTTTCCAAATTATTCAAATCAGTAACTACTGCATAATCACTACTACCAGCAAAACTGTAAAAAGCAACATTGCTATTACCCAAAACAAAGGTATCAGTTCCCTCGCTACCAATCAAAAAATCAATCTCATTTTCTCCAGACTTAAGACTTGTACCAATAATAAAATCATTACCCAACTGCCCAATAATAGTATCATTGTTCATATCTCCATTGAGAGTATCATTCCCCCCACCACCAAATATTAAATCATCATCCTTACCACCAAATATTAAATCATCACCGTCTCCTCCACTCAACTGATCATTACCCAATTCTCCTAAGAGAAAATCTAAATCAAAACCACCATCAACTATATCATCACCTTTTCCTCCACGAATAGTATCATCACCTGAGTTACTCTCCAGACAGTCATTTCCTTGATTACCGAAAATACTATCATTCCCTTCATTACCAAAAATACTATCATTCCCTTCATTGCCAAAAATACTATCATTCCCTTCATTGCCAAAAATACTATCATTCTCTTCATTGCCAAAAATACTATCATTCCCTTCATTACCAAAAATACTATCATTCCCTTCATTGCCAACAACACTATCATTCCCGAACCCACCTTCTAGGCGATCGCTATTTTCATTGCCCCAAATATTGTCATCTCCGAACCCGCCTTTTATGCGATCGCTATCTTCATTGCCCCAAATACTGTCATTTCCGGGCCCACCTTCTAAGCGATCGCTATCTTCATTGCCCCAAATACTGTCATTACCAACATTGCCAAAAATACTATCACTGCCCACATTACCGTAGAGACCATCATCACCGCTCCCCCCATCTATTTCATCACTACCTGTATTACCCCGGATAGTATCATTGTCTTCACCACCACCGAGAATATCATCATCCTCATTCCCCAAAATACTATCATTACCATCTTGGCCATCAATAGTATCTATTCCGACATTGCCAAAAATAATATCATCATCTATACCCCCAACAATACTATCACTCCCCGAATTGCCAAACAGACTATCATTACCATCTTGACCATCAATAGTATCATTGCCACCAAAGCCAAAAACAGTATCACTGTTAAAAGTACCTTGAATAAATTGAGTACTATTATTACCAATAATTGAACCGGGTGGAAATTCACCATCAGGGAGAAAAGGAGGTTGAGTCGGAATATTTACACCATCTATAATCCTAGAACTATTAACATCAATTCTACCATTTTCTAAGGTAACAGAACCAGAAATTGCAATAATTTGATTTGGTTGTAAACCTAATCCTATAGCATTAAATTCATCTAATAAATTAACAAAGTATATTTGACCATTTGAGTTGAGAATAAATTGACTATCATTAACCACAAAACCAACAGTTCCAGAAATAGTTTGTATACCAAAAATTGGTAGTGGTGGTCTTGTACCATCCTGATTAATTAGAATTGTATTAATTAGGTTAAATCGGTTATTTTCTATATTGAGAAAACCTGTAACTCTAACTGACTTACCAACCTGTAAACCCAAGATCGAAGTATTTAGTTCATCTATAAGGTCAACAAAGAAGTTTTGACCATTATCTGCCCTCAGAATAAAAGTATCGTTACCAGTAATAGAAAATATTGTTCCTGCTATTTCTGTGAATGTTAATTCTAACTGGGAGATGGTTGTAATGCTTGTCATTTCGGTTATCAGTTATTATTTATCAGTAACTCAGACTAAATCGAAGGTAATAAAATTAAAAAGTTCCTTTTTTATCCCCTTAAAACCCTTAAAAATAGAAGCTATTGATATGATGTATTTATCATAGTACCAAGGGTGAAAAAAGAATGTTACAAATAATCTGGGTAATCAAGAATAATTTAATTATATTTCTCTTTAACGATAAATGGATATTTAAACTAACCAATATAATGATATTTAAACTGTTTATTCTAACTCCTCAGTGCTATCTCCAGACTCAATAGTGGTGTCCTAAATATTTATAGCAAAAATTTATATTTCTAGTACTATTTATTATTTTATTTAACCTTATTATAAAAAAATTGTAGGGAATTATTATGAAACTTGCCTACTACTTTTATGAGAATATATTTTGTAGATGTCAAACTAGAATTAAATGTTTTATTTCATCTACTATCAAATGATAGTTCATTATTGTAGAGTGCATATTTACGTCTAAAAATTAAGTTTTGAAAGGTATTTTACAATCTGTCCTAACCCACTATTTTAATTATGTTAATCTACTACTATTTTGATTAATATAATTAGATATACAATCTTTTTTCCGATAAATTTTTCATAGTAATAATATACTTAGGTGTCACTTCAGTTATTAAGTAATTAATAAAAATATAATAACTTATTTACTAATTTAAACTAAATTAATGTTAATTATTCTTATGTTTTACGGTAAATAGAGTTACTCACTCATACCAATTACCAAAAAAAACTTTTTAGTTGTGAGTTGTCAGTCCTGAGTTATACTCCCCAGCTCAGGATACAGCTAGAAAAGTTATTGAGAAATAGTATTATAAAGTTACTTACTCATACCAATTACTAAAAAAAACTTCTGAGTTCTAATACCAAGCTCTGAGCTCTAACTTCTAACTTCTCAATTATAAATTCTATTCCTTTAGTTCTAACTCAAGTGGTTCAGGAAAAGCATCAGGTTTAACCAAAATTTTGGCAATTTTCCGATTACGAATTACCTCCACTGCCAAATTTTTTCCTACTAAACTTTTTTCTACTTCTTGTTGAACTTCTGTTGGACTTTTCACTACTACTCCCCCTACTTTTTGAATCACATCTCCTTGACGTAAACCAGCTTTTTGTGCAGGAGAATCTTCTATAACTCTCATAATTACTACACCTTGATTATCCTTAATTTTCGTATCCAGTTTTCTATTAATTTCATCCTTGACCTCAGGAGTTAAATCAACCATTGAAATACCTAAAAATGGGTGCTCTATTTTCCCATAGACAAATAATTCATCAGCAATTCTTTTTGCAGTTTCTATGGGAATAGCAAACCCTAACCCCTGAGCATTCGCTCTAATAGCTGTATTAATACCAATTACTTCACCTTGATCATTCAAAAGTGGCCCACCAGAGTTGCCAGGATTAATTGCAGCATCTGTCTGAAGAAAGCGAACTCGTTTATCTGGAATACCTACTTGAGAACTGGTGCGACCAATAGCACTAATAATTCCCACTGTTACAGTATTGTCCAAACCCAAAGGATTACCAATAGCGATCGCCCATTGTCCAGGAATTAATTGTTCTGATTTGCCAATAGATACCTCTGGTAAATCTGTGGCCTCAATTTTAATTATTGCTATATCAGTCAGTGAGTCCACCCCTTTAACCACACCATCAAATACCCGGCCATCTTTCAATGTCACCTTAACCGTATTTGCTCCATGAACAACATGAGCATTTGTAATTAAGCGGCCATCAGAACTAATAATTACCCCTGACCCAGTACCACGCTTAGTTCGTTCTTCTGGAACCGGCAAATTTTCCCCAAAGAAACGTTTCAATAGAGGATTCTTTAAAGCTTCTGGAGCTTCAGTTGTTAACTTTTTAGCTGCATCAATACGGACTACTGATGGGCCAACTTTTTTGACTGCTTCGGCAATAAAATTATGATGAGAAAAGGAAACTAGGTTATTTCCAGAGTTTGGAGTAGATGGTTGTGCTTGTTTCTTAACTACAGAAGATATTACATCAGAGTCATTTGACCATTTATTAGCTTCGAGATAATGATGACCCAACCATCCCGTAGCAGTACCAATGGACAACAGAGAAAAATACAAAGTTAATTGTTTAAAAGATAAAGCCATTTGTTTTTCCTACTAGATAATTCTATTTTTAAATATTGGGACAAGGGAGGGGAAGGGGGCTGCTTTGACCACATTCCCATGAACAAAAAAAATTACTTAAAAAATTTACTTGAGAACTAAAAATCAAAAAATACTGGGCTTGTCCTATTTAAATTAGATTTTCAATTCAAGAGAGTTGGACTCAACTACCCTTGTTCATGTTGACTAGAAGCTTCCAGAAGTTTTGATATTTATATCATTATACTTCTACATAATCAGGCGGACAGTTTCTGGCAAAAATTAATAATATTTGCTATTTGACTTCAAAAAATAACTATACCAATTTTGATTCTATATCTGAAATTACCAAAATTCATCAGTAACTAACCTCTAAATTTGCTCTCCAGCCATTTCAGATTTTTCAATATTAATTACTTCTGAGCAAAAAAAGGTAAATCTATTTTGATATCCTCCTAAAAATCCCCCATGAACCTATCTGAGTATGGAAAATAAAAAAACATTGCTAATAATATTATATCTGGATAATTAGTAATCAAAAAAAATTAGATTTTCTCCTCTCCTATACTTTCTCTCTATTCCGTTTTCCAAATTACGGTTTATTTATAAAGATCTAACCAGACAAGAGATCATAGATATTCTAGTGTTATGATTTTAGTTATAAAGTTTCTCAAGTTAGAGAGGTAGAGTTGTTTTTATTCTTTTCTATTGCGACTAAACCGAATTACTATTCTGTAGAGACCTTTCAGACAAAGTTCCTACTTATTCCCGCGCCAGAAAATAATTTTGTATTTTAAAAATATGGGATTTGCTGCTTATGGAATATCATAAGTAGCTCAACAAGATTATTTACCTATTTTAATTTTCTGCGCTTTTTAGAAGGCAAATAATTCAGGATTTAAAATGTGTAATTAATTTTCCATGACCACTTAACTAGAATTAATTTTTAAACTATGCCGAGTCTTATTACAAAAAATAATCTACAAAAATTAATACAAAAAAAATCACAAAATCGAATCCTAAATAAGCTATTTTCGATTGATATAATTGCTCCTGTAATTTTAGGAATTATTGTATTACTCACATGGGAAATTTCGGTAGAGAAGATGAATATTCCTCCCTATTTACTGCCT
The DNA here is from genome assembly GCA_018457135.1 of Trichodesmium erythraeum GBRTRLIN201. Lineage (GTDB taxonomy): Bacteria > Cyanobacteriota > Cyanobacteriia > Cyanobacteriales > Microcoleaceae > Trichodesmium > Trichodesmium erythraeum. The sequence continues at coordinate 28,230 of JAGGDU010000042.1, read as the reverse complement.
GGACCGATATTAGTAATCAAGACTATGATTCAGGAATGGAATGCATTATTTATGTCTTTAATAACAACTATAAAAATTACAGTTGTTGCTTTGGTAGTAGCAGTAAGTTCTGGGGTATTGATTTCGATATTATTTGCTCAGAATAAATTAATTGAAAGAAGCTTATTTCCTTATGCAGTAATTTTACAGACTACTCCTATTGTGGCTATCTCTCCTTTGATTATTATATGGCTCAGAGATAATACTTTTGGCGCATTAATTCTTTGTGCTTGGATTGTAGCATTTTTTCCAATTATTTCTAATACAACTTTAGGATTAAATAGCGTTGATAAAAATTTGAGCGATATGTTTAAATTATATGGAGCTTCTCCTTGGCAAACTCTAATTTATTTGAGATTTCCTAGTGCTTTACCTTATTTTTTAGGAGGGTTAAGAATTAGTGGTGGTTTGGCATTAATTGGGGCAGTAGTAGCTGAATTTGTGGCAGGTACTGGAGGCACTAGGTCTGGCATTGCTTATCAGATTTTAATGTCTAGTTATAATTTGCAAATTCCGAGAATGTTTGCTGCTTTATTCTTGACGACAGGTTTAGGGATAGCTATTTTTGTATTTTTCACAGTTTTATCAGATTATTTGTTAAAAGATTGGCATGAAAGTGCGGTAAAAAAAGATAGTTAATATTAAATTTAGTTTGTTGATATTAGCGGTTCCTAGGCTTGGCATGACAATTTAGTAAGATACCCTCAGAGAAATTAATAAAGACATACTATAACTGATTATTTCAACCTCATATAATCTCAGACTACAGGTAATAAATCTTTGCTAAATCTTATTGAGTTAGTCCTAGGAAATGGAGTAGTTAGAGACGTTTTAGAATTGCGTCTGAGAGTGAGCTAAAAGCATTATATATCTGTACAAAATAAGAATAATTAAGGATAATTAAGGATAATTTATACTAACTAGAATCCTAATTATTAAAGAGATTAAAAACCCATATTAATTATTCAATAATTGAAGTGTTATTTAGGTATATAATTATTTTTTTAAGTTAGTCTAATTTAGATTAGATACCTCCAAAAAATAATCTTTAATTTCCAGATATATCTATTAATTTATAGATGTTTTAATTTTGGAGAATGGTAAGCTATCACTGTAACTGCTACAGAATTAAAATTAGAAAAAAACCACTAAATGCCAAACACTTATTTGCGTAGTTCTATATATATAGGAACCAGCAAATTAGATAAGTTTAGTCTGGATATTTATTTATAAATAACTGTTGATTCACTTCTTAAGACTGTAGCTACTCAAGCACATTGAGTAGAGTATTAAATAGAATTAAATATCCTAATTCTGACAAATATAATTATTATTCAATCTCCTTTTTAAACTTTTATAAACGTACCTATCATACTAATTTCTATAGTAACTTTATAAAAGTTATTTTTTTCCTCTTAACCTAGAAATTTTAGACGTAAAATTAAATAAAATTAACAATAAAAAAATCATGGTTAAAACTATACCAGCAAGAAATATCAGATTCTACAAATTAGAGAAAAAGTTTAATCTCCAATGAGTAGAATATGAATAATTTTTCCGGTTATGACAAATATAATTATTATTCAATCTCCTTTTTAAACTTTTATAAACGTACCTATCATACTAATTTCTATAGTAACTTTATAAAAGTTATTTTTTTCCTCTTAACCTAGAAATTTTAGACGTAAAATTAAATAAAATTAACAATAAAAAAATCATGGTTAAAACTATACCAGCAAGAAATATAAGATTCTACAAATTAGAGAAAAAGTTTAACCTCCAATGAGTAGAATATGAATAATTTTTCCGGGAATTGCAAGATAATTTATCATAAATAACAGATTCAGAAAAACAAAGTATTGACCGATTTAAAGCTAGTTATTATAACTTACAAAAATATCCCCCACTCTTAGAAAATACTGTCAAAATATTTGTTTTATTTCCTCTATTAGATTTAGCTGGATTTTATTTACCCCCTTTTCATATTAAATCAGAAAAATCTATAGAAATTGCAGACCAAGATGAATAAATTATCCTTCAGGAATAAATTGATGTATTAACTATATTTAATCAATCCTGGATCTTAGTAATTGAGTCTAAAAAATCTACATTTTCCCTAGAAGTTAGTAAACCTTAACTATGAGCATACATGTTGGTAAACCCTAACCTAGAAAAAACCAGTCTACGGTATAATTACCAATGGTAATAGCTTCATTTTTATCAAATTAATTCAGCAAGAAACACCACAGAATGCTTGCTCTAGATTATTCTATATTTTTAATCCTGGAAATAACCTTTATGACATTTTAAAAATTTTCAAATACTTAAGTAATTTCAGTTATCAATTATCAGTTAACAGTACCTATTACTGAAGTAGGATAATTGAAATACTAACTGAATTTTTTTTATCCCCTTTATATTATTTATCAAAAATTTTTCTACTTAGCTATTCTGTACAAAATCAATAGTTTATATTGTTTGTGGAGAAAATCCTAATACAACATTTAAAGCTTCAGACTCTACTACCTATTATTACCTATCTAGTACTGTCTAATTTTTTGATTTATAGAGTTTATCTTACTTTGTCAAGGTACATTTTTTTCTTGATTTCCTATTTCTAGGTAGGCAATTAAAAATAATTTATCCAGTTTTTAAATTTTAAATTTTAACTTTCTTCCTTGGGAGAAGTAAGAGAGAATAGAACTTTTAGTTTTAAATTGATTACTCCTGTCGCCAAATTCTAATAGTATTATCACTACTACCACTAGCTAAACTCTTTCCGTCCCTAGAAAAAGTAACAGAATTAATATATTTTGAATGACCTACTAAATTTCCAATTTCCTGACCTGTTTTCCCATCCCAAATTTTAATAGTTCCATCCTCACTACCACTGGCAATAATATCTCCTTGAGGACTAAAAACTACTTGACGAATATCACTAGAATGTCCCTCCAAAATTTTTAATATTTCACCGCTTTCTATTTCCCAAATTTTAATATTTCTATCGCGACCGCCACTAGCTAAAACTTTACCATCAGTACTAAAAGCAACCGTATAAATATAATGTGTTCCCTGATAATAATGACATAGATTTTTAACAGTATTGCCTAAACTTAAATCCCATATTTTAATCATATTATCTTGACTACCACTTGCCAAAGTTTTGCCATCTGGACTGAAGGCGATCGCCCGTACTTGTTGTAAATGTCCAGTCAAAGTCATGATCACTCTCCCATAGTTAGGGTCATAAATATCATCCCCCAGTCGCCAAACTTTCACATTTTTATCTTTACTAGCACTAGCTAAACTTTTGCCATCTGGGTGAAAAGCGATCGCCGTAACTCCTCCAGAATGACCAAAATATTCTCCCCGACCCCAGTCACCGAGAATGCAAAGTAGTTTTCCCGTCTGAACTTCCCAAAGTCTGATAGTTTTGTCATCACTCCCACTCGCTAATATTTTGCCATCAGGACTAAAAGCAACAGAGTTTACATAACCAGAATGTCCGCGGATAGTCAATATTTCTCTACCACTATCTACTTCCCACAATTTAATGGTTTCATCTTCGCTCCCACTCGCCAAAATTTTTTGATCATTTCTCAAAGCAACGGAGCAAACCCATTTTCGATGACCAGTGAGAGTATCTATGCATTTCCAAGTTTTACTTGGTAAAGGTTCAGGTGTAATTTCTGGTTTTTGGATAACAGTTTTATCTTGAATAAAAGTCAAGTCGTCTGCATTTAAGTTTTCCATAACTTCATCAGCAGACTGATAACGACGGTTGACTGCATTTTCCACCAGTTTATCTAGAATATCACCTAATTTTTCACTAATAGAATTATTCTGTAAGTAGCGACGCCACACCCATGTTCCTTCACCTACATCAAATAATTCAAATGGGGAAATTTTGGTTAATAGATGCAAGCAAGTTACTCCTAGACTGTATAAGTCACTAGCAAATACTGCTTTGCCTCGGTTTTGTTCGGGAGCGGTGTATTCAGGGGTACCGATAGTTGTACCTGTTTTCAGGAGGGCCGTACCTAGGGCGTATTTAGCTGCACCAAAGTCTACTAATACTAACTCGCGATCGCTATTTTGACGACGAATAATATTTTCTGGTTTGATATCCCTGTGAATAACGTTATGAGAATGAATAAACTGTAGTACTGGGAGTAAATTTTTTAGTAAACCCCTAATTTGGTCTTCATTGTAGGAGTTCTCAATTTTTAAAGCCTCGGCCAAGTTTTGTCCAGCAATGAATTCTTGTACTAAATATTGTCGGCCATCTTGGGTGAAGTGGGCCATAAGTTCGGGAATTTGAGAATGTTTGCCCAACTGGTCTAATCTTGTGGCTTCTTTTTCAAAGAGTTGGGCAGCTTTGTTAATATTGTTTGTTCCTTGTGATGCGGGAAAAAATTGTTTAATGACACAGTAGGGTTTGGAGGGTTTATCTTCGTCGGTAGCGAGGAATGTTCTACCGAAACCTCCTTGACCAATTAGGTTTAAAGGTCGATAGCGGTCTTTGAGTAGTAGTTTTGAGCCACAATTTTGGCAATATTTATTCCAGTCTGGGTTTTGGGGAATTTGACAGTTGGGGTTGAGGCAATGAGTCATGCCGATGAGATGATTTTTAGCTAACGATAATAATATTGATTATATTTGGCTTTGGTCGGTTAGGTTTCTTGAAATATTATGATTTTTTGGCAATGGGTAGGACTTTTATGGTTTTTTATTATTCTATTGTAATTTTTTTCAGAGTTGATTGAAGTTAAGGGTAAATTAATTTTTCTGGTTTTTTGATGTAATTATGATAATTTTTGCCTACGAAATTGGTTTGCCTGTTATGGATATTTTGAAATAATTTTTTAGAGCTTTAGTAAATATTTTAAGACTGGGAAAATATTATACTAAGAAAAATATCTATGGGAAAAAAATCAGATTAGAAATAGAAGTAGAAGAAAAGAGTGAATAGTCTCACGGAGTGACAAGCAGCTTGAAAGCATTTATAGATAGTAGTTCTCCAGATATTCACTCTGTCAAAAATTGACGTTTTTTTTTGAGCATAATAATTATTCTTTTTAGGATGTGGGTTAGCGATATAGCTGCCACCACCATCCTCCGCTAACGCTAATTCACATCACTGAAATTAGCTTGATTTATTATTTAATAATAAAATTACATCACATCGTCTTCATTTTAATCAATTAATTTATTTTTAATAATCATATGAATAGCTAGATATTGACTGTAAATAATTAGATATTATCTAAGATTGACAGAGCTTTTGATTCCCTTTGATAATCAGACTTTTTTTGATGAATAAGCTTTATTATTCCTTGAACAATGTCAACTAAATAATCCCCAGCAAGTACCCATAATTTACCATACATACCTACCCAAAAATTACTATATATTCTATCTATTAATCCTAGTTTTTTTAATCGAAAATATATCTTTTACATCCTAATCTTTTGATATAATTACCATGATAAAATTCATCATTTTAAGCAATAGCTCCCAATAGAATTAAATTAGTAAAACGTAGTCAAACGTTGTATATTAGCTTGACTAAATTCTAGATTATATTCTCCTTTATTACAATCAGAAAACATATTTTCAATACCCATTCTCGACCGATAATTTTTGATAATTTTATCTTTTCAAGATTTATCAACAAATACCAAGGTTTTTATCCATTTTATTTTAAATTTTCTTTTCCAATAGGCAGCTAAATTAAAATATATAAATCCTTTTTTGTTAGTAATATTAATGTTACTTAAAAATATTTAATTTCCCGAATATACGGATAAATTAGTGAATAGCTAGTACTTTTAACCGTTTTTTATATAGTTATTATTAATTTTTTGAGGTATTTTTAGCTTTTTTAGTCAGTATAATAACTCTACACCATAGAATTTTTTTTCTCCAATAACTAAAAACTTATATTTTTTTTATAACCGTAAAACTGGTTTAATAAGTCATTTTTTTATGCCAAATTACTAGATTATTTTTTATTCAAAACTAGCCAATAAATAGGTAATTATCGTTTTTTATATATGATAGCAATAACAAAGATATTACTATCTTTCCATTGCGTCTTATCTATAGTCAAAATTAATTGGCTACCATCGGGAAATTATGGACTAATAATCATAATTATCATCGGAAAACACAACAAGGGAAAGCTCAAAAATATAATGTTAAAAATTTTTGTATATGTTTCCGACGACTCTCATATTTAATTGGTAAAGGAAAACAGGCAACTAGTCTTTCTATTTCAACAGTTTTGTGAACAGTTAATAACCAAACTAAAATTTTTCAAGCTTGGAATTGACCTTCAGTCAAAAATTGTTGAAAATCTGACTCAGATAATGAAAAAAAATCCATTGGGGTCGGTCTATTTATATAAGTGGACTGACTTTTTTTACCATATAATGTGATTTGTCGCTACCACAAAAGTGGACACAAAAATGGTAATGTAGGTTAGCGATCGCTAACCTACATCTCAAAAATAATAATTATCATTCTCAGAAAAAAAGTCAATTTTTGACAGAGTGAATATCCGGCAAACCACTAGATATCAATATGTTCGAGCTACTTTTTACCCCGCGATGTGGTAGAATCACCTTTTGAAAGACTTGATATTCAGTCAAACTCCAATACTTACAAGTTATCATTTAGTCAACCAATAATGCAAACACCCTGGCAAACCTTAAGTTTAGGTTTATCTGCAATTAAGCCACATAGTCAAACTTCTATATTAGGAGAGAATTATCCATTATCTGAGGGTGCTGATAAAAATGGGGAAACGAAATTATCAATTTTGCAGCTTTTCCAAGATTATGAACTACGGGGAAAAAATCAAGTTTTGGCGTTTAATTCTCAGTTGAATGTAGGGTTGGGAATATTGGATGCTACAAAGAATAGTAATGAACCAGATGGTCGATTTTTTTATTGGCGGGGTCAAGGACAATGGGTGCGTGAGTTAGGCAAAAATACTTTGTTGGTGATGGGAGCAGATCTACAGTTATCTCCATCTGATTTGGTGCCTAAGGAAAGGTTTGGTTTAGGGGGTTATCGAAGTGTGAGAGCTTATCGTCAGGATACTCGTTTGACAGATAATGGAGCGTTGGGAACAGTGGAGTTGCGGTTGCCCGTGCCCTGGATATCTGGAAAAAATAGATTATTTCAGGTAGTGCCGTTTATTGATGGGGGAGTAGCGTGGAATAGTGATGGTAAAGAGGTGGAAGGAAGTAAGGCTTTGGCGGCGGCCGGGGTGAGGTTGCAGGTAAATTTATAGGAGAAGATAAATATGCCCTTAGATAATTGAATTCCTTTAGTAGATGTGGGCTCGCCAGATAAAACGGCTCAGGAGGAAGGGTTTTATTTTTCTTTTTTTACTACTCCTTTTTCTTTTTGATCAGGGAGGTAAACTGATGGGATGAAGCTTAGGTAAGTATGACACACCTAAAAAATAAAGTAGGTTGGGTAGAACAAAGTGAGACCCAACACGCCCTTTATTAAAGTCAACCCCCCCCCTTTTTTATCCCTCCCCGAGGGAGGGAAGCGAAGAGCTAAAAAGTAGGTGAACGGAACAAAGTGAAACCAAACACCCGCTTTATTGTGGTTTAGTTACCCTTACGCGATAGGGAGGTAGACTGAAATCAACAGTTCAGTTTTGAACCCAAGTAGCATAAATAAAGACAGTTACAGATTATCATAGATTCTAGGAGATTATAGCTAACAGCTAGTAACCATGCCATACCAACTCCCCTAGCAACTAGAATTTTTGATTGAACAAGAGGAGAATTACTGGATCAAAATTTATTATTAGGCATGAAAGGTTAGTGTTGCTCAATTGCAAGTATGAAATTCCTGACTTAAGAAAATATTAGTAACTCGTAAGACGTCCATGCTACTAATGTAACGTACCCACATTCAGCAACACCTCAAAACTAACCGGAAGTTTCCGGAACTTCTTCTGTTTCCGCTTCTGCTTTTCCAAACACTACTCGCAGTAGGGGAGGCGCTAGAAATGTTGTAAGAATCACCATCAGAATAATTGCCACATCCAAAGCAGGAGATAAAGCACCACTAGCAGAACCAACAGAGGCAAAAACCAAACCAACCTCACCCCGTGGGACCATACCAACACCAATAGCTAAACGATTAATTGGACCCAAACCAAACACACTAAAACCGCAGGCAACCTTACCAACAATAGCAACTGCTATCAAAAAAATTGCAATCACCAAACCTTCACGGTTAGTAGGAATAGCTGGGTTGAGAACATTTAGATTAGTTTTTGTTCCCACAGTAACAAAGAAAATAGGAACGATCACATCAGAAATAGGACGAATTAGCTCTTCCAACTCCCGTCCAACTTCTTTTTGATCTAAATTATCTAAAACTAATCCAGCAGCAAAAGCTCCCAATATTGCCTCCAAATGGATAGCAGTACCAATGTAAGCCATAAATAATGCGATAGTCAAAGCTGGAATAACTGCCCTTCCTCGGGTTTTAAATTTTTCAGCAAAGAACACAAAACCATCATTAAAGAAACGACCAAGTAAGATCGCACCTACCAAAAATACACTAGCACTAATAATTAGATAAACAACATTGATGATATCCACTTCACCAGTTTTTGCTAAACTTGCTACAACTGCCAAGATAATAATACCCATCACATCATCTATAACTGCAGCACCAAGAATAATTTGACCTTCTTGTGTATTGAGACGGTTAATTTCTGTTAGTACCCTGGAAGTGATACCGATACTGGTAGCTGTAAGTGCTGCCCCAGCAAAAACTGCTGGTACTGCTGATACATGGAAGATCGCCATCATTCCTGCCGTACCTCCGACGAAAGGCAATACTACACCAACAGTTGCAACAATTAGCGACTGAACACCAACTTGCATTAAATCTCTAATATTAGACTCTAGACCAATTTCAAACAACAAAATGATCACACCCAGTTCTGCTAGAACATCTAGTACCTCACTTTGAGCCTGCAATGTAGCCCCAGCAGCTTCAGGAGCTAAACCTGCTGTTGCCTCCAAAATGTTAATAATTACTGACGAAGAACTATCGGCCCCACTTTCTGGAAAGATTACCAAGTGTAGGGCAGAAATACCTATAACTACACCCCCCACCAATTCTCCTAATACAGGTGGAAAATTCAGCCAGCTAAAAAATTCTCCTCCTGCTTTACTAGCTATATAAATGGCCACTAAACTCAACAACACTCCTGCTAGTACCATTTCTGGTTCGGCTCCCGTTTCTGTGGCCGTAGCTAGTATCGGTGCAATTTTTCCCGATAAAGGAAATAAGAAAATTTCACTAAAAAAATTGGACTCTGCCATTAAACTAAACATTAAGTCTTTCTAAATCATCCTGATTTAATTTAACAAGACTTTGGGCAGTAGTGGTTTGTTAATTTGGAAATGATCACTTCAGATAAGTATAGAGGAGCATAACCTTATGGAGTAGGAAAAATTAAAGTAATTATACAATTATAATGATATACTTAATAAACTCAATTCTACATAACAGATATCTTCTATAGCTTGGCCTCAGAGTAATATCTCTATAGAATAGTCTTTTTCGGTCTAAGTTATTAGTTATCCAATTAATACCTACCTACTATTTCAGGAAGAGGCTTAAAATACTTAGGGCTTTTTGAAATTTGTCAAATTCTGAGCTTACCACACCAAAAAGCTTGCATAGGCGCCCACATAAGTCTAAAGCCTTTATCTGTAAATGCTTTCAGTTTTTGCAACAAACTCTACTTATAATTTTTTTTGATCTCCAACTAGACTATACCTGATAACTTTTTTTCTTCAGATAAAACTTGACAAAATAAAGAAGTTATGGGGAGATAATAATCTTCCTTTTTCTGTGATCAGAAAAAGGTTTTAAAAGTTACTTATAATGCATACCTGGAAAAGGGGAGATTTGAGTCCTGATTTTCTCGTCAAGATATAAATACCCTATGTTGGAGGGACGGCATTTGCCTACGAACTTGTTCTAAGCGAGTAGGGTCAATTTCTGCGATCGCCACTCCTGGTTTGTCCCCGGTATCTGCCAAAATCAAACCCCAGGGGTCAACTATCATTGCATGGCCATGAGTTTGTCTTCTACCGTAGTGATTACCTGTTTGGGCCGGGGCGATAATATAACAGGTATTTTCTATAGCTCGTGCTTGGAGTAATACTTGCCAATGGTCTTTTCCTGTGTATGCAGTAAAAGCCGCTGGTATAAATAAAACTTCAGCTCCTGCATTTGAAAGATGTCGATAGAGTTCAGGGAATCTTACATCATAGCATACTGATATACCTAAATTTCCATAATCTTTAGATTCATACACTGATGGTAACTTCATTCCTGCTTTGACCGTATTTGATTCTTGATAAGTATTACCATCGGGTAAGTTAACATCAAATAAATGTGCTTTTTCATACCTTGCTACTTCTATGCCATTAGGCTCAATTAAAGATGCAACATTGTAAACTTTGCCATTTGTTGTCGGTACTGGATAACCACCTCCTAAAATTGTGATTTGATATTTTTGAGCAATTGTTTTGAGAAACTTTTCACTCTCCTTAGCGATCGCTTCTGCTTGAGATATTTTTTCTTCCTCTCCACCTAAGAAAGAAAAATTTTCTGGCAAGGTAACTAATTCTGCACCTTGACGGATAGCTAAGTCTATTAATTCTTCTGCTTGTAATAAGTTTTTTGCCAAGTCAGGCACACTTGTCATTGATATAGCCGCAGCGAGATAGGATTTCATTAAGTCAGTTTTTTACAAAGTCTTAAAGTTTTTATTAGAGTAAAATATACAAGAAACAGATTTTAGATAATAGGAAATATAGGAAATAAAGAATAGACAATAGCAATCAATATTTTACCTGACATTATTATGGCCACAAACCCTATATTAGGCATTTTTTTTTGATATGTAAAATAAGTAATTTATGATTTACTAACATTCAAAATCCTTTTTCAAACCTTATTTATTTCTTGGATATTTTATGGATGCTTTTTCCTTAAAAGCATCCATATTTTTGACACAAATCAAATGAAATTATACAGATGGGGTGTCATCAATAAAATTATCAACTCCATTTTATTGACAATATTAATTTCTTTCTTCACCACCATTTTTAACTCTACAATAAACTATTGAGTCGAGTCTTATCTTTTTTTTCATAGTATTACATTCAGTCTAAATATACATAGTTCAGATAATTCAGACAAATTGTAACTCTGATCAAAAAGTTCACCTTTTTACTTTTACATAGGATGAAAAAGCAGGTCTGGGAAAAACCGATTAAACTCAATTAAAATTCCAGCTGTGATAATCATCCAAACTGTAGCCAAAACTGGCGCTGTGGACAGATACTTAAGTAAGTCTTGCATGAATATTTCTCCTGAAACTGATTTAAATAATCAGGTATTGTTCAGCCCATGTTAATTAGCATTCAGCTAGCTTCCCACCCTAAAAATAGGTTAACAGCTTTTAGCACCTCTCAATTAAAATACCAAAAAACTATTATATCAGATAGTTAACTAGGAGTTCCCATCTCCTGTTTAGTTCAAAAAATGAGCTTACTAACTTGATAGTGCTGATAGCTTCTTTAAAAACATGGTTTTAGATCAAATTGGTAATTATTAATTAGTATTTTTATACTGACTAAAATCACCATTATTTAACTACTCTTTTGGTCACTTTTCTAGCGAGGGGAAACAGTAATTTCATTATCCTTAGCAAACATTTTACCAGAGGTATATTCCTTGAATGCTAATACAGGCCATAAAAATCCACCTAGCATTTTTTTAGTTGCTAAAGGCAAGTCAATAATAATCTCTTTTTCCTCTGGATTTTTTTCTGTTTGTACTGCTTGAAGATAGGAACGACCTACCCAACCGATCCAACCTGCAATATACAAAAATAAAATACCAGGAATTGTAAAGTCGCCTGCGTGGTTCCAGCTTCCATCTACAATTAAATGAGGCAGTCCATCGTCTTCTCCACAAAGTTGTTGAGAATAACGTTCAAATCGTTTTTTGCCAGATTCTGGATCTCCTGTAGTAGGAAGAGCATCTTCAGCTAGTGCCTGAAAAATAGGTGATTCTGAACAAGGTACTAAATTATATGCTGATGCTGTAGGCACACAAGTTACCCAAAGACTAATGGCTAAAACCAAAGCCAAAAAACGTCTCATGGAATTGTTTCCTTTTATTACAAACTGTTGACAATTATCCATACTTTTGTACTTAAACTAAGCTCAAAGTAAGGATATTTTGATTGGCATTTTTCCAACTCCAAAAACAATAGCATTGGAGCGGTATTCTTTACTTTACATACAATGTTTTCTGCTTCAATGAATGCTAGTGGCGGCCAATCTTTCTGTTACCCTTTCTGCATCATCTCTACAGATATTTTACGGCAGATTTATCTCACCGCAGTTATTTATTGTCTGTTTGATTTTATAATACTTTATTGATATCAACACTAAATTTTTTTAGTGTTAGTTGTTTGAAAAAATTAATATCAATTTATGTAGCAATGACAACGGTTTTAGCTATAGAAACAAGTTGTGATGAAACATCTGTGGCAATTGTTAAAAATCGTCAAGTTTTAAGTAACATTGTGAAGTCACAAATTAATATCCATAGCTTTTATGGAGGAGTAGTTCCAGAGGTAGCTTCACGACAACATTTAGAAATAATTAATCAGGCGATCGCTCAAGCTTTCAGAGAAGCAAATTTAGACTGGCCAGACATTGATGGTATTGGAGCTACTTGCGCCCCTGGTCTAGTTGGCGCTCTGTTAGTTGGCCTGACGGCGGCCAAAACCTTAGCTATTGTCCATGAAAAGCCCTTTGTGGGAGTCCATCACTTAGAAGGTCATATTTATGCAACCTACCTAAGCCAACCCGAGTTAGTACCACCTTTTCTTTGTTTGTTAGTTTCTGGAGGTCATACCAGTTTGATTTATGTCAAAAATTGTGGGGAATATGAAACTTTAGGGCAAACAAGAGATGATGCAGCAGGAGAAGCTTTTGACAAAGTAGCTAGATTATTAAAACTTGGCTATCCCGGTGGACCTGTAATTGATAAATTAGCTGCAGAGGGTAATAAATTAGCATTTTCTCTCCCTGAAGGGAAAATTTCTTTGCCTGGAGGAGGCTATCATCCTTATGATTTTAGTTTCAGTGGACTCAAAACTGCAGTATTGCGATTAGTCCAGAAAATAGAACAAGAAGGTAATGAATTATTATCAGGGTCTTCAGTAACTAAAGACATTGCAGCCAGCTTTCAAGAAACTGTAGCAAAAGGGCTAACAAAAAGAGCTATCGCTTGTGCATTAGACTATAGCTTAAACACAATTGCTATTGGCGGTGGTGTAGCAGCTAATAGTAGTTTGCGACAGCACTTAAGTAGAGCAGTAGAAAGTCATAACTTGCAAGTACTATTTCCCTCACTCAGATTTTGTACGGATAATGCAGCCATGATAGGTTGTGTGCGGCTCGTTGGCCACTAAGACCAGATATTTAGGTAGAAATGGCCGTCCTAAATCAACAGATGAAGACAACCTCAGATTTATGGATAACTCTTATGACCTTGTAGGTGAAATTCCTACCGCCTCGTTGTTGGGCTGACAGCATAGACCACAGGGTAGCGAATGAACATCAATCCCTGAAGCTGGTCTAAATGCGGGACAACTTCAACTACCAGAAGTAAACTCTGCTAGCAGAGTCTGACAAGCGGACGAACAGGAAGGTAATAAAACTCTCGTAATCATCAACCACCCGCTAAGGTAGTCATGGGTGTAGGGCTGACCAGCCAGGGGGTCAATGGACAGTATTATGCAACCGATATTGTCAACAACAATAATGCGCCCTCCGGGAGACTTTACCCCGCTAAATCAGACGCAACAAAGGCATAAGGGAACGAGAAAACCTCTCTAATACACCTAAGAATATCGCTCAAGAACTTAGGAAGCCATTCAAGGTTAATCTACGCATTTTGGACGTAGGTCTTAGAGAGAGTAGGATTGGGTAAAAAGCAGGAATGCTGACGTACCCACTTTTAGACGTAATGTAAAATAATTACTAGCAATGAATAAAGCTAAAACACTAAAGAGAAGACTGAATAATTCAGAGCCCTATTTAAGTGTGGCATGGAATACATACAATATATCTAATCAATTAGATGTCAACCCCAACTTTAAATGGAAAGACATAGACAGGCATTTGGCCATTGAATAATGTGTTCAAGTTGTAAAAGTTAATTTACAAAGCATCCGGCCGTGGCGAAATCCGCAAAATGTGTAAACACCAAAAACTTTTAACCAAAAGCTATGACGCAAGGCTGTTGACTCTTAGACCATTAACTCAGGAGAATCAGGGCTAAAGAACTACGGGGATAAATGTCAGAAAAAGCCTGCCACCAAATTTCACAAATATCTCAATGTAGCACTAAAAGCTAAAACCTTAATAAAGGAATGCTTGAAGCAAATAGGATTAAAACTCAAACCAGAAAAAACCAAGATTGGCCAAACACTCAAGGAATACCAAGGAAATCAACTCGGACTTTATTTCTTAGCATTTGAAGTGAGGTAATACGAGGTTAATTCAGCCAAGCTAGAATTTAAAACTAAGTATTTATTACCGGAAATTAGCAGATATTTGTGATTCTCACAAATATGCCCCAGTTTCAGCCTTAGTAACTAAACTAAATCCATTAATCAGAGCAGCAGCTAACTATTACTCAGCTCTAGTCAGTCAAGAAATATATACTAAAGTAGACTATCTCTTGTAGAAAAGGCTAGGTCAATGGGCAAGACTATTGGGATCTGAATAAGTCCGCTACCTGGGCAAAAAAAAGTATTTTCCCACAAGAGAGTTCAGAAATTAGATTCAGTTCGGATGGGAAATATACGTTAAATAAACACTCAGATGTACTTATAGTTAAATACACTAAGCTAAGGAACGTACATTAAATAAGACCCGAAATTTGTAGTTTGTGCCTGAAAAATATATTGAGTGTCATTAATTTTCTCCGGCTTTATTTTATTCTCATTCCAAAAAGATACCAAGTCCATGACGGGGATTAGAATTATTGGAGTAATAGAATCACCAAAGCACCTAGGTATGAGGAAAGAAGTTTCAACGCTGTTGAAAATACAAAAAGGTAAATGCACATTTTGTAGATGAAAATTCAGACCGACAGATTTAATTGATATAGACCAAATTTTTCTCAGGTCTGAAAGCGCTAGTGACACATAAAAAAATCAACAAGTGTTGCACCGACATTGTCACGATACTAAAACTGCACTAGACAGGGAAGACTAGGCAGCCAAAAGGCTAAAAGAAAAACCTGACTTATCAGAAGGCTATCAATAGATAGACGATATGGTGATACTAGAAAGCAGGGATGTACCCATAGAAAGGGACGCCTAGGAGAGAAGCCGTGTGAGGTGAAAGTCTCACGCACGGTTTTGAAGACCAACAGGCCTTATAAAGGGTAATCTGGAAATAGGCTTGTTGAGTTTAACGCTGCGGCTGACCATCTTAGTCGAGGCCATATTTCATCCCTGAACTTAGGAGCCAATTCTCGAATGGCCATTAAAGATGTGATGAAATTATACACTCTTTCATTGAGTTGAGCTATTTATTAGAGTAGTTATTTTAGTTATCAGTTAGCATCTTGAGACTAATCGCTGCATTTTTCATGTCGCGTTGGGAAACAGTGCCAACTGCTGAAACCAGAGACTAAAAATACCGTAAGCATTCAGCTGAATGCTTACGAAATACTCAATCGAATATTTTTTTGATTCCTACAATTGGGAAAGCTTCAAACATAATCAGTAATGAAAATCAGAAATGCCGAAGCCAAAGACTTAACTGTAATTGTAAAAATTTATAATTCCTCAATTCCTAGTCGTATTGCTACTGGAGATTTGGAACTTATATCAATTGAGAATCGTATTTCTTGGTATCAAGAACACTCACCAGATAGTCGTCCTATTTTAGTTGTAGAACTAGATGGTCAAGTTATAGCATGGTTAAGTTTTCAGTCTTTTTATGACAGACCAGCATATCAAGCTACAGCAGAAATAAGTATATATGTTGCTCCTGAATATAAAGGTCAAGGAATAGGAAAAAAGTTACTTTCAGAGGCAATTTATCGTAGTCCTCAGTTGGGAATTAAGACCTTGCTCGGCTTTATTTTTGCTCACAATATTCCTAGCTTAAGTTTATTTAATAAGTTTGGTTTTCAACATTGGGGTTATTTACCAAAAGTAGCTGATTTAGATGGCATTAAGGGAGATTTAGTGATTTTGGGGCTTCATGTATTGGAAGTAAAAAATAAGAATAAGAGTGAGCAAGGGAATAGTCCCTCCTAGACAATGGCCTGTTAGTCAGGCCCTAGATAGGGCTTGCTGAAAAAGATATGTATGAGTTCAGGTAGAACTAAGAACTCAGAAGAATGTAAAGATGTTCCATGGAACAAACCTAAATCGAAATGGGAATTAATTAGGAGATAGTCGGATATATTTATTGCTGGCCACCCTCTGCTATAGGAAGGCCAAAAATACTTTCTATGCCTTAGCTAAATGGAGCTGAAAAACGTCGAATTTTTTCAAAACAAAAATGTAAATTTCATTTTGTATCAATGCTTTGAGAGTTAATCAGTAAACCCTAGATTACCATCGGGCCAGAGACTATAAGGTACAAAATGTGAATAGTCAAATTCTTGTTGTTCCCCTAAATGTGTACCTTACGGCCAGCCTTAAGTGCTGTATATTGATATTCTGTAATAGTATTGCTAAGTCAATGACTATAGATAATTGGGATTGCAGCTAAATAATAAGTTAATTTTTACTAATCTTTTTGTTGAGTCGATTTGAAGTTCCTCCAATTCTAACCCATTCATAAAATAGACATTGATAATCTTCCGATAATTCTGGAATTAGAGGTTACCAGGGGTGACAACTTAAAAGTTAGCCATATATGAATAGAAGTCCACTTGGAGATTGAGTGGAGGTACTCAATTAATTAATGGCCTATTGAACTCCTAGAATATCTATAGTTGTCTGATGGTTATCAAACTCGGTCTAATACCCAAGGTAATCAGAGTATTTATTAAAAATGGTGAGGACATTGTATGGAACAGACCTAGGTCAGATCGAAGTTGGAAGACCAAAGTTGAAATAAATCTTAAAAAAAAAAGGAGATATCAAGATTAATTGAATTAACTAATTGTCTTTAATGAATTATGGTTACTCTCTTGAAACTACTTTTACTTAAATATACTACCATGAAGTAGATTTTTTTTTATACTTATTATCAAATTACTCTTTTTAGGAGCAAGACTGTTTATAGCTCAATAGGGTTCAGTTAAGGACTTTTTGGGACAGTTCCATAATCTACACAACTCATAAATCATGTTCCATACCATAATAGTTTTGGTCTTATCTGAACCATTGTACCTAGGTTGGATATAACTATGATAGTTCTAATCCTTATCTAGAATAACTTTTTTCAATTGGTACACACAAAGAGCGAAAAGCTGTAAATTGAGAATAATCTCTATAAATAGCTTAAGAATGAAAAGGATTGTTATCCTAATTTCTCAATTATTGATGGTTTGTTGACAATGATTGATAGTGTTTTAGTTATAAGCATTAATAGTTGTGGGTTTTAGAGATTTATTTGATATTAAACTCAGGCTTATTGCTTGAAGCTCAGAGCTCACTAAGACGTATTTTAGATAGGTATGAGCTTAGTACCTCTCTCCCATCAATCTCTGTCGCACACCTTCAGCAATTTTTTGGCCGAGGTATTCTGGAATCAAACTTTCATTTGGCCCCAGAAGATAAAGAATGAGGCGAGTACGCCCACGCCAAACTAACAAGTTGGCATTAACCACTAACAAATCTTCTTGCCAGATGGCATACATAACTTTGTAGAATAGACCAGGTTGATTATCAGCTTCAATTAACAGTGCTGGTAGATGAAATACAGGATCAACATAAAATTCTGTTGCTACTTCTTCTAAACCACTATCTAGATTAAATTCTACTGCCAACATTTCTTCCACCTGAAAGTGGCCTGCTAGTGATTCACGGATGGCGCGACAAACATTTTCTGAGGTTTTCTCTGTTAATGTTTTGCCCCCCCGAGATATGACTAATTTGATAAAGACCAACATCGGTTGGTAAATTTGTCCATAAAGACTAAGGCTATGAATAGTTAGTCCATATGCAGCCAATACTCCAAAAATATCACTGAGTAAGAATGATTGATTTCTGTAGGTAAAGTACAGAGCACTTTTGCTACTTTCTGGTTTTAATTCTATTACAGCTTGTTTGCTTCTATACAACTGATATGCTAATTTCAAATTTTGTAATTGAATATCACTACTAACAAATTGTTCATAAAACTGTGGAAACGCTCGGTTGAAGCGCTTTAGCAGTTCTAGTGTTGATGATTTTAAACCCGGAGCCATAATCGAAGAGAGGGAACGGGATATATACTATCTAATAATGTCATTCAACTTCTACTAACTTAACCACACCTGCATGGGTTTCTGGAAAAATTTGTTTACCGGTTCTGAGCCAACATCTCAGTCTCAAAATTTAGATTTTGAAAGATACACAACTATTGAGGAACAAGATGCTTCTTCTCAAGCTTTTTGTTCATCTAATAGAAGTAATGGCCGTATCTTTTTTACTACCGATCGAGATATAGATATCTATGAACTCGAAGATCTTTGTAATGCTGTTGGTTGGTCTCGTCGTCCATTACGTAAAGTCAAAAAGGCCATTCAACATAGTTTTCTTGTGGTTTCCATGTGGCAAATGCGAGGTAGTCAGCGAAGACTGATTGGTTTTGCTCGAGCGACATCTGACCATGCCTTTAATGCTACTCTTTGGGATGTAGTTGTTCATCCTGACTTCCAAAGCAAAGGCTTGGGAAAGGCATTGATGAATTACATCATCAAAAAACTTCGTAGTGAAGATATAAGTAACATTACCTTATTTGCAGACCCTCATGTTGTTGATTTTTACCGAAATTTAGGTTTTATCTCTGACCCTGAGGGAATTAAAGGAATGTTCTGGTATCCAGATTAGCTGTTTTTGAGTTGATAGAATATAACTAAACATGTTATATTATAGTTGCTAATCTAAGATTTACATTTTTTGAGTAGAGTTATTTTTATAAATTTTATTCTTGAATAGATTTTGTAAAATGATATAGTTTTTTAAACTACTTTTGGTTAATATCCTCTTTAGTCTACTCTTACTAGAAAGCCTGGAATTAAGTCATCTGGCTTTTTCCAACTTTTTGTTTCTTGCCGAGCTACTTTAGGGAAATCTATTATTAGGGTTTTTCTACTAACTATAACTACTGGCTTGGAAATTTTTTCTAATTTTCTTGCAAAAATTAGAAAGGTGAGCTAAAATAGTTATAGTTAAGCCGGGATGTAGCGCAGTTTGGTAGCGCGCCTGCTTTGGGAGCAGGATGTCGCAGGTTCAAATCCTGTCATCCCGATACTTTATGAATTAGTCCACTTTGTTCCCTATATTTTCAGGTAGGTATACTCTGATACACATAATAGTTTATGGGGAAAAACTCTATGACTAACTACTAATCTACTAATCTAATTAAAATCTGTACAGTTGTCATTATTAGTCCAGCTCAAATTTTTCAAGTTAAGCTAATTTTGGTGACAATAATTATCTTGCCTGGGGAGGTTCCGACCTCTATTTTTCGGCATTAAACAGGTAAAAAGATTTGAAAAACTAGTGTCCTCAGGTTAAAAATCTTAAACAGCTGGACGAGGTCTACTTTGGACTACGGTAGAAGAGACTCCAATATGTTTAATCCTATCAATTATTTATATGTATTTGAAGCCATGAAAAAACTCTAGTACAATACCAGCTAGTCTAGGGTTAGTAACTGTTAAAAGTGGCTAATCTAAAGTTGTTAATGACTACCCGTTGACAAAAATGCTGCTATAAATTGCTAGACAAAGAGTTACTTTTCCTTCAATATCTATAATACGCTTCCTCTAGTGATACTAGGACAGGATCTGTTTGATGGTCAAAGTTTCACGTCGAGTTCTGAATAAAAAAATACTATAAAGGAATTACTCTGGAAATTATCTTACTTAGTTTAACACATTTCTGTATGAAGTCTAGGTAGGAAATTTTTCCCTTCCCTATTTCATAGCAATAGTCTTGAAAAACAGTTGGGAATAATTAAGGCTCACAAGTAGTGTCCACAATTTTCGCGGGGTTAATCTTGATTCAATTGAACCTCAAATCTCACTTCGTTAAGCTTTCTCAAAACCAAGTTAAGTAAAGCTATCTGAGGCCAAAAATTCGGAAATGAAATATTTGTGTTGCACTTGCCTAGAATAATTATGATTTATTGAAAAATAGGATTTAAAGCCTCCCCCTTCTAAATTAAATAGTTGTTTTTTTTGAATACAAATGTTATAATAATAATTATGTGTATATATATTGAAGGTGCGTAACTTTGAGAATGTTTAATGTTGCACAATTTTTATCGCGAGTTTAAAAATATCTATAATCCTTATGGAATTAGGGGAGAAGGGAGAAAAATATAGTAACTAAGCAAAAATACTTTATATCTTCAAAAAAAATGTATTCTTTAATATACTTTTACCGATTACAAAAGCCTCTCAAAGGCTCAAATGTAACTTGTGTATTTTGTCAAGTTTTATGTTAGAAATCAAAAAGATATTGATAAAGGATAGGTGTAGCTTGGCAGGCACTATCAATCTTTATATTTTGTCTATTGGGAATCTTTTGTAATTACACATCTGTGCCAGTCCTAATTCTCTATAAGTTCTTTCCTCAAATGAGAATTTTCGCACTGTGACTACTTTACTTAGTTAATGAATAATAAAATAACTGAAATTTTAGCTGAAAAATAACTCTGATTTGAGTTTGATAATTTAAGTAGTGGTGCAAAATTATTTACGCATTTATACAAGCTAAGTTTTTTGCCTTCTTGGGAGCTAAAATAATTAGGCTTGGCTGAAAAAACTGAAAGTATATACCTAAATACTACTTTAAATTTTCTTGGATGAAAAATGTATAATAAGGTGTTATAGCTCTGGGTAAAATGGATATTGAACTATTAAGGTTAAAGGGTAGAAAAATTGAAAATAGTTCTTACAATCACATTCTCTGTAATTCCTATTGTTCCTTACTTCTATGTGTGCCTAACTAAATATTTGTGATTCCCTGGCTTCTGCCCTTACCGGTAAAAACTAAGCATGCACGTCCTAATTAGAATAGTTATATAATTTAAGGTTACTTGATTTGTTTCATGGTTTAAATTTAAATTAGAATCAATAATTTGTGGCTCAATTAATAAATTAAAAGATGTTTTTAAGTATTATAAAAATATTCATAATTTAATGATTTTTGGTTGATAAGTGGCTGTGCAAAATTAATTCTACATTTATATCAAGCTGGATTCTTTTGCTTCAAAAAAGTGCAGATAATTAAAATAGGTAAATAATTTTGCTGGGGTACTTATTTTTGTTGAAAAAACATGAAATTATATCGCTTGGTGAGATTTGATAGGATAAATTTCTTATTTGACTTTGATGAATGTTTTCGCTGTGTCTGATGTTAATACTTTTTTTTGATGGTAATATCTTAAGAAAACTGGAGAATTTATGAAATCATTAATTCGTTTAAGTGCAGTGTTAGGAGTAATGGTTAGCAGTTTGATTGGACCTTCTCTGAAAGATATGTCTGCATTAGCACTGCCGGAGAAAGAAGTGTTACAGAAGTTAACTCCTGTGCCGGTTTTTACAATTACCGATCAAAATGGATCTCCTCTTGTCCGATCAATTAGAAGAGAAGGTAATGAAGTTAATTCTTCTGTGGCGGGAGTTTTTATTAGTAAGAGTGATGCAGATGCTTTTGTGAACAAATTAAAAGGAGAAAATCCTGATTTAGCTGCTACGGTTAAGGTTGTCCCTGTTTCTCTAGGTGAAGTTTATGAAAAGAGCCAATCTATACAAGAGAATGGTCAAAGACTAGAATTTGCATATGTTCCTATTAGAAGACAGGTTGAATCTGCTAAGGCTTTGCTTGAGAAGAATGGCCAGGATTTTAACAATTTTAGTGGGGTACCTTTGTTTATGGCTAAAGGAGGACCTGATGATGGATATTTAACTATTCAGCGCGGAGAAAAGCAAGTTATTCCTATGTTTTTTAATAAGGAAGATTTGCAAGGAATGTTGGATAGGGCTGAAACTCAACAACCTGAAGTTTTTTCTTCTGTGGAGATTGAGGTTGTAAATCTTGAGGGTGTGATTAATGCTTTAAAGAATGATGACGATCCTTTCTTGGAAAAAATTATTTTTATTCCTCCACGGGAGTCTTTGGAGTTTGTACAACAGTTGAGAGAATCTGATAATAAATAAGTTGAGATTCTGAGTGATTGATAGATGAATTTTCCTTTTAGGTGGCTGGTTTCAGGTAATGAACTCTGGGAATGGTATTGTCAAACTAAGGCTTGTGCTTTGAGGGCAGGTATATCTGTTGCTGAGGTTGATTTATTCTTAGAGGAGTTTGCTAGTCTCAATAGATTAACCCTGCGTTTGGAGTCTTTTAAAGATTGGCCTAATGTTTCAATGGAGCTTTCTTTAGTTGAGTTGGATAGTCTTTGGCGCCGACGTTTGGAAGATAGGGTTCCGCTTCAATATTTAACTGGGGTTACTTATTGGCGGAATTTTTCTTTGAGGGTTGGTTCTGGAGTTTTGATACCTAGACCGGAAACAGAGCTTTTAATTGATCTGGTTTTGGTTGCTACTAATTCGGTTTTGGAGCTTGGGCACGGAAATTGGGTGGATATGGGAACTGGTAGTGGAGCGATCGCTTGTGGTTTAGCAGATATATTGACAGATGCTTCTATTTATGGTATAGATTGCAGTCCAGTAGCTTTGGCAATTGCTAGACAAAATGCTGTTAGCCTAGGTTATGGTGATCGAATCAATTTCTATGAAGGCTCTTGGTGGCAACCACTGGAACATTTGCGTGGCCAGGTGAGTGGGATGGTGGCGAATCCTCCTTATATTCCTAGTGATATGGTTTCTACTCTGGAACCAGAGGTCAGGAAACATGAGCCTCATTTGGCCCTTGATGGTGGTGTTGATGGTCTAGATTGTATTAGGTTTTTAGTTGAAACTGCTCCACTATATTTGGTTTCTGGTGGTGTTTGGTTGGTGGAAATGATGGCTGGGCAAAGTGAGGAAGTCGCTAAAATTTTGTATGATCATGGTTCTTATTGTCAGGTTGAGATTTTCGGTGATTTGGAGGGGGTTGATCGCTTTGCTATGGCTTATTTAAAGTAGCAAAAGTAGCAAATATTATTTTTCTTAAGCTTAAAAAATTTGCGTCAAAAAATTGGGTTTGAAGTCTTGCCTATAAGTGGGCGACTTTTAAATAAGGTTTGCTGATTAAATATTAGAGTATTGACTGATATAGGCGCTTAGTTTTTTTTGGGGCTTTGAAAAAGTGCCTAGTTTTTGCTCCACAGATGTTAGTCTAGTCAGGTTTCCTGATCTTGGAGATTTAATATTGCTGGCAAAGCTTCACACTTATATATCAACTTTTAATTATAATGAGGGTAAGTGTTTGGAATAATTTAATTTTAAGGCATTATCATTTTTTTAAGCTCCTAAAGTTACAGTTGTTTTGTGCTAGAGATATTAAAGTTAGTTATATTTTTAAAAAATTAAAAAATAAAAAACGAAAAAAATGAGTTTAGTATCTATTGAGACTCTTATTGAGGGAGCAATATCTGGTAATTTAGTTAGCTTTCCTACTGATACTGTACCAGCACTGGCAGCTCGACCTGATCGAGCAAATTTAATTTTTCAAGTAAAGGGTCGTAGTCAAGATAAACCTGTGATTTTAATGGGGGCAAATGCTGCATCTTTGTGGCCTTATATTTGTGGAAGTGATCAAGAGTTACAGTTATGGCAAAGGGTGGCTGGAAAGTATTGGCCTGGGCAGTTGACTTTGGTGCTACCTGCTTCAGAAATGGTGCCCAGGGTAATGAATCCTGTTGAGGGAACTACTATTGGAGTCAGGGTTCCTAATTGTGATATTGCTAGAAAAATAATGGCTCGAACAGGGCCTTTAGCTACTACAAGTGCTAATATTTCTGGCCAGCCAACTTTAGGGAAAATGGCGGAAATTAGTCGTCAATTTCCAGAGGTTTTGGTTGTTTCGTTGTCCCAAAGTGAGGAGATAATGTTAACTTCTGGAGTCCCTTCGACTGTTGCTAAGTGGAATGGAATTGCTCGTTGGGAAATTTTGCGCCAGGGAGCAGTAAAGTTAAAATTTTAAGGTACTCTCAAAACATTTAGTATTTTTATTGGAATGGCTGGGAACAATTTTATTTATTTGGTACTAGGGTTTGGATTTGGGTTACTAGCTAGTAGGTTATGGTTTAGGCAAAAAAGTGAGGATTTATCAACCTCTTGTGTGGTTCCAAACCATTCTGAATCAAGTTCTGAGGAGCTAGAGAATATGTTTAAGCAACTGAAAAATACTCAACTAGCATATCAAATGGCTTCTGAAATGAGTAAGTTTAAAGCTGGTTTTTTGGCTCGAACTGCTCATGAGTTGCGATCGCCGATTAACAGTATGATTAGTGGACTACAGTTAATTATTTCTGATTTAGCGGATAATCCGGAGGAGGAACGCCAGTTTGTTAACGAAGCTTATAATTGTGCTTTAAAAACTTTAGGTTTATTGGATGAGATTATTTATGTGTCTAAAACCGAACATGGTACTGAGAAAGTCGAGGTGGAGCCACTACAACTCATTCAAGTGTTTGAGGTGGTGGAAAATTTAACTTATATGCAAGCTGCTAATCGTGGTATTGGTTTGCAAATCTCACCTCCGAAACCAGATATTTATGTTTTGGCGGATAGGTCTCGTCTCAAACAGGTTTTGTTGAGTTTGATTGATACTGCGATCAGGCAAATGAATGAGGGTAATGTGAATGTTTCTGTTCATCCTGCATGGGAATCTGGTTATGTTCATATTTGGATTGACGATCAACGTCCGGTAAGTGCTTGGAGTGAGTCTTGGGATTTACTCAAATATAATTTTGAGGAAAATGCTGAAAAAAATATGAGTGCTGATTTTCAGCTTTCTCCTGGTATGAGGTTATTAATGAATCAAACTTTGTTAGGAATGATGAACGGACGTTTGGAAGTACTAACAACTCCTTGTGATGGTGAGGAGTCTAATTTTAATCGGACTCAATGTTCTATTCCTATGAGTATAAAGGGAACTAAAGGTTAACTTTATGTGGCAATTAGTGATGCTTGATTTCTAGTTGTTAATTCAATTTCTGCTTCTATAGGTTGATTGTACAATATCATTGTTGTGCTTTGATTATATTGAAATCCAATTCGTTTGTAGAAATTTTGTTGATAGGTTGTCATTAGATAAACTCTTTCTACATAGCACATTCGTGGATGACTTAAAATTGTTTGAACTAATTTTCGTCCTAGTCCTCCTCCTTGATAGTTTGGGTGAATGACTATATCCCAAATTGTACCTCTGTATACACAATCTGATGTGGCACGACCAAAACCTATCATTGTTTGGAGATCCCATACAGTGATGACTGGGTTACTGTTGGCAATAGCTATTTCTAAGTCTTCTATTTTTCTATTTTTTGCCCAGATGGCTGCAGAATTAAATAATGCTATAAGTTGAGGAATATTTACTTTTAAATGACCTTCGCAGAATTGAATATGACGATAATCTCTGGTAGTATTTTTCATTTTTTTTTAGCGAGCTCTCTATAGCTTCAATTTACTCAATTAATTATTTTAATTTTTCTATTTATGTTCAGATTCAATATAAATTAGGGCTAAGTTTTACCTATATTTAATCATTTTTTTATGGTGAAAAATAGATCAAATCAGTAAATTTGAAATAATTTATTTTTAGCTTTAACTTGTATAGATTATTTAACTTGCCTCCATATTTTCGGGTCATACCATTTATTTATGAAGTTACACTTAGATATAAGATTATAATAGTCATTATAATCAGATCTTATAAAAATTATTAAGGGTACTATTATAGAGAAATAGTATTAGTAATATTGACCTTTTATAGTTTTTATTACAAGTAATCATAGACTTGGAGGGTAGTAAAAATTACTATAAACATCACAGAAGTTATTCAAAAATTAAATTGCCTTCATACATAGTTTTTAGAAAGATAAAGCTTAACTATACCAAAGTTTTTGAGAATTAGTATTATTTAGAAATATTTTTCTCTAGGAAAAAGCACTACTCAAACAATAAGTAAAGGCTATCTGATAGTTAAACAATAAATAGCCTTTACTTTTATTGTTTAACTATTTTGTATAGTATCATTCTTTTTTCTAATAATCAATATATTTTTAAATATTTTTTTGTGTGTTTTGTTAAGGTTTGATGATAATAACCAATTTATAATCATACCGTTTCTTAAAAACTTTTCTACCTGTGAGTTTTAGTAGGAGACATACCTTTAAAGCTGACCTTGGAGGGGAAGTTGAAGAGAGAAGTAAATATTTATAAAATTAATTAGCTTGAATTTTTTGTGTAATTATTGACTATTTTTAAGTGAATATTAATTATGATAGTCACCATGACTAGGGTGGATATATTCCAACTTATTCTTAGTATGATAATTAAACTTTTATAGTAGTTTCCTACTTAATAAAGTATATCTATTTATAGTTTTATAGAGTAGGGGAGATAGAGAATAGGGAACAGGCCAAAAATATTTGGACTTGGTGTTCAGTAGTAAAACTGTCCTACTAGAAAATGTAAACAGACTTAGAATATTCCATACTAGTAGAGTGTTTGGGATAGATTGAAAAATATAGGTAATATGAATTTTTGTAGTGATAATGTGGCTGAAGTATGCCCAGAAATTATGGCGGCTCTGATAGCTGCGAATGAAGGAGCTATGATGCCTTATGGTGAAGATGAATACACTCAACGGTTAGAAGCTAAATTTTCATCAATTTTTGAAACTCCTGTGACAGTTTTCCCTGTTGCCACTGGTTCTGCTGCTAATGCTCTGAGTTTATCGGCGATCGCTCCTGGTTATGGAGCTATTTATTGTCATAGTGAATCTCATATTAATGTCGATGAATGTGGTGCTCCAGAATTTTACACAGGTGGTGCAAAACTGGTGACACTTAATGGTACAGATGCTCAAATTAATCCTTCTGAGTTGAGCAAAACACTCGAAAAAGCAGGGGCAGGTGTAGTGCATCATGTTCAACCTGCCGCAGTTAGTATTACCCAAGCAACGGAAGCGGGGACAGTATACTTGCCTGAGGAGATAGGTGAAATTGCTAAAATAACTCATGCTCATAATCTATATCTGCATATAGATGGGGCACGCTTTGCTAATGCTGTTGTGAGTTTAGACTGTGCGCCAGCAGATATAACTTGGCGAGCTGGGGTAGATGTACTGTGTTTCGGTGCTACTAAAAATGGAGCGATGGCAGCAGAAGCGGTAATCTTTTTTAATCAAGATTTGGCAAAAACATTTGCTTATCGTCGCAAACGTAGTGGTAATTTATTCTCAAAGATGCGATATTTGTCTTCTCAGTTGGAAGCTTATATTACTGATGATTTATGGTTGAAAAATGCTTTCCATGCTAACCAGATGGCAACTAGGTTGGCTCAAGGTTTGGTAGACTTACCTTTGGTAAAGTTGTGTCATCCTGTGGAAGCGAATGAAGTTTTTGCAGAAATTCCTAAGTCTGTGGTTAATGGTTTGAGAGGTGATGGTTTTCAATTTTATGTTTGGGAAGAGGGAGCTTTTCCGGTAATTAGACTCGTTACTGCTTTTAATACTAAAAAGGAAGATGTTGATGCTTTGTTGAAAAGTATTCAACGTCATCTAAGAGTGAATTTAATAGAATAGAAACTGGAAATTTTTACTGACAATTATCAGAAGGCTAGCACTATAACCTTTGATGAATGTGTTTGGATGAATGGTGAAGATATAATTGTGATTCAATGTCACAATTATCTCACGGGGTGACAAGCTAGTTGAAAGCTATATATAGAAAGGAATTTGTGTTC
>JAGGDU010000041.1 GCA_018457135.1 Trichodesmium erythraeum GBRTRLIN201 | reverse complement strand
TAGAAAGATATGAAGAGGCTGTTGCTGCTTATGAAAAAGCTTTAGAAATTAAACCAGACGATGAATATTCTATTATTAATCTTGGTTTAGTTAAATATGAAATGGGTTTTATAGATCAAGCAATAGAAAATTGGCAAGCCGCAACTGAAATTAATAACCAACTCGTAGAACCTAAATTAGCAATAGGAGTTGCCCTCTATAAAAAAGGTAAAATTCCAGAAAGTTTAGCAACAACTGAAGCCGCCCTAAAATCAGATAAAAGTTGGGGTTCCTCGAAGCGCCTGAAAAAAGAACTTTGGGGGGATAAACTAATAGCAGATGCAGCCAAATTATTAGAAAATCCTCAGATAAAAGCCTTACTATCTCAGACAAAAAACTCAGTATTAACTTAATTTCAACCACAGATAAAAGCCTTACCATCTGATACTAACTCTCGTAATTAATCAAAAAATAAATATATAAAAACCACCAATAAATATCTACAAACCATTTCATCTATTTCAACCATTACCCCCAAGACACCCTCTTGATATAGACCGTCAAAAAATACAGACACAAGAAAATATTTGAGTAGACTTATGCCGAAAAATTAGAGTAAAAAAAAAGATAACTAATCAACTTTATCCCAACCATTAAAAAAAAAAATCAACAGAATTACTCAGACAAAAACAACATCTAAAATCAGAAAAAATATTAGTAGTTTATCTAGCAGCAGATGAACACAATATAGACCCAGAGAATACCCATATATTCTTTGAGAATTAGGCATATATTAAAAAAGCGATCGCTCCCACATAAAAAAGCCCCATAAACTCAAGCAAACTATCACCAAACTTGTAAAAATAAAACCATAATACTCGAAAAATTAGAAACATCTGAAAAAGACATCCCAACAAACAAAAGCCCAACCTCATAGCCGAGGTAAGCAGACCTGAGACCCTACTCAAGATATTAGCCAGAGTTCAAACCACTTACAACCGCGAAAACCCAGCTATTAGCAACAGTCCCATCCAGCAGCATAAACGGCCAACCCTCAAACATATATTCAGCATCAGTAGCCCAATGAAGAGCCAAACCCTCATCTACAGCCGGTGAACCACAACCCACCAGATATTACCAAAAAGCAAAAGCTGAAATAAACAATAAAAGCCGAGAACCAAAATAGAAAGACCCTTCCAATAGTTGCAAGAATTAATTTTTATAGACTTTCCCGTCGCAGACCAAAGCAAATTACCAGAAAAGAAAATTGATTTAGTATTTGATAGTACTTTTTTTAGGTATAACACCATTTAAACTAGTGATTTATTAGGATTCTATATTTATTTAGTAAGTACTACCTAAATATAAAATCATAAAAACAGATAAAACTACAGAAAACTTGCAAGTCGCAATTAAAATTCATAAACAATTTGCATTTGCAACAATTCGTGAAACCTCAACTAGCAATAGAAATTGCTCTCCATAACAAAAGTAAAAATCTAAAAAATTTAGCAAGAACCGCAGATGTGTTAAAATTAATTAGATAAAAATTGAGAAAACTTGTAGTATTTTCAAAAATAACTTTGGGGTGATAAACTATTAGCAGATGCAGAAAAATTATTAGAACATTCTCAGACTATAGCTTCAAACTCCTAGAACTCTAACTGACAAAAACAAACTCAGTTACAAACCATCAATATTAATTAGTAAAGAATCTATTAAACTTGGCTTGAGCTGATAGCTGAATAATAAAAGCTATAGATAGAAAAATATTCCAACACAGCCCTAAAGCCCCAAAGCCCTAGAGCCCTAACCCTTACCTCCTATCTCCGGTATCCCCCCCTATTTCCCCCATTTATTTTTAAATAGAGCCCAAAAGTATTCTATAAAATCACAAAAGTCAAGTGGCCTATATTTAAGTAGAACTAGCAGGATAAAGTCCGCGCTTAACCAAGGCATTTAGGACATAGACATAATTAATAATTGTTTGCAGAGCATTTCCGTAGAAAAAACTCACTCAGAAGTTATTTTTAGCTTTTACACTAGACTTCCGGTAAGTGACGTACAGACATTTAGTGAAAATCATGCAGTGCCGGCATCTTATCCCTTAGCTGTACCACCAAACAACAGAAAGCGCTGTAACAAACCCCTTTCAGAAAGTAAAGGGGTAGCACTTTAACTTACCCGTAGCCCTATATCTCCAAGTGCCACAAAAGAAACCTCTTTATTATTCAGTTTAAATTCCAGTTTCATCTCATATAACTTAATTATTTTCCACCCTCGTTGTAAACTATAGTAATTTACTTAATTTTTATAAAAACTAAAGAACAAAAAATCAACTCCAAAAATATTAAGTATTGACCACTACCTATTCCCATAAGCGGTCATATTTTAGACAGTCAAATCATATAATGACTATGCTTTAATAAAAAGTATCTATAATTTCTCCACTACCATATATATTAACTAGATAGTGGAAATTCCTAGGAATAACTTTGCTAGCCAAGGCTTACAGCTATCTTAAAGCTAGAAACTTTCTCAAAACAACTATAAACACTGTAAGCAAATTCCTATAATACTTTTAGCCTTAGCCTTTAAAGGCAATATTTTATTAGGATAACTTTGTACTCTCCAGATATATAAATCTTTATCACCATCAATTGCTAGGAATATTAATTAATACTAAAAATTATATCCTCTAACCCCTCCTAATAAGCAAAACATGAAATAAAATTTTAATCCATAACATTACTTCATAATTATGTCAAACATTAGTCTTTTTCCAGCAAAATACCAAGAACTCAAAAACCATCTTCGAAAAATACAAAACTTAGAAAATGCAGCCTCCATCCTAAATTGGGACCAAACAACTTATATGCCAAATGGAGGAAGTTATGCCAGAGGCCAACAAATAGCTACCCTTAAAGAACTTGCCCATGAAAAACTTACCGACCCAACCATGGGTCAGCTACTCGAAGACCTCCGTTCCTACGAACAAAGCTCTCCTTACGACTCTACCGAAGCTAGCCTGATCCGCGTTGCTCGTCGAGACTATGAGCGTGCTGTCCGAATTCCCTCAAAATTTATGGCAAAATTCTGCCAACATCAAGCTATCTCCTACGAAACATGGGTAAAAGCAAAGTTCCTCAAAGACTTCTCCATAGTACAACCCTACCTAGAAAAAACATTAGAACTAAGTCAGGAACTAGCCAGCTTTTTCCCCTACAAACATATTGCCGATCCACTGATCGACCTTGTAGACGAAGGCATGACAGTTTCCATTCTTCGTCCTCTATTTAGCAAACTGCGCCAAAAATTACGACCCATTGTTGAAGCCATCACCGACACCCCACCCATAGACGACTCTTGTCTCCATCAATATTATTCAAGAGAACAACAACTAAACTTTGGGTATATTGTGATCAAACGTATTGGCTTCGACTTTCAACGGGGCAGACTTGATGTAACACCTCACCCCTTTACCTCCAGCTTTTCTATTGGAGATGTTCGTATTACCACCCGTATCTACGAAAATAACTTTAGCGAAGGCCTATTTAGTACCATCCATGAAGCCGGCCATGCTCTTTATGAACAAGGTATCGGTACAGAATTAGAAGGTACACTCCTTGCCGGAGGAATTTCTAGTGGTATCCATGAAAGCCAATCTAGATTGTGGGAGAATATAGTAGCTCGTAGTCGTGGGTTTTGGGAATGTTTTTATCCTCAGCTACAAGGGACTTTTCTAAAACAACTTAGCTCTACCTCTGTTTCCAAATTTTATCAGGCTATTAATAGAGTTGCAAAATCAGCTATCCGTACTGATGCTGATGAAGTTACATACAATCTTCATATTATGATTAGGTTTGATTTAGAGTTAGCTATGTTGGAAGGAAAGTTAGCTGTTAAAGACCTTCCTGAAGCTTGGAATGAACTTTATAAAAAAGATTTAGGTCTTGTTCCTGCCAATAATAGTGAAGGAGTAATGCAAGATGTACATTGGTATGGTGAAATGATTGGCGGAATGTTTCAAGGTTATACTCTAGGCAACTTAATAGCTGCTCAAATTTATCAAGCAGCAATTAAATATAATCCAGAAATTCCTGTTGGTATTGAACAAGGTAATTTTGATCTTTTACGCCAATGGTTGAAACAAAATATTCATCAACATGGCCGCAAATACACTGCTAATGAATTAATTTATCGCATCACAGGTAAACCTTTAAGTATTGATCCATTTATTGATTACATTCAAGATAAATATAGCAATATGTATCATATGAAAGTTCCAATATCTGCTTAAAGAAAAGTTATCATTAAAACAGGTAATTAAAGCTTCAATTAAAATTTTTGCAAGCTTAAGTACCTGTACTAAATTAATGCAAAACTAGCAAAAATTCACTATTACTAATTTATCTTAGCATAAAATCTACTTTGAAGCCAGCAAATCAAGTTAGCTAATATATTAATATATATTAGTATATATATTAAATTTTTCTCAAAATGCTCCGGATCATCAGATTAAATCAAGTAGTTTAAAATAGTTAATATCAGGGTTACCCAGTAAGGTAAAAGTTCAAAAGACCAAAGTCAAAAATAATCCATCACTGACTTTGATAATGATTGAGAAATGTCTTCACCCTTTGTTTCAATTGCTATACCACCTTGAAGCAAGAATGCTACAAAAAAGTCTATCTCAATTATAAATACTGAAAAAGATTCCCTCCCATTAATTGTTTACAGCTATTATCTCTATCGTTTTCCCCTTTTTTTTAATATTTACTTCAACTTCAGTATTGTTTTTCTTCCTTCTTATTCCTTGCTTCTAAATAGTTCAATGCTGACATAAATAGTTTCATTATTTCTGGAAAATGATAAAATTAACTATATAGCTATATAGAGTTTTTAGTCTTCACCAGTTACACCTGTAATATTAATTGCGAATATCAGGAACAGGGAAGTTATTTCAAAGCAATAGTTAATAGACAGAACATAATGATAGGTTTCACAATTAATATCTACAATTAATCAGTTTATTAATCTATCAATAGATTAGGATATCTAACTCCAAGATTTGTAGACAAAACCAAATAGTGAATAAATAATTTAATTTTTATCATCAAAAATATACTATTACTTCTTCTATCTTGTGGAAAAAGTTAGCCAATATTCATAGCTATTTCCCTAAACAAAATAATCATCACCAGAAAATTATTATGATGCGCTTACCTACTATTACTACTCTATTAAGTTTAGTTACGCTGTTTAGCTTGACTTCCAACAGGGCAATTGCGTCTGATAAAACAGAATCTGTGACAGCAGAAAAAGAAGAAAGCTTAACACCCCAATTAAACTCCGATAATTCTATCTTTAGTCAACCAGATAAAATCAAAAGTAAGCAGGAACAAAAACAGAAAAATAAAAGTTTTCTGATACCTTTTACTCCAAGAAATTCTAGGTTTTTTACTAAACCTGCTCAACCTGAACTATTCTCTAAACCTTATTATTCGGGCTCTCCCCAAAAACGAGAAAATCAAAAGAAAATATCACAGGGTTCGCGAGGTGCAGAAGTCTGGGCAGTACAGAGACGTTTGCAAGCTAGAGGTTTTAACCCTGGTGCTGTAGATAGTATATTTGGTGCTCGTACCACAAAAGCAGTAAAAGCTTTTCAAGAGTCTGTGGGTTTAACTGTCACAGGTATAGTTGATGAACTTACCTGGACCTCCCTAGCTAAACCCTCATTTTCTTCTCGTCCACCTATTCAAATAGCAAAAATACCAACCCTAAAGCAAAAACAAGTAGTCAAAGTAGAGAAGATATTAGCCAAAGGAGACAGAGGCTCCAAAGTCAAAACCTTACAAATTGGTCTAGGAACAATGGGGTTTAATCCTGGTCCAATTGATGGAATATTTGGTAGCAAAACTACGGGAGCAGTGAAAGAATTTCAAAAATCTAAAGGAATTAAAGCTGATGGGATAGTTGATCAAAAAACTTGGAAAGCTTTCAATCAGAAGTAACAGCAAATTTAACTAAGTTAAAGTTTATACTGTCTGAGAATTTATATTTAACTAGAATATAATTTAAGCAAAAACATGTCAACTTTGTCAACAGCAATTAGCGAATCTAAACATTGCTGATAGATTGATTTGTAGAAATTTTTAATTCTTTAAATATCAGCCAATTAATATCCTCTCCGGCTATTAGCCGTGGGGGGGTTTTTGTGATCTTAAGCCCAAGAATTAGTAGAGGTGTTGCTGACCCAAAACTTTGCCTTAACCAAGGTTAGCACATCTATTGTCTAATAGGGTGAAGGTTATTGCAGGTCAGTTTCAGCAGGTCAGCACAGATAAATGGCTTGGTTACCAGGAAAGTAGTAGCAAGAATTGTCCCCTGATTTTTATGCTGCCGGTATGCCCAAAATCCTATTCATGCACTAGAACTTAACTTCTAGAGCTTTTTGTGCTCGTGCAAAATTTGGCTGTGAGCATTATTTGTGTCAATGCTTTGAGAATTAATCAGCCAGAACTAACTAAAACTGATCCCAGAACTAAAGGTTTCAGTTACCTGGTTTACCCTTGGGGTATGCACCCGATTTTTGTCTCGGACTACCTCCCGGCGTGGGATTAACAATATCTAATTACAACAGATGTCTTCAAAAAAAACCCTAAAAAACTGTCCCATGAGCGAGGGAAGCTTTCAACCCAATTTTTCAGTTACTTTTGAATAAAGTTAAAAATTATCCTCTGTATTGACTTGAATAATAGGGTTTTTCGGAATTATATAAGTTCAAGTTTTTTTATTGTTTGATCTTCTAATTTGAATTTTTTAGATGTCTCTCAATCCTAATTCTCAATACTTTATTTTTACTTATACTTATATTATAAACTAATAGCTAATAACTAATGGCTAAATAATTAGTACAAAAGTCACTAAATTAAGGTATAAGACCAAAATCCATGGGTCGAAAATGTATTTTAGGATTTATTTTATTCTTACTGACCTTGACATTAACTATTTTACATGGGTCAGTAATCAGTAAAAACACAAATGATTACCAACTATCAAATCAAATAAAAGAAGTTAAAACATGGCAAACTTCTGAGTTAGAAAAAGAACAATATAACTTCTATCAATCTTCAGAAGAAGATTTTATCAAACCCCAAAAGTTTGATCATCTTCAAACTGTTATTAATAAAAAAGACTTACCTGTATATAAAAATCTATCAACGTCAAAACCTCATTCTACATACAAAGTAACTGATATTTTATGGCTTTTGATTTCCTCTGGATTAGTATTTTTAATGCAGCCTGGATTTATGTGTTTAGAATCTGGACTTACCCGATCAAAAAATAACATTAACGTTGCCTTTAAAAACTTAACAGATTTTGGTATTTCAGTTTTTTGCTTTTGGAGTATTGGCTTTGCTTTTATGTTTGGGACTTCTGCTTCTGGAATAATTGGCCATAGCAATTTCTTCTTCGCAACTAATGTGCAACCCCTTGATGCGGCCTTCTTTTTATTCCAGGTTATGTTCTGTGGCACAGCTACAACTATTGTTTCAGGTGCCGTAGCCGAACGGATGAAATTTGGTACCTATCTATTCGTTGCTTTCCTAGTTTCAGGTTTTATTTATCCTATATTTGGTCATTGGGCCTGGAATGGAATTGATACAGGTGTATTAAGAGGTTGGCTGGGACAACGTGGTTTTATTGACTTTGCAGGTTCAACCGTTGTTCATAGTATTGGTGGCTGGGTTTCTTTAGCAACTTTATTGGTCATTGGGCCTCGTACTGGTAGATTTCCTCGCGATCGCCCACCAGAAAAAATTCATGGTTCCAACTTACCCCTATCAATTTTAGGAGTAATGCTAATTTGGTTTGGTTGGTTTGGGTTTAATGGTGGAAGTACCCTAGCATTAAATGAACAAGTACCAGGCATTATAGTTAATACAATCTTTTCCAGTGTAGCAGGAATGATAACTGGTCTTAGCATTGGTTGGTCTATTAGAGGTATTCCTGGTGTTGACTTAATCATTAATGGAACTTTAGGAGGCCTAGTTGCCATTACAGCAAGTTGTCATGCAGTTACAACTCTTTCTGCTGTAATTATTGGTTTTATTGGTGGCATAGTCACTATTTTAGTAGAGCAAATTTTAGAGAAAATTCGTGTGGATGATGCTGTCGGAGCTATTCCAGTTCATCTCGGTGCAGGTATTTGGGGAACTTTAGCAGTAGCTTTATTTGGAAAACCAGAAATATTAGGTACTGGTCTTAGCTTAAGTGAACAATTAACAGTTCAATTATTAGGAGTTTGTACAGCTTTCCTATTAGGTTTTTTTGTTGTATACCCAATTTTATTAATTACAAATAAGTTTTTTTTATTGCGAGTTTCTACAGAAGATGAACATATCGGTTTAAATATTTCTGAACACCATGCAAAAACGGAAATATTAGATTTATTTGAAATTATGAGTTCTCAAGCTAGTACCCAAGATTTAACTTTAAGAGTGCCTGTAGAACCTTTCACTTTAGTTGGTCAAATTGCTGAAAGATATAATCATGTTATGGATACTTTAGAGGAAGTTACTACCAGAAATGATGCCATTATTAAACTCGCTACAGATGCAATTATTACTTTTAATAAATCAGAACTAGAAATTATTAGTGTAAATCCTAGTGCCGAGAAAATTTTTTCCTACAAACCTCAAGATTTAGTGGGAATGCCTATTTATGAAATACTTGATTTTACTATTAATCCATTAATGAGGGAAAAAATAGATAGTAATGATTTAATCACCGAAGGAAAAAAGTCAACAGTAGAAGCATTAAAGTTATGGGTTAACCCAAGTTTTATCTCCTTTCCCACTAGAGAAATTATCAATGCTTATTATACATTTAATTTTCAGGATATTAAACCTGAAAATTTACAATCTTATTTTCCGAATTTTATTCATTTATTCGATAAAAATTCAGCAGATACTCAAATAGAGTTAGAGACTGAAAAAAAAATTACTCAAAAAAAATATTACATAGAAAGACTGATATCGTTAATTGCTGAAACTGGAAATCTTTACGAGTTAGTTGGTATTCGTAAAGATGGTTCTTTATTTCCTATAGAAATTGCTGTTAGGGAAGCTAAATTAAATCAAAAAAATTTCTATACTGGCACTTTTAGAGATATTTCTGAAAGGAAAGAATCAGAGGCAAAACTCAAAGAAAATGAACAAAGATTTCGGAGTTTATCTACAGCAACTTTTGAGGGGATTATTATTTATGAACAAGGAAAAATTGTAGATGCAAACACAGCAGCTCTTCAAATGTTTAAGTATGAATTATCAGAAATAATTGGCATGAACGGGTTAGAGTTAATTGACTCCAAATATAAAAATTTAGTATGGAAAAATATGAGTTCTGGATATGAAAAACCCTATGAAGTAGTTGGAATTAGAAAAGATAACTCTACCTTTCCTATAGAAATACAAGCTAAAACATTCTTTTATTGTAGTTATCAACATAGAGTAAGCGCCATTAGAGATATTACTGAGCGGAAACTAGCAGAAAAAGCTTTACGAGAAAGCGAGGAAAAATTTAGAGCTGTTATGGAACAAGCTGCAGATGCTTTTATTATTCATGATTTGCAAGGAAAAATTGTTGATGTCAATCAAAGTACCTGTCAAACTTTAGGATATACTTACGAAGAATTATTGCATCTTTTTATAGAAGATATTGAGATAAATTTTGTCTTAGAATATCTTTATCAAAAGTGGCAAAAACTCATTCCTGGTATACCTATAACTTTACAAGGAACTCATAAACGTAAAGATGGGACAACTTTTCCAGTAGAGGTACGTCTCGGCCTCTTAAAAGCAGGCAATGGTAATTTAGTTTTAGCTCTTTGTCGTGATATAACTGAAAGAAAAAAAGTAGAACAAGCTTTACTTTTAGAACAGGGAAAGTCAGAGAAATTATTACTAAATATTCTCCCTAAACCTATTGCTGATAAATTGAAAGAAAATCAAGATATAATCGCAGAAGGATTTGACGAAGTTACAGTTTTATTTGCAGATTTAGTTGGGTTTACTCAGTTAGCAAGTTCTGTTTATCCAAAGAGATTAGTTTATTGGTTAAATGAGATTTTTTCGAAGTTTGATTTATTAGCAGAAAAGTATGGTTTGGAAAAAATTAAGACTATTGGGGATGCTTATATGGTTGTGGGTGGGTTGCCTACACCAATGGAAAATCATGCTGAGGCGATCGCTCTCATAGCTATAGATATGCGGGAAGAATTAGCCCATTTTGCTCATAAAAGTAAACAAGATTTTCTAATCCGTATTGGTATTAATACTGGTCCAGTCGTGGCTGGTGTTATCGGACGTAAAAAATTTATATATGATCTATGGGGTGATACTGTAAATATTGCTAGTCGTATGGAATCTCAAGGTATACCAGGAGTTATTCAAGTCACAGAGGCAACTTATCAGATATTAAAACACAAATTTTTGTTTACAGAACGGGGACTTATTCATATTAAAGGTAAGGGATACATGAAAACTTATTTTTTACAGGGAAAAAAAGTTATCCCATGAAATCATAAGTTAAACCCTCCCATTCACCCCCCACTAGTAAAAACTCATCATAAAAATCCCTAGATCCCAGAAACTAAATTTGAGAGGATCTCGAATTTCCTAGCAGTCATGGCCACTACTAGATAAAATAAAAAAAAAACTAGAAGTAAATGTCAAAAAATTTGATTTGTGTGTTATATTTAAATTATGCGGATGTGGCGGAATTGGTAGACGCGCTAGATTTAGGTTCTAGTTTTTTCGGAAGTGGGGGTTCAAGTCCCTTCATCCGCACTTTTAAGAAGATTATAGATATTAGTCTTTAAGATATAGTTAAAGGTATTCCGTTATCCTCTGGCTTTAGATTTAATAAAAAAGGAACAGCTTTTTTTGTCCAAGATTTAACAGAAGTAAAAGATTTTGCATCCTCTCCAAAACAAATATCTAACATATCAGTATGAATAATTCCTGGGTTAAGAGCAATAGCAGCTATTGGGTTCGGTAACTCCTGAGATAAAGCACCAGTCAAACCTTCAATAGCCCACTTAGAAGCACAATAAGGCCCTACTTGTGGAGAACTGGAACGTCCCCACCCAGAACTAATATTAACAATAATACCACTTCCCCTAGAAATCATAGCTGGCACAAAATAACGTATCACATTTACCACACCTTTAATATTAATATCAATTAATTGGGAAAATTCCTCACTATCAACTTTCCAAAGAGGTGCAGGTTGATTAATTATAGCTGCATTATTTATTAATAAATCTGGCGCTGAATAATTAGCCAGTGTATACTTTGCCCACTCTTGCACATTATTTTCATCTGCTACATTCACACAACTAAACTGATGTGAATTAGAATATTTATGAGTTAAATTTTCCACAGCAGATTTAGAACGAGCGCAACCAATAACAGTATGGCCTAAATTAATAAATTCTTCGGTTATCGCTCTACCTAAGCCTCGACTTATCCCTGTAATTACAATTAACTTTTTCATCTCAAATAAATAGATATTAAATAAATCACATTTTCTCTAGTAAAACAATTTATAACAATCCTATCTAAGTTGCAATATTTTGTTAGTTATATCCTATCTAAGTTGCAATATTTTGTTAGTTATTAGGAGTCAGGAGTCACAATTTTCAAGTTTTTTAGTTAAAATTAGTTATTTGAGGATTGCTATATAATACCAAATTAATTTATGACAAACTAATGAGTCTAAATCTTTCTAATTCTTCTGCCTTTTGCCTCCAGCATAAATGTCTTACTCTTTGAATAAACCTCCAGTAAAAACAATATTTGGTATAAGTCCTGTCTCCTCACTAATTTATTTTACTTTCAGTTGAGTCAGTAAAGATATTTATGTTTAAAAATTTATCAAACATTAATCAACAACAACTAAATACTTGGGTCAAACAAGTATTAACTCAAACTAAATCTGGCAATTTGCCTAACTATATTCCTTTACTTGCAGAAGCTAACCCTAACAGTTTTGCCATACTTTTACAAAGTATTGATCATCATATCATTTCATTCGGAGATATCAAAACTAAAGTTCCTTTGATGAGTGCAATAAAACCATTTTTGTTATTTTATTTATTATCTCAATTTGGCAATGAATTGATCTTTAAAAAAGTCGGTCAAAAACCTTCAGAAAAGCCATTCAATTCTTTAGAACAACTAGAATTTGATGGGGGATGGCCGAGAAATCCTATGATTAATAGTGGAGCGATCGCTTTATCATCCTTAATACCAGGAAATACTGCTAGAGAAAAGTGCAATAATTTTTGTTCTTGGCTAAATAGTTACGGAAATTGTCAATTATTTTTAGATGAAAATATGTTGGCTTCGGTTCGTTCTTTACCTAACCAGAATAATCAAAATATAGCTCAAAAATTAGTAGAATCTGGTTCTATAAAAGATGCTAAAATTACTTTAGATACTTACAATCAAATCTGTTGTTTATCTGGTAAAATTATTGATATAGCTAATCTAGGAATTTTATTAGTAAACTCACCTCATTCTGAATGGCAAAAACACTGTTTTACAGTTAAAACACTGATGACTAATTGTGGTTTATATGAAACATCAAATCGTTATGCTATGGATATAGGAATTCCAATTAAATCTAGTATCAGTGGAATTGTTTTAGGATTAGTTCCTGCTAAAGGAGTAATTGTTTGCTATAGTCCTCCCCTCGATCAACAAGGAAATTCTGTAGCAGGTTTACTTTTGTTAGAACTAATTTCCAGAAATTTAGAAAAACAATATAATTAATTTTAATTATTAACTTTAATTAAATATCAATATTTATAGAAAATTCTACAAATAACGCAACATCTTTCTCCAGAATTTTACTGAAATTGTATTTATACTATATAGGCAAAACTCTGACTTTTCCCTTTTTATAAAGACACTGAATACTATATTCTTCACTCACATTTTTAATAATATTAAATCTTACCATTAATGTCATTAGTTCCGACTTTTTTAGGGGTTTACTAATATAGCCATCAGCCCCTTGTTTCATACCCCAATATACATCAACTTCTAAACTTTTATTAGAACAAAAGACTACAGGTATATTCATAGTTTTAGGCTGAGATTTAATTTGACGACAAACTTGATACCCATTCATTTTCGGCATAATAATGTCTAAAATTACTAAGTCAGGATGATATAGTTTAACTTTTTCTAATGCCTCTAAACCATTACTTGCTAATATAGTATTTAATCCTATATCTGTCAGGATACGGGAAAATAATGTTCTGACAATTTTACAGTCATCTACGATTAATACTTTCTTGTTAAGCATAACTACATAGTAAAACTATTGATTAAAAATTACCAATGCTTGCACCTCTGATTATTTTCCAAGTAGCAGTCTCAATGAACAGAATTAGTTCAAAATTACATTTAGAAGTAAAATGCTTTTTAAAACTACCGACTTAAGCTTCAAAATTTTGTCATTAGTGAGAAGTTAAGCTTATAAGTCTTTTGTCAAGAAAATTGGATAAAATAAATTGCTGAAAAAAAATTGTTCAGCTCCTCGTTGAAGCTCAGGAAAAGGTGCGACAATTAATTTAAAATTTGGCTTTCTCTGCTGTTTAATAATTCTTTTTGCTTGATTTTGAGGGTCAGCAAAATATTTAATAGAGTTTTTTTCCTTACCTTTTTGGTGACCCTTCATAAAATGATAAAAACCAGGATAAATCATTTATAATCAGATTTGATCAAAAACTACAGAAAGCTCATCAGCTAAGGTATCACCTAAATTTACTAAGACAGCATAAAATAACCAGGTCGCTCAAACTTGTCACTTAATTCCATTAATTGAACCTGTCCATAAATAACTTAAACCCAAGAGTTTTTTGACAGTATCAAAAGCATCTTCAATTTTCCAAGATCAACGATATAAATCTGCTACTACATAAAGGGATAAAATATAAGGTTATAGGACACTGGTTAAATAAGAATTCCATTTTTTTCTTGACCTAATTTCAATTAAATGTAAAGTGATAAACGGAGTTTTCTTAGTACCATAACCAAGACATATATTTCGGTATCGCAATGCATAGCTATTTATAAATACCTGTTCTATAGGGAACTGCTATCCCCTTTTTTTTCTAGTAATAAAATCCACTTTTTTATCTATTAATTTTAACCAAAAATTAAAGTAATAAAAACCTCTATCCAACAATA
The DNA here is from genome assembly GCA_018457135.1 of Trichodesmium erythraeum GBRTRLIN201. GTDB lineage: Bacteria > Cyanobacteriota > Cyanobacteriia > Cyanobacteriales > Microcoleaceae > Trichodesmium > Trichodesmium erythraeum. The sequence continues at coordinate 37,636 of JAGGDU010000041.1, read as the reverse complement.
AAAAACTATTTTCTGTTACTAAATTCAAAATATTTTCTTCAAGTTTAGCATGAGAGGCTTTGGGATTTTCTTAAAACCAAATCTCTACTGATAATCTAGTTATTAAATCAATAACTATACTCATCTTTCTTACTAATTGCCATTTTTTAATTTATTATCAACTTTTGAATTTCTTAAATAAAACCTCCTATGTTGACCCATATATTATCCAAATACTTGGGAATTTTAACAAGGTAAATTGAAGAATTTCTAGCAAAAGAACCCTTATTTCGGCTCTGCCAAGCTGCTCTTAAATTAGACAATAAATCTTTAAATACTTTCTCCAATAATTTATTGGAAAATGTCAAAAATATTTGTGATACAGTTTGTTAATTAACCTTTGTGTGATTACACCACAAAAAAACCATCTTTAGCTAACATTCTTGTCAATTCTCTAACTCCAGCTACCTCTGGCCAGAATAAGGTTAATACACCAGCCATCATAAACGGTAAATTTTAATATCCGTTTCCTGAGTTCTATTTGTCAGTAGTAGTTTTCTTTATTTGTAATGGCTAGTCCCAGTTATTTTTCCAATTGCTTGGCTATAACTTCATCTTCCACTATTGGTCGCTACTTCTTTTTTTGGGTGGTCTCTGTTGGTTTTTTTTACTAGTAGTCATGGCTGGCCTCAATCACTCAATTAATTATCTAAATTGAATTTCTCAATATTTTTGACCTTTGGAAAGCCTGCCCTTGACAATTTTCCCTTTTTCTTAACTTGTTACTAATGACATTTTGTAGCAAATTTTGTTTCTGCCTTACAATTAGCACCTAAATACACAAAGACTGGATTTCATAAAGTGTGTAATTTTTTTATTTGTTATACTTTAGCACATTAATATGTAGTTATCATACAGCTTGATAATAAAAAACTTATTTAGTTTTTTATTAGCTTGTAAAATGCAATATTAATTTTTTACAGTTAAGGAAATATTTTCAAAACAGACTGTTTTTTTTGTCTAATCAATAAGATTTTCCAATAATCAACTTTTCGCCTTGGAAAACCTCCTTAAATAAAAAAATATTATTGCTGCAATACTAGTAATTTTCCTCAAAAAATCATTAATAATTTGTAAATACTATTCCGGGAAACTCAAAGTTTAAAATGGTTGATTTTTCTGCTCATATTTAATGTATTTTTATAGTTAATTAGAAATTAAAGGAATATCTTAAAAGTTTAATTTTTCTAACTTTGCTAAATCATACTATTGATATCTATCAAAGCAAAAAAACTAAATTTATATACAAATTACATCCTTTCCAAAACAGAAATCCCTAACAAATACAACCCCAACTTTAAAGTTCTTGCTGTTAGATCACACAACAATAATCGAGAAGTACGCAAAGGTTCCTCCGACTTCAAAACCGGACAATTTTCAAAGAACTTATTAAACTTTTCACTCAATTCATACAAATATTCACAAAGACGATTAGGCAACAATTCAATAGTTACTATATTCAAGACTTCATTCAACTTTAATAAATGTTTTCCTAAGACCAACTCTGGCTCATCCTGCAAAATAATTTTGGCATCTTTTCTCAACTTTTCAAAATTAATTTCTCCCTTACGAGAAATTCCTTGTACCCTTACATAAGCATATAACAAATAAGGAGCAGTATTGCCTTGTAAAGCTAACATCTTATCAAAACTAAACACATAATTACTCTTCCGATTTTGACTTAAATCTGCATATTTAACTGCACTTAAACCAACAACTTGAGCAACATTTTTAATAAACTCTTCACTCTCCAAACGCTTTTCATCTTTGAGCCTTTTTTCCAAATCATTCCGCGCTTTATTTATAGCCTCATCTAATAAATCTATCAACCTCACAGTTTCTCCAGAACGAGTCTTTAATTTTTTCCCATCTTCTCCCAAAACCAAACCAAAAAAAACATTCACAATTTCTACATTTTCTGGTATCCAACCAGCCTTTTTTGCTACCTGCCAAACTTGAGAAAAATGATTAGCTTGACCAGCATCAGTAACATAAATTAATCGCGTTGCTCCCTCTTTTTCAATGCGATGAACTAGGGCAGCTAAATCTGTTGTCGCATAATTATAACCACCATCAGACTTCTTGACAATTAAAGGTACATCCTCACCTTCCTTATTAGTAAATCCTGACAAAAATACGCATTGAGCACCATCACTTTCTTCCAATAAACCTAACCTATTTAATTCTTCTACAATTCCAGGCAACATAGAATTATAAAAAGACTCTCCACGCTCATTTAACTTAATATCAAGTAAGTCATAAATCACTTGAAATTCCCGCCGAGATTGATTACATAAAAGTTCCCAAGCGTGACGACTATCCTCAGCACCAGTCTGTAAATTTACTACTTCTTGTCGGGATTTTTCCTGAAAATCTTGATCTTCATCAAACCGTTTTTTTGACTGTTTATAAAAAGCAACTAAATCTCCTATATCTAAAATATCAGCAGTTTTTAAAGCTTCTGGAAAAGCTTCCCGTAAATAACTAATTAACATTCCAAACTGAGTGCCCCAGTCCCCGACATGATTTAGTCTTAGTACATTATGCCCCTGAAATTCTAGGACCCTTGCTAAAGAATCTCCGATAATTGTTGACCTTAAATGTCCAACGTGCATTTCTTTAGCAATATTAGGACTAGAAAAATCTATTACAACTCGCTGGGGATTTTTAGTCGGGGAAATATTCAGTTTTTCATCTTTAATTATTGTTTCTAGACAATTTTCTATATATTCTGGTTTAAGGCTAAGATTGATAAATCCAGGTCCAGCAATTTCTGGTGGGTAAAAATAGTCATTAATGTTGAGGTTGTTAATAATTTGAGTGGCGATCGCCTTTGGTTTATCCTTTAATTTTTTAGCTAAAGACATTGCTACATTACATTGATAATCTCCAAATTTAGGATTAGTAGTAGAAACAATCATTGGATCTGTGCCTACTAAATCTTGACCAAAGGCAGTAATTAAAGCTTTGTCAAATCTACTTTTAAGTTGTTCAACAATAGGTTCCATCTTTGATATTTAATATATATTTAATATTTTCAAGCTTTTACAAAAAAAGCCTTTTACAATCATCAAGAAACATTAATGCTTGAATACACTCATTATCAATCTTGAGGAACTAAATTTATAATTCTTGATCATTAACGGGATTTTTGTCACATATATTGTATTGTAGATTGCAGCAAAAATATCAGGACATGAAATAAAAGACACAGGGTATAAATTGTTGATATTTTTTGCTTTTTACTGGATCTTAATTTTGTAAGAACTAAAAGTTAATTACCATAATATTTTTTTATATCTATAATATCTCTGAGGATTAAATTAAACTTGAGTTTATAATTTATGGTACCCAGTCATTACTGTTTCCTACAATCCAGAATTTTGTACATGACTAACACCACTGATAATTACTACAGTTGTTTTTAAGCTATCTGAATTACTAGACAGTGGGAAGTTCTAGAAATAACTATTGCTAGCTAATGCTTATAGCCATCTCAAGGTTAGAAACTTTCTCCAAATAACTATAAATGCTATAAGCCAATTCCTATAATACTTTCAGCCTTTAAAGGCAATAGTTTTTTAGGAAAATTTTGTACTCTACAGTGAATTACAAAAAGTTAAAAATAGAAAAATTAAAAATAGTTTTATGTCTGATCTGGGTTCCTGAGACTAGTAATAATTATAGTGGTAGTTTTGTGATTTAGATAACTAAGCTTAGATAACAATATATACATAACTTTAAGGAACGTTAAGATATAATTAAATATCTCAATATATAGAAAAAGTGTAGTGTATCAACAGACTGTGAGATAAATCGCCAATTACTTCTAAATCTACCTATAATTTAGTCAAGCCTGTCTTCTGGGCTGCTGTTGTTCCGAGCCTAATATAAACCCAAACTCAGTTTAAATAATTGACCACTGACCATGAGATAATTTTTGTCTACTCCGAAACTTTGGCAAATTTTTTCAGTCGCCGATGTGATCATCTCTGTTCCCTGAGGTTTCACTCCCTAGTTTAATCTTTGCCAATTTTTAGGTTGACCTACGAAGCTAGCACCCGTTCATCACTGCTCTCTACTATTGACCTGAGAATTGAGACAGTTAGTTTTTCCTTCTTATTGTGGTGTTGAGCAATTCTTCGGTGAACTCATTGTTGTGCTTCTTCACTTGAACTCAGAGAATTAAGTCACTATTGTGAGCTACATTTGATCCAATCTCACAGAATCTAACCTCCCACTACTAGCTTTCCTAGTTGGCAATAACTTTTTGTGTGTTTATCTGTTTTACTTTTAGTGTCTAATTGGATAAATTCATATACTTATTGAGCAGATAAAAAGCTTGGAAACTAAGATTGGTCAGACAAAAAAATATTACTAACTTTTACAACTAAAGACCTTGTTGTACATAATTTTTGCTTTTTGATTAGGGTCTCTGACTATATAGACAACTGTCGCCCTAGCTCTGCCACTAATGTGGCTAATCTCTCACACACGACTTTCTTCTGCGGGGCATGAACTTCATCTGGGTCGAGGAGACAACTATTGTAAAAACTGTGGAAATGTTCGGGTAAGGTTTTGCTATTTTAGGAGAAAACTTGTATATTTGCTTTCCTTTTTCAGTTCTCTGATGTTTGTACACTGTAATTATGACAGCACAATAATTAATGCATCAAGTTTTGAGGAATAATGACTGTCCCCAGATGAAGGTATCCAACGGCTTTTTGTTTCACTATCAAGAAAAAAAAATGCGACTTGAGGAAATTTATCATGTTATCTAGACAGACCTTTGACGATCATTCCCTAAGTGAATCTTTTTACCAAGCACTAATTAATTGCTTTTATGAAACTTTAAACTTTTCGACTCAATCTTTATTAGATAATTGTACTTTTGGCTTTGCCCCAGATTCACTAGGGGTCCAAACTTTTTTCATTATTACTTCTTCTACATTGGAAGCAGATAAATTAGGTCAAGATCTTGAGAGCCTCAAAAATAGAGTAATTTTATTAATGCCAGCAGTAGGCAAACTTGCGATCTGCGTGAATCCACTGCTGGAAAAAAAGGAATCAGAATCATCTAAAGAGTGTGTTGATAAAGACCAAAAATTTCTGCCCCACTATATGATTTGTAAAATTTTTCCTATAGATTTATCAAATAAAAATCAAGACTAATTTTTCGATTGAGGGCGTGTATGCAAACTTTTATAATTAATTAATTGTGAAAGAATAAATCGGAAGATCAGACTTCAGTTGTTACTAAAAGCATATTGCAAATCCTGATGAGAAATATGCTGTAAATTATATCAGGGCACACCTATCTAATTTACTGATTCTTCTTATAAACAAAGCACAATTAATAAAGCGATCGCTATCTAAATCACCAATCAAATTAGTACCTAAGAGGACCAAAACCTCGGTAAATGTTATAACTTTTTCCAAGCTTACACTTTTCTCAACTAGTTAAGATTAAAGGTAAGTGCATAAGTAAAATTATTTACCCACCCTAATTAGGACTTACTTAATACGTTTTATGGGTTCGGGTAGGATGCAGGGAGGTAAGGATAAATGGGTATTATAAAGGATGTAGTTGGAAAGATTTTATTTCAATATTCTCCCTTTAATAACTCATAATTTCTCATGTTAACCACAATCAAACCAACTTCTTATACATTTTTTATACAAACAAAGCCCTTATTAATATTTAAGTAAATGCTTGCATTTTATTCAGCTAATTCTAATTATTTGAGCTCAGAAAATAAAAAAGCCAATAATTTAGCCTGTATAAATGTATCATACTATTTCTTAAAAGTATTTCTATACTTATAAGAGAGTAAAAAATACTAGAAAAATGACTGAGGTTATTTAACAATAAAATCACCTCAATAAATAGTATTTAGAAATAAAAAATCTAAGTATAGTAAAGCTTTTGAGAATTAGTATAATTGATTTCAATTTCTGACCTGATATAAAAAATATCATTACATTTATCTAAATTGATCTCTAGACTAGAGACAATAAGACGCAAATTTTCAAATGAAACTTGTTAAGTAGCCAAGATACCCTCTCCCATTTCTAAGTTTTGAACAGCCACCTTAAACTGTTTTTAAACCTTGTAATAGGAACTTGGTCAACTATTCTTGCTCCAACTCAAGCAGAACTTTTGGAGAGTTACCAGATTTTACAAATTGTCGCCACCTAAAAAATGTAAATTTTTAGAGATAAAAAACTACAGATTGAAGAAATTCCTAGCTAAACCCAAGAAATGTTCACTCACAACTTAAGATGGACTACTATGTCACTAAATAAAATTTAGGACTTAAAACCTAAAACCAAATTTAACATGGTAAAACTAACACCAAATCCCTCATTTAGTTTAACAATTAGCCTCGAAACTCCTAACCGTACTGGAATGTTGGCCAAGGTTACCCAAGCCATCGCATCAGAAGGAGGCAATATAGGTAACGTTGACCTAATAAAACAAAGTCGCCAAATCATAATTAGAGAAATTACAGTCGATGCCTACAGTACAGAGCATATTGAAAAAATTGTTCAAGCTGTCAAAACCCTGCCAGAAATAAAACTCGTCAATGTGTATGACCGAACCTTCGATATACATAAAGGTGGTAAAATCACAGTTCAAGGCAAAATACCTCTCAAATCCCAAGCCGATCTATCAATGGCTTATACTCCAGGAGTAGGAAGAATTTCTAAAGCAATTGCAGAAGACCCTCAACAAATCTATAATTTCACCATCAAAAAAAATACAGTTGCTATTGTGACAGATGGCAGTGCAGTTTTAGGACTAGGAAATCTTGGCCCCGGAGGAGCTTTACCAGTAATGGAAGGTAAGGCTATGTTATTTAAAGAATTTGCTGGAATCGACGCTTTCCCTATTTGTCTGGCTACTCAAGATACTGATGCTATTGTCGAGACAGTTAAAAATATTGCTCCTGTTTTTGGTGGAGTTAACTTAGAAGATATTGCTGCTCCTCGTTGTTTTGAAATAGAAGTCAAGCTAAGAGAGATATTAGATATTCCAGTATTTCACGATGACCAGCATGGCACAGCAATAGTTAGTTTAGCTGCGTTAATCAATGCTTTAAAATTGGTCAAAAAATCTATAGAAGATATTCGGATCGTTATTAATGGTGCTGGTGCTGCTGGAATAGCTATCACTCGTCTATTACAAAAAGCAGGAGCTAATCAAATTTGCTTATGTGACTCTAAAGGTATAGTCTCCAAAAGTCGTACTGGTCTTAACTCAGAAAAACAAGCATTTGCCGTTGAGTCTTCAGGAACCCTCGCAGATGCTTTAATGGGAGCTGATGTATTTTTAGGTGTTAGTGTCCCGGGAGTTCTTACTCCAGAAATGGTCCGTTCTATGGCCAAAGACCCTATAGTCTTTGCAATGGCTAATCCTATTCCGGAAATACAGCCAGAATTAGTTGCAGAAGAAGTAGCAGTGATGGCCACAGGTCGGAGTGATTATCCGAATCAAATTAATAATGTTTTGGCATTTCCAGGCATATTTAGGGGCGCTCTAGATTGTCGGGCTACTACTCTCACCTCTACAATGTATTTAGAAGCTGCTAGAGCGATCGCTTCATTAGTCAAAACTTCAGACCTTGACCAAGAACATATTATTCCTTCAGTATTTGACACTAGGGTAGCTACTGCGGTTGCAGGTGCAGTAGCTTCAGCAGCTCGTACTGAAGGTGTAACTGTTTAAGCAGGATTTTTTATATCATTTCACTGAACTCAGAAGTCAGAAGACACGATTTACCTTTTGATCGACTAAAAACTTTGAAAAGGCAATAGTTTCAGGTAATTAAATTAATAGGCAATAGTAAATTTCTTGCTCAGAAGACTGACGCCAAAATCTTGAACAAGTAAATCAAAACTATAGCAAGTATTTAGATACATATACAGCAGATTCCAAGTATATAAAGTACAGATATTAACAATTAAATGTTTCTATTTTGGGCATCTTGAATGCTCTGGATGGAATCTGCTGTAACTCTGAAACTTAAAGGGGTGACAAGAAAAGCGAAAATCTTTGAGCATCAGCAATTTATCGGAAAATTTGGGTTTATTGAAACTCATAAAATTGAGATTTTAACTTGGGAAGCTTTCAGGTTTCGCAGCAGCTTTTTTCCAGCAGGGCACAATAAGGACTCACAAAAATTTTTTGTAAGTCACGCTCGGGTTTCCGAGAGACTAAACAAACCTGGAAGCTAGCCTAACCGACTCCAGTTAACGCTATGAAGTTACGCGCAAGCTTCTAGGTTTAACCACTAGAGGGTTGTAAAGTATATGAAAAAAAAGTTTATTTGGCTAAGACTGGATAGTTTGAGTTAGCCTGGTCTTGACCACTGCTAAACCAACCTTCTTCAGTAATAGTAATTAAAGATTCCAATAGATATTTTTTTAAGTTTTGTAGTAGAAATATAGCCAAAAACTTTACTTAAAAATAGTAATTTAGTAGGTCTTGATTTAGAAATTAAGACCTTTTGCAAAGTCCCTCTCATGTTGTGATGTCAAAGGTGAAAAAATTAAACTTTTCCGGCGCGAAAATGGAAATGTCTCAACTATGGGACAAAATATGACCGATAACCCTTCAATGGAGCAACAGATATATTAGTATCTCCTTAGACACAAGGAGACAAAAAATGGAGGTAGAAATAAGCGTAACTCATTCCCAGCAAGAGTAGTAGGCACAGCAGCCTATGAAATTTATACTCACCTCAAAGCTACGGCTCAATTGTTCCCCCGCGCCTAACAGCCGGGGAGAATGTCAAGAAATCAACCGAACAATTGAGATGTCTTAATCTTACTCCCTCTCCTGCTGGGGCATTTTTAAAACTTGTTGAAGGTGAGCTTAAAAATGCATTTAATTAGATTGCTAAATTCCTTTGTGAGATTATATTACAAATTAGTTGGAGAGACTCAATTATCAATACTAGGCTTCTTTCTTCTGGAATAATGCACCTAAGCCTAATGCCATAAATATGCCTAGAACAGTTGAAGGCTCAGGTACAGTCTTAGCTGGTTTTAAATCACTAACTGTTAAATCATCAAAGCCATATAGCTCACGTTTTGTTGCCCCAACAAAGGTTGCGCTAGTAAAAGGATTATCCATATTGATGAGCCCAAAATAAGCAAGAGCTCCATTAGATGCTGGGACTGTTGCAGAAGTCGAAATGTCTTGAGTGCCACCTTCGACTAGACCTAGTTCCAGGGTAAGAGGATTTTGCTCAAAATCGCTAAAGAAGAAGCCAAAAGCGACTATAGGCTTATCAAAATTGATTGAGAATTGACTAGTAGTCGCCCAAAACTGATTACCAGAGGTGGGAAAAGACCCGGAATAACTACGGTTTCTCACAAGACCACTACCTGTCGAAGTCAAAGTACCTTTAATTGTACCGGCACTACCTGTAAAGATGAGGTCAAGGGGACCGGTATCTTTTGCTATGAAATTTTCAAAATCTTCGGTACTGATACCAGACAGTTGACTCAGAAAATCATTCTGGGCCTGAACGGCATTGCCATTAGGCACAAAACTACCGCCAGCCCCCAAATCTTCGCCATAGAAAATGCTAATCGCTCTAGCTGGTTGGCCAATACCTAAAGCAATAGTGCCAATGATTAAGCTATTCAGTAATTTCTTCATTTCAAAGTTTTCCATCAATTAAATCTAACTTTATGATGTGGAATATACTTGATACTAATCTATAATACAAAGAGATTACTAAAATATTTCAGAATCTCAAAAAATATAAAAATATAAAATCTTAAATCTCGTAAACAAATATATGAACAAGTAAATCACAAATGGCAACTACAAAATATATTCATTCCCAAACTCGCCGGGTATCAGTATTCAAAAAAATTATGGCATTTTTAGCCCTAGTAAATTTCATCTTGGTATTATTTGATTTAACATATATTAGTCTTAGAGATTTCTATTTTGATTATATTCCTAGTCTCATAAAAATATACGACCCTCTTAAAGGAATTACAACTCATCGCGACACAGAAAAATACCTAGATAGTTTTGAAGAATTGAAAACAAAAATTATTAGAGGTATTGATTCTTTAGTAGTACAGAAAAAATTAGAGGAACTAGGAGAACTTTCTATAGAAATGATAAATCAAAATCCTTTTACTATTGCTAATAAAAGTGGTTATTTAGAAAAAATAAAAAATCGGATGCGAGATCGAGTTTCTAATCCAGAATATTCTGCTAAAGAATCATTTACAACTTTTTGGAGTGAAGAATACTTAACAAAAAATAAATGGAATGAAGAACTTGATTGGTTTCAAAAAGAAATTAAACCATTAATGGCTAAAAATTATTATCGAGGCATTAGTGAAAGTGGAAGATTAACTGATTATTTCAGTATAATTGATTTACCATTCATTATTATATTTACTTTAGAATTTTTAGGTAGAACATTTTTTATTAGTCGCCGTTATCCCAGTGTTAATTGGCTAGAAGCAATGTTATGGCGTTGGTATGATATTTTTTTACTATTGCCATTTCTACAAATATTGCGCATAATTCCTGTGGCAATTCGCCTCAATGAATCTAAAATTATAGACCTAGAAACAATTAGGGCACAAGCTAGCCGAGGTTTTCTTGCTTCCATTGCTCAAGAACTAACAGAAGTAGTAATAATGCAAGTAATTAATCAAGTACAAAAAGATGTAAAAAACGGTAAATTAGCCAAGCGAATATTTTCCTATCAAGATAGAACTTATATCGATCTAAATAACATCAATGAAATCGAAGCGATCGCCACTAAATTAGTACAAATAACTGTCTGTAAAGTAATACCTCAAATTCAACCAGATATAGAAGCTATAATCCGTTATAACGTAGAAAAAATAGTTTCTGAATCACCGACGTTTAAGAGATTTCAGCAAATACCTGGAATAGAAAACCTAGCCAATCAATTATCAGAAAGATTAGTCAAACAATTATCCAATATTGCCACTGAAGGACCTCAAAATGCCTATGAAATAATTAAAGCTGCCATGGCAGATCCAGAGGGAATAAAACTATCTGAACAGTTAGTTCAACACTTCAGCAAAGTGGTAGGTGTAGAATTACAACAGGAACAAACCTTAGAAGAACTTCAATCCTTAGTCTCAGCATTTCTCGAAGAAGTAAAGATTAACTATGTAATGGCAATGAGTCAGGAAGATATTGAGAAAATTTTAGAAGAAACCAGACAATTACAGCTTAAATCTAATAAATTTTAAGATGCTATAACCTCAAAATCATTAATATTATATTTGTTGGTATAGTACTGTAGAAAACCTTCTTAAATATCTACTTCTCATCAAAGATTTTTCTTATCCTCAAGTATTTTACCCTTTTATTTACCTGTACTGAAGTGCAGTTTTTAGCATTGTATGTAACAAGTTCAAATGACAACCAAAACCCTGTATTGATATTTAATAGAAAGTTGCTACTGTTTTTATCTACTAATTATAAAAACCGTCATATAATATCTATAGTGAGGGAAATTAAAACTATCATAACCAGAGAACAAAAGAATCTTGCTTGTTACCAAAAGTGATCATAATATAAGTATTTAATGATCTAGGTTTTCTTGAAAAAGTCTTTTTGGAGAGTACAGATAAATAAGAATTATAGAAGAAATACCGAGTAAGAATTTTCCCCTGATTTTTATACTATTGGTCAAATAATTCCAGTCGCTGTCATAAAGGGATTTATTACTTTTTACCTTGATATACCTTAAAATATAAATCTCGCCTACAAGGTAATAAGAGTTATTCACAAGTCGAGGTTATCCTCATTTGTTGACTCTTAATGGCCATTTATATTTATTTAATGACTTAGTGGCCAACAACTTCCACTAATTAATTAAAAAATGCAATAACAGATATATTTAAAAAAATAACTAAAAAATCTCTTAAGAATTAGAAACTTAACTTAATTATCAAATTTTTTCAATTTTACAAAGCAAAAATGTCAACATAAAACCAAAAAGATATACAATATTAGAGGTTAATTAAAGTGTTAACAATTGTCAATGGGGAGTGGGTAAAGCCCACTTTTTTTATTGCATTTGTCATGAGTCATCCATTAGTACCACAAATCATTAAATTTGCTACTCCTATTGCTAAATCTCTAGGATTAGAATTAGTAGGAGCAGTATTTCATACAAACCAGCATCCACCAATTCTCAGATTGGACATTAGACACCCTCATCAAGACACAGGTTTAGATGACTGTGAACGAATGAGTAATGCCATAGGAGAACAACTAGATGCAGCAAATATAATTCCTGAACCATATCTGTTAGAAATATCTAGTCCTGGTATTTCTAAGTTTTTGGATAATGACCGAGATTTCATTGCCTTTAAAGGCTTTAATGTAGCTGTGAATACAAGCGAACCCTATAAAGGTAAAAATTACTGGATAGGACAACTGGTTAGTCGCGATCAAACAGCTGTTTACATTAACCAAAAAGGTCGACAAGCAAGTATTCCACGTTCTCTCATTAATACCGTTGAACTACAAGAAGGAAGGTAAAAATAAAAAAAAACGGCTATTTCAGTTATCAGTTATCAGTTATCAGTTATCGGTACTGAGCTAGCCCTCCATAAGCCTGAAATAATAAAGTTAATTTTTTTAATCCCCTATCCAAGGCTATCCCTGATCAGGAACTGATGAAAACCTTGTGAGAATAAGGGGACTGGGGAATAAGGGCGAAAGAGATAGTAATTGGGCAAAACTACTTAAATTTCAAAAAAATGTATTTTTCCACATAATACACCTTTGATTCTAAAAATACTTGACACATAATTTATTTTGTCAAGTATTTTCTTAAGAAAAATGTTGATAAAGCATAGTATTCAACGGGAGGCTATTGACCTGATTTGTTTGTCAATACTCAGTATTTAGATTTTTCAGAGTGTGAAAGGGGATGTTTGAATTTGGACTAAGAATCCAAATTTTATAAGGCCAATGATTTTACTCAGTTTTTTTAACAAATAATATTTTGCTATACTCTCTTTGCACTTTGCATACCTTGCAGAAAATCGAAAATGTTTAAGCAGCAAATATTATGGTGATGCTTTTTTATTTGATAATTTGTAGGACTTACAAATTGAGAATCAATAATTAGGATTTGACTGGAAAGGACAATCAAGATCCTAGTAGTCTCCTGAAAATGTATGAGTTTCAACTAAATACAAATTCAAAACCAGTACTTCATATTTATCTTTGTTTTTTCTATTTTCAACATCTAGCTTTTAAAAAAATAAAAAAATATCTAGAGTAACCCAGATTATTAATGCCCTAATATCACCAAGATTTAAATAAATTAGCCTCAATAACAATAATTCATAACAATTTAGAGGATAAAAAAATATGTCAATGGTTAGTTTGCCTGGACTTAAAGAGTTAATCGGAAATATTAGTAAAGAACGTAATTTACCAAAACAAGCAGTTCAGACTGCTTTACGAGAAGCTCTATTAAAAGGATATGAACGCTACAGACGAACTCAACGTGTAGATGGAGTCAACTTCACAGATGATTACTTCGAAAATTTTGAAATAGAACTGGATATTGAAGAAGAAGGTTATCGAGTATTAGCTACAAAAACTATTGTTGAAGAAGTAACAAATCCAGATCATCATATAGCTCTCCAAGAAGTTTTAGAAGTAGCCTCAGAAGCTCAGTTAAATGATACAGTATTCTTGGATGTGACACCCGAAAAAAATGAATTTGGTCGCATGGCTGCTATACAGACTAAACAAGTATTAGCTCAAAAGCTACGAGATCAACAACGAAAAATGATTCAAGAAGAATTTCAAGATTTAGAAGGAGAAGTTCTCCAAGCCAGAGTTTTGAGATTTGAAAAACAGTCAGTTATCTTAGCTGTAAGTAGTGGATTTGGTAGACTAGAAGTAGAAGCTGAACTGCCTAAAAAAGAACAACTACCTAATGATAACTACCGTGCTAATGCTACTTTTAAAGTCTATTTGAAGCGAGTTTGTGAAGGGTCAACTCGTGGGCCTCAATTACTTGTGTCTAGAGCTGATGCCGGCTTAGTGGTTTATTTATTTGAAAATGAAGTCCCAGAAATTGAAGATGAAGTCGTAAGAATTGTGGCAGTTGCTAGAGAGGCAAATCCCCCATCTCGGCATGTTGGTCCCAGAACTAAAATAGCAGTTGATACTTTAGAAAGGGATGTAGATCCAGTGGGAGCTTGCATTGGTGCAAGGGGCTCAAGAATTCAGGTAGTTGTGAATGAGTTGAGAGGTGAAAAAATAGATGTAATTCGCTGGTCTCCAGACCCTTCTATATATATAGCTAATTCTCTTAGTCCAGCTAGAGTAGATGAAGTTCGTTTAATTGATCCAGAGGAAAGGAGGTCTCATATTTTGGTGTCTGAAGACCAACTTAGTTTGGCTATCGGCAAGGAAGGACAAAATGTGCGTTTAGCTGCTCGTTTGACAGGGTGGAAAATTGATATTAAGGACACAAATAGATATGACCATGCTGAAGAAGATAGCAAAGTTGCGGCTGAAGTCTCTCATCGTCAAGCGTTAGCTGAACAAGAAGAAAATAAAATTGAGGAATCAGAATTAGAAGTAATAGAAAATACTTTCGACAAAAATTTTAATGAACCAGATGATTCTTTTTAATTCAAATTACAATTAATCTAATTAATTTTATCTCCTCGCATTTGATGAAATAATTAACATTTATTACTCAGAGAAGATTTTCTTAATTAAGAACAACTTTACTATTTAATAGCAACTTCTCTGGGTCTGAATTTGTAAATTACAGCAGATTCGGTATAATTCACAAAGTAAATATTTGGGGATTATTTCCTATTTCTCCAATTCATCTAGTAGGCTCCCTATTCTCTACTATACTATAATTATGAATATAGTTACTTCATCAAGTAGAAAAAACTATAATTTTAGATTAACTGATTATGAATTGAAAAAATATGAATATCTAAAAGTAGAAAGTTTTTCTAAAAACAACTTACTTTTAATAGTGCAAGTTATAAAGGAATAGGTACAATATTAACTATATTTATTGGGAGACAGTTAAGAGCTTTGAGATGGCTGAAAGTTAAAGCTTACAATCGTTATTCCAATAAATTCCCACAGAAAGGGCGCTCATAATTGACTGAAAAAATTAGTTACAAAGGGAGTTAAAATGAAACCCAATTACCGTAGATGTGTTAGTTGCAAAAAACTGGCTCCTAAAGAGGAATTTTGGCGAGTTGTTCGGAGCAAGAAATCTGATACTATTAAATTAGATCAAGGAGAAGGTCGTTCAGCTTACATTTGTTGTGGACAAATAGAATGTTTGAAAATTGCTCATAAAAAAAATAAGTTGGGTCGTTCACTAAAAGCTTATGTATCACCAGAAATATATCAATCATTATGGCAAAGATTAGAAAGTTTATGATCGAAAACTACAGTCCAAGTAGGTCAGTGTTGAAATTTGTCGTTATCTAACAGAATGTAAATTAACCTCAAATAAACTGTATAGAGGAGCTTGAAGTCAGTACATAGATATTAATATAGCTAGGTTTTTTATGCCTACCTACTTAGTCACTAAAGCTAGATTTAAGCATCATAAATAAGCTGATGGCTGACAGCTAAATTCTTAGGTGCAGAAATATTTGTTTGGAAAGGCGTTGTCTAGAATGAGATTCTACCTCTACTATAGCTTTATGTTAAGATTAGACTAATTTAGACTTTATATTTCCTATTGTCTGCTGCCTATTTCCTTTGACAGTAGGAATCGAATGTTTTAGTTGAAATACTGAACATCTTGAGAAAAGTAGAGGGTCAAAATCCTGTAAAAAAGTACTACTATTTACTAAAAAATATGGCCAAATTGAAATACATACTTAATATTTTCTGTATAAATTATATACTGAAATTCAGCCAACTTCCAAAAAATTGTTTGAGAGGATTTGAATTATGAAATGATCAAAAAGCAGTGTGGCACCGCCAATGACAAGAGTTGTTATAGAATTGAGCACAAAAAGGCCATAAATTCTTTTGAGTACCGTAGGATCTAGTCTAGCGACTTATACGAGAATTTATATAAGGAAAAGCGGAAACAGATAGTTGTGATTTTAAAGTAATTATATAGAAGGGAACCCAAATCTCAAGCTTCCTGGTGTTGTGAATTTCCAGGAGGAAAGTTAGACTTTTTAGTTAAAGATATAGTTTTGTTCGCAACTGTGGGACTAAACAGGACTGTGATATAAATGTAGCCATAGATACATTGGTCGCTCCTTGGGCAGATCATATATTGTTCCGACAAGCTATCCCTTGCAGAGGATATTTCCTTCTCATGTCGAGTTTTATGGGGTAAAAGCGAAACGAAGATAAAAGAAGATGTGGAGAAAAGTGTTATCTCACACTGTACCATTTCCTTGAGGCAGGGCTATTTCTGAAATGGTCAGAAGATGTTTGTAATCTTATACTTTATGTTGAGTAACTTTGGCTTGATACGGGATTTTTACCCTTTTTAGATTTTTCTCTAGTAACAAGACGATAAATAGACTCTGCCTCTGGGAGGGCAACAAAAAGGATGGATGATGTAAGGGACCCTGTGAAATATTAAATAGTTGACAGAGAAGCTTCGGCTTCTTAGAAATTTCTCCGGTAAGGACATCAACTAGGAATTATTCCATCTGAATGTGAAAGTGCTAGAGTAAAAACTGAAAAAAACCTTTTCGGCAACACAACTGAACATAAATCTAGTATGATTGTAGTGTAATCTTAAAATCAATATTATGACAATGTAAAAATAAATTTTTTAAAGAGAGGGTAGAGTGGATGAACAATGGAAAAGTAAGAATTTACGAATTATCAAAGGAATTAAATTTGGAAAACAAAGATATATTGGCAGTTTGTCAAAGGCTCAACATATCAGTGAAGAGTCATAGTAGCACTATTACAGAATCAGAAGCAGAACTAATTCGCACTACAGCAGAAAACTTACCCCACTCTCCTAGTCTATCTGCTGCTCCAGAAAAAAGTAACTCTCAAAATCAAGATTCAGGTATTGGTTATAACGAACAGAAAAAACAGCAGATACTAGAAGTACGTAAACCTAAACCATTATTAGAAAAATCTCAACAAAAAAATCACAGCAAAATAAACAATAATTTAGTGACAACTCCTCCAAATACCTCAGTCTTAAATAATCAAGTTGAACGAGTTGGTATATCAAGACCAAACTCATCTTTAAAGTCAGAGACACTAAAAGATAACTCAGAAGTAGGCGATAATTCTCTAGTGCAACATCCCAATAGACCATTAAATAAAGACAATACTGTTAAGGAAAATTATGTTCCTCAGAAAACAGATAGTAATGAAAAGTCCAAAGTAGAAGTGCCTAAGTTAGTAGCTCCTCCTGCAAGACCAGCACCTCCTAGCTTGAATCGAAATTTACGAAATACTGGTGTTAACAAGCCGAATCAAAAAAATAAAAAACCAAAGCAAGAAGGTAAGAAAAGAAAGGATAAGGAAGAAAAACCTTTTGAAAAACCTGCTATTGTATCTAAAAAAGAAAATAAAGATACTTCCATTGAAAAGCCTACTATTGCATCTAAAAAAGAAAATAAAGATACTTTCCAAAATAGAGAAAGTGTAAAAACATCTGCTTCTGACACTTCTTCTCAACTCAAGCCAAAACATAGAGAGAAGCCGACAGTTAAACTCAAACAAGAACAAAAACCTCAACTTGCACCAAAACCTAAACTAACAACACCTTTGAAAGAAGAATCAACAGACGTTAACTTAGGTTTAGATTTAGAAGGGAAAGAGCCTGAAGATAATGTAGCAGAAACTGTAAGTTATGATTTAGAAAAACCAAGGCGAAAAACTATAGCTCCAAGTAAGCCGACTTTAACGAAAGATAAGAAAGTTTCAAAGTGGGAAGAAGAAGAAGAAGATACTAGCGAAGTTATTCAGAAAAATGCTAAATCTAGTGCAAAGAATAAACGTCTTCGTCTAAAACCATTGCTAGAAGATGAAGATGAAGAATTAGCAGAACTTTTGAATAAACCTGCACCAGTAACAATGAGTTTATCTTTAGCTCGTCCGGCAAAGCCAAAAAGTTTTACTGAAAAAAATAAACCCCAGCCTGGTAGTAATATTTCTAATCTTAAAAAGAAATCTAGTCAATCCCATGAGTCCGTCCAGTCTGAAAGTAATGAACAAACTCAATCTGCAGAACTAAAACCCGTAGAAAAGTTAGTGATAAGTGCCTCTATGACAGTTCAGGAATTAGCATTGGCTTTAGCAATACCAGAAACAGAAATTATCAGAAGACTGTTTATGAAGGGTATAGCAGTTAATATTACTGAAAGCTTAGATATTCCTACCATAGAAATGGTGGTAAAAGAAGAAGGAATTCCAATAGAAGTCCCAGAAGAGCAATCAGCAGCTAAGAAAACAACTGAAATACTTGAGGAGACAGACTTGGCAAGTCTTCAACGTCGTCCTCCAGTCGTAACAATTATGGGACACGTCGATCATGGAAAAACCAGTCTTTTAGACTCAATTCGTGCAACTAAAGTAGCAGCCGGGGAAGCAGGTGGTATTACTCAGCATATAGGAGCTTACCATGTTGACGTGGAACATGAAGGCCAAATGCAGCAAGTTGTATTTTTAGATACTCCTGGTCACGAAGCTTTTACTGCAATGAGGGCTAGGGGTGCAAGAGTTACAGATGTTGCTGTTTTGGTTGTTGCTGCGGATGATGGGGTACAACCACAAACTATAGAAGCTATTAGCCATGCTAAAGCAGCAGAAGTACCACTGATAGTAGCAATTAACAAAATTGATAAGGAAGAAGCTAACCCAGATCGTGTTAAACAAGAATTGATGGAACATGGTCTAGTACCTGAAGAGTGGGGTGGAGATGCAATTATGGTCCCAGTTAGTGCTATCCAGAAACAAAATTTGGATACCTTACTGGAAATGATTTTACTGGTGTCGGAGGTAGAAGATTTACAAGCTAATCCAGAGCGTTTAGCTAAAGGTACAGTGATTGAGGCTAATTTGGATAAAGCTAGAGGCCCAGTAGCTACTTTATTAGTACAAAATGGGACTTTAAAAGTAGGAGATATTATAGTTGCAGGCTCAGTCTATGGAAAAGTGCGGGCCATGATTGATGATCGAGGCTATCGAGTAGACAAGGCTAGTCCATCCTTTGCTGTAGAAGTTTTGGGTCTTAGAGATGTGCCTCAGGCTGGTGATGAGTTTAAAGTGTTTAAGAATGAAAAAGAAGCTTCAGCTATTACGACAGAAAGAGCAGATGCGAAAAGAGAATCTCGGATAATGCGTAGAACTAGTTTGGGTGCTGTTTCAGTTCGTGCACAGGAAGGAGAGCTCAAGGAACTTAACTTGATACTAAAAGGGGATGTTCAAGGTTCAATAGAGGCTATTGTTGCAGCTCTACGACAACTACCTCAAAAAGAAGTTCAACTAAGGTTACTGTTATCTGGAGCTGGAGAAGTGACAGAGACAGATATTGACTTAGCAGCAGCTAGTGAAGCTGTAATTATTGGCTTTAATACGACCATGGCATCAGGAGCACGTCAGGCAGCAGATGCGGCTGGAGTTGATGTGCGTGAATATAATGTTATCTATAAACTCTTGGATGATATCCAAGGGGCAATGGAAGGTTTGTTAGATCCTGAACTTATAGAAGAACCATTAGGTCAAGTAGAAGTCCGTGCTGTATTTACAATTAACCGTGGTGCTGTTGCTGGTTGCTATGTGCTATCTGGTAAAGTTGTCCGTAATTGCAAAGTACGAGTACGTCGCAATGGAGAAATTGTATATCAAGGTATATTGGACTCCCTTAGACGTATGAAGGATGATGTTAAAGAAGTGAATGCAGGTTATGAATGTGGTGTTAGTTTCGACAACTTTAATAATTGGAGTGAAGGTGATATAATTGAGGCCTATCAAATGGTAACTAAGCGTCGGAAACTGTCTACCTAAAATAGTTAGTATTGGACAGAATTCGGAAAGACTAGAGTAGTTTTATTATCTAATAAAGTCAAGGTTTGGTGACAATATAATATGATATAAATGCTTGGTTTGTGGTTAGTGAGCTATCTTTAAATTAAAGAAAAAGTTGAAATATCAGCAATTTCTCAGAGTGTCCTTCCGTAAATCAGGTAAATGTTATGAGTAATATTAATGTTACTTCAATTGAAGTTTGGGATAGTTTGAAGCAAGCGATAGCTTTAACTTCGGGCTTTAAGAGATGGCAATTAGAACATAAAGTTAATAGTAATGATCAGCAAAATATACTGTTAGATAGACAAGTTAGTTTATATTTACGAGAAACTCTGGAAACACTAGCTTATTAAAAAAAAGTAAGCTATGTTAAAGTTTTGTTAATTTATTTTTTAATTTTGGCATAATTATAAAGAGCAAATTCCAAAGTATGTAAGGCATAAATATGTAAGGAATAAATATTAACATTCAAATCCCTTTTGTGCGGGCATCTTACCCGCTTCTAGTGTGCCTGACACTAGAATTAAACTCGTACATCAACAATAGAATTGTAAAACACAAAATGCCTAGTCCCATAAATATGATCTAGGCATTTCATTTCGTGTTTAAAAACTGACTTTTTATATTTAGGGTTTTTATATTAGTTAACCCCAATTAAAGTTTAAGGTCTTTATATTAGCTGACCTCAATTTATTTATACTTACTATTTGACAATAAAATTACAGGAATCTCTAGTTTCATAATATTTTCTTTATTTTTCTATATTTTTATGGCCAAGTATATATCCTTGTTACCAAATATAAACTTTTATTACTTGAAATATAAGAGGAATCATGACTTATAGCGCTATAGGCAAGTCAGAACTCAGAAGTAGTCTCTAACTAACTTTGAGCATTGATAAATTTTTTAACCTATTTGCGTATTACTATACTAGTGTCTAATTGTAAAAGTAAATATATTTATAAAATACTGCTAATAGTTATATTTTAATGGCCATTAAGTAAGTAATTGAGAAGTTCACAGATTTATAACTTGAGAAACCCAAGCCCTAGGCTTTTTTATTCAGAAAAAAAATGTGAAGTCAAAGATGCTTAACTTAAAAATACTATTACTAATTTTGACAATTAGACACTAGAAGAAAAGTCTTAGCCTGTTATAGTATTTATCAAAAACTTGTCTACATTTTATTGAGTAGAAAAGTAGGTAAGTATATTAGTAGAGAAGAAATAAACATAATAATGATTAACATTAACTTAGCTCAAGAGAGTAAAAAAGTGATTTTTTTTATATTAGTTATTATTTAATAACTGAAGTTTGACAAAAAGTTAGCTTTAATACAAAAGAATTATTATTACTCCAAACGAAATAACCAAATCATCAAGACCATGACTCCTACTTGTAAAGCAAAGTTAGGAAAAGCAGAACCGATATTGTTGCCAGCAATAATTTGGGCTAAATAGATAAAAGCTCCAATAAAACCCGAAATGGCAAAAGCCACATAGATAAATTTTCGTAATCCTCGATAAGGAGCATCTAGTTCAGCTTTAAGGCGAGCATATTTTTCTGGATTAAGTTTAGTTTGAGGATGAGAGTTGTTTAAGTTTGAAGTTGGCATAGTGTTAAGAAACAGACTTATTAATATTTTCAATAGTTGCAGCTCAGAGAGTAAAATTTTTTTCAGTATTTTAAGGTTTTGGTTTCAGCTAATTGATAACTGAAATAACCCAGAGTTGAAAATGGGATTTCAGTCCCTCAATACTCCCTTATGACTTCTTTATTGTAGAAGGTTTTTTTGCATTCATCCTTCATTTCATTCTAAGTTAACCTCACCTTTGTAGTACTAACAAAATCGTCTGAAACGAGCCAACAACAACACCTAAAACTCCACCCAAATTAACAATAGCTTGCAACTCATTTTTAACAATTACATTAACAGCAACTTCCAATTCTTCAGCAGAAGTACCCTTGATACGATCAATAATCACTTGATCTATATTTAAAATAGGAATTGCCAGAGCGACTATATTTTCTAAATCTCGCTCCAAGTAACGTTCTAAAATTAACGCTAGTTCTCGACTTACTAACTCCAGAGAACTATTCATTATTGATGAAGCCTGTAAACGATTAATGATTAAATCTGCAATATGTTCCCATGCAACAGATAAACTTAAAGCTTGAATCAAATCAGTACCATTTTCTTGTAGATATAAACGTACACTATTCTGCATTGTGTTTCTTAACTCGCGTACTGTAGAAACAGGTAAATTTTGCATTGAAAGACTGTGTAACCATTCAGTAATTCTTTCTTTAACAGCCAATGCAGTAATTAATTCCATTAAGCGTTGATTAGTTAAATCTCTCTCATCTAAACAAAAAGTCCTTAACCTAGTTAAAGTATTACGCAGCCCAAACAAATTAGCTACTACCCAATAAGTACCACTAGCTTTTTCTCGAAAACCTTCATCAATAATGGAAATATTTTGATCTGTGAGAAAATCAATTAAAGTCTTTCTTAATACATCTGGTGGCACAACTACTTTAAGCAGCCAATCTGATAGTTGGGCTGCTTGTATTTCAGTTAGTTGAAACTCTAGCAAAATCTGGTCAAAAATTTGGTTTATTTGAGCTTCTAAAAAATATTCTCTCTTCGCCCAGACTTTAAGAAGTCGTGGCAAAGATTGACCCAATAAATCCCGTAGAATATTTGCCAAAATTTTGGTACTCTTGGTATCTGTATTGAGCTTTAATTGGTCTAAAGACATTTGCAGCAGCCACAGAATAGCTGCTTCCATCCGTTCAGTTTGTAATAAACGACGTGCTAAGTTTTGTAACTCTGATGGAGTTAACAAAGATCCCATGATGGTATCAGCAACCCGTTTTGCTAAACGTTCTTGGTTAGCAGGAATTAATCCTGGAGTAAAGGGTAGCTTTCGCCTAAAAATATAATAAGGACGATAAGGACGAAATAACATTTTTATGGCTATATCATTAGTGAAATAGCCAATAATTCCACCTGCAATTGGTGGTACAAAATAAAGCCAGATATTAGACAATTTTAATTACCTAAGAGCAAAGTTGTAAAGCGCTGTCTATTCTTTGCTACAATTTAGGATAAATTATTTTGTAATTACTAATATTCCCATCATACCCCCAATAATGGGGTAATGTTTAGCATTGACAAATCCTAATTTATATGCCAGAGCTACCTGGTCTTTACCTGTGAGAAATTTGGTTAAACTAGGACTAATATAAGCATATTCCTTAGTTAAACCCAAATTACTAGCCACAGGAACTACAACTGTATCTAGATACCACTTTTGAAACCATCGTATAGTCGAACTACTGGGACAATGCATATCTAGAATTGCTGCCTTAGCATTAGGCTTTAAGACCCGATATAACTCTTGCAAACAAAGGGGAATATTGGATACATTACGCAGGCCATATCCCATTGTAGCACAATCGAAATAATTATGAGGAAAAGGTAGACTTAAAGCGTTAGCTTCAACCCAATGAATAGGACTAATTTTATTCAATAGAGGGGGTTCGCGGTTGCGAGCGATCGCTAACTGCTCCCGAGAAAAATCGACTCCAAAGACGTGACCTGTATTTCCTACATGCTTGGCCAGCATATAAGCTAAATCGCCACTACCACAACATAAATCTAGACAAGTAGAGCCATAGTCAGGCTCACTCCATCTTACAGCCATTTGTTTCCAGACTTTATGTATTCCCAGACTTAATAAATCATTCAGTTGGTCATAGACTGGAGCTATCTTGTTAAATATAGCTTTAACTTCTATGGAATCATCAGTCATAAAATTAAGTCAAAATTTCCTAGTTTCAAGCTATTTAAAGTTATTCAAACTCAATGCTAGTAATTGAGCTGAGATATTAATTGTACTCAGTTCTTCTGGGTCTAGTGTATTGTTTTTTTGCCATTGCAGTGACATTAACGCTAGAAGTTTTTGGCGGTGGAAAATTGGAATGACAAGATGAGTCTCTATTCCTAAAGCCTGATAATGTACAACATCAGAAAGCTTAGTATTTTCTGAAACATTTATCACTGATTGTACATTCCCAGAAGTGATCGCTTCAATTGCCAGGGGATCGTTAGTCAACCAGTTATCCACCTGGCCAACTCTACTACTAAATCCTTGAATTGAGCTTAAACTATTATTCTCAACCAATTGTAAAATACATACATCTGTAGAAAAAGTTTCATTATAGATGGATGAAATTTCTGCCAAAGCTTCTTCAATGCTCTCAGATTTCTGAGAAATATGGACAACAGTGTTCAATAAATGCAATTGAGTTTGATACTTTTCCAGATATTCAGTACGTTGATTTAAAACTTGATAAGTTTGTGCAGCCTTTTGTACAACTTTCTTGAGTTCATTTGGATCCCAAGGCTTAGTAATATATTTATATACCTGTCCATAGTTTATGGCCTCTACTAAGTCTTCAACATCAGTAAATCCGGTCAGAATAATTCTAATTGTATTAGGAAACTGGGGCAAAGTTTTACTTAAAAACTCTGTACCTTTCATTTCTGGCATTCGTTGATCGGATATAATAATTGCCACCTCTCCCTCTAAAGCTAAAATTTCTAAGGCCTTGATCCCGCTTTCAGCTTTGAGAACATTAAAATCTCGTCGAAAAGCCCGGTATAGTAAGTCCAAATTATCTGGTTCATCATCTACTACCAGCATTAATGGTTTCTTTTTTCTGGTTAGGCTCATCAGTTGATTTCTAATACTATCTAACTGTTGAGGAATTACTTCCATTCAAACAAACCCCTTAAATCGTATCTTTAAAGTAACATAATATAAATTCTATTTATAAATTAGGAACAAAGATATACTTTTAAATAATTATCTACCTATTAAGTACTATTTCCAGCCATTTATCTTTATTAATTAAGCCGAAAATTATTATAGGCCACATTAACTACTGGAGTTTAGACTAACTATAACAGTATATTTTGCTAACTTTATACATTATATTTTGTCAACCAATTCTTGAGTGCACTTTGAGCTGAAATTTGTAAATACTTCAGCCAGCAGTGCTGCCCCCAAAATTATACTGTACAATTTAGTATAATCTCTAGCAGCGATCGCTACTGAATATTAGTTTTATCATTAATAAATATTAATAAATCAATTTTTATAAATTTTATAAAAAGGGAAAAACTTGAAAAATTATCAAATATAAAAATAAATTTTCCTGATAAATACTAATATAAATAGACTTAAAAAATGGGGGAATGATATATAAATAAAAATAGGGAAATGATACCTAAAATATACTAGAGTTGGCTAAGGATTTTACTTATGATTTAATAGATATAGTTTTAATTACTATAACAGGTAATTCATTAGCTAATTTTTCTTTTGTAATTTTGTTTGAAAAACAATGATATTCTAACTATTAATCCTGAGAAAATAGTGGTCAAAACTGCTCTAAGTTAATGGATAGATACATCAAATAAATTCCTATAATTGATGGAAAGATGTTACTCCATCTATAGATAAGTAGGTAGGAATGAAAAAAATTAGCTATATTAAGATTTGTATACTGACTTCAAGCTCCTCTAAAGAGTTGATTTGAGTTCAATTTAAATTTTGTTACATAGCAACCAATGTCAAC
This sequence comes from Trichodesmium erythraeum GBRTRLIN201, assembly GCA_018457135.1. Lineage (GTDB taxonomy): Bacteria > Cyanobacteriota > Cyanobacteriia > Cyanobacteriales > Microcoleaceae > Trichodesmium > Trichodesmium erythraeum. The sequence continues at coordinate 11,892 of JAGGDU010000041.1, read as the reverse complement.
ACCGACTTACTTAAGTTATTTGAATTTTTTTTGCGTTCTGGTCAAATATTAGACTTTCCCAAACTTTTTTAGTATAGAATTTTGTCACAACTAATGGACGGACTACTATATAGTAATTCCCACACTGTTTACCTATCTTCCCATCAATATTTGGTAGTAAAAATTAATATATTTCATATTACTATAGCAGAATAAGACTATGGTATAAATCTCGTATTCCGATTGCTTAAAACTGTAAGATAAAGTTAGTGAGATGGAGGATTGGAGCAGATATCATAATTAGAAGGAGTGAATAGTAAAGCTATTGTATTGGCAGATTTTACACCCTAAGTGTGTACCTGACACATTAGCAGTAAGTTCTGTAATTATCAGAAATAACGTACTACTACAAGAAACCAAGAGTTGATGGCCTTAATTGGTTGAAATTTTATAGCGCTTTCTGTTGTTATCAGGTCCAGCTATAGGGCAAGATACTCCCACTACATAATTTTCACCATTTACCCTTTAGATAATTGGCCAGAAATCTGCTGTATGTTTGACAACCGGGTTTTTACTTAAGTCTTGAATGTAAAAATTCAAGTGAGAGCGATGTAGCTGTCGCACTTACTCTGTGAATACTTCGGTGATCATAAGCCTCTAACTTATGGGAATATTCACTTCAATGACTAGAAAATCAAACTATAGTGAAAGTAAGGATATGGGTCAGCTACGGCCACTGCTAACCTCAGAAAATGATTTACCAGTTGTCAAAAAAGGAACTGGTGAAAATTCTATTGATAAGGGCAAGGCGATCTTCTCTTGTTCCTATTTCTTATGGCTGAATTTTGACTCCTAAATTATAAAAGTTAGCTGATTTTTGTATATATATTTCTGAGAACATTTAAAATTGCTTGGTTATGATCTGGAACTAAAATTTTGGTAGTATGGTCATACCAGTTATCAGTTATCAGTACCGACTTTTGAAGCCAGAGACTTGAAATACTGAAGTTGATTTTTCTCATCCCCTTAAATAGGGAAAGCTATTAACCTGATTTTTTTTGTCAAAAGTATATTCATTTGTAAACAAAACATTCTAAATTATGACTGAAACACCACAAAACTCACCTAACCAGGAACAACAATTAACAAATCTAGTAGATCCAGAAAACTTAATTGGTTTGCTGCGTCGCAAAGAAGGTAGTTGGGTAGAATGGGGAAACGCTTGTGCTGCTCTACAAAAAGCTGGATATACTTCTCAGAACATTTTTGAGGAAACAGGGTTTGAACCGATACACCAAAATCAGGTGATAGTCGGGTCTCAAGTATATGCAAGTCTTGTCAATGCTGACATTAAAAAAAATGTTCTCAAACTAAGCAAAGCTGATATTTTATCACGCTTTGAGAGAACAGGTAGTGATATTCTTTACGAGTTGAGGGTTTTAAGTCAGGAACAAAGAATCATTGCAAGTGAGTTTATAGTTGCTCACGATCTTGATGTTGATGATGTCAAAGATGTAGTAAAAGCGATCAAAGATTTTGCTCAGATGAAAACAATACCAGAAGGATTTTCTGATTCTCCTGGAGATATAGTAGGGTATCAATGTTGGAAACAAGCTAGGCAACAAAGCGAGCTACAACATAGGTCTCGTCTGATTGCTAAAGGTCTAAAATTGGTGGATTCTCAAACAGCTAGAAAACAGCTTGAAGAACTATTAACTGATTTTACTGTTGTTTCTCAAAGACCTGCTCCCCGTCTGCCAGTTTATCGACTAGAGTTAGAAGAAGATTTACCTCGCATTTTACCTGTGATCGGAAAATTACCGCTGAAGACAGAAGATTTTAAGGCAGTACCTCTTGTGGAAGAAGTCGAACCATTTAGAATGGTTAAATTTTCTGGTGGAGCAGGTGCTTGGGTAGCGATACCTGGATGGCAAGTTGTCATCCATGCGGTTGATCCAGTGGCGATAATTGAAAATAGCGATCGCTTGCCTACTCCTATACCAGGTGCTACTGAGGAAGTTTTATTGATTATAGATAGAAGTCAACGTCAATGGAATAAAGATGGTTATTTTATTGTAGACCAAGGGGGTAAAATAATCATGCAGTGGTTTGATGAGGAGCCTAATGTACCGTTGCTTGGACGAGCTTTGTTAATCTTAAGACCTAAAAAGATTCTTGATGAAGAGCTTATTAAAGACTTATGGCAAATTGAAGAATAGTTATTTCAGTTATTAGTTATCAGTACCGATAGCTGAAGCTAGAGCCTAAAAATACTGAAACAGAAACGGGGTTTGTATTAGATTTCCTACCATACTGACTAGCATTCTCCTATAAACCCGGTTTCTTCTAATGCTTCTATTGCCAGGGGATTTGATCAATATTATATACTTACGTTTTGGAGGAGTTAAGGCAGGAGGTTTTGTGGATATCAGCAGTAGGATAGAGTTAGCACTGATCACCAGAATTTTTTTTTGATTACTGATGACTCGAACATGATATAATATTAAATACGCCAAGTGTGAGAGGTTCTTCTTTTTTTTTTGAGTGATAGGTTTTGCTAAGTAAGGGTTTGGGTGATAGAACAAGCCTGATTTTGGCATAGCTAAGATTAGTAATTTAACTTTTATTTCTCTGTTAAAGCATATCTGAGAATACAAAACATTTGATTAAACTTGAGGTAATGCTGTCCCTAGCATGATGCTAGCACTACAAAAGTTTGATTGTTAATATTTCTACTTGATAACGCGTGGAATATACTGTAAGTTAATTATTATACTTGTCGCTTTATTACTTAAAACATAACTAAAAAGTTTGTTCTGTAAAGATTGTAGTTATTGATAAGGAAAAAATTTGAAATTATTGCTATGTCTAGGTTGAAGTTATTTTTTATCTCTATTTAACAATAACTCTATTGATAGCTTGCTGCTGACGTTCTATTATTAATAAATAATTGAGCTAAACAAAATATAGAAAAATGACTATTCCTGAAATGAATTTGCCTTGGGTAGATTCTCCTTTTTTTGAACAAATTTTCAATCAGTTAAATTTAGACAATTATACTAGAGAAATTGTCAAACAATTTGCAGAACAAGGATATGTAATTATAGATGACTTAGGTATAGAAAATATTTCAGAAATTGTAGATCGCATAGTTAAAGATTTAACTCCCATATATGGAGAAAAAGGGAAAGTAAAATCAGCTTGGATTTATAATGATAGAATTCAAGATGCTTGGACTTTTAATCAAGATGTTAAAAAAATTGCTACGGCTCCCCATATTATTAATCTATTAAAAATACTTTATCAGCGAGAACCAATCCCTTTTCAAACTCTAAATTTCAGGTTTGGTACTGAACAATCTACTCATAGTGATAGCATACATTTTAGTTCAGTTCCAGCTAGATTTATGTGTGGAGTTTGGGTGGCTTTGGAAGATATAGATGCTAATAATGGTCCGCTGCATTATTATCCTGGGAGTCATAAATTACCAATTTTTGATTTAAATGATTTAGGAATTACAGGTAGTTATCAGAATAAACCTTATGATATTTATCCTGTATATGAAGAGTTTTTACAGTCATTAATTGAATACAATGGTTTAAAAAAAGTAGAACTTTATGTTAAGAAAGGTCAAGCTTTAATTTGGGCAGCAAATTTACTTCATGGAGGTAGTCCAGTTTTAGATAAAAATAGGACTAGATATAGTCAGGTGACACATTATTATTTTTCTGATTGTATGTATTATATTCCTTTGCTATCTGACCCATTTTTATGTAGAGTTCATTTCAAGGAAGTTAAGAATATAATTACAGGAGAAGTAGTTAATCATGTTTATAATCAAGATAAAATAGAAATTAATCCAGAAGAATATGAGATAGAAAGATTAAAATATCAACTCTTACAATTTGAGGAGGAATTAGTAAAACTGCGACCTATAGCAATGGAGTCTCAGGATGAACTGAATGTTTTAAAACCTCAGCTTCAAACTGTTGAGTCAGAATTAGAAAAGTTACGAAGTAGGCTATATGATTCTCAAGCAGAATTGGGGTTATTAAAATCTCAAAATCAGCTATTGGAGACAGAATTAAAAAGATTAAGAATTAAATTGTATCAGAATACTTGATTCAAATTTATCGGATTAATTTTTAACTATTTTAGAGAATAAAAACTCAAAACAATGTCATAACTAAAATCTGGTAGGGGCAACCCCCTACTCTGGTATTATGAAATGAAATATTCCGGATATAATTTAACTTCTAAATATCGAAAAAATAAGCACTACTATGGGAAAAATTCCGAGGTTTTAAATAACCTAAATTTACCATTTTTAGGATAACTTTTTCTTTACTTTCTGCGACTGTTTCTAAGTCAGTGCGACATTCAACGTCAGGATTAAGTGGTGCTTCATATGGTAAGTCAATACCAGTAAATTCTTTAATTTTTTTAGCTCTAGCAAGTTGGTAAAGTCCTTTTTTATCTCTGGCTTCACAAATTTCTAGAGGTGCATTAACATATACTTCAATAAAGTTACCAATGCGTTTTTTAGCCTCACAACGAATTTGATTATAAGGAGAAATAGCAGATACTAAAACAATCACACGATTACGAGTTAAAAGATGGGCTAAAAAGCTAATTCTGCGGATATTTTCATCTCGATCAGCTTTATTAAAACCCAAGCTTTTACCAATGTTTTGACGTACAATAGTACTATCAAGAATTTCTACTGTGTAATTGAGCGATTGCAATTCTTCTGCAATAGCAAAACTGAGAGTTGTTTTGCCCGCACAGCTTAAACCAGTAAACCATACTGTTACACCAGTTTGATTGTTATTTTCCATTCACATTCATCCTCTGAAAAACAAAATTTAAATCCTGATAAAAAAAGATTTAAAGTTATTAATACTTCGGCAGAGACAGGATTTATCCAGGATATTTATTGGTTAATTAACTAGAGTAAAAAAACAATAACTAGGGCAATAAATCAAGTTTATTGTTTGGGTACTTAAGTCCTGGCTCTATTAGACCTTTGGCAAAAGTATCAATTGGGAAAGAGTAGTATAAGGGTTTGAGAACCTTTTCTGGAAAAGTCTATTTATATAGATTGACAAAAAAAGGTTTTATGTGATAAATTTAATACTTAGCTTATAATAATTAAAATCTAATTTTCTCAGATGTAAATACTAAATCAGTGATCAAAGTAGTTGTCAACTCAAAAGATGATCTGAATCTTTGAGTAAAAGTTTGAAAGAAAAATTTGATTTTTATTTTTTCATTTCCTCTTTTCTGTTCTCTAGTTTTATAAAAAGTATAATCAAATCTCTACGTCAAAAATTATTCATACATATACAATGGAAAATATCAAATATCTTCGTACTTGGTTACGCATATCTCGTCAACCTCAGTACCGTTGGCTTTGGTTTGTAGCCGCAGCACTAATTTATTTAGGTATTCTTCTGTTTCCAATGGCAGGAGTCGAAAAAGAAGCAAAAGGAGCTTTAGCGGTGTTTGGAGTCACAGCCTTCCTCTGGGCAACTAATACTCTACCAGTAGCAGTTACAGGCTTGATGGTACTATTTTTAATTCCCCTAAGTGGCAGTATGTCTGCTACGGACACATACGCCTATTTTGGCAATAAAGCAGTATTCTTTGTATTGGGAGCATTTATTCTAGCCAGCCCTATTCAACGTTCAGGACTTAGCACTCGTCTGGCTCTCACAGTAGTTTCCCGTTTTGGTAATAGCCAAAATACTCTAATTGCCTCTATCTTAATTCTTTCAGCTTTGATGTCTTTTGTAATTAGTTCCTATGCTGTCACAGCTATGTTATTCCCAGTGGTCATAGAAGTGGTTCAAGCAGCAGGTGCAAAGTCTGGTGGACGTTTTGGTCTAGCAGCATTTTTGGCTTTGGGGTGGGGTTGCGGTATTGGTGGTATCGCTACTTTACTGGGGGGCGCAAGAGCTCCTCTAGCATTAGGAGTACTTCGCAGCACAACAAAAGGAGAATATGATATCACTTTTGTGGAGTGGTTTCTTTGGTCTGTTCCCTTAGTTGTGCTGATGTTAATAGTGGCTTATCTTGTGCTATTACAAATAGGTAAAGGTATAGTAGTTTCTTTATCTAGTGCCCGAAAGTTTCTTGAAGTTAGATCGCAAAGTCTTGGGACAATTTCATCTAGGGAAATTGGTACATTAGCGTTAGTGACGGGAATAGTTTTATTATGGGTTTTTAAGGGAAAAGCTTGGGGACTGGATACAATAGCTTTCTTTGGGGTTATGTGTAGCTTCGTTTGTGGTTTGGCAACTTGGCAAGAGGTAGAAGAGGATGTTAACTGGGGTATTTTTTTGATGTATGGTAGTGCTATTGCTCTAAGTGCAGTTTTAAGGGATACGGGGGCAGCACAAGCATTGGCAGAAAATTTGTTGGGGTCATGGATAAATTCTGGTTTTGTTTGTTTTGTGGCAATGGTTTTAATTATTACTTTTTTGACGGAGGGAATGAGTAATGCTGCTGCAGTAGCTGTTTTGATGCCAGTGGGACTTGCTTTGGCTGCTAAATATGGAATAGACCCAAGGGCAATGACGTTGGGTATTACTCTACCATCGGGTTTAGCTTTTCTTTTACCAGTCAGTACTCCGGTAATGGCTATTATTATGGGTAGTGGTTATGTGTCGCCTGCTGAAGCTTTTAAGCGCGGCTTATTGCTAAAATTAGTGGGAACTTTGATCTTCTTGGCAATGGCGAAATTTTATTGGCCTTTATTTGGGTGGGGAGTGTAAAATATGAGTATCTGGTTAGTAATTGCAAATCCTTACGCTTATGATAAAGCAATGTGGAAAGCAGTTTCAGCAACACAAGAACATCAAGGTAATTTGAGGGTTGTATTTTTTATTAATAATAACTCAATTCATGATATTATTGGTGAGTTGGGGCAGAGTGGTTGGTTGGGATCTAATCCTTTGCATAAATTACAAAGCTCAATGTTGGAAGGTTATCGCGCTTTAGCTGGTGATGTTTTGAAACGGGTGAAACGTAAGGCAAAAGAAAAGGATGTAGAATTAGAATCTCAGGAAATAATAGAAAGACCGTTAATAGATAAGTTTTTGTTTGAGCTTGTGGAGGAAGGTGCAACAAAAATTGTGGTTGCTGGTCCCCAGTTACTTACTGCTAAAATGGGAGAATTACCTCATATAGCAGAGTATATTGAGGAAGATTAGTTAGACCTAATGTAGTTATTTTTTTTTGTACTCAGGTTTACTAATGGCTGGACTTACACAACTTTTAAGCTCGAATGTAGCCCAAACTTTTGTTTGAAAGGTAAGGACGTTAATTTTGTTGGTTAATCAGTAAAATGGAAAGGCATGGCTATACAAAAAGTTTCTAAGCATCAGCAAATGTCTTTAAAGGTTTATTTCCCCTCCGGTAGCATCATTTGTGTATAAAATTAAGTTACAATTAGATTCAATATAGCTGTATAAACTATATTTTAAACCAATACAGTTTAGTTTAGGAATCAGAATTTATTAACTTCTAGATTTTCTGTACAGGAGCATTTCTGTGCAATGCTTAAGCGCCAAGGTTTGTGGATCATATTTGATTCTTGTTCCTAGGAATTTTTTTTGCGGCTTTATAGTTTAAAAAGCCTATCTGATATTTATATCTTACATTGTGCAGGTCAAAATATAGTATATAAAACTAGTGATTAAAAGCCATGCATAACTATGAAGCTTATAAGTAAAAATAAATATTACAAAATTTTGGAATTAAAGGTGAGAGGTAAACCTAAAAATTACTATCCGAATTTGACTATTATCAGAGAATAACAAATTCAAAATTTCTGACAAAAAAATAGTGTTTTGTTGTCTATTTTTCTTCTTTTATTAGGTTGTTAAAATTGCTTTTTTTGGATATTTACAAAGAGATAAATATTAGATTATTAAAATAGTTAAATATCAAGATTTTGGTTTTCCTGAATACTGAGTTTTTGGCTCAGAAACTCAAAGCATATTAATCTGAGAATTAATAGAAAAAGTTTATACAGAGGTCGGTAGGTTTTCTGGTGATGGCTTAGTATTGCTTCCTGGATAATGGTTTATTAATTTAAAAGTTTTCCCACTATTTGATAGATAAGTTTAAGTGGCGATCGCCTACAGAATAAGAGAAGGGGCATAATAAAAGGGGCAAGGAATAAGGGAAGGTTGTTTGGCAAATAGCAGATAGCTGCCATACAATGGGATAGTGAAATTAGTTAAACTTTTATTTAAATTTACCTTTAATAGAAAAAAATGGAACAGGAAATATATAGTCAGGCTGTAGCAAAATCTTGTGCTGGAGACTATGAAGGAGCAATTCAAGATTTGAGTCGAGTTATAGAAATTAATCCTAGTTTTGCTGAAGCTTATTATCGCAGAGGTTTGGCAGAGTTTGATTTAGGAAATTGGGAAGAAGCTATTGCAGATTATACTGAGGCTTTGGCAATTAATTCTAATTATATTAATGCTTATTTTGGTCGTGGTATTGCTAGGTTAATAGTAGGAAATATTGCTGGGACTATTATGGATGCTCATCAGATAATTGGGATTGATGATAAGTATGCTCCGGCATATAAGTTATTGGGTAATGCTTATGATAAACAAGGTAATCAAGCAGATGCAATTGCTAGTTTGAAACGGGGTGCAGAGTTGTATTTAGAACAGAAGGATGCTGTGAATTGTCGGCAATGTTTGGATAGTATTAAAAAGTTACAAAATTTTGTTCCTGCTTCTGTAAAAAATGATGGTAATTTTCAGTGGAAAAAAGGTGATAGTAAGACTTTTTTAAATGAAATTTTGAGCAGGTTTGAAAAAGGGAATGTCCAGGGGGTAATGGCGGATTTAAACTGGGCATTAAAAGTTGATAAATATGATTATGAAGCTTATTGTTTTCGAGGTATTATTCGTTATAAACAAGGGGATGATTTTGGGGCAATGTCAGATTTTAATGAGGCTTTGCAACTTAATAATCAAAGTGTTTTAGCTTATCAATATCGGGGTATTGTTCGTGGTCAAATAGGTGATTTTAAAGGAGCGATCGCTGATTGTAATGCGGCTTTAAATATTGAACCAAATAATTCAGTTATTTATGTGAATAGAGGGAATGTTTATCGGGATATTGGTGCTTACCAAGAGGCAATTAAAGATTATGATCAAGCATTACAAATTAATTCTAATGAAGCTAAGGCTTTTTATAACCGGGGTATTGTTTATTCTTGTTTAGAAGATATCAAAAAAGCTATAGATAACTATCAGAATGCTGCTCAATTATTTGGGGATGCTGAAGACTGGAATAATTATCAAAAAACTTTGGATAATTTGAAGAAAATTCAGACATCTGTTCCTATTCAAAGTCAGAATATTAATGAGGATACTAAGTATGAGCAATTGGAACAAAAGTTGTTAAGAATGGTTGGCGGGCATTGGGAAATCGCAGAAAGGTTGATTGCAAAAGTTGAGGAAAAATATCCGGGTAGAGCTCGGATTTGGTATTTGGAAAAGGTTATATCTGATTGGCGGCAAAAGAGCTGAACTTGACTGTTTTTGATTTATATATTTGATAACAAGTTTGCTGTAGTTTTATAAAATTTAGTTGTGATTTTATTCGGGCTAAATATTTTTTTTCCTACTCCAAGTTTACCGTCAACTTAGATAAGCATTCAATGGCTGAATGCTTACATACTTTCTTTTGACCGTTTGATATGTATTCTGAAATAGAATTTAAGGCTTTTTTAACATTGTTTACACAGATTATTTTATTGCATTTTTTGGAAAATTTTGTTATTTAAAAAAAAATTAAACTAGATAAATTATATAACTTTTTACATAAATAATATAAATATAAATAGTATATGTCATTAAAAAATACTATAGAATTTACGTTACCTGAAAACAAAAATTATTTTAAGATTAGAAAACAGAAGTTACCTCGGAATTAAAAAAGTTGAAAATGAAAAACCAAATCATTTCTTGCTTCACTGTAGTTAGCAGACTAGTTCTTGGAGCGCTTTGAGGTGTGCTACTGTAGCTCGTACTTGTGAAAGTGGTGTTTTAGGTTCTGCACTTTTTAGCATTGAGAATAGTAATGTTCAGATATAGGAAACATGCTTCTGCTACTGCTTTTAACTACTATCCTGCTAACCCTAATAGTTTACAGAACTCTGTCTGGTCTAGGCACTATTACTGTAGAGGGGTTCACTGGTTTAGGATATCCTAATAGTTTCAATATTAACCCTGTTAAAGATAGCGCTCACGGTACTGGTATCACTAATATTTTTTCGGCTGATACTTTTACTGTCAAACTAGGTACCTTCTTCAGCAAATGCTTTAGTTGACTGGCAGACTATTACCAGGAATAGGAGTGATTTTTTATAGAAAACAAAAGATTTATGTAGATTATCTTAGGTTTGTCTGTTTTGGGCCCCAATGGTACTTCCTTTTTGGGAAAGCTTGGGTAAAGCGGCAAGTACAGCAGCTATATCGCAGTTAGACCCCATAGGAAATTTCAGACCCCAAAATATCTAAAAATTTAATTTATCTCTCAAAAATAATGAAACTAAACACAAAAAGTATAGTAATAATAGATGCTAGTGTAGAAAACTACCAGCAACTATTAAAGGGAGTCGTTACGGGAGTTAAACCTTTTCTCCTCGGCGGCGACACTGACGGTATCCAACAGATAGGGGATATCCTCCAAAAAAATCCAGAAACGGATACCCTTCATATTATCTCCCACGGTTCTCCTGGTTGTCTGTATCTGGGAAATAGCCAATTGAGTTTGGATACTCTCAAAGGCTATGAGCCCCAACTACAACAATGGCAACTGGACAACCTTCTGCTCTATGGTTGTAACGTCGCTGCCGGGGATGGGGGAGAAGAGTTTATTGATAAGTTGCATCGGTTGACGGGGGCTGAGATAGCGGCTTCTAAGTCTTTGACTGGGGCGGCAGTTAAAGGGGGGAACTGGGAGTTGGAGGTGAGGACGGGTAAAAGCAAGCTCTCTCTAGCATTGCAAGTAGAAACGATGGCCAGCTACTCCGATACCCTCAACCTGCAATTTGAATGGGCTAAACAGATCGGCGCTAGCAGCTCTGGCGACGTTAGTAGCATAACCACAGACAGCAACGGTAATGTCTTGGTGGGGGGTCTTTTTCAGGGCAACATTGACATCGACGGCGATGGGAACAATGATTTGACCTCTAATAACGACTGGGATATTTATGCAGCCAAGCTCGACAGCAATGGCAATTTGGTCTGGGCTAAACAGATCGGCGGTAGCATTGATGACTATGTTAATAGCATAACCACAGACAGCAGCGGCAATGTCTTGGTGGGGGGCAGTTTTCGGAGCAACATTGATATCGACGGCGATGGGAACAATGATTTTACCTCTAACGGCTTCGGGGATGGTGGGGATGGTTATGTAGCCAAGTTCGACAGCAATGGCAATTTGGTCTGGGCTAAACAGATCGGCGGTAGCTATTGGGACAATGCTAATAGCATAGCCACAGACAGCAGCGGCAATGTCTTGGTGGGGGGTTCTTTTGAGAGCTACATTGACATCGACGGCGATGGGAGCATTGATTTGATCCCTGATGGCTTCGGGGATGGTTATGTAGCCAAGTTCGACAGCAATGGCAATTTGGTCTGGGCTAAACAGATCGGCGGTAGCAATTGGGACTCTCCTTATAGCATAACCACAGACAGCAGTGGCAATGTTTATAGCATAACCACAGACAGCAGTGGCAATGTCTTGGTGGGGGGTTCTTTTCGGAGCAACATTGACATCGACGGCGATTGGAACAATGATTTGACCTCTAATGGCGACCTGGATGGTTATGTAGCCAAGTTCGACAGCAATGGCAATTTGGTCTGGGCTAAACAG
>JAGGDU010000040.1 GCA_018457135.1 Trichodesmium erythraeum GBRTRLIN201 | reverse complement strand
TGAATTACCCAATAACATCCAAGAGCAGCTCAACAAAGTGGGTAAGGTTAATATACAGGCATCCAACCAAGGATTTGGGATTACCTATCTAGATAATGTCGTCTTAGATGTCAACAACATAGTTGGTATGATTAGCGACAATGATTTCCTTAAAGATGCCGCTAATACAGTAACTGAAACATTCTTAGGAGATGGTGACCCAGCTACTGAAGGGACTCAGCTAGTGCTGGCTCAACCGGGAATAGAATTTGAGAAGAAAAATAATACCAAAAAATTAAGCTTTGCTGGTGATTTTAACGGGGAAGTTTTTGACCTCAGTTTTGATGTGAGTGAGATTGGCTCCAAAGTGAGTGGCGCTCAGAAGAAAATTCCCAAACTGAGTGGATTTAAGTTCGGTTTGCCAGAGCTTGATGCCACGAAGATGACAAATGCCTTCAAGACTATTGCGGGAACAGAACTACCAGGATTTGCACAAGATTTGCTAACGACTTTGGGTGGTTTGGCAAACTTAAATATTGAATTGAATGATAATGGATTTGGTGTCACTTATGTAGGTGGACTCAATATTTCCAGTACTATTAATAGCCTTCTTTCTACCTTAGGCTTGGGTGAGAATGTCTTGTCTGATTCCCTAAGTGTAACAAATCCTGGTTTACGAGTTACTAAAGACGATACAGGGAAGAAAATTTATGCAGCCTCCATTGGTGAATTTTCTCCCACAGAAGCTATAGAATTTCTGGGTGATACCTTGGGAGTTGAATTACCCAATAACATCCAAGAGCAGCTCAACAAAGTGGGTAAGGTTAATATACAGGCATCCAACCAAGGATTTGGGATTACCTATCTAGATAATGTCGTCTTAGATGTCAACAACATAGTTGGTATGATTAGCGACAATGATTTCCTTAAAGATGCCGCTAATACAGTAACTGAAACATTCTTAGGAGATGGTGACCCAGCTACTGAAGGGACTCAGCTAGTGCTGGCTCAACCGGGAATAGAATTTGAGAAGAAAAATAATACCAAAAAATTAAGCTTTGCTGGTGATTTTAACGGGGAAGTTTTTGACCTCAGTTTTGATGTGAGTGAGATTGGCTCCAAAGTGAGTGGCGCTCAGAAGAAAATTCCCAAACTGAGTGGATTTAAGTTCGGTTTGCCAGAGCTTGATGCCACGAAGATGACAAATGCCTTCAAGACTATTGCGGGAACAGAACTACCAGGATTTGCACAAGATTTGCTAACGACTTTGGGTGGTTTGGCAAACTTAAATATTGAATTAAATGATAATGGATTTGGTGTCACTTATGTAGGTGAACTCAATATTTCCAGTACTATTAATAGCCTTCTTTCTACGTTAGGCTTGGGTGAGAATGTTATGTCTCAATCTCTAACGGTCAGTCATCCCGGTTTACGATATGCCACAGATGAGACAGGGAATAGAAATTATGAACTATCTGTTAGCGAATTTTCTCCCAAACAACTGATTAATCTATTGGTCGGTTTACTGCCAAGTTCTGTTTCTTTACCCTCCAATATTCGTGATACGATCAACAGCATTGGGAATGCAAGTTTATCTTTATCAAGTCAAGGGATTTCTATTACCTATCTGGACAATGTTACCTTCGATTTGAATGGTTTAATTGGCGATAGTTTTAATTCTCTTAGTTTCGTTGAGGACGCAGTTAATAAGATTGCCGAGATAGTTTTGGGTGATGGGGACAAGAATAAACCTGGAACTCAGCTTGTTCTAGCAAAACCTGAGTTCGAGTTGACAACAGAGTCATTAGGCATTGGTGGGTTGTTGAATGATAAGAACTTTGATATTGATTTTAAAGACGGACTTGAGTTTGAATATGAGTTTGGTCCTCTAAATTTGAATTCCATCTTAGGGGATATTCCAGGTCTAGATGGATTCCAGTTAGATGAGACTAGTTTATCTTTCTCCGATGGGTTTAGCTTGGAAGGCAATGTCAATTTTGCAAACAAGAACGATGACGTTTCTAAATTTATCAATGATTATTTAGGAGTAGATAATGTCGGTGTAGCACTAGAAATTGGCAAGGAAGATCTCTCTTTAGCAGGGATTTTAGCAGGGGATGTTCCCTTGATTTCTATAGGAGATTTTAAGGCCACACTGAAAGATGTTGCATTGGGATTAGAAATGAGTGCAACAAATCCTATTCCTAATTTCGGAATTGATGGCGGAATGACCTTAGAAGGCTATGATCCAGTTCAAAAGAACGAACCTCCATTAACACTTATTGGTGGATTGGAAATTGATCCCAAATCCCTCACTGGGCAATTTAATATTGATGCAGATGGAGTTTGGAAAAATCCCTTTGGTCTACCGGATAGTGAATTAAGGGAACTAGGCGTTCAAATTGGGGCGACTTATATTCCACCATTTATTGACAATGTTGGATTTGTTGGAGACTTACAGTTTGGCAACTATGATTTTGACGCTGCTTTCTTAGTTGATATTACAGATCCTCAGAAATTTGCTATAGAGTTAACTCTCAACGAGCCACTTGGCTTAGTTGATATGATAACAGGGCCAATAAATTCTTATCTGATAAACCAATTGGATAATGTACCCATTCTTGACGAAGTGACAGGGTTGTTTAATAGCTTTAGTGATCTTGTTCCGATTTCAGTTGTTTCCATTGATGGTCCTGATGACGATGAAGAACTCGATCCGTTGATTAAAATTGTCCCTGTTGAGACAGAAGTTCTTGAAAGGACTTTAGAACAGGGGATTGGATTTAATGCTGCAGTGAGGGTTGGGAGCAAGGAAGGAACCTTCAATTTTAACATGAATCCATTCTCGGGTAATCCAAGTTTAGAAGGTTCTCTGAAAATACCTGAGATTGATATCTTGGGAGTTGTTAAGATATCTGGCGTTCCCAATGGGAAAGATACTGACTTGAATTTAGACCTGAAAGTTAGTCCAAGTGAGGCATATTTCCGAGGTGATGGTCAGCTTGAATTTTTCGGAATTAACTTGGCTAAAGCTGATTTCGACTTTTCTACGTCTGGTATTAAAGTTAAGGAATTAAGCTTGCTAAATGGCACCCTCAAACTTTCGGATGTGGAAATTGGCAAACTAAACAATGTCGCCACAGCAAAGGGTGAGCTCGAATTCTTGGGTCAAAAATTAAAGGCTGAAATAACTCAAGATGGTCAGGGGTTTAAATTGACAACTGGTTTAGTACTGGATTTCCCGGATTGGACTTTTCTATCTGATACATATGCCAATCTGACAATTCGTTCAAACGGGACATTGGAAGGTTCACAGTTGGAACTTGATAGCCCACTGTTTAATTTTGAAGTATCACTAGGTGAGATAAAGAATGGAATTGGGGATTTAGTTAACTTTGCAATAAATGAAGTAAATAAGCTAGGGGAACAGGTAGCCGATTTTATTGCACAAGAATGGAATAATACTGTCGAATATGTGTCAGATACCTTCAAGTCACTAGGAAACGCCTGGAATCAAGGCATTAGCCTAGTCAGCAATATTTTTGAGACTGGTGTTCGGCAGGTCGTGGATTGGGTCGACAAACAAGTACAAGACGGGTGGTTGCCTTGGCCTCTAGATCACATAGTAAAATGGGTTACTAAGACAGTCAGACAAGTGACTAATATAGAATACACAAAAAATGATCCCAATTTACCTCAGAATGTATCGCTTGGTGACGGCAACCAAGAATATGATGGCCAGGGTGGAAATGATACTATTGATGGTGGCAACGGTAAGGATCATCTAATGGGAGGTGTCGGCAACGACTCTCTTAAAGGCGGAAATGATGAAGACAAACTTGAAGGGGGTGCCGGCCACGACTACCTTCATGGCCAAAGGGATAACGACTTCCTCTATGGTAATGATCATGATGACCGCCTATATGGTGAAGATGGAAACGATATGCTTGATGGTGGAAGTGGTAACGACCAACTTTATGGGGGTAACGGGCGAGATCAACTCAAAGGTGGAAGTGGTAACGACAAACTTTATGGTGAAGATAAAAGCGATGTCCTTGAAGGTGGAATGGGAAATGACGAACTTCATGGTGGTAATGATAATGATGTACTCAAAGGTGAGTCTGGCAAAGATACCTTAAGGGGAGGAAGTGGGAGTGACAAGCTTGAAGGTGGTGAAGATCATGACCATCTCTATGGGGAATCGGATAGTGACAAGCTCGAAGGTGGTCAAGGTGATGACTATCTAAATGGGGGTGATGGAAACGATGAAATAGATGGAGGTAAGGGTAACGATTCTTTAGTAGGTGATCAGGGTGATGATATCCTCTATGGTAGAGAAGGTAACGACACCTTAAAAGGTGATTCTGGCAACGATCTTATTTTTGGTGGTGTCGGCAATGATATTCTCTATGGCGGCACAGGGGACGATTATCTTGATGGTGGAGAAGGCAACGATACCATTTACCCAGGTAGCGGCAATGATACCATTAACGGTGGTGAAGGCAATGATCTCTTAGTCTTGTCCGGGGCTAAGAGTGATTATATTATTACTGATACCTCAACTGGTAAGGAGATTACGAACAAACGTGACAATAGCAAAAAAATTGTCTTTGGAATAGAGAATATTTCATACGAACAAATACAGCAAGGCAATGCCTCCAACGGACCGTTAGCAAATGCGACAGTCTTTATTGATACTAACAGCAACTTCCAACTGGATAAGGGAGAAACTCAAACCAACACTGACAGCAATGGAGAATATAGTTTACCCTTTGACTTGGAAGAGTTAGATCGTAATGGAGACGGAGAAGTTGACGCTCAAGAAGCTCAAGTCGTTGTTATTGGTGGTATTGATACCAACACCGGACTACCTGGGGAAATACCTTTAATTTCTCAGATAAGTGCCACAGGAGAATATACCAGCACTACTCCACTCACAACCCTCAAAGCAGTCTTATCCAGTCAGGGAATAAAGGAAAAACAAGTAGAAAGGCTACTCAACAAAATATCCGGATTTTCCCTAGAGTCTCTATCCCAACCATTAGAGAAATTCGATCCTTATAGTGCCATTGGAGAAGGGGACGATAGCGGAATAGAGATTACCTCTGGTCACATCAAAATAATGAACCTGCTACTCAACGGCACCACCTTCCTAGAAGCAGCATATTATACAGAATCAGATGGTCAAATTCAGGTCATTAATGCTCTAGGTAAGGTCTTAAAAACAGTCGAAAGTTTCGACTTGAGTAAAAAACAAGACCTACAGAAATTCTACAACCAATTAACCGAGGAATTAGATCTTTCAGTTAATAACAAAACCATCGCTGCCCTAAGTACCTTAGTCACTCAAAGCAATAACCTCATTGATAAGTTAGTAGAACAAGCATTATCAAGCTCGGTTGACGATGTATTGCCAAGTATCAACCCAATCAAAAAACAGGTTTACAGCATCTTACCGGACTTAACCCAACAACTGGTCGAGGGTAAAATTACAGCGGGAGAAGCTCAAACCGAACTCAAGGAAATACTAAATGCCGACACCTTCTTAGTTGAACACGCTCTCAACGAAGACCGCATAGTGAAAGTCGTTGCTAGCGATACAGTCAAGGAAGGAAAAGACAAGAACGGGCAATTTATTATTACCCTGGGCGAAGCAGCTCCACCCCAAGGATTAAAAATCCTCTACACTATCTCCGGTACTGCCACTCTAGGACAAGATTATCAGAACAAAGATGGCTTGTTTGGAGAAATAAACTTTGAACCTGGAGAAACGGAAGCAGTTATAGACTTAAAGGTATTAGACGATAAGATTTCTGAAAATTCAGAAAGCGTCACTATTAACCTGAAATATGTAGGGAATGGTTATGCATTAGACCCCATGGCGAAAACAGCATTTCTAGAAATTACCGATAATGACAAAGGTAACAACAATGCCACCAAGAATGGCATTGAAGAAACCGGAAGTTTTGGCGATGATGAGATTGCTGGTCAAGAAAAGAATGACAAACTCTTGGGTAGTTACGGTGACGATATGCTCAAGGGAAAGGGAGGAGACGATAAGCTCATGGGTGGTCAGGGCAAGGATACCATTCAAGGAGGAAAGGGTAACGACGAGATAGAAGGGAACTTTGGCGAGGATGTTTTAGAAGGCAACGCTGGCGATGATGTCATTGCTGGGGGTTCAGAAGACGACCTTATTAAAGGTGGTCCAGGTAACGACTTCCTGGATGGGAATACAGGAGACGACCAACTAGAAGGGAATAGTGGAAATGACCAACTAGAAGGTGGTAAGGGTAATGACATTCTGAAAGGGAACCGAGACAACGACTGGTTAGTAGGTGAAGCGGGAGAGGATATCCTTAATGGCGGTCCTGGAGTTGACCTACTTAGAGGCGGTGAAGGTGCAGACGTCTTTTACTTCCAAAAACCCAGCGACAAAGGTGATCTGATTATAGATTTTGACCCCACTCAAGGGGATAAAATCCAAATATCCCGCAGTGGGTTTAAAACAAATTCCCTCGAAGACTTTAAGGTTGTTGTAGGTACTCTTGAATTTAAGGGAGAAGAAATTGCCCTAATTCAAAACAATGGAAAAACTTACAATAACTTTGCCGAATTAGCAGATATCGTCGAACTCGTAGACGAACCTAAAGTCAAAACTACCCCAGAAAAGAGTAAGGCATCTATTGAAATTAAGCCTCAGGAAGCGAAATTAAACAGCGTGGCAAACCCCGAAACAACTATCCTGGATGACATTATCAAACGAGGTCAGATTAAAGTTGCAATTTCGGGTTCGGGAAATGAATTTGACCTAGAGTTTGCTGAGGTTATAGCTGCAGCTGTATTTGGGGATGCTAGCAAAGTTAAGTCTATTACCAGTAAATTCTCTAAATCTTTTGAACTGGTAGCAGACGGCAAGGCGGACTTGGCAGCGCAACGTATTACTGCAACATTGGGACGGGATGGAGAATTAAATGTGGATTTTGCACCGACCTACTTGTTTGACTATCAAACTGTTATCGTTCCTAATGACAGCGATATTACAAATGTTTCACACCTTAACGAGCAAACAATAGGAGTGATAGAAGGTACAACGGCATTAATCAATTTACAAAATCAACTAGAGGTTGAGGGCATCAAGTTTACACCTAAACTATTTGAAACTGCAGAGGAAATGATAGCAGCTTATGATGCCGGTGAAGTAGATGCCTATTCTCACGATCGCTCCTTAATATTAGAGAACTTAGACCAACTATCCCAGCCAGAAAATCACCGTCTATTAGATGTAGAACTATCTAAAGAACCTATTTCTCTAGCTTTACCAGAAAATGACTCCCAGTGGGCAGATGTAGTCCGGTGGGCAGGTTATGTTCCCATTCAAGCAGAAGAGTTTGGCATCAGCTCACAAAATATCGCTGAATTTATTGCCCTGAATACAGATGATAATCCCACTAATGACTCTAGTTTAGGAATTCGTCGGTTCCTGGGTATAGAAGGAAATTTGGGTGAAACCCTGGGACTGCCTAATGATTTTGCAGTTAATATCATTAATCAAGTAGGTAACTACAGCGAAATTTACGATCGCCACTTTTCGGGAATAGAAGGTGATCGCAATTCACTATGGAGTGATGGTGGTTTTCTCTATTCTCCTCCATTCTCTGGCAGCGAGATTGATATCGTTATTAAAGACAATGATGATCGCGACTTGCTAGCAAAAATCAAGGAGCGTGGAGTCTTAAAACTAGGACTTCCAGACAATGAGCCAGGTTTTGCGGTAAAAATGAGCAATGGAGAGTATGAGGGCTTTGATGTTGACTTAGGTAAAGCCATTGCGGCTGCTATATTTGGAGATCCTGAAAAGCTAGAAGTCAAGACTCAGTCATTTAAAGACAGCTTTGCTAACACTGCCAATGGTGTTGTCGATATCTCAGCAATGGGTATCACCCATAACCTAGTCCGGGATGCTAGTTTGGGCATTGACTTTGGTCCAATTTATCTCTATACCGGGCAGGGAGTATTAGTTCGCAATGATAGCGGTATTACTGTGTTACCTGCTCTCAACGGTCGTCGCGTTGGAGTTTTAGAAGGAGCTACTAGTTTACAAAATATTCAGGATACGATAACTGAGTTAGGTGGGGATATTATACCAGCAGAATTTACTACCAACGATGAAATGTTTGCTGCCTATGATGATGGTGATATAGATGCCGTTATCACAGATATGACCATTCTCAACGGGCGCGTTCAGAATTTATCTAATCCTAAGGAGCATAAAATTCTCGATGATATTCTTTCCAAAGAACCCTTAGGATTGATTATAGATGAAAATCAGTCAGAGTGGTCAGATGTAGTTCGTTGGGTAACTAATGCTTTAGTTCAAGCAGAAGAATATGATATTACTTCTAAGAACATCAAGCGCTTAATGGCCAATAATCTGGATGATGATCCTAATAATGATTCTGACCCAGTGGTCCGTCAGTTTTTAGGTATCGAAGGAAATATCGGTAAAGTGCTGGGACTGCCGAATGATTTTGTTCCCAACGTGATTAAAGCTGTTGGTAACTACGGCGAAATCTATGAACGCTATTTTGATTCAAACTTGCTACCTCGGGAACAGAACGAGCTATTCAGCAATTTTGGTTTGCAGTATGCTCTACCTTTAGGATCTGAAGTTTCTCCTACAGAACAAGAAGAATTAGGTAGTGAGGATGACGTTTACGAAATCCAACCAAGTACCCTGGAAGACTATCCTGATGGTTTCCAAGCTAAGGGAGGTAATGACCGAGTTACTGGTTCCATGCGTTCAGATTTAATATCTGGCGGCCAGGGTCAAGACACTATCAGTGGAAATGATGGAGATGATAGGATTATTGGTGGCCCTGGTGTTGATTATCTCTATGGTAAAGATGGTAATGACCTTCTAGAAGGTCGTACTGAAAATGATTATCTCTTTGGTGGTCCTGGAAACGATGCATTAATTGGCGGTCAAGGTCGCGATAAACTTAACGGTGGTCAAGGTTCCGACTTTTTGATTGGTGGGGCAAGTAAAGACAAGTTCATCTTTGCCACCAACGAGGAGTTTGATGTTGAGGCAATAGGTAGCGATACCATTGATGACTTTAATCCTGATGACGATATTATTTTGTTAGATAAGAAGACATTTACTGCTCTTGAGAGCAAGTCGGGAGAAGGTTTCAGTCTAGAAACTGAGTTTGCTAGCGTTACCAAGAATGTTGCGACTTCCGAGGCGTTAATTGTTTATAATAGCAATAACGGTAAATTATTCTACAATGAGAATGGTAACGAACCAGGTTTTGGCGAAGGGGGTGAGTTTGCCTTGCTGACTGACCAACCTGCTATTGGTGCTGATGATTTCTTGATCCGATAGAATAGTTAGGGTTTGCTGCAAAAAGCAGAGGGTGAGGAGTGTTGGTAGAGGGAAATCTTATCTACTTATGCGCACCAGCTTTTTGCAGCTCCAGGGACTGAAAAGCTTACAATTTTTTAAAGCTCCAATAAGGCACTTTTCTTTAAAATTTTTTGAAAAACAATGCTGCAAAAAGTTTGAAAAAGTCTCCTTTAAAACTCTGGTAGTCATGCATATTAATGGTCAAGTACAAATTGTGGCATTGTAATGATGCATGAAGTTCTATATAGATCCAATGTGATTACTTAACTTTTTAGAAAAGGATAATGTTTTTCTTACTAACCTTAACTCCCGCTGTCGCGTTGTATTGTTAAACCTTTCTATTAAGCTTGTTTGATCTGTATCCTTGCGGACAGTTTGATGTCGCTTTCAAGGTAGAACTTCCTCTTAGTTTCAGAAGTGAGAGCGTTGATGCTAGGCACTTTCAAGTTTTCATTAATACTTGTCAGACTTGTCTTATCTGTCTTACAGCGTTTTGAGATTGATAAACTACATTGTCACAACCCAAACTTTGTAGGGAGGTTCCATGGAACCTCCCTACTTTTTATTAGTAAAACGTATATGACCAGAGTCGAAAGAGAAAATAGAAGAGTTAGGCAGTATTTAGCTAGGCTACACCGAAAAAGCTTGTGTAAGTCAAAAGTCGGTGGAAATGTTGAAGTATTCTGTCGGTTTACTGATTCATTATCTTGATTGGAAAGATATTCCTCTTCTTTATCGTTCATAGCTCAACTCACCAACACCAAAGAATTAATCGTTAACACAGAAGGAAAAACCGACTGCAAACAAAGTAGTTCGATGATTGGGATAGCTGTGAGCGAGTTTGACCCTAAAGTTGTCAAAAATATTATTGGTGGCATAGCAAACTCAATAACTAGAACCAACTAATAGCATAGTCCGATAACAGAGGGGTCTCGGGCATCAACGACAGAATAAATGTCCCAAGGTCTGGGAACAAACTGAAGCTATAGTTAGCTTGGTGGTTAGCTATTTCAATTGAATTTGGGTTCATAGGTACAAAGGTAACACAGCAGCACAAAGATATGGTTTAGTGATCGCTCCCAGTCGTTGGCATGACTTGATAAATTTTCCCACGCTTTCTTGATGCATTACCGCGGTTTTCATGATTAGTAGATCACAGTAGGGGAGATATCTTAATGAATACTCGGCAAACGCCAATTATTCCCTACAAGATTTTGTTTTTGAAGTGAAGTCATATTTTAGCAAAAGCGCTGTAAGTTCTTGATGAATTATGTAGCTTTGTTACATGAAAGTATACGATCGCCAACCTCAAGCAAGAATTAAATGCTGTCATTCTAGCTCACTATTATTAAGAACCCGATATTCAATATCTTACAGACTACATTAGTGAATCTCTCAGTATTTCCCAACAAGCTGCCGAAACTGATGTAGATGCGATAGTTTTTGCCATAGTTCATTTTATAGGGGAAACTGGAAAAATGCTTAACCCTCATAAATTCATTTTACCCAATTTAGATGCAGGTTCCTCCTTCGCTAATAGTTGCCCACCAGAATAACTTCGCAAATTTAAAACTGCTTATTGATGTGCAATATCTGAAAAAGAACCTAGAAGCAAGTTATCAGTAAGTTTTCACCATTTTGAATATCTACTACTCTTCTACAGATAATTAAACTTACCTACTTAATTAAAATAACTTGCTCTAAAAATTCTCTATCTGACCTTGAATTTATTTTATTAAAGGTTCAACTATAGCTGAAAAATAGGGAACTAATTCTTCATTTCCTACAACCAAAGTCGGAAAAGGATGACTCAAATAATCTTTGCCTATTTTTAAAGGAAAAATATCTTCTGATCGTAATGGTATCCAAATTGCTCCTGCTGCCTTTGCAATTACCCAAGATGCAGCAATGTCCCAAATTCTTGGTGTAGCTTCAACACCACCAATAGACGCCCCAGAAGCTACAAGTAAAAAGTTATAACTTGCCACTCCTAACATTCTAATTTTTGTTGGCAGTTGGGGTAAAATTTTTGTACTTCGAGAGCAAATATTAAATAAATGATTACCAGTAATCACATCTTTAATTGGCTGAATTTGTCGATTATTTAAAAATGCCCTAGTGATAGGTCGATTAGTTAAATAGGTTTGATTTTCCTGGCAATAAAAAGCATAATAAGATTGAGATAATGGTGGCATATTTACATAACCAAATATAGGAATACCTTGATACAATAATCCCATACAAATTCCCCAAATTGGCACACCTTTAGCAAAGTTTGTTGTCCCATCTAAAGGATCAATAATCCAACACCATTCATTACTGGGAAATATCTGTTGACTTTCTTCTGTTAATATTCCGTGAGTGGGAAAACTAGAGGCGATCGCTTCTCTAATTACCCTATCTGCCCATTTATCAGCTTTAGTAACTAAGCTACCATCAGCTTTTTTGTCTGCTTTGACATTTCCAAAATCTTTTAAAAGTTGATTTCCTACTATAAAGGTAGTTTTTTCTGCAAAGTTTAAAATTTGGTTCCATAAGTCTGCCATTTAAATTTTTTCTCCTACTGAGTTTTGGTGGAAAAATTCTTAATTAACCTGCCAGTAAGTCTAAAGAATTACCTTAATTATAAATCTTGAACGGAAATATAACTTAATTAATATCCTTTTTTCCTGAATTTTTTTAGCAGTCTTTTGAGGAAGCTGATTTAGAGTGAAATAGGGAACACCTGAACAAAAACTAGAAAACTGATCCAATTCACTTCTTTCAAATGAGATTTTCTTGAGAAGATTAATACTTGTAAATCACTACCATTTATTTAAGAATTCGTCCTTTGAAAACTAAATTATCTGTATATCCATATTATCTTTGCTGCAAAATTAATTAATAACTTCGATTAATTATTTATTGTGCCTATTCAAGCAAAGTATCTGGCATATTTTAAAATAAAGCTTCTTGATAATTCAATCTAAAAGTCACTCTACCATCCCTTAAAATTATATTTTTTAGCAGAATTAATATCTCTATTTTATCTCCACAATTAAGAATTTATTCTAGCTGAATTTTGTGTAACTTTAAATATTTTTTATATATCTATATTTACCAAAAAAATTAACGCCTGAAACCATAAAACTCAAAATTAATAAATCACTATATTTTCTTGAGTATTAGAAGTAATCAGACTAATTACAAATCATGAATTCTATACTTAAAGCCTGCTGATTAATTCTCAAAGCATTGACAAAAATTATACTCATAGCCTTATTTAGATAGCAAAAATTACCAGAAGTACAGTGGCTCAAGCTCATGTATTGATCAGATGAGTGGGCATATCGGCAGCAGAAAAATGAGGGGACAATTCTTACTATACCGGACGTGGTGACCAAGCCATTTAACTGAGCACATCCTAATAGCTGGTAGTGCATCAAGAAAGTTTGGGAATGGTAATATAATCCTTGTCCTTAAATACTTTCTATTATCATAGAATGTCCTCTATGTGGCCATCAGAAAACCCATAAACAGGGAAAGACCAGTAATGTTGTCAACGATATTATTCTCCTGAATGCCTACAAACTTTCACCGATACTTTTGACACTCTCTACTATCGTAGAACAATTCAACCTGAACAAATGTCTATGGTTCTAGAGACTCACGTTGAGGTCAGTAGTTTAAGAGGGATTACTCGAACAGTCAATTTGGCCGATAATACGGTAGTTAGTTTGGCGAGAGCTGCCTCTGAAAAAGGACAAATGATTCATAATGCTCATGTCCAGAATATCAAGACCTCGCAAATGAGCAGTGATGAGTTTTGGTCATTCGTCCAAAAAAAACGAAAACAGTGCCAGTATCAGGAATTGGCAGAAGGGAATTCTTGGGTTGGGAAGCCCCTGGAACGCACAAATAGAATTATCAGAAAGCAGCTCGGTTGATGGCATTGCCGACAGAATAAATTTGGCAAGGTCTGGCAGCAAACTGAGGTAAAAGTAAGGTTGGCAAGGGCCTACTTTAATTGGATTTGAGTTCATAGTCCCAAAGAAAATACTGCTGCACAAAGAGCTGAGGAACGCGATCGCTACTTGGAGTTGGAACGAGTTAATTACTTATCCCACACTTTACTGACGCACTACCGAAGTATTGAAGTACAGGTAAAAGCAAACAGAAGAATAATTAGCATTGGTGGATGGCAGGATGAATTAGCAAAAAAAATAGCTTGTTGGTTTATAGAGCTGCCCATTCCAGCTTAATTCATCCCTTAATTTACCAATGCTTTTTTTGTGTTTAGGAAAGACTTTTATTTTCTAATATTCCCTATTAACTCCTCTCCAAAAAATGTAGCAAGACTTTTGAGATTTGGTAAACGTGATATTAGCCCTTATGGAAAACCACAGATAAATTATTTGCTGGCATTTGCACCTGCTCTTGAAATTTTAACCCCTCCTTCTCTGCTGCCGCTACCACATCTTCTAAGTTTCTTACTCCCCACTCAGGATTTTGAAATTGTAGAGACTGATCAAATGCTAGATTACTTGGTGCTGTATGTTCCCCTCTCAGTTTGTATGGACCGTATAAATATAGTACCCCATTCTGAGGTAACAAACGTCCCGCACCCGCCATTAGTCCCAGGCAAGTAGACCAAGGACTAATATGAATCATATTAATATTGACAATAGCTTTAATCTGAATGTCTTCTTTCTCCACCGCCCAAGCTGACTCCCGTGCATCAATATTAAGAGGTAGATGCAGGTTATCTGACGGACTATGTTTTTGCCATGCTGCTATACTCTCACGCAAGATGGGATCAGGATCAGAAGGAAACCACTGACGTGGTTTTAGACGGGGAGAAAAGAAAATAGCGTGTTCTCCTGTACCACTGGCAATTTCTAAAATGTTGCCCGTTGGAGGTAAAAGTCGTTGTAAGACTTCTAAGATAAATTCCCGATTGCGTTCAGTTGCAGGAGCATATTGTCGAGCATCATTAAAAGAGGTCATTTCAGTTTTCAGTTATTAGTTAAGTATTTAAACTATATATCCAATTTTGATCAAAGGCAAGAGGTAACAAACAGCAAAAAATATAAAATTTAATAAGTTTTAGTTTATAAATTAAGCAAATTTATATGTATTAATATTATGTTTAGGTGAAATTTAAGTTATTAAATAATTAATACAAAAATAATAATCTTATTACAGGATTAGCACTCTATAATTGTATTAATTATTTTTATGTTATACAGAGGTTTTCTGCAAGGTCCTTAACTACTCCCGCGCCATAAACAAACTTTATACTAAAAAGTATAGAGATTGCTATAGTAATTAATAATTAAAATAGAAACTAGGAAATTTAGAAATTACTAAACTCAGTCATAGATTATTTTTTACTGTTTTCTTTGCCTTAGTGCTATATTAGGGAAAAAAATTATCTCACTGATATCAGGAAAAAACTATAGTAAAAAGTAAACAAATTCTTAAATACTCCCTTTTCTAAAGAATTTAACAACAACTTATAATTGGGAAAAATACCAATAGTTGAATATTTTTTCGGAAAAAATAAATGATATAACTCTAAAAATATAATTGGCAAACTTTGTTTATAACCCCTGATATATATAACCCAGCAAAAAACTTATTTATCTCTTTTAAATAGACTTTTTATTTAAGCATTCAGCACTTTAAGAGTCAGCTCAATTGCTTTTGAATAACTATCAACTACTAAAGTTACCTGATTGCCAATTACACTTTCTAATATTTTTCTAACATACGGAATCCAGAGCCAAGGGAATGCCGTACAAACATAACTTTTTAATTCTCCTTGGAGACTAATTCATCCTTCCAATATAATGAGTTAATAACTTATAGCTGATAGCTGATAGCTGAAAATTTACCTTTTTATTAGCAAAAAACAGAGCGATCGCTTAGTTTAATGTCGGAGAAAAATCTCCCTCAACTATATTTTTTAAAAATTCCATTTTCAGCTTCCCTTAACATCCTCAACCTAGATAAAAACAATTATTTTTACCATAAAATTTATAGCTATTTACCACCTATCAGGCAGAATTAAAATCATGTTTATTAAGCTTAGTAAGTATAAAAAAATATGGATATTATACTTGAGCAATAACTGTGCTTCAGCCGAAGAATATCATCACTAATCAAACTCCCATAATGAGATTATTTTATCCTCAGTTTTGTCAACTTAGATATTTAATCCACACACCTTTACCTTTAGAGTTATTGGCAGGAAAGTCAGGAACAGAGTTAATTTATCTTGGCATCTTGAAGTTAAAAAAAAGTTAACTTTCCAGATATGATTCAGCACTTGGTAGCTTTATCCCCTCCAGCACAGATAATACAACGTTAGGCGTTAACGAAGCTCTGGAAGATGCTGCTTTGATCACAATCAGTAACTGAGATTAACAAGCAAAATCAGTGGAACGCTCTGGTGGCTATAGAAAAAGCTTTCCGTAAATATGATGCTTTGCGTTCCCAATTTATGGAGCGCTTTCAACAAGCAACTTTGACAAGGCTACCTGTTTCTTCAGAGCAGCATGACCAAGAGTACGCTCAACCAGTCTATCCTCGCAATATTTAAGAAATTATGCAAACATTATTATTATGCATACCATTACAATTCTTGTATAATGTACAATAATTATAGGATAATCAAAATCAGTATATGACTGAAGAAAACTCCATTCCCAAAATTGATTATGATGTAGTGATCGTTGGTGCCGGCCCAGTGGGGTTAGCAACTGCCCTCGGTTTATATCAACGTGGAATTGAAAATATTATCGTCCTCGACCAAACTCGAGCCTTTCGCCAGGTAGGTCAGACTATAAGCATTTTCCCAAATGGTTTAAAAGCGCTTAAATACATTGATACAGAAGCTTACAAGAATATCAAAGCTACTATTGACCAACCCCATAATTCACTACAAGTAAGTCAGAAAACTGAGGTAGAAAAAAAACAGCCTTCGCCCTATTGGAATCTCATAAATGTGAACGGGCAAAAAATTCGTTCTTTTCTCGTGGGATACAATGAATATTTTGAAAAGTACGGAGAGGGTAAAGTCTCAATTTCTTGGTACAATTTACAAACTCAACTGAGAAAACTATTACCCGTTGAGTGCGTCAAAGCTAATCATTGTTGTATTAATGTAGTTACTGAGCCAGAATTTCAATGTGTTCGAGCAGATTTTGTCTCTAATCAGGAAGTAGAAATTCACCCCTATGTTTATTGGGATGATCAGCAACAAAAGAATAAAAGCAGCAGTCTGAACTCCTCCCAATTTTCTGAATCGAAAATCACATCAATTCGTGCTAAACTATTGATAGGAGTAGATGGAATTAATTCTAGAGTCCGTCAAGTAATCTATCAAAATACTCTATACAGTGAATACAGCAAACCAAAATATTGTGGTGTTGGCGCCATATGCACTGGTAATTTTTTTGACAGTAGAGCAGTTCAGATAGCAGAAACACTTTCAGAAAAAATCAAGGAAAAATTTTTTCATGGTTCTCCTAGAGTAATAACAATAAAAAATCATCAAATATTGGAAAGTGATCTTCCCAGAATTATGTTATTTTCTCCTCAACCTTGTCAGTTTGGATATGTCTTCCATGGAGCTTTCCCATTAGATTTATTGCTAGAAAAATCGGGAGAAGAGTTAATTAATATTGCCATAAAAGAGTTAAAAAAAGCAGACTTTCCAGAGATAATTCAGCAGTTGGTAGCTTTATCTGACCCAGATAAGATGATACAACGTCTGTATTATACTCATCATGCTACTGTTTCTGCTCCAGAGCAACCCAAATGGAACATAGGGCGGGTTGTATTGGCGGGAGATGCTGCCCACGGTATGCCACCATTTCTTGGTCAAGGAGTTAATCAGGGACTAGAAGATGCAGCAGCGATCGCTACTTTAGTAAATCAAATTAACAAACAAAATCAGTGGGATGATATGGCAGCTATACAATTAGCTTTTAGCAAATACGAGGCTTTGCGTCGTCCATTTATGACCTACATTCAACAAGAAACTTTGATAGGTAGACCTTTTTCTTCATATGAGAAGTTACAAAAGTATAATCAAGTAGTTTTATCTCGTAATATTGAGGAAGTTATGCAAACATTATTGTAGGAAAAGGCTTTGTTGCATTAAGGTGGCGATATAGCTCCCGCCACTATGCTCCGCCAACGCAAACCACTCCCCTATTAGAAGTAACTAGATCTCAACTCATGTAACTCTTAGGTTTACCTATTTAAATCATTCGGTTTAATATTGCACATTATACAAATAATTCTACTGCTTGAGTATCTCTTTTGTCGTGATCGTAACTTCCCTCCAAATACGTTTCTAGTCTAAACATAGTCGTTAACTCAAAGTTACTATTAATTCAATTATCAAATCACTTGTATTATTAGATCCTCCTCTAAGTCTAGTCTTTTCTAGTGCTACTTTGGTAGAACGTTTGAACACACACTCTAGTAAACAAAAAAAATTTCAAGATGGGCGAGTCATTCATGAAGCGTATCTAGAAACTAAGTTTTTACCCAAGTATTCCAAAGGTTTGAGATTAACGATCCCAGAAGTCTATTAGAAAGCTGTACATTATGATTAGTTGCCATTTAGCGACAATGTCCCCATTTATTTCTTCCTTTAACTTTGGTCTTCCTTCTTCAAAGAGAGTACCATTATTAATATTCAAAAATAATGCTATACTCCCAGGACTTAACCATCCAAACAAGAAACCAGGTTTATTGCCCTCATGAAACTTTGGTATTTCTGATTTGGCTAAAGTCTTTTAGCCAAAGGTGACATTTAGGTCATGCACCGAGAGCAATGAGCCCTAGATCAAATTACCTGATCTACAAAGTTACTTCCTAACCAAGAAGAAAGGAATTTAACCTCCAAGAAATTGGGAGTTATCATCTCATATCATCCTTGTCATTTAGTAACTTATTTAACCAGGGAACACTACCGCCCAAAAACAGATAGCTAGTTGTAAGTTAAGCCACCTTCAAAAATAGACATCAGTGTTATTAGAGTGCTCTTGAGAGCAGGCAATATGCTCCAAACATTTCAATACTATGAGTAAAGTTGTCAAACAGCAAAACAATGCCCGCAACAGCAGTCACTTGGGATACGGTGTATACAGATTTAAGGTGCAAGTTTTGAACCGATTAAATTTTGCACAGACTACCATGAAAGAATTTTGTAGTAGGGGTAAAATCAATTATTCTTACTTCTTATTCCTTATTCGTTATTGCCTTTTTAAATGAAAATAGTTGATTATCCTCATCTGGAAAACGAATAATATCATCTTCCCCAAGATATTCCCCATTTTGAATTTCAATCATTATTAAGGGAATTATACCAGGATTTTCTACACGATGAGCTGTATTTGCAGGAACATAAGTTGATTGTTTTTGAAAGAGTAATTTTTCCTGATCATTAAAGGTAACTTTAGCAGTACCAGAAACCACAATCCAATGTTCGCTACGATGATAGTGCATCTGGGTACTAATATAATGTTTTGGTTTTACCTCAATACGACTAATTTTGTAACGAAGACCTTCTTCCAGAATTGTAACTGTGCCCCAAGGTGGTGTTCTGGTGGGGTATTTCTGTTCATTATTAGCTTCTGAATCTAAGAAAGGGGTTGAAGGCTGTTGATGATTTTCTATTTCACTCATAATATATTTTTTTTGGATGAAATTTTAGAATAACCTACTTTTACATTGTACCAAAGGTTAGATAAAATTTATTCTTACTATTAGTTCAAATTTTCGAGATTGTTTATCAACAAAATATTAAAACTTCAACATGGTTTTGAAATTTACATTCATAATTCATCAGAAAATTTCTCAATCTTTGAGAAATAGCTATATTTTATTTAATATTTCAAGACTATTTCATGATAGTTTTATATTTTCAATTATGCTTGATTGAATACTCTCTATTCCCTCTCCCAGATAAATACTAATAATAGTAAATACGAATAAAAAATTGGGCATAGTTAGCAAAAAAAATACCTTAAAAATAGAAAGATTCATCTTGAAAATCTAGATAAGGCTGAATTAGTGAGCATTAAATCATTAATAAATATTATTACTTTTATTTATCTATTCAGATTAGTTTTTCCTAAAAATATTTGATTATTTTGGCATTTTAATTTTTCTATTAAATCAGCCTATACGAATAAGCAATTCATTCTTTTTAGCATCAATTATCTGAGTTTTTAATCCTGCTATTTATAGATGATATTAAATCCTTTTGTTGAAGCTTTAAAATACTATTCATTGCTGTAATTTGATATTTTGTTAATAAAGATTATATGGCAATCCTATTGTTACTTTTTACGTTGTCTGAAATATAGCAAACATGGAGATTTAGCAATAGTCAGAGTCATGGGTAAGATATTCGGATAAGAGCTTTGGAGTTTATTTATACTTCTTGAATTGTGACAATAGTTGATAGGATGGCTATAATTATAACAACAAATCTATGCATATCTATAAAAGTATCTACCTATATAAGAATAAATAGGAATATCTCTGCCCGAGATTACTGATAAACCAATTATATACTTTATATTTATTCTATAAAAATTAAGCCTAAAAAGTGTTCCATTTTTATTTTAAATTACCAGGCTTTATTGTCTTAAAAAAAATCGCAAACTTAAATATAGGAAGATAAACTATTTTAAGTGAAAAGTATAATTTTTGAGTTTTGAATATTTCCTTATACTTGGCATTATAAGATCTTTCATTGTGGTCGAGTATGAGTATTTAATTCTCAGAAACAATATCTAAACTTCAATTGGATTAAGGCAAAAAAAAATGGAATTATTAGAAATACTTTGGAAAACTATAGAATTTTAGAAAAAATTATTTTTTTTTAATACTTTTTCCTATACTTTGTCATAGAAAAAATTTATTCTTAAAGTATAAAATTAGGAGATAAATAATATTGAATTCCAAGGTATAACTTTTGATTTTTGAATATTTGCTTATATTTCGTATTATACTCTCTTTCAGTATGTTATGCTTAATCAAGTATTTTATCCTGAGAAACAACCCGTAAATTCAAGTTTGATTGAGGAAAAAAAAAGAATGGAATTCTTAGAAACACTTTGGAGAAATATTGAAACAACTAATTTTTTTGGCATACCAGCATTTAAACCATTACTTGCATTTGGTATACTATTGTTAACAATAATATTTCAGGGAATTATTTCTAAAACAATTGTTAAGTATATCAAATATCTTACTGTTAAAGCTGGATATAATTTAGACGATAATCTACTTGAGCTTATCAAAAAACCTTTAACCTTTTTAATCTTTGCAGTTGCCTTACGGATAATACAGACCATTTTAGCAAGAGGTGCACTTGACCCTAACCTTTCTTCTTTAATTTTCCTTACTCTAGTTGCTTTTTTGCTTTACAATGCAGCTCCCTTATTGGCCAAGTTATTAGAGTTCCTCACTATGCAAACTGAGACAGAACTTGATGACTTGCTGGTTCCCTATGTACCTAAACTAGTGCGTATTGGAACAGTTGTTGTAGTAATAATTAAAGCATCAGAAGTATTTTTAGGAGCATCTGCAGGAGCCCTTATTGGTTTGCTTGGTGGTGCAGGTGTTGCTCTAGGTTTGTTGTTCAAAGATATTATCTATGACTGGTGTTGTACTATAATCATCTTTACTGATGGGTTGTACAAACCTGGTGACTGGGCAGTAGTTTCAGGAGAATTTGTGCAAGTAGTAGAAATAGGCTTAAGAACTACAAAATTGTATTCATGGGAATGGGGTAGCATAAAAAAAATGCCTAATTCTAGAATGGTGAGTGGTATCGTAGATAACTGGTCTCAAGACCAATCTGAAATTAAAGAATGGGGGTTTAAAGGAGCCATAAATATTGACTGTATTACATCAGATCAAGTAGAGATAATGTTAAAGGGAATGAATCAATTATTTGAAAGTATTGATGGTTTTTACCCAGGAAAATATAAATGTAAGTTTCAAGGTATTCAAGGTAATGCTCGTGTCTTATCATATATGGCGAAAATAGATCCTAATTATTACACTTCTGCTATCAATAAATTTCTTTTGGGCCTAATGAAATTAATGGAGAAAGAAGGTATTCATACTCAGAATATCCATTTCATTACTGACCAAGATACCTATGAAAGCAATATGAAAATGGCAAGCAAAAATTGAGAACTAAATTTATCTAAATTTTTGGGATTAAGCTAGGCTAATTTTTCCTGACTGTAGCTAAAGAAAAAGATGCTAAATATGTAGTTTAAGTTTCAGAAATTAATCTAGTAAGTAGGTAGTTTAATTATCCGTAAAATAGTAATTGAGATTCAAAATCCTGAGAAACATTATAATAAGTTACTACTTAGTTATTTTTCGTATTTCTTGTTTTAACGTTTATTTATGCCTACCTACTTAACCTACAAATCTAAGTCAGAAGTTCCAGCTACGTTTCACTAAATTTGTTAAGTTTAATTCTCAAGCTTTGATGCCAATTATCAAGTCAGTTATCTAATTTTTTTAAGTCTTATAGTTTATCTACTCTTTTTGGTCTACCAAAAATAATTTTTGCCTTTAACTATTTTCCTGTTCTATAAATATTATATTAAATATTATATTGGTTGGCATTAGGGCAATTAAGAAATAGATTTAATCCCTACAATTAGACTGTGAATATTATTAAAATATTTTCACTGGATAAAAAATAATTTAGCTGTAAAATTACCATTAAATTTTACTTGTATCGACTTATGAAAGTATTTTTTTTTAATCAGAACATACTTTGAGCGATCGCCTCACAACACGACTAATAATAGCATTTATCAAAAACTTTTCTACTTGGCACTTTCATTATAGGTAGGGATGTTCGATACAATGTCAGTACAACATTTATCAAATTAACACACTCTTAGCTCATCATTATCAAAAAGGTTATTCAGCCTGTATTAATTACTTAATAATTGAAAAGTAGGTAGGCATGAAAAAAAAACTTAGCTGTTAAGATATATGTACTTATTCTAAGCTGAACCACACAGTTTCTTTGAGGTGAATTGAAATTTTATTACATAGCGACAAACTTCAACACCGACATACTTATCACCTAAATATAGTATTATTTTTGGAAATTAGTATAAAAAAAGTAATCATTATTTGATTTGTTAATTTAACCATTTCAAAATAAAATAATCAGAAAAATGACACAAAAAAAATGATATTTTTTACCATCATGATTTTATAGCTTGGTGTGAAGATACTGCTCCTAAACTTAAAAGCAGAGAACTAGATGATTTAGATTCAATAGATTTAATTGAGAAGATAGAAAGTTTAGGAAAAAGCGAACGTCGGGAATTGAAAAATAGACTAATAGCTTTCCTGGCTCATATTCTCAAACTAATGTATATTAATGCTCTTAAAAAATCCAATATATAGGAGATGACTACTATAGAATAACGAAAAAAAATTAAAAGTTTATTGCAAGATTATTCTAGTCTTAAACCCTATTTACGATAAATATTTATAGAAGTCTATGGTGATGCTTTAGATATTACTCGCGTGGAACATAAACCGACATAATTTCTCCATATCTAGTAATTTGATTCTGATAAGAATACGCTGTTTTATCAAAATTACTAGCAATAAAAATAAGTAAGTATTCGCTTGTCAGTTTTAGCTATTAATTAGTCGCCTTCTGAAGATATTAGCTACTGATATAAATAAAAAAAAAGAATGCAAAGGAGCTGCTGTAAATCTATATTCAAAAAGCCTTAGACTTTGCAGTAATTATTCAAATTTGTATAAAAACTTATAACTGATAATAGTATGAGAAAAGTTAATTATATTAATAACAACCAAACAAAACGATATGCTTTTCCGGAATTGAGGCTCAAAATATTCTAAAATAGAGTCTGAAATTTAGTTTTTGGAGATATCTAATCTTAGTAATTTAAGACTAATATCATACCAGGCTGGAAAAAAGAATATTATATTTTATTGAGATTATAACAGAGAGCACAGTTGAAGAATAATCTCTTACTTATTTATTACTTAGATAACAGAAGTCTTGAGCAAGGCCTTACGTTATTTTGATAAATTTTTATTATTAACTATAATATAAAATATATGTAAAATCATATTAACTAAAGGTTAAATATGCAAAATATGAATTTAGAACAAATATCAGTTCAACTAGATAGCGAAAATTCTCGTGATCGCCTCCTTGCTCTTGCCCATCTAAGAGAAGTATCTGCTACTGAAGCAGTTCCTCTTATCAAAAAAGTATTGTATGATTCTAACTTACCAGTACGCTCTATGGCAGTATTTGCGCTGGGCCTAAAACAGACAGAGGAATGCTACCCAATTTTAGTAGAATTACTAGAAAAAGATCCAGATTATGGTGTCCGTGCTGATGCAGCAGGAGCTTTAGGCTATCTGGGAGATGTTAGAGCATTTAAACCTTTAGCCCAAGCATTTTACCAAGATACCAGTTGGTTAGTACGTTTCAGTGCAACAGTTGCTTTGGGAAACCTCAGAGATCAACGTGCCCATGATTTATTGATAGAAGCGTTAGACAGTCAGGAGTTAGTAATACAACAAGCAGCGATCGCTGCTTTAGGAGAAATTGGAGACTTAAAAGCTGTAGATCATATTCTTAAGTTTGCCCTTTCGGAAGATTGGTTGATCCGTCAAAATTTAGCAAAAGCTTTAGGAAATATATCTATTCCTAAGAGTATATCTGCCTTGAAATATTTAGAAAAAGATACTCATCCTCAAGTATCTCAAGCAGCAAGCATTTCTCTACAACATTTACTCAAACTTAGTTGAATAACCCTGCTCTTCATTGGAACTCTATTTGGGATATATCTAAACATAGAGCGGGAAATAGACAAATGGAGTACACCATTAGTCTTTTTTAATGTTTTTTTGTATTGCTGAGACTGCTCTATAAAACTGATAAAAAGCTTCAGGTAAGGTAAAAATTTTATTTATACAGAGGTATAGCACTACGTTAATTATTTAGGAAATATAATCATTACTAATTAATTGGACCATAATAAACACTATTCCTGCACCCTATAACTACCCTATAACTATAGATTTAGGAAAAAAAGATTTACGGAGTTTGAAACAGTAATATAAAACTAAATTCGGTAAGCCCTAAAAAAATAAAAAACACTCTCCATAAATGAAGAGTGTTTTTATTACCTAACTAAGAAATTAACCCTTAATAGAAGGTGCTTCTACTGCTGCTAGATCTAGAGGGAAGTTGTGAGCGTTACGCTCGTGCATTACTTCCATTCCTAAGTTAGCGCGGTTAATGATATCTGCCCAAGTATTGATTACGCGACCGCTGGAGTCAATGATGGACTGGTTGAAGTTGAAACCGTTTAAGTTGAAGGCCATTGTGCTCACACCTAATGCTGTGAACCATATTCCTACTACTGGCCATGCTCCTAAGAAAAAGTGCAAGGAACGGCTGTTGTTGAATGAAGCATATTGGAAGATTAAACGACCGAAGTAGCCATGAGCTGCTACGATGTTATAAGTTTCTTCCTCTTGACCGAACTTGTAACCATAGTTCTGAGACTCAGTTTCAGTTGTCTCACGTACTAAGGAAGATGTTACCAAGCTTCCGTGCATTGCACTGAATAAAGAACCACCGAATACACCAGCTACTCCTAGCATGTGGAATGGGTGCATTAAGATGTTGTGCTCTGCTTGGAATACGATCATGAAGTTGAAAGTACCAGAAATTCCTAAAGGCATTCCATCAGAGAAGCTTCCTTGACCGATAGGATAGATTAAGAATACTGCTGTTGCTGCTGCTACTGGTGCAGAGTAAGCTACACAGATCCAAGGACGCATACCTAAGCGGTAAGATAATTCCCACTCACGACCCATGTAAGTAAAGATTCCGATGAGGAAGTGGAAAATTACTAGCTGGTATGGGCCACCGTTGTATAGCCACTCATCTAAGCTAGCTGCTTCCCAGATGGGATAGAAGTGTAGACCGATAGCGTTTGAGGAAGGTACTACTGCTCCGGAAATTATGTTGTTTCCGAACATTAGAGAGCCAGCGACGGGCTCACGGATACCATCAATATCTACTGGAGGTGCTGCTACAAATGCGATGATGTAACAGATGGTTGCAGTTAAGAGAGTAGGGATCATTAATACACCGAACCAACCTACATATATGCGGTTGTCTGTGCTTGTTACCCAACTACAAAACCTTTCCCATACGTTAGCGTTTTCACGCTGTTGTAAAGTAGTGGTCATATTTATAATTGCTATTTATTTTTCAAGATTCTCGGTAGCGTTTTTGCTACCTTGAATACCATATTAATTAGTTAACATAGTTTTGTAAAGGGTTTTCAGAAAAGTATGTTTAAATTTTTTAATAAGTTATACTTATATTTTTTCTTTGGACTTTCAGTAGAGGTAACTATATATATGTTGAAGAGATTAAAAAGTCATAAATTAGAGATACTCAAATTAACTTAAACTTAGAGAGGGAAAGATTTTGAGATTAGATACTTAGTCGTCCTCTCACCTTTATAGCTGAACCTGCCCCTACTACATTATTAATCTTGTAATCTTGAATTAGCCTGGAGGCCACTGCATTGGACGACCTCCAAGAATATGAAGATGTAAATGAAATACGGTTTGACCAGCATCTATCCCATTATTAATAACCACACGATAGCCATTTTGTAGTCCTTGCTCTTGTGCAACCTGCTTTGCTGTTAACAATAAGTTTCCCATCAAAATGTGGTCTTCAGATGTGGCATTGGCTAAATTGGGGATAGGCTTTTTCGGAATTACCAGGATATGAATAGGAGCTTGAGGATTAATATCTTTGAAAGCCAAGGTTGTTTCATCCTCATAAATAATATCCGCTGGAATTTCCCGCCGTATAATCTTACTGAAAATAGTGTCTTGCTCGCTCATTTATCAATTTCAAACAACTTGTTATACAAATTTAAGAATACATAAAAATATGGGAATATGCTAGCTAGAGTATGGAGTGCATCAATAATAGGCATTGAGGCCATCAAAGTAGGTGTTGAAGTTGATGTATCTGGGGGACTGCCAAAAGTTGTCGTTGTAGGGTTACCAGATGCAGCAGTTCAAGAATCAAAGGAGAGAGTTAAAGCCACTTTGAAAAATTGTGGTTATTATTTTCCAATGCGGAAAATTCTTGTCAATCTTACCCCCGCAGATTTACGCAAAGAAGGCCCAAGTTTTGATTTACCTATTAGTATAGGAATTTTAGCTGCCTCTGAACAAGTCAAACCAGATTTGCTTGGGGACCATCTATTTTTAGGAGAAGTTTCTCTTGATGGTACATTACGACCAGTTGCTGGAGTTTTACCTATTGCTGCTGCTGCCCACAAAATGGGAATTACTGGTTTAGTTGTGCCTACTGGCAATGTTAAAGAAGCGGCAGTAGTGAAAGGGTTATCGGTTTATGGATTTGATAATATTTTTAATGTTACAGATTTTTTAAATAGTCCCACAAGCTTTTCTCCTGTAGAAATAAATACTGCCGACATTTTGGCCAAACGAAAATTTACAGGTTTAGATTTAAAAGAGGTTAAAGGACAAAATCATGCCCGTCGCGCTTTGGAAATAGCTGCTGCTGGTGGGCATAACTTGATTTTTGTGGGACCCCCTGGTAGTGGGAAAACCATGTTGGCCCGACGCTTACCGGGAATTTTGCCTCCGTTGAGTTTTGAGGAAGCCTTGGAAGTAACTCAAATTTATTCGGTGGCCGGGTTGTTGAAAGATAGGGGGAGTTTGGTGAGCGATCGCCCGTTTCGCAGTCCTCATCATTCGGCATCGGGACCCTCTTTGGTTGGTGGGGGAAGTTTTCCGCGACCAGGGGAAATATCTTTATCTCACAGGGGGGTATTATTTTTAGATGAGTTAACGGAATTTAATCGCAATGTTTTGGAATATTTGCGTCAACCTTTGGAAGATGGGTTGGTGACCATATCCCGCACCAGACTTTCGGTAGAATTTCCCGCTCAGTTTACTTTGGTTGCGAGTACAAACCCTTGTCCGTGCGGTTATTATGGGGACCCTATTCAACAATGCACTTGTTCCCCAAGACAACGAGAGCAATATTGGAGCAAACTTTCAGGACCGTTGATGGATAGGATAGATTTACAGGTGATGGTAAGTCGGTTGAAACCGGAGGAAATTACTAGACAGGAAACTGGAGAAAGTTCAGTAGATGTAAGGGAAAGGGTGAGAGTCGCACGTGATCGCGCTCAATATCGATTTCGGGAAGAGACTGGTTTAAATTGTAATGCTCAGATGCAGAGTCGTCATTTTCACAAGTGGTGTAAGTTGGATGATAGTAGTCGCAGTTTATTGGAGGGGGCAATTAGAAAATTAGGTTTGTCAGCAAGAGCCAGCGATCGAATTTTAAAGGTAGGGAGAACTATTGCCGACTTAGCAGGTGATGAGGAGTTAAAACCTGCTTATGTAGCTGAAGCTATTCAGTATAGGACAATTGATAGAATGCATTGATACTTCCTTTCCTCAGAGTCTGGAGATTCTTAAACAATCCAAAATTTGACTCTTAAAAACATTATTAAAATGCCTTTACTAACTCCTTTAAGATTTTCTCTTAAAGGGGTTAATACTTTTCTCAGAATTAGCTGCACTATTAACGTCTTAAATTGTTCTACGATAGTACATAGTGTCAAAAGTATCGGTGAAAGTTTGTAGGCATTCAGGATAATAATATCGTTGACAACATTACTGGTCTTTCCATGTTCATGAGTTTTCTGATAGCCACATAGAGGGCATTCCATGATAATAGAAAGTATTTAAGGACAACAATTACATTACCATTCCCACACTTTCTTGATGCACTACCAATACTTCTATAATTCTCTGTTCAAGAAAACGTAGAAAAGTTTTTAAGAAATGGTATTAGCTATGCTTTATCTGACAATTCGCCAGAGGGTACGGTTGTAATAATTGGCATCAGCTCCTACAATATCAGGACTTTTTAGCCAGCCTCCCTATTCACCAGGCTTTCCCTGAAATATAGGTCCATCAGAGAACAGATACCTGTGGGTCTCTTTATTTTTAATCAAACAAGTATCTGTATCAAATTTTTCGAGATACCAGACGGCACGATCATAATAATTGGCATCAGCTCCTACAATATCAGGACTTTTTAGTCAACCTCCCTCATCACCAGGACTTCCCTCAAATATAGGTCCAGAAGAAAACGCTAACCTATTCGTCTGTTTATTTCTGATTACAATACTACCCTGTCGCTTTTCAAGATACCAGAGGGCACGATCGTAATAATTGGCATCAGCTCCTACAATATCAGGACTTTTTAGCCAGCCTCCCTCATCACCAGGCTTGCCAATTGGAACTCCAGGAGAGAACAGAAGCCTGTGGGTCTCATCATTTTTAATTGTGACTTGCTTGTTGACTATGTCATTTATATCATCAAAACATGCAAGAGCATGAGGTTGACTAATGTTCAAGCAGGTAAATGCCATTATTACTGACATTAGCCATGTTAATGTTCCCTTTATACTTTCCTAATTATCCTAATCAAATATGTACTAAACTCACACTTTATAGCAAAGATATACTACGATAGTATTTTTAACCAAGGTTGAGGAATTTAGGGTTTAGCCGTAGGTTTTAACTTTTTTGTTTTTGTGAATAACCCATATAAAAGCTATTTGTCAAGACTCAAAAAAAAAATAGGGTTTAGCCGTAGGTTTTAACTTTTTTGTTTTTGTGAATAACCCATATAAAAGCTATTTGTCAAGACTCAAAAAAAAATTTTTTTAATCTGCTAATCTAGTAACAGGGAAGATTTTTTGTTCTATTTTACTATAACGACATCTCAAATTTACTAATTTTTAGCTGAGGAAAATAACCTCAAAAAAAGAAAATTAAAACAAGTACAAATATTCAATAAATTCTATAATTTTACTGGGGAAATTGGTATCTGAATCTAATACCTTCTTTTACCAACCAAATTTTATACCCAGATATTCCTCTAAACGCTGATTATGAGACTGAAAATAATCGTTTAATTTTTGTCGAAGTGATTTACTAATAGACGCATAAGAAGCAGCATTAAATTTTGGATAATCTTGTATTTGATAATCTGGCAAATCTAGAAAATTGAAAACTTGCTTCATTATGGTTTTTGGCTGACTATAAAATTTTTCACTAGGCAAAATTAATAATTGTTCTCTGGGAAAAATATTCAACCATTTCTTCAGCCAATCTAAATAAATACTAGAAGCTATATAATCTCCCTGATAATTCCAATAATCTTTTTCTGTGATAAAACTAGATGAAATTTTGTTCAGTTTTTCCAGCCTAGAATTAATTACCTCTTCAATAGACATGCTCTCTGCTTGTGAACGTACTTCATGATAGTAATTAGATATAGTTCTATCCACTGGATTTCTTAATAAAACAATTAGTTTAATTCTGGGGAAAAAATGAAATAGTCTAGCGGGAACATCTGGAGCATCAAAATAACTAGGACTTGCTTCTCCAGTTAAGTATTTTTCTGACTCTGGAATTGATGGAAAATGTGCCCGATACCAATCTAAACCTCGATGGAAATAGAAAGACCAAAAATCAATTTCTTTTTTGATTCCAGGTAAAATTTGTGGATGTTGAATTAGATAATGATAAATAGATGTAGTTCCTCCTTTCTTAACTCCAATTACTAGAAAATTAGGTCCTAATATTTGAGGGGACTTTTGGGATTTTAGAAAAAAGTTAGGATAGTTTTGTTGAATTTGTTGTTGAGAAGCATTTTGATAAATTTCTAGTGCTTCAGTATTTCTATTTACTTGAGTTAGAGCTTCAGCTAAATTGAGATAACGACAGAGTGAGTTATTTGGAAAACTAATAAATTCTTGAAACAAATCAACTATTTTTTGGAGTTTATCTTGCTTTCTAAAAGTTTCCCACAGACGAATATCAGACCACCAAGCAAAATCAGGATTAATTTCTATAGCACGATGGTAGATTATGGTAGCTTCTAACCATTTTTGTTGTTTAGTTAATGCTAATCCTAGGTGATAGTAAGATTGACTATTTCCGTCAGTTTTAACGGCAGAATAAAATGAATTTAGCTGTTGTTCTAGTTGATTTTTTTGCCGGAATATCTGGTCAAGTTGCTGATGAATATTTATTTGAATGGGTAATATTTCTAGCAACAAGTAATAAATAATTATGGCTCCATAAATTTGATTTTTTTGTGCTAGATAATTTCCTAATTCTAGATATATTTCTGGATTTGTTTTGATTAAATATAGTGATTTTTGATAAATCGGATATTGATTGGGATTTTTAATGGCTTGGCAATAGTAATTGATAGTTTCGTCTAAATTTGATTGACAAAGTTGAGCAAAAGCATCTCCTAACTGTAGGTGCATCCAAGTTAGATTATGGCTAACTTTAGCAACTTCTAAATAAGTAGCGATCGCTTCGTCTAATCTTTTTTGTCTAAGTAAAACATCTCCTAAACATTGGCGATACCAAACTACTTCTGGATTGAGTTTTATGGCCTTACGATATGCGATTTCTGCTGCTTCTAGCTGACCAATATGAAATAAAATATCTGCTAATTTTTGATGAGTTCCTTTAATTTCTGGATTAATTTTAATGGCTTTTTGATAGGAAATAATTGCGGCGTCAAATTCTCCTATTTTAAATAAGGCTTCTCCTAATTTATGGTAAGCCCAATAATTATCAGAATTAAGTTTAATAAAATTGTGGTAAGCATTAA
Organism: Trichodesmium erythraeum GBRTRLIN201; assembly: GCA_018457135.1. Classification (GTDB taxonomy): domain Bacteria; phylum Cyanobacteriota; class Cyanobacteriia; order Cyanobacteriales; family Microcoleaceae; genus Trichodesmium; species Trichodesmium erythraeum. The sequence continues at coordinate 20,737 of JAGGDU010000040.1, read as the reverse complement.
CTGCTTCTTCCCATTTTTCCTGTTTTAGTAAAGCATTTCCTAAGTGATGATAAGACCAAGGAAAATCAGAATTTAGTTCTATAGCTTTTTGGTAATTAGTAATAGCTTCATCCCATTTTTGTAGTTGAGTTAAAGCTTGCCCTAATTTGTAGTAATGCCAAGAAAAAGTAGGGTTTAATTTTATAGCTTGGCGGTAGCTAGTAACAGCTTTCTCCCACTGTTGTTGTTCTAGAAATTTTTCTCCTAATTCATAGTAGTTCATCTCTAGTTTCCCAATTAAATTTTATATAGAAGCATTTCAGATCTTTTAGATTTATTTTCTCTTATAATATTCCTTCTGAGTAAAATTTCTCAATAATTCGATTGTCTTTAAGTTCAGAATTTAGGTTGAATAAAAAGTCATGCTTGTATGCAAGTTATTCCTTCCAGCTTTTAGTATATCAAATTTTTTTTCAGGATGCAACTGAAAATCCTTTGAGTTTTTTTTAGGAGCTTAGTACAATGAAGTATTTGTGTTTTTCCAGTGAGAAGCTATAGATATTATTGATTCGGATCCATGAATTGAACAAGTATATGATCTTATATATTGAAGCTTTTCTGGAAGAAAAATTTCTACTCTTTCTTCTAGGTAAAACTCCTAAATATTTGATTATCTTTGAGCCAGAAACTTAGTTGAATTAAAACTCATGTGTATATACAAATTTCCTATTTTAGTTTTTAGTAAATCAAAATTTTTCTTTAGTTAAAATTTCTCCTAAATTTATATAAGTCAGAATAGATTGGGGATTAATTCAATTTTATAGCCATATATTTTTACAGCATAACTATCAGGCTTAACTTTAATATTTTGGCAGCAGGTAATGACAGCTTCTAACCATTTTTCTAGACCTTATAAGCCAAAAAATAGAATAGTTGAGATTTCTCGTTATGAGAAATTTCTGGATAAGGTAAACTATGATTCATGATTCAGGAATATGGCTTTTGAAAGTAGAATATTTATTCATATTAATTTTAAGTTATGGCAGGAGTAATTTCTATTCCCCTCACTCCCCCACCACTCTACTCCCATAGTAAAAAAGTGTATAAAAGTTTTCAATAAATGTTATGATTCCTAGTAATCTACCTCAACTTTCCCAGTTAAATTTCATACCTAAATACTCCTCCAACTTTTGATTATGAGGTCGAAAGAAATTGCTCAATTTTTGTTGCATTGATTTACTTGTAGAGGGATAATATCCTAAATTTAATTTATTGTATTCGGGAACATTATAGTTTGGCAAACCGAGAAAATCAAAGACTTCTTTCATGATAGTTTTTGGATTTCGATAAAATTCTTCTGTGGATAAAATCAGAAATTGCTCTTTCGGAAATATGCTCATCCAATTGTGGATAAAATCTATATATATGCCAGTGCCTAAATAATATAATCCATGATGCCAATAACTGCTATCTAAAGGAGAATTTTTATAAATCATTTTCCAACTTTCTAATTCCTGATTTAATGCAGTTTCTAACAAACGATTTTCTCTATTTATTCTCAACCAATAATGGTAGTGAGAAATAGCTCTATCTACAGGATTTCTCAAAATAATAATTAACTTGATTTTGGAGAAATAACTAAATATTCTACCTGGAGCTTCCAAATTTCCTAAATAACTAGGACTTCCTTCTCCAGTGATGAAATTTTGATTGCTAGGAAGAGCAGGAAAATGAGACAGATACCAATTTATACCGTTCTTAAAATTAATTGACCAAAAATCTACTTCTTTCACCACAGGAGGCAAAACTTGAGGATGTTGTATCAGATAACTAAATAAAGATGTAGTTCCTCCTTTTCCTACTCCAATAATCAGAAAATTAGGATTTTTAACTTCAGTAAAATCCCACTTTTTTTTGAAAAGATAGGGATAAGATTTTATAGTTTGTTGGTAACAAGCAGTTTGATAACAGATAATTGCTTCATTTATTTGATTCTGTTTTGTTAGGATTTTTCCAAGGCGTAAATAAGATAAAAATGAATCTGGATTTTTTTTAATAAACTGCCGATATAAATTGACTACTGCATCTAATTTATGGCAGCGGTCTAAGGTATTCCATAAATGATAATTTGACCAGGATAATTCTGGGTTAATTTCTATAGCACGCAGATAAGCAAAAGCAGCTTCATCCCACTTTTGTTGTTGAACAAAAGCATCTCCTAAAAATTGATAAATTTTCGAAATATTGGGTTGAATAGAAATAGCTTTTTGATAACAAGTAATTGCTGTTTCTAAATCTCCTTGTTTAACCAAAGCATTTCCTAAGTAAGTCCATAACCAAAAAGCATTAGGGTTAAGTTTAATTGCTTGGCGATAAATAATAACTGCTTCATTCCATTGATCTTTTTTGAGAAATATTTCCCATAAACATACATGAGACCAAGGAAAATCTGGATTTAACTGAATAGCTTTGAGATAATTAGGAATTGCTCCATCAATTTCACCTTTTTCGACTAAAGCATCTGCTAATAATTTATGAATTCTATCAAGGTGTGGTTGCTGTTGAAGTATTTCTTGATAATAGGCGATCGCTTGATCTATTTTTCCCTGTTTAATTAGAGCATTACCTAGATGTTGATAAGACCAACATAAATCTGGTTTAATCTCAATAGAACGTTGATAAGCAATAACCGCTTGATGCCATTTTTTTTGTTGAGTTAAAGCTTCTCCTAATTTATAGTAAGACCAGGGAAAATTTGGATTAAATTGAATTGCACGACAGAAGGCGCTGACTGCTTCATCCCAGCTTTTGAGTTGTATTAATACTAAGCCTAATTTATGATAAAATAATGATGCTTTTGGGTTATATTTAATACCTGTTTCATAACAGGCGATCGCTTCAGATAATTGTTCTTGTTTTACTAAGATATCTCCTAATATTTTATAAGTTTCAATTTGTTGAGGATTTAATTTTATTGCTTGGCGATAACTGATAATTGCTGATTCTATTTTTCCCATTGCTTGTAATACTTTTCCTTGAGTATTGTAGGCGGGAGCAAAGTTAGGTAAATCCCCTAAGATGTTTTGACAAATTTCATAAGCTGCTTCTAATTTTCCCTGGGATAAATAAAACTCTGCTGTTTGGTTAAAATTGATAGCCGATGTTTCCTGATTCACTGTAAATTTTCCTAGAAAGATGATTTCAGTATTCTTTAAAATTGGAAAAAGTTTATCATATAATATTCTATAAATATTTTTCAGATTATTTACTATTAGATTAACTAGAGATTGTGAGATATTTTTTGGAGATAATCTTTATGAATTAGAACCCATAAAATTAGCTGTATTAATTGTAGTTTAGTAAGTAAGAGAAAGTAATAAACTAGAATTATCAAAGCAGTTATTACTCCCAGTTAAACTTCATACCTAGATATTCTTCCAGTTTTTGATTATAGGGTTTAAAATAATCACTTAAAATAGAGTAAATTGATGGAGGAATATTAGGATAATAGCCAGAATTGAACTTTTGATAATCCTTGAACTGATATTTTGGTAAATCAAGAAATGTAAAAACTTTTTTCATAGTAGTTTCTGGTTCTTGATAAAAGTCTTTGCTCTTCAAAATCAGGATGAGATTTTAAACTTTGCTGGTAACAAGTTGTCCGATAAGAAGCAATAGCTTCATCTACTTTTCCTTGTTCAGTAAAAACTTCTCCTAAGTTGAAGTGGCAGAAAGTTGAAAAGTACGATCCACCTAAATATAGTCAGGATATTAAGGCTCTCTGTCTCAAAATAAAAGAAAAAAAATCCTTTTAGCTAATCCTCTTCTTTATAATCAGAGGTAATTATTAATTATTGAACAACCTTGTTAATCCCAGTTAAATTTTATGCCAAGAGACTCTTCTAATTTTTGATTATGAGGTTGAAATAACTCAGCAATTTGACAACGCAAACTAGCATCTATTGGAGCATAATAACCAGGAAAATATTTTTTATATTCTAATAGTTGATAATTTGGTAAACCTAGAAAATCAAAAGCTTTTTTAGTTGTCCCTGCCGGATTTTCATACATATCTTCACTTTTCAATATTAAAAGCTGTTCTTTAGGAAAAAGATTTATCCATTTTTTCAGAAAATGTATATATAAGCTTCCCCTGAAATAAGCTGACATTTCCTTAATTAGTCTTTGATAATTTTGATAGTTGTTGTTTAGTCGTCTAAGAAATTTCATTTCTTGGGGTACAAATTCTGTAAATTTCTTTGACTCTTGTCCCAATCTTTTAGCCATATAATAGTGAGAAATTGTTCGATCTACTGGATTTCTTAAAATCGCAATTATTTTAATTTTAGGAAAGTTATCTAATAACTTTTTTCCTATTTCATCAGAATACATATAGTTAGGGGTAGCTTCCCCAGTTATAAATTTTCCCTGCTCAGGTAGTTGAGGAAAATGTGCTAAATACCAATCTATTCCTTGATTAAATTTATTGTTAAAAAAATTGATTTCTTTTTGTAGAGCAGGAATTACATTGGGATGATGACATAGATAATTATAAAGTGATGATGTTCCCCCTTTAACTGTGCCAATAATAACAAAACTTGGTTGACCAAATTCTTGAAAATCCCAATGATTTTTGACAAATTCTGGATGAGAGACTAAAAGTTTGTTATAGGTAGCTTTCTGATAATAATTAATTGCAGTATCAAGTTCACCTTTGCCTGTAAGAATGTCTGCTAAATTTATATATACTTCTGGAAAGTTTGGCTGTAATTTAATAGCTTCTTGATAACATTTAACTAATTCATTTAATTGATGAGGTCTAAGTTGAGCTAATTTAAAAATATAGATACCTCTTAATTGTCGATAAGCTGCAGTAGCATTTGGTTGTAATTTAATTGCTTTTATATAACAAGAGATCGCCTCCTCTGAATCACCTATTTCTAGCAAAATATCTCCTAATAAAGAGTAAAACCGATGCCAGTCTGGTTTTATTTCTATTGCTTTTCGGTAACAAGCGATCGCTTCTTGTATTTTTCCTTGTTTTCTGAGTACAATTCCTAAATATTGATAATACCAGGGAGAATTAGGATTATTCTCAATTGCATAGCGGTAAGTTTCTACAGCTTTATCCCACTCCTGTAATTTGAGAAAAATTTCCCCTAAGTTGTAATGAGACCAATAAGAATCTGGTTTAATTTTAATTGCCTGACGGTAGGCAACTATAGCTTGATTCCATCTTTTTAACTCTACTAAAGCTACCCCTAAATTGTGGTAAGCAAAATATAAATTAGGGTCAATTTTAATTCCCCGTTGATAAGCTGTTATAGCTTCTTCATATCTAGATAGTTTACATAGAGCTTTTCCTAAACTATAATAAAACCAGTAATTATTGGGATTAATTTCTATAGCTTTTTGGTAGCTGTATATAGCTTCATCTATCAGACCTTTTTCTTTTAAAGCATCCCCTAATTTTTCGTAAACCCAATCCTTATCTGATTCTATTTCTAGAAAACAACGATAAGCTACAATTGCTTTATCCCATGCTTTATTTTGAGTATAAATATTTCCCATAATTTTATAAGGCCAAGATAATTTTGGGTTGATTTTTATCACCAACTGACAACCAATAATTGCTTCATTTAATCTTTCTTGCGCTAGAAGAATTTCGTTTATTTTTCGATGAGCATCCCAAACATCTGATTGGATTGCTATAACTTTTTTATAGCAATTTTTAGCGACATCTAAGTCTTTTTTATGGTGCAGAATATCTCCTAAATTTTTGTAAGAATAGATAAAACTAGGATTCAGTTCTATTGCTAGATTAAACTCAATGGTAGCTGTATCTAATTCTCCTATTTCTTGAAATAATTTTCCTAGTTTATAATGAACTATCCATAAGTCTGGTTTTAGCTCAATAGCTTTTTGATAATAATTTATTGCCTCATTGAAATCTTTTGTTTTCAGTGAAATATCTCCTAAATTTTGATAAGCATCTACCAAAGATGGATTAAAATTTATGGCTTTTTGGAAATAGGCGATCGCCTCTTCTCTCTCACCATTTTCTAAGAGCTTTTTTCCCTGTTTTAAATATTTTGAAGCTTGAGGATAATGTGCTTCTAAACTCAATGCTTGTTCCTGACAATCTCTAGCTAATTCTACTTTGTCTAGTTCCTGCCAAATTTTCCCTAAATTACGGTAAAAACCAGGAATATTTGGTTTTATCCCAATAGCTTCCCGGTAACATTCAATTGCTAAATGCCATTGTTTTTGTTGTGCATATATACTCCCCAAATTAGCATGAGCTTCCGCCAAATTTGGTTGTTGACTGATAGCTTTTATATACCATTCTTTTGCTTTATCTATCTCACCCATTCTTTGTAAAATATTTCCCAATATTTTGCAGGTAAGTGGAAAATTTTGCTCAATTTCTAATGCTTGATAGCAAGCTGTTATTGCTGCTTCCAATTTTCCTTGAGCTAAATAGATTTCTGCCTTTTGATTTAAATGAATTGCTGAGATTGTTTTCCCCATTATTTGATTGATGTTTTACCTTCTATATAAACTAATTTAGCCCATGTTAGTTTTTTGATAATCTAGATTCCCGTAGTTTGATAAATATTCATAATCTTTAAGTTTATTATTAAGCTGATAATTAAGGTAATATAATAATAATTATAGCATAACCTTAAAAGTTAAGGAAGAAAGAAGATGATAAATTCGGAATTTAAAACTCTATTAATTTAAAGTATAGCTAATATAAAATTAAGTCTGGGCTTGGAAGAAAAACTCCTATTTTAGTATTAAAATTAGGGTTAAGGAATGACGAATAGAGAATTTTAAAATATTTGTAGTCAAATTATTTTTGCTTAATCTATTAATAAGAATTCCTCCGACAAATAAAGCAACTACTAAAACTAAAACAGGGCAAACGCATCTTATTTTAAAGTTTTTACAGGGTAACGATGTCAGACTTTTGAGCATTTATACTCATTACTTCTATAAACCTTAACGACAGAAGCTTCCATGGTTTAGATGGGTTTTCCCTGGCTACTAAAATTAGATAATGACAAAACAATCATGTCTCAAGCTTTCCATTTTAAGGGGATAAAAAAATATTTGCCCCTATGTATTTAAATCCGAATGCTTCAGGAGTCCGTAGGGATAACTTTTTCCCGAAGCGACATCAAAAGTGAGGCTCCGACTTAGGAGGTTAACTAATAACTGAAACGACCTTTTTATTCATAACTTTTAATTTTCTTTGGAAACTAATTCCTACGGTAAAAAAATTAGTTAATAATTAATTGCTGATAGCTAATAGCTAAATGCTTAGAAATACATAACCATAATCTCACAAACTTTTATGAATCCAAAAGTAAGCGTAATTATTCCTGTATATAACTGCGAACTCTACATCGCTCAAGCAATTGAAAGTGTCTTGAATCAAACTTATACTGACTATGAAATTATTGTTATAAATGACGGTTCTACAGATAATACCCATCAGGTATTACAGCCATACATGAAAAAAATTCGTTATTTTTATCAAGAGAATAAAGGATTATCTGCTACTCGTAACCAAGGGATAAAAATGGCAAAAGGAGAATTAATTGCTCTCCTGGATGCTGATGATTTATTTCTCTGTTATAAACTTCAAGAACAAGTAGCTATTTTTGATGCTCAACCAAACATAGGTTTAGTGCAAAGTGGGTGGCGAGTTGTGAATGAAAAAGGAGAAAAAATTGAAGATATTGAACCTTGGTATAAGTCTCCAAAATTAGACTTAGTAAGTTGGTTAAAATGGAAAGCTACTAATCCTAGTGCTATGATGTTTCGGAAAGAATGGTTGGAAAAAGTAAATGGGTTTAATGAAAATTTACGCAGACTAGAAGATTTTGATATTGTAATTCGATTAGCTTTAGCAAGTTGTCAAGCTACTTGGTTTCCCAAAGTTGCTGTCTGTTATCGTCAACATAGCGGTAATATGACTCGGAATTTACTTGCTCAAACAGAAGTAGAAGAAAAAATTTTAGATGAACTTTTTTCTAATCCTAATCTCCCTGAAAAAATTCAACATTTAGAAAGAGAATTACGCTACGGTTCTCTAATTTGGAATTGTTGGTGTTTATATAAATCTGGCTACTTCGCTGAAATGGCTGATTATTTGCATAAATCTTTAAAATTTTCTCCTGTTTCTGTACTTAAAACTATATGTGAGTGGCTATATTATTTTCACTATTATGCTTCCTTAGAAAACTATTCATTTAATTCAGTTTCTTTGAATAAAATACCTGAGTGGCAACTTTTAATAAATCAAATCATGCCAAATGGTTTACCAGTAGTTAGCGTAGTTATTCCGACTTTCAATAATGCTGATTATATTCTTAAAGCTATCGAAAGTGTTTGTAATCAAACCTATACTTTGTGGGAAATTATTATTATTGATGATGGTTCTACCGATAATACTTATCAAGTTTTAGAATCTTATCTAAATACAACAGACTTCTTGCAGAACTCCGCCGCAAGAAATAGACAACAGAAAACAAAAATAAATACTCAGGAAAAAGAGAATAATCAAGATTTAATTTTAGATTTATTCCAGAATTCTGCCAAAGGAAATAGACAACAAAAAATCGAAAAAAATACTCAGGAAAAAGGCAGTAGTCAAGATTTAACTTTGACTTTTGCAAGATGTCTAATTAAATATCTATATCAAGAAAATCAAGGACCATCAATTGCTCGGAATTATGGTATAGAAATAGCTCAGGGAGAATATATTGCTTTTCTCGATGCTGATGACTTTTTTCTACCCGAAAAATTAGCTGAACAAGTGGGATGTTTTGCAGAAGATTCAACTTTAACAATGGTACAAACTGGGTGGAGATTTGTTGATGAGAAAGGTAATACTATTAAAGATGTAGAACCCTGGGAGAATAGTACGGAATTAAACTTAGAAAATTGGTTGATTTGGCAAGCAACTTTGCCTAGTGCCATGATGTTTAAAAGTAAATGGTTAAAAGTTAATGGTGGGTTTGACAAACGATATTTTGGGATTGAGGATTTAGAAATAGTTTTGCGGTTAGCTTTAACCGGAGGAAAAGCTACTTGGTTACGGAAAGTTTGTGTCTGTTATCGACAGCGGAATAGTAGTGTCTCGGGTTTAAAAAACCGAGAAAAAATTACTCAGGAATTAGAAAAATTATTAGATGACTTTTTCCATAAACCCAATTTACCTACTGCCATACGTCAAATAGAAAATCAGGTAAAATATCGCTCTCTACTTTGGAATTGTTGGCGTTTATATAAAGCTGGTAATTTATCAGAAATGACTACTTATTTGCAGAAGTCTTTGAGTTATACTTCTGATTCTCCCACAGTAGCAATTTGTACTTGGATAGAATTATTTACGAAGCTAGATAGTCAAGAAGGAAATCAATTTAATGCTTATAGTTTTAGTCAGTTACCAGAATGGAAAAAATTAATTAGTAATATTTTTAATCCCGTTGTGCCAAGAGTTAGTGTAATTATTGCAACCTACAATAATGCTCACTATATTTTGGAGGCGATCGCCAGTATTTTTAATCAAACTTATACCTCTTACGAAATAATAGTTATTGATGATGGTTCTACTGATAATACTCGTCAAGTTTTAGAACCTTATCTAGATAAAATTTGCTATGTTTATCAAGAAAATAAAGGAGTTTCCCACGCCAGAAATTTAGGCTTAGAAATAGCCCAAGGAGAATTTATTTCTTTTCTAGATGCTGATGACTTTTTCTTACCAGATAAATTAGCAAAACAAGTAGCTGTTTTTGATGCTCACCCCTCTCTGGGAATTGTCCATAGTGGATGGCGTTTAGTTAATAAAAAAGGAGAGAAAATTTCTGATATAGAGTTATGGCATAGTTCCCCAGAATTAGACTTAGAAACCTGGGTAGTTTGGAAACCTGTAACTATTTCTATGATGTTTAGTAAAAGTTGGATAAAAAGTGTCGGAGGTTTTGATACTCGTTGGCATCATGGAGAAGATATTGATTTAGTTTTGCGTTTATCTGTGGATGGTTGTGAAGCAATGTGGTTGCCAAAAGTTACTTATTGTTATCGTCAACATCATTGTAATGCAACGAGAAAATCTACTCAACAAGCTGCTAGCATGATGTCTGTTTTAGATAGCTTTTTTAGTAGACTAAATTTACCAATATCTATTCGTAAATTAGAGAGCCAATCTTATTATTATACTTTGAGTTGGCTAGGATGGCAAGCCCATCGAAATGGGAGTTTAATTGAGATGGATAAATATTTACGACAAGCTTGGAAATATACTCCTTTCTCTATGACAGAAACTATCGATTATTGGGTCAATAGTTTTAATAATCTTTATCAACAATATGGTTATGATTTTAATGCTTATGCTTTGACTAATTCAGATGTTTGGCAACAATTAATGTTAGACATGGTTATTACTCTTTGACAGTGAGTTTGTTTCAGATATTTACTATTTCTAATGGTTGATTATCCTAATTCTCATACTGGTGAAGTACAATTTTATAAAAATTAATATTATGAATTTATGTAAAAAAAAGCTGTTTGTATACTACCACACTTCAAATCATGTTTGCCTATATATTAAACTGATATAAATAGAAAAATTAAGTTCATATTTTAGTTTGTCTATTTTGAGGAAAGTACTTAGTACATAGGCTGTTTCATAAATCATGAATATACAGTCTCCCTCGCATTTGGTCAGTTTTTTTCCAATGCTTTGAATTATCTTTCAATATATCAATACTAATTCCGGCTGAAAAGCTAATAAACTAATAGTTGATAGTTGATAACTAATTGATGAATACTTTCCTTTTGAGACAAATGACAAATAATTAATTGGTATTGGCACCTATTAATAATGTTGAAAAATCCGAGAATTTCAATAAACTGAAATTATACAATGTTTAATTTGAGCAATAATTAATAGATAAGCACCTACACAAAATTATTTACAGAAGCGATGTTTACACAAGAATTAGATTTCAGCTTCTCAATATGTGTAATTTATTTTATTGACCCGCTGACGATGATAAAAAATCAAATGATGACAAAATAAACTAATAAGTTTATACTAGTTTATAGAATAGTAAAATCTTGGTGATATAGTCTCTCTCTAGGCATAGATCCCATAGGTAAAATTTTTGCTTGTTCATGAAACTCTGTTCACTTTCAGCTAGGAGAAATAGATCAAAAAAACAGGCGATCGCTCTATCTATTTCTCTGCCGCAGGAATATTATTAGAACTGCAAAAATTGGCACCGCAGACCGATATTATCACTCTTAGTGACCTGAGTTCTGAACTGACAAGAGTTTCTACAAGAAAGAAAACAATTAACAAACCAAACTACCTTATTATTAACAAATTTAACTAATCCTGCATTTCAATCAGCATTAAATTTAGTAGGAAAAGTATCAATGAAAATTGATACAGCTAACTAAAGACAACTAAAAAAAAAATTAATCGCCCAGCATAAACATTTAACCTATCGAATATATAGTTAGGAATATAAAAAATCAGAGAAAAATATTAAGGTAAATTAGCTATCAAAACAGTAATATTATCTCCTGAGAATACTTCAACAAAAGCTGAATATATTTAATTGATAAAATTTCTCAAAACTGATGAAAATTACAAATACGTTCTTACAGGCTTTCAATCTTTAAAACATCAACTATAACCTAGGGAAAACCATACATAATTTCATCCAAATACCGTATAAAAATTCAAGTGTGTTAATCAAGATATTTTCTAATAATTTGTGAATAATATTTATACAAATACAAACATTCAGGTTCGTTATAAACAGAAATAGTACTCACATTTTTTGATAATAAAAAAAAAGGAGTTAAATATGAATAACTTAACAACCCAATTGTCAACAACTGAATTATCAACAACAACATCAGGAGAAATTCCCCCAGGATATTTAAATATTATGGGGTATATTGATGAGTCAGAAGTAAATGGTCCTGGTTGTCGTGCAGTAGTATGGGTACAAGGTTGTAGAAAAGGATGTTCTGGGTGTTTTAATCCTGATTCTTGGTCTTTTGATATTAATCAATTAATAAGTATTGAAGAACTAGCAAATAAAATCTTAAATAATCCTCAAAATACAGGAGTTACCTTTTCTGGAGGTGAGCCTTTTTTACAAGCATCAGCACTAGCAGAGTTAGCAAAAATATTAAAATTTAGACATTTAAATGTAATGTCTTTTAGTGGGTTTACTCTCAGAGAATTGGAATCTAAAAATGCACCCGTTGGTGCTAAAGAATTGTTATCTCAGTTAGATGTTTTGATTGATGGACCTTTTATAGAAGCCTTAGCTATTCATTCTCCTAATTCTCTAGTTTCTTCAAGTAATCAAAGAGTGAGAGTATTTAATAAAGACTTAAAAAATCAATTAAATTGGGCAAGTGATCACCAAGAAATTCATATACTGAAAGATGGTAGTCATATATTTACGGGTTATTGGGGGCAGTTAGGTTTAGGAAGAAATTATAGCTAAAGTCATAAATTCAGATGTTAAATTCCTTGCATAGATAAATTTGATCAGAGACTAGTATAAAAAAGAGTTACCAATTAGTAAGTAAGCTAAATTGAGATACTGAGGGATAATTTAAATACTCGTAAAACCCCATCAGTTTACCGCACCCTATCTACTGGGGAAGTTCTATATTTTTTGAGGAAAATCTTAAAGACTGATATTATTCATAGCCATGTCTCTCTCATTTTTCTTGGCTACTACTAATAATTATTTCACTAAATGATTAAATAATTTTCATTCAAAATCATGTTAATAATTGGATGAGTTGTTCTACCTTAATAGTTAATTTAGCCAATGGTTTAATTCAATAACAAGAAATATAAGAAGCACCTGCTAAAATAGTTGATCAAGCAAAACATACCTGAAAACTAAAATGAAAATAAATTAAGCAGGTACACAAAATTAATTACACATTTTTTAAAACTGAATCTCTTATACTGTATATCTCACAGAAAATTAGTCAAAGCCTGCAATGAGTGTTTAAGTGCCTATTACCACTGAAATAAAAAATATAGCAATAATTAGTATTTTCAAAATTTAACCATTATGTAATAAACCTATTTACTGAATAGTTAATTTTCAAACCTAAAATTAAATTGCTATATTTTTAAGTCAATATTTTAATTAATAATCATTACTTGACCATATACAGGTGTGAATGGTCAAATTCTTGTATTGTAGACTATATTCGCCACTGAGTGTATACCTCACGGGCAGGGGGAAGTACTGTCAAAGCAATTATCTCTTTTTATTGATATTACGAGCCATGTTTTTAAAATCTATTCCATCACTAGAATTATTATTATTAGGAGTTTTTGAAGGAGTAGACGTAAATTTGGAAGGTTGTGGAAAACTAGAAGTAGATGTACTTGGAGTATAACTAGAAGAATAAGAAGAACGTTTAGTTTCTACTGTATTTTCTTGTTTTTTCGTAGAAGAAACAGACTTTTCTGTCTCTCCTTCTATATCATTAATTTTACCTGCTGCTTTAGGATAGCTCCTCTTAACTGTCTTAGGTTTCCTCATAAAGTCTACATCACCAAGACTACTTGCACTATCTGCATCTAAGAAGAAAGCTTCCTTTGGTTGATTATCATCTTTGTTCCCAAATAATCCTTTGATAAATCCAGTCATTTGTCTTTTCTTTCCTATTATATTTATTAATTTTGTTATTATTTTATCATAAATATTTCATAAAAGTTATTATGATCTTATCAAAATTTACGAGCAGGAATAGAAATAGACAATAATGGTGGACTTCCCATTGGGGACATAAGGCTACGGACAAGTCAGGGTAGCTCTGATTATGTAATAGTAGGATAGGTAGAAACAATATCTAGTAAGTGAGCTTGATGCTCTTACTACTGTTCTCAAATGTTCTAAAATAATTATCGAAAAATATGGACCTTCGATGCAACATCCCTACTTAACTATCAAAAAAAAATTACTTCCCAATACAAAAGCGACTAAAAATTATATCCAAAACAGATTCCGTTACATCCTCTCCCGTAACCTCTCCCAAAGCATAAATGCTTCCCCTTAAGTCGATTGTCCAAAAATCTAAAGGTAAGTTATTTTTAATAGTATTTAAACATTGCTCCAAAGCTATCTTAGCTCTAGTTAAAGCTGCTGCTTGCCTTTGATTAACTGCAAAATCTAAATTTTCTGGCTGCACATTATCTAAATTTACAGCATTAAGAATTGCTGCTTCCAGTTCCTCAATTCCTTGATTATTAATAGCGGCTGTAGCCACAACATTTTTAATAGTTTCTGGGTAAAAAATTGACCTAATTAATTCTGAATGAACCAAATCAACTTGATCAACTTTATTAATTATCAAAATTAAAAAACGATGTTTGACCTGTTGATAAATAACTTCATCTAACTCCGTCCAACCAACCTGAGCGTCAATCGTCAATAAAACAATGTCAGCAGACTCAGCTGCCTGACACGATCGCTCTACCCCAATTTTTTCTACCCGATCCTCAGTTTCCCGAATACCGGCTGTATCTAAAACCTGAACCGGAATACCACCTACCACCAACTGAGATTCAACTACATCCCTGGTTGTACCAGGAAGATCGGTAACAATAGCGCGATCGCTATGACTCCAAGCATTTAACAAACTCGACTTGCCCACATTCGGACGTCCGATAATAGCGACCTTTAAACCAGTACGTAATAACTCTCCCCGACTTGCTGTAGCTAATACCATTGACAAATCCACCAAAATATCATCCAGTTTTTGACTAATTTCAGATTCATCCAAAGGAGGTAAATCTTCCTCAAAATCAATGCGTGCCTCTATTTCTGCTAAAATATCTAGACAACAAGCTCTTAAGTGACGAATTGGACTAGCTAACTTACCCTGCAAACCAGCTAAAGCAACTTGAGCAGCAGCGGGAGATTGAGAACCTACGAGTTCTGCAATACTTTCAGCTTGAGTCAGATCCAATCGTCCATTTAAGAAAGCCCGTAAAGTAAACTCTCCTGGTTGAGCTAGCTCTGCCCCTGCCTCAATACATAATTGTAATACTTGTTGTATCGCAATAATTCCACCATGACAATGGAATTCTACCACATCCTCACGGGTATAAGAACGAGGAGCTTTCATAATCAATAATAAAGTTTCATCTACTAATTGCCCAGTGTGGGGATGACGGATATAGCCATAAAGAATATGGTGAGTCTCCCAAACTTGCTTCCCCGGTGCATGAAATAGGGTTTGAGCAATTTTCATCGCCTCAGAACCAGACATTCGGACTATCCCCACACTTCCTTGTTGGGGAACAATAGCAGTAGCGATCGCGGCAATAGTATTTCTAGGAGTCATTTCAGTTATCACCATACAGTTATCACCATTACAGTACCAACCGCTGAAGCTTCCGGCTTAGAATACTGAATTTGATTTTTTTGATTCTTTCAAAAGGGGGGGGCTTATAATTCTGATTATTTTCTACATAGTTAATCAGATATTTATGTAGAGGTGAATGGATATTTTGTTGAGCAATATATTGCTAGGCATTGGGAAGGAAAAGACCTCTACATTTGTGGTCGAAGATATACAAGATTTATCTTCCGTTCGACTAAACTTACCCAAACTTACATTGATCTGGAATTGCATAAGCTTTGGAGCTAGCTTCGGTGTTTCACCCTTATGCCACTGACCGCAGTCGTAACTTATCTTCAAGAGCAGGCTAAAAATCCCAAGTCAGCTCAAGCCACTGGTTTATATAGTTTTCGATTATTACTCATACTGCTAAAATATTCCTTTGTATTGTGTAATTTTAAATAACTGTAGTTAATTTTCTTTTAACTGTCAAGTCCCCTGTCAATTTTCGACAATACCTTAATTTTTCTGCTATAATTTAAGAACCATATAACATATAGGTCAAGCTAAAAGTCAGAAGTTAGAAGTTAGAAATTAAATTCTCTTATGAAATAAAATTGAGAAGCGTGAAAGTTTCTTAACCAGGACTTATGCAAAGGCAATAATTGTAGTCTAAATCTGGGAAAGATTCATGAAAACACACCATATCTAGCAGTGCTGCGTAAGTCATGTTAACATGAATGGCGACTTTTATATCATTATATACTTATCCAAAAACAAGTGATGATTTCCACAAAAAAATTATCAAGTGCTGTTACTGGAGCAATAATTATTACCACAATAACAGCAATGTCAGGCTTAAGCGCCAAAGCTTTATCCCTTCGGAAAGTTACTAATTTAGAGTCCATCACCTTTTTTGAGAGAACAGGCGGCACATTTCCTCAACCCTATACCTTCGGCCTATATAGTTCCCAGCTTTTAAATCGACTTTCCATCCTTAATTCCAGTTCTTATGACTTCTTGGGAAAATCAATAGAATTATATGATATATTCTATAGTGATCGCTTTGGCAATTTAGATATTAACCGAGAATACGTGACAGTTAAGAGCGTATTTAACTACGGGAAACCATCTGGAGGCGGCTTAAACCTGAGGGAGATGAGATTTAATTTTGCCGACGGTTCGACCGAGTTTGCGAATCTAGTTGCTGACTTCACCGTTCTCGGAAATAATGGACATCCAAGGACAGTAAGGAATGCAATAGATGGCAACTTGCTAACCCATACCACGGCAAAACTATCGGTCAAAGCGATCGGCTTTCAGTCACCCTAGGTTTTGTATCGTCATCTGCATCTGTCCCCGAACCCGGTTTCATCTTAGCTTTCTTGGCCTTGGGCGGGTTGGGTTTTCGTTCCCTATTAAAAGACAACTTCCAATAGTTCGGATACTTCGGTGTCAAATTTCAGGAATATATCTAGAGCTTGCTAATTAAATATAAAAGCATAGCATTGATGCCCTAGGTTAGGTAGAAATTAGGAGGTATACTAGAAACTTCAACAAGTATGTTTAGTTTGAAACAGATATAAATTTTTTCACCTAATATTTGACAATTACAGAAGTTTTCCTGCAAGGCAGAGCATAGTAGGGACGTTCCATCAAACTTAGTTTTGATGGTGACGATATGATTCATATATCTAGTAAAACAGTATCAACTATTTGACATACTTCTAGGGGTAAACCCGTGGGATATCTCGGCTCCTTCCTCCGTCCAATTCAATTTTCAAGGAGTCCACTTAAATTAAACTGTGATGGTGGCATCTAAATCGAATTGTTATTTTTATAAATTATAGGGTATATTTTTCCCTACTCCCTACTCCCTACTCGGTGAAAAATGTTAAATTAATTTTGCACAGGTAATTAAATAGTCAGCTAATATAAATTTATTGGAGTTATGATCAAAAATATCTCACAAATTCCTCAGCAAATACTACCATTACTAACTCAAAAAAAATCTCTATCAGAAAAAAATAAATTATCTTATTGGAATAGATATGGGCGATATTTATACTCGCGCTTTATCAGAATGCAGGGAACTCCCGAATATATTGCTAGAGGTTTAGCATTAGGAGTATTTGCCGGATTATTTCCAATCTTTGGTTTACAAACTATAGTTGGTATAGTACTAGCGACTCTATTCCAAGGTAATAAAGTTGCTGCTGCTGCTGGCACTTGGGTAAGTAATCCTTTAACTTATTTACCAATATATGCAATTAACTTTCAAGTTGGTCAATGGTTACTTAAATCTCAAGAAGAGTTTATACCTGAAAGTATACATTCATTTTCAGAGTTAATGCAATATGGAACTCAATTTATCACATCTCTATTTTTAGGTTGTTTAGTAATGGGTCTAATTGGTGGAATATTAAGTTATTTAATTGGGTTGAAATTAATTCCTTTGTGGCGTAGCGATCGCCGAAAAAATTTATCTTCAATAGTAGGAAATACTAATAACTAATCACTCAATTTGGATTAGTTAGTTGAGAAAAAGATGATAAAAAGCAATATATTGAATATTTATGTTAAATATGTTAGTTAATAGAATACTACTACGTTGCTATAAAATTATTCATGAATTAGCTGAAGGTGGATTTGGGTAAATTTATTTAGCCGTAGATACGGCTTGACCATACTATCCCCAATTCATTGGTGAGAAGTTAAGCTTGTAAGTCTTTTTTCAAGAGAGTTGGAGAAAATTGCTAAAAAAAAATTGTTCAGCTCCTCATTGAAGCTCAGAAAAAGGTGCGACAATTAATTTAACATTTGGTTTAAGGTGCTGCTCAATAATTCCTTTTACTCAATTTTGAGGGTCAGCAAAATATTTAATAGGGTCTTTTCCCTTACCTTTTTGGTGACCCCTCATAAAATGATAAAAACCACGATAAATCATATAATCATGAGATTTTATCAAAGGTTACAGAAAGTTCATCGGCTAGAGCATTACCTAAATTTACTAAGACAGCATAAAATAACCAAGTCGCCCAAACTTGTCACTTAATTCCATTAATTGAACCTGTCCATAAATATAAATTAAAGAGTATTTTGACAGTATCAAAAGCATCTTCAATTTTCCAACGCCACCAATATAAATCTGCTACTATATAAGGGGGTAAAGTATAAGGTTATAGGACACTGGTTAAATAAGAATTCCATGTTTTTCCTGACCTAATTTCAATTAAACGTAAAGTGATAAACGGAGTTTTATTAGTACCAGAAATAAGACATATATTTCTGTATTGCAATGCATAGCTATCTGTAAATACCTGTTGCATAGGGAACTGCTATCCCCCCTTTTTTTGTCAGTAATAAAATACACTTTTTTATCTATTAATTTTAACCAAAAATTAAAGTAATACAACCCTATATATAACAATAAAAAAGTATTTTCTGTCACTAAATTCAAAATATTTTCTTCAAGTTTAGTATTAGATGCTTTGGGATTTTCTTCAAACCAAATCTATACTGGTAATCTGATTATTAAATTAATAACTAGACTCATCTTTCTTACTAATTGTTATTTTTTCATTTATTATCAACCTTTTAATTTCTTAAATAAAACCTCCAATGTTGACCCATATATTATCCAAATATATATTTGGGAATTTTAATAAGGTAAATTAAAGACTTTCTAGCAACAAACCCTTATTTATGCTCTGCCAAGCTGCTCTTAAACTAGACAATAAATCTTTAAATACTTTCTCCAATAATTCATTGGGAAATGTCAAAAATATTTGTGATACAGTTTGTTAACTAACCTTTGTGTGATTACACCACAAAAAACCATCTTTAGCTAACATTCTTGTCAATTCTCTGACTCCAGCTACCTCTGGCGAGAATAAGGTTAATACCCCAGTCATTATCAACCATAAATTTAATATCCGTTCCCTAAGTCCTATTTGTCAGTAGTAGTTTTCTTTATTTGTAATGGCTAGTGCCAGTTATCTTTCCAATTGCTTGGCTATAACTTCATCTTCCAACATTGACCACTATTTCTTTTTTTAGGTGGTCTCTGTTGGTTTTTTTTACTAGTAGTCATGGCTGGCCTCAATTTCTCAATTAATTATCTAGATTGAGTTTCCTACTATTTTTGACCTTTAGAAAGACTGCCCTTGACAATTTTCTCTTTTCCTTAACTTGTCACCAATGTCCCCAATGTTTTGTCAAAATACTAAAGAAAAATTATAATCCATAAGTTTTACAGATAACACGATAGTTATTTAACAAAGAAGGAAAAAATTTATATTAATTAGGGCAACAAGAGAACATTTTGAGGAGGATAGTAAATTTTATTCAAGAGTCTATTAAAGGAAAGGATATAATTTAACTAAAGAAATAATTCCTGGCAAACCATTAGATGAAGCATTTACAATTTAAGTCCTTAAATAAATACTAGAAATATTAAAGTATGTTTATAATCATAATTTTCTTTATAAAGATATTAAACCATTAAATTTAACGGGTCGCGAGCTAGATAATAAGCTAGTGATGATTTATTTTGGAACAGTGAAAAAACTTAGTGTTTTCCCCAGGGACAAAGAATGAAAAATAACTCCTACTATTGTAGTTGTTACTCCCTACCGAGACTAAGTAATTTTCCTAAATTTTGTAGGGATATTCATGGTCTTAGGATTCTTGTATCTAAGCAATTACTAGTTGAAGCTATCAAGAAATACAACAGTAAAAGGAGAATAAGCATTCAAAGTTACAATAAAGCAATCTGTATTAACCCCGAACAGCCCATATATACTATAAATCTCATGGTAATAGGCTTCATAGTTGAGGATATTATAAGACAGCATTGGTAGATTTAAATAAAGCTATAGGGTAGTCCTATATATGTAGTGATATGTTAATATAAGCAATTAATTTATGATATTAATATCTGAGTAGCCACACTTATTTGACGAGGATAATAAGAGTAAGAATTTAATACATTTTGTTTTTTTCTTGGAAAAAGAATTTTAATAATTGTAGGTAGTGTTGAATTATAACTATTTTATCTAGTTTGTTATACTAAACATAACTTGGTAAATGAACTAATATCAATCTTTCTAATATAAATCTAATATAAAATTAATGTTTTGTCCAAAAATTAATATTAGAAAAATATTAACTTGATAGATTGCAATTAGTCAAAATAAAAACTATACTTTTTGTATAGATAATAATTATAAAAAAAACGTCTATTTAAAATTATAACCCTCACCAATCTATGTTAGAACTTTAGATATAACTATAGCAATCCCATATTGGTCGCAACAGATATAATAGTAAGAATAACAGA
>JAGGDU010000039.1 GCA_018457135.1 Trichodesmium erythraeum GBRTRLIN201 | reverse complement strand
CTCTGGAGAAGATAGTTACAGTAAGGGAAGTGATAATTTTTGGAGATGTCTATTAGAGATTGCGTTGATGCAGCATTTAAGAATTGTCCTAACGTCTTTTCATAGCTGAACTTCCTTCCATACAAATGTACTATATGGGCCTTAAAAGCCCATCTATTCTACCCAGTAACCGGTAGTTGAAAAAATCGCGCTCAACTACTTTGGCTTGGGCATTGTGTTATTTTTTTTAGGGGTAAGTTCAGGCATAGTAGATAGTTGGAGCATTGAAGGATTTGGGCTATTTTAATAATTATCCCCCTTCCCATTTAGCGATCGCTATTCTAATTATATGTCCTAACTTAAATGGGTAGTGCTATATATCCTCAGCTAGAGTATGAAATACTTTTTCCCAGACCTCTGAGCAACTCCAAGGACTAAAACGGTTATAGCAGGACTTACGCAAAGATACTATATATAGCGCATAGTTAGTAGAGGGATGGCTATAATTTTTAGACAGCGATTGCTTACTATTGGTGGCTTTAGTCCTATAAAAACTTAAATAACTTAAGGCTTAGGTATAGTTGATTTTCCTTAGCTGTATAAGTGTTGCTCTATCTCAATAAATCTTGCCAGAAAACCCTAGCTATTAGAGAATAATTTTATTGTTGATTTGAGTTAACAATATGAATTTTAACTATATTGATTATTTTCAATATTTACTTTATTATCATACAAATTATACCATGACAAATTTAGCAAATCACCTAGAAAAAGTTAGCCATGATACAATAAACAGTTATTGAAAAATTGAAAATTTGAGTTCAGAAGATTTGTAGGGAAATGCCCAATAAGAAATTGTCAAAACTATAGAAGGATACCTAATTTTTGATGATACAGTTCTTCATAAAAAATAGGCTACAAAAATTGAATTTGTGCGACGACAATACAGTGTTAATGAACATCAGATAATTCGGGCTATAGGAGTAGTTAATTGTCTCTATTTTAATCCGAAAAGTGAACAATTTTGGATAATAGATTATCGTATTTATGACCCAGATAGTGACAAAAAAAATAAAATAGATCACGTTGAAGATATGATGTTTGATGTGGTAAATAAGAAGAAATTACTATTTAAAACGGTATTGATGGAGATTTGGTATGCAAAAAAAAATTAATGGTATTGATAGATAATGATAGAAAAATTTATTGTTTTCCATTAAGAATAAATCGTTTAGTAGATGATACTGTAGGTGTAGAAAAATATAAAAATATTTCTGCATTAAGCTGGAATGAATTATAAAAAATATCAGGTAAAATAATAAAAATCAAAGGTTTTACAAGGAATAAAAAAGTCAAGCTATTCTGGATTACTATTTCTGCCAATAGAACAGAATATATTGTTACTAATGACTTCAGTAAATTTTCTACAGATGATGTAAATTTGAGTCGCAAACTAGGTGGAAAATAGAAGAATTTTACGTTCTTATTTAAGCAGTTAACGGGAATAGAATTTTGCCAATGTCGTCAAGAAAAAAATTCAAAAAAATCATATTAATGGCGCTATTTTTGTCTGGAATTATTTGAAAAAAAATGGTATAAATTATGGAAAAAACTATCTATAAATTAAAACATCAATTATTATTCAAATATCTAACATCTGAACTCAAAAATCCTGCACTTAAAATGACAGTTATTTAAGTTTTTATGGATGGAGATAGTATCAGAAATACTTGGCGATCGCGATCAAAAAATTATAGCGATCACTCTATTTGCTATACACTATATATAGTGTCTTTGTGTAAGTCCTGTATAGATCACCCTGAAGTCCACAAATCTTTATGGCCAGTCTCTAGTTTGAAATTTCGGCTCTATATCTTTATAAAACAGCTTTCACAAATACAAAGAAGTGTTTGTTCTTTACGCTTCTGTCTACAGTCTTTTCATATCCTGATAATAAATTTTGAATGTGTTCCCATTGATCCTCACCCAAGCTATAACCTCTAGTCATTTAGAGCAGTCCTTTTCTGTTATTGCTATAGCTATTATCTAGACCCATACTATTCCTTTAATGTCAATCCCTCTATTTGATGACAAGCGCTGGTCAAAACTAAAATCTAGAGACTTTGATAGTTTTAAGAATAGGGTCACTACATCCTACTATTATGCCACCATTAGCCTGGACTTGTTCAAGTATCTGAATATGCTTTTCTGTAATAATTTCACCAGGTATTAATACTGGAATACCTGGTGGATAGGGACAAATTAATTCGGCACTGATATATCCTACAGATTTTTTAATGGGTAAACAATTCTTCTGAGCAAAAAAAGCATCTCTAGGAGAAATAGGTATTGAAAAATCATTCACTTTAAGGTCAAATTTTGTTCCATCGTTAGTAGGTAAATTAATCCTACCCCGATGCCTTAAACTAATCAAACCAGTTACTAATTGATTAATATCTGCCTTTGTATTTCCTGGAGAAATAATAAATGTCAGATTTAGAAAACTGGGTAACTCACAAGTAACTCCTAATTCCTGATGTAAAATTTCATCAGCCTGATAACCACTGAATCCAATCTGAGAAACTTTAATAGTTAATCTTGTAAGATCAAGAGCAATAAATCCTGGGTTGAAATAATTCTTAATTAGAAAATTGGGAGGGTAGTTGGGAGTTGGAAGTTGAGTATTAGGATTTGAGAATATTGCTCCTGAGTCCCCAATATCTTCTTTAACCCTATTCTTTAATAAATCTGAATCTTTTGATAAGCAAGTAAAATTTCTTTCTTCTGTCTTCTTTTCCCTTCTTTTTAGATTGAATACTGAATAATTCGAGAGTTGACTAATTCTGTTTCTAGCATTTTTAGCTAATTCCAGGGTTTGGCTCATTAGTTCCTCACCAAATAAAGCCATTTGTTGTCTGGCAGCATCAAGAGAAGCTAGAAGTAGATAACTGGGACTACTAGACTGTAATATCTGTAATGCTTGCTCAAGTCGATCAAGATCAATACGATTACTACCAACATGAAGCATTGATGCTTGAGTCATAGCTCCTAGAGTTTTATGAGTTGACTGTACACTTAAATCTGCTCCACTTAATAATGCTGGTATTGGCAATTCTGAATGAAAAGCAAAGTGAGCTCCGTGAGCTTCATCTACTAATAGAGGAATATTATATTTGTGGACTTGTTGGGCGATCGCTCTAATATTTCCACAAACACCATGATAAGTAGGATAAACTATCATAACTGCTTTAGTATCAGGGTGTTTTGCTAATGTTTGGGTAATAGATTCGGGAGTAATGCTGAGAGGAATATCCCAATTTAAATCATATTCTGGATCGATAAAAATCGGAATTGCTCCAGATAGAATTAAGCCAGAGATTACAGATTGATGAATATTCCGAGGTAAAATTATTTTATCTCCATTTCCACAAGTAGCTAGAATTCCGGCAATAATTCCTGAAGTAGAACCGTTGACTATAAATCTGGTGTGTAATGCGCCGAAGGTTTCTGCTGCTAATTCTTGAGCTTCTTGAATTACACCGTCTGGAGCGAATAAGTTATCTAGTTCTGGTAATTCTGGTAAATCTGCTGGAAAGACTTTTTTTCCTAATAATTCACTCAGGGATTGTGGAATGCTTTTTCCATGTTTATGCCCTGGTGCATAGAAAGGGGCATGAAATTTTTGGGTGAGATTTTGAAGAGTTTCAACTATTGGTGTCTTAGTTTGGTCAAACATTTCAACTTTCCTATACTTTAGGAGCTTTGATTAATTTACTCTACCTTTGAATACCTTTGCTGAAGCAATGGATGCTTTTCATCAAGCTATGTCTTCATGTTTTTTGAGTTTGTTGACATTACATATTATAGGCATTTGTCTCTCACAAAAAAGGTTGAGGCTATCTTTGTGCTACAAATTTCTCTAAGTCCTACTCATAGAGGTAGCTACAAAACTTTTTCTACTGAAAGCGATCACTGCAATCAGATTGAAGAATACAATACCCTTAAAGAGGGAGTAGGGAGTAGGGGAAAATAATTGATGATTTATCTGGCATATAATTAATTTCATTTTTTATTATTAAAAATTTTTAAATATATTTCTATAATTCTATAAGCTGCTAAACATTTAAATCACCTTAACAGAATTAAGTAGGTCGGTGTTGAAATTTGTCGCTATGTAACAAAATATAAATTCACCTCAAATCAACTGTATGGAGAATCTTAGAGTTAGTATACAAATCTTAATATAGCTAAGTTTTTTCATGCCTACCTACTTACCTTTATTTTTAAGTTGACGATTCCATTGAATAAAAAGTTCTCCTTCATTAGACTTCTCCGAAAATAGTCAAATCAATACTATAACTATCTTAATTGGAG